>CAVGNR010000005.1:0-130909 GCA_963630675.1 Escherichia coli
GGGCCCGGCAAGCAATAGCTTTCATGCCAAATTACACAAACTTATTGTCACTCCCCATTTTAGTAGACCTCCACTGTAATTGTTGGAATTAACGTTAAATAAGAAGCAAACGTTTTCCTTTTTCTATTAATTCCTATTCCTCTTTTTCTCAACAATACATTTTTTTGGATACACTTCAATAATTATTTTTTCTTTACGTTTTTTAATCTGGTCTTCTTGATAGCATCTATAATTATGGAATGAAAAAACAGGCTCCTTTTAGCGTTATCTACGAAGACGACGATATCATTGTCGTTTATAAAGAAAGAAATGTTTTTAGCATCCGCACAAACGACAAACATACTTATTCGCACAATTTGTACCACTACATCCACGAATATTTATCGAAAAAAGGCGAAAGGCCTTTTATCGTTCATAGATTAGATTACGAAACGTCGGGAATAATGCTTTTTGCTAAGAGAGAAGATTTAAAAGAAATGCTTCAAAAAGAGTTTGAGATGCATCGTGTCAAACGTCTTTATGAAGCAGTTATTGATGAGAGAATCTCCCCTAACCTTCATTTTGACGTTAAACAAAGGCTTGGAAGCAATGGAAAAGGCGGTAAGGTGTTTCTAGATCCAATAAATGGTAAAGAAGCAATCACCCATCTAACAAGCAAAAATCAAATTCAAATCGGCACGGTTCTAGATATTTCTATTGATACTGGAAGAAGGGCTCAAATTAGAATGGCTATTACTTCGCTAGGCTTTCATTTGCTTGGTGATTTAAAATACTCTTCTACCCCTGCAAAAAGAATGTATTTAAATGCCTATGAACTTGTTTTTGACGAGTCTTTGCCAATCAAAGAACATCATTTCAAGGTAAAGCCTCTTTGGTTATTAGAAGACTAATGCCTTTATAGCAAAAGCCCTCTCCGTTTTGGAGAGGGCTATTTGTTTAGAAAGGATTATAATCCAAACTTCTTGATGGCTTCCCAACGATCTTTTGCGTATTTTTCGCACTTCGTAAGGAGTTCTTCAGAATGTTCTGGGTTAATAACTGGAAGTTGAGAGAATCTTGTTTCAAGCATCAAGAAGTCTCTGAACTTGCTCCAATCAGGTTCCTTGCAATCAATTGTAAGTCCTGGCTTACCTTCAGCAACGAGTCTTGGATCATAGCGGAAGCAAGTGAAGTAACCACATTCAACGGCTCTCTTCTCTTCCTGGATGGAATTGACAAGACCGCCTTTGATATGTTGTTCCAAGCATGGGCAATAGCAAATCACAAGGGATGGGCCATTGTAGGATTCAGCATCCTTTAAGGCTTGGATGGCTTTCATTGGGCTAGCGCCTAAGGCAATTTGAGCAACATAGACGTGTCCATAAGACATAGCCATTAAAGCAAGGTTCTTCTTGGCTTCTTTCTTACCGGAAGCAGTGAATTTGTTAATGGAACCAGTTTGAGAAGATTTAGAAGCTTGTCCACCAGTGTTGGAATAGACTTCTGTATCGAGAACGAGAACGTTCACGTCAGCTTCATTAGCAAGAACGTGATCTAATCCTCCGTAGCCGATATCGTAAGACCAGCCATCACCACCGATGATCCAAACGGATTTCTCGACGAGATCACGATAGTAGTTCTTAAGTTCTTTGACCGCTTCATCTTTGGAGGCATCCACTTCTTTTTCAAGAGTTGGGACGATAAGGCGTTCCGCATCTCTATCCTTGTTAGCAAGAGCGGCAAGGTATTTATTAGCAGCGTCTTTGAGGCTATCTTCAACGTTTTCAGAAACTAATGCAGCATTTAAGATACGGGTGATTTGAGACATCTTGTAGTCTGTCGCAATTCTCATACCAAATCCATATTCCGCATTATCTTCGAATAAGGAGTTAGCCCAAGCGACACCTTCGCCATTCTTATCTTTGATGAATGGGGTAAGTGGGGTAGATCCGCAATAGATGGAAGAGCATCCAGTCGCGTTAGCAATCAATAAGTCGTGTCCGAATAATTGAGAGAGTAAACGATAGTAAGGAGCTTCTCCGCATCCAGCGCAAGCACCGGAAACTTCCATATATGGACGTAAGAATCCAACACCTTTCACAGTGGTAAGTGGGAAGATGTCCGTCTTGCTAGAAACATTGTAGTAGCAATAGTCAGCAGCGATTTGCTCACCAAATTCCGCTTTGGCATCTTTCATAACAAGAGCCATATGGTCATTGCCAAGTTTCTTGGCGGTTTGGTTAGCCATACATTCAGAAACGCAAAGTCCGCATCCGACACAGTTTTCTGTGGCAACGGTAATACGATATTTGAGGTTGGCCGCTTTTGGAGAACCAGTGACTGGCTTTACAGAGTTTTTAATCATCTCTGGTGCCTTAGCAAGTTCTTCTTCATTTAAGAGATATGGGCGGATGGTTGCGTGAGGGCAAACAAAGGCGCATTGGTTACATTCGATACAGTATTGTGGATTCCAAACTGGAACACGATCCGCGATAGCTCTCTTTTGACGGAAGACGATATTTTCTTCCATAGTGCCATCGGCAAGTTCATATTTAAGGAATTCAGAAGTTGGGAGTTCATCGCCATCAAGACGATCAATAGTGCCAACATATTCATCATAATAAGTATCGCCAGTGTCTTCTAAGACTTTGGTTGTAGGAAGTTTGATCCATTCTGGGTCGATCTTCACTTCACGAAGTCCAGCTGGGCCAGCATCGATAGCGTCATAGTTATTTTGGACGATATCCATGCCTTTTCTTTCGTAGGTCTTCTTAACAAACTTCTTCATCCATTCCTCAGCTTGTTCATAAGGCATGATTTGTGGATTGAGTTTGAAGAAAGCAGCTTGTAAGGTGGTATTGGTATGACGTCCCATGTGGCATTCTTCAGCAAGTTTGTTTGCGTCGATTGCATAGAACTTAACATGCTTTTCTGCCAAGAGGTGTTTCATGCGGTTTGGCATAGCCTTTGCAAGCTCTTCATCGCTCATATTGGTATTGAGTAAGAAGGTTCCGCCATCCTTAAGATTGGCAATGATGTCATATTTCAAGATGTAGGTATCAAGAGAGCAAGAAATGAAGTCTGCGTTCTTGACATAATATTCGGAACGAATTGGGGTTTTACCAAAGCGTAAGTGAGAACGTGTGGTTCCACCAGACTTACGGGAGTCATATTGGAAATAGGCTTGAGCATATTGTCCGGTTGCATCACCAATGATCTTAACGGAGGATTTGTTAGCAGAAACCGTACCATCGCTTCCTAAACCATAGAATAAGCAAGAAGTGTAGTAAGCAGGAATCTTGAAATCTTGATCCACTGGGATAGAAAGATTGGTTACATCGTCGGTGATACCAACGGTGAATCCGGTCCAGTTTTTCTTAGCGTTAAGGAAGTCATAAACAGACTTAACGTCTTTTGGTTGGGTATCTTTGCTAGAAAGTCCATAACGTCCGCCAATGATTTGATCAAAGTGGCGTCCGAGTTTGAACATTGCAGAGACAACATCCAAATAGAGAGGCTCTCCTTCGGCACCATTTTCTTTGGTTCTATCGAGGACGGCAATCTTCTTAACGGAAGCAGGAATGGCTTTAGATAAGCATTCCGCAGAGAATGGACGATAAAGGTGAACTTTGACAAGACCGACATGTTCGCCTTGAGCATTTAAAGCATCCACGACTTCGGATGCGGTTTCGGTAACGGAACCCATCGCGATAATGACGCGGTCAGCATTTGGATCACCATAATAAACAAATGGTGCATAGGTTCTGCCAGTTAAGCGAGTTGCTTCGGCAAAATATTTTTCAACGACTGGAAGAATATTGTCCCAATGTGCGTTTTGTGCTTCACGGGCTTGGAAATAGATATCATCATTTTCAGCACCACCACGTGTAACTGGATGAGTGTGTGGGTTTAAAGCGCGAGCACGGAAAGCTTCAACCTTATCCATAGGAAGAAGTTTTTTCCATTCTTCTTTATCAACGAATTCAACGTGTTGAACTTCGTGAGAGGTACGGAAACCATCAAAGAAGTGCATCACTGGAGTAGATGCATCAATTGCAGTTAAGTGAGCAACTGGAGCAAGATCGGCAATTTCTTGGACGGAGCCAGAGCAAATCATCGTAACGCCAGTTTGACGGCAAGCATAGATATCAGCTTGGTCACCAAAGATGGAAAGAGCGCGAGTCGCTAAAGAACGAGCAGAGACATGAAGGACTGCTGGTAAAAGCTCACCACACCACTTATAGAGGTTTGGAATCATTAATAACAAACCTTGGGAAGCGGTATAGGTGGTTGCTAAAGCACCGCCTTGTAAGGCACCATGCACAGCACCAGAAGCACCAGCTTCGGATTGCATTTCCACTACTTTGACTGTAGAGCCAAAGAAGTTCTTTTCGCCCTTAGAAGCCATGACATCCACATTTTCAGCCATTGGCGAGGATGGGGTGATTGGGTAAATAGCTGCTACTTCGGTGAAGTAATAGCTCTCGATTGACGCAGCGGTATTTCCGTCAACCGATTTAAAGGTTTTCTTTATTTCAGACATTTCTAAAAAACATCTCCTTATACGGCTTTAAGTATAGGATTTTTCTTCCCTCTAGACAAAGGGATTTCCTCAAGAAACCCCCTTTAGGGGGTTCTATAAAATTGTTGTTAGTAATCCCTAACTTAGCATGCTTTTTAGGATTTTTTTCTAAAACCATTTTTTAAAGCCGAAAAGAATCGATTAACACTTACATAATGCTACATATTTAAAAAAGAAAAATCGGTGTAACGTTATACCGATTTTCTTAGAGTTAGACATGCTAGATTTTGATTTATTTTTTCTTCTTTTTTCTTTTGGTGATTTCTTGTTTTACCAAAAGTTCCAAAACGTGAAGATCGTGGTCGTTTAAATTGGCAGACGGAGCGATGAGTCCTCCTGGACCTGCCATTTTTTGATAAATGAAATCTCCTATAGAAGAATACTTAAGGAGTTCTTTCTTACGGACTGCTTGACGTTTTGGTTTCTTTTCTCTGTTTTCTTTGTTTGTTTCATCCACTTTCGCTAGATAATCTTGAACAAAAGGAAGAATATCCATCATATTCATCGAAGTATCCATCTTTACCATCGGTTCAAAATAGACAAGTTCGTCTGCAACGACATCAGAATAGAGCCCGACATATCTTGAAAGCATATCCAAAGTAACGTACTTCTTCTGCTTTTTTTCTAATGTTGATTTAATTCTCCTTAAACGGGAGATTGAAGGTTTATTTTCCATCTATGAATTAGTTATATCAAGAGAAGAGAAAAAAGCAAGGAAATGCGTTAATAGGGAAAAGAAAAAAACCTCCTTTGAAGGAGGTATGTTTCTATTTGGTGATCCCTGAGGGACTTGAACCCGCGACCCGCTGATTAAGAGTCAGCTGCTCTACCAACTGAGCTAAGGGACCAACGCGTGAATTATCTTATAACACCAAGATAATTCATGCAAGAAAGAATGTATCTTACTTTCGAGAAAATGGCGTTCCGTTAGAAGTCTTTGCCTCAGGAGTCACTCCATTTACCGAGAAGGAATAACCTGAAAGGTTCCCTTTAGCCGCCAATTTCTTTTGATTAAGACCCTCATCCGTTAAGCAAGAAAACACGTATTCGACAACATAATAGGATTCTTCTGTTCCACCATTGTTCCCTGTTAAGGTATCTGTAATTCGATGAGAATAGAAAGAAATGCCCCATTTATCATTCACCTTATCCAAAGTGATATAGGATTGCTCTAAACGCTTGCCACCTTTGACATCATATTCAATCTTCATGGTGTAGCCCAAGGTATCACCCGCTAAAGAAGAAGCAAGGAAGATTGTGGAATAGGTTTTCCCATCCACTTCATCTCCAGCATTTTTACCGGCAAATTTCTTCATGAAAGAATAAGCGCCTAATGCTTCGGAATAGTCTTCGTTAATCAAAGAAACGGTTTGATTACGATAGGAGGTCAAGAAGTCAGAAGATTCGGATATGGTGCCGTTCTTATCCCCTTTAATAAGGAAATATGTCTCAACGTCGTATTGGATTGTAAATCCTTGAATCTTTTGGTCTGTTTCGCAAACGAAATCTCCAGAAGAATAAAGTTCAGCGTTATGATTTGCCTTTTTGATAACGCTTGAATCTTTTGCGTTATCGGATTTTGCCGAAACGAGATTTGCCTTTGCAACATTGAAATTCGTATCGGCCATCTCGCCAATTTCTACAAATTGAGACTCATTTTGGATTTCTTCCCCGAAAGAGTTGACGTTGCAAGAAGACAAAATCATCAAAAAAGGAAGAGACAAAAGTATTTTCTTGTTCATAAATTATCTATCTCTTTCTCCGCCTTTATTTTCCAAGGCAGTACCAACACCAAATAAAACGGCCGCGACAACAAAAGTTATAGCGGCAACAACCGCTCCCCAAGCACAATGGCAATAGAAGGAGTCATAGAACCAATAATTAGAGAGATTTGTCGTTGCTACGGCATACTGATTTCCAATGGAATTGGTGACCATAAACCAGACAGGGCTTGCAACAGCAGCAAACGCACCGATGGAAAAGCCTAAAATGACCAATTTAGACATTTTTTCGAATTTCTTTGTAAATGTCGTAAAGAAAGCAAGAACAGCAAAAGCGAGCAAACAAAGTAACAAAACAAAAAGGATCCAGTTAAAGAAAGCTTGTTTGGTCACTAGAATGTGTGCCGTCTTCGCCGTATTGCTACGAACGTACATTCCATAATATCCCCCGCCAAATAAAGCGTTAGGTCCATAAATAGTTTCAGCAGGAAAAGCTAAAGCGCGAGCTTTATCAAATTGAGTAGAGTTACTATAGCTCTTATATTCAATCGTAATGGTTGGCAAAACGACGGTGAAAACAATTGCTAATAAACAAACAAAAATGCCAACTATACGACAAATAACACCTGGTCTTTTGATGGTGTCACGGTCGAAATTGAAGAATTTCTCTCTTTCTTCAATCAAAGAATCTTCTTCCAAAGAAGAAACCAAATGGGTCTCTGCCATAATTATTTTGCCTCCTTCTTGGCTTTCTTTTCACTTGCTTTATATTTCATAAGCCAAATAAGATGTCTAAAGCCTTTACAAATGGCTTTTGCCCAAACAACGATGAGCAAAGAAACAGTAGGAGCATTTAAATCACCATTTTCTCTAACGTGGTCGATATCAGATAATATCTGTCTTTTTTGACGGTAGAGAACCAATGCCGTAATGAGCCCACCTAGGAAGAAAACACCTCCGGCAGTTAAAGCAACCATGGAAACCCAGAATTCTGAACAAGCGGTGTTTAAAACATAAATCTTTTCTTTTGTGGATGGATCAATGCTTTGTCCGAAAGCAAGATAATAGAAAAAGAAGGCGATAACTAAGAGAATCCCGCCAATGACAAGGAAAGAAAGGGCATGGCTCATATAGTGACGAACATCATTCGTCTTTTTATGAAGTCTTTGAACAAAAGAACGAATTTCATCGTCATTTAGTTTTTTAGAAAGCTCATTTCCACATTTCTTACATGTCTTTGCTTTCGTGTCGTTTTTTCTTAAACAATCCTTACAATAAATTTTCATAAGCTCGCCTCTTTAATATTGATAGTTTGGATCTTTTTGACCATGAATCCTCAATCCTTCTTTTTTCGCTTTATTTTGAGCGTCAATCATATATTGGTAATAAGAGATTCCTTTATAAAGCATTTTAGAAGAAGTGTCGCCTGAGAAATTCACCTCAGAAAAGCCATTCTTTACGATTTCGTAATTAACCAGATAGAAAGAATCGTTTCCTTCTGCCTCATTACTTGCCCAAACATAAAGCAATAATCGACCATATGTTTCCGTAATAGAGACATTTGGCAAGGATTGCAAACGAATTCTTTTGGCTTTGCTTAGTAAGCCTTTTGTGAAATCCTTAGCCGCATCTCCCCATGGCATTGCTGGAGAGCTGCCACCATGATAGATTTCAGGTGTGTCGATGTTTTCATATCTAACGCTGGTTCCATTACGATATCCAGCATCATTAACAAATTGAGGGAAGGCAAATTTGGTTGTATCGCCATCGATATAGCTAGTTACCGTAACATCGATGAATCCACCTCCACCAAGCGTCGTAGAATTTTCCTTGAAGAAAGGATAGGAGTCATATGGAGAAGAAATTCCCGGCCCTTTTAAGATTTCCTCTTCACTTAAAGGACAGTCTAAAGTTCCAAGTTGGTTGGCGTTATCAATATTTGAATAGCCAATCCAATCATAAGGAACAAAGGTTTCACGGCCGATCTTATATTCGTTTTTTCTAACAAGATCCACAGAATCGCACCAAGTTAAGGAATAGCCAATTGTCCCCAACATATCTACCAATCTTCCTTTGTGGAAAAGGGACATTGGATATTTTCCAATGTTTGGGAAAGTATCATCGATTTGATTCGCCTTGCTTTTAATGGAATCGGCCGCTTTAGCATAAGCAACAACAAAGGTTTGTTTTGCTTTCAAGGTCCCCTTTAATTGAATTTCATATGGTTCGGATAATTTTCCAGATTTATAAATGACCACTTTGTAATCCGCAAGGGAAACATCGCTTTCGCCAATGTTACCAATTTCAAAAGCCCTGTCGTTTGTGAATAATCCCTGAAAATATTCCGTGAAAATTACATTGCTGTTTTCTTCAAAAGAAAGGTCTTCTAAAGAAGAAGAGTTCATTTCTCCCGAGGTGCACCCAAAAAGAGAAATTGGTAACAAAGTAAGCAATGGAATCAACGTTTTTCTCATTATTTAGCACCTAAATAAGTATTTAATTCGGCAATTTTTGCTGTTCCAAAAGAATTACAAATAATCGAAGTTTCGAATTGATCGTATCCACCCTTATAAGAAGAATAAACCGAAATTGTTACCACTGTAGAGGTTGGACCAAAATAGATTTTGGCATAGTTCAAATTCATTCCCTCCACTCCCATTATTGTTTCATATACACCAAGCGATTTTGCAAAAGAAACAAGCATCGTTTTGTCTTCTTGATTTTGGCAAAGGAAATAATTGCCGCTTGTTTGACCTGAGATTTCCGGAACAAAAGAAGAGATATATTCGGCTTTCTTTAAAGAGATTTCCGATGGGGCGTGATAAAGATCTTGATATCTTCCTTCACCAATCTTTTCCCCTAAAGTTAAAATTTTATTTTCTTTTTTCCAGGTATAGACGCCTGCTGCAACACCTTTATTAGAAGCCGCAGTAGAATCTAAATTGATTAATCCAGAATTGGACACACCTTCAAAATTCCTATATGTGCTAAAACAACCATCCTTTGTATAGACAGTCGTGCATCCAGGAGCTTTATCCTGTTCAAAGAATTTATACGTTACATTTAAATTCAGGTTTTCTTCAAAAGAGCCAATTACTTTATCTAAAGTTTGCCCATTCACAATCTCAGAAGAGGCAGAAGTTTCACTGCTAGAAGCCTCTATAGTTTCTCCACATCCTGTCAAAACAAAAAGGGAGGAGAACAATAATATTTTTCTAATCGCTTTATTCATACTGCAAGTTTAAAGAAAATGTCGACATTTTTCAACCCTTGCACAACAAACCAAGCATCTTCTTCATATATTAATATATGAAAAGCCTCCCTACGAGAGGGAGGCTAATGCTATGTGTGTCAATTAAGCGGCAGTATAGTTGACTTTGATGGTCACTACTTGCCCGTTTGCCGCATTAGCAGCAATTTGGAAATACTTTGCATCAGTAACGTCTTCAGAAGGGGTGAATGTATATGTGGTGTTCTTCGAGACAACAGTTCCTTCTGCCGTTGATCTCGTGGATAAAACAGTAGAACCAAATGTAACCGCATACTTCGTGCTGGTAGAAGCACTAACTCCAGTTGTAATTTCAAGAGAAGTGATTTTTCCGTTTATTGCGGTCTTTGAGAAAACATATCCTTTGTTCTTGCTGAACATCAAATAACCAGGGGTAGTCACACCTTCTTTATTAGTATATGGTGCGTTTTGTTTGACTTGATTTCCGGCAAAAGTAAATACCGAGGAATCATCAGCATTCACGGTGAAGTCAGTAGTTTCCGTCACGTAATCCTTTCCAAGCGAAGAGGTTGTGGTATTTAAAGTGATAGTTTTGGCTTCGCCTGGTTTTGGTTCAGCGGCTTTTTCTTTGAAAGAGACTGTCACTTCGTTCTTGCAAGTAACGTTATAGAAATACTTGCCAGATTCATCCGCAGAGACAGAGGTTTCACCATAAGCGGTCTTTACTTTGACGGAATCAACGACATATCCCTCAGCAGGAGCAACAACGATTTCCACCTTAGTACCATATTTTTGTGGTTCAGTAAGGCTTAAGGAAGCGGTTCCGTGTTCAGGAGTCTTCTTGATAGAAGAAGCATAGGTTTTTTCGTTTGCTTTGTGTTCAACAACCCATCCAGCGATATTCGCAACGCCTTTCGCGTCTTGGAACATAACATTAAGAGTCACTTCTTCGCCATTGTTGACGGTACCTTTGACGGTCTTATCAGCATTCTTTGGGTTACTATAGAACCAGCTGCCCTCTTTATAAGAGAAACCTGAATTCTCAGTTCCGGATAAACCATAAATCTTGATGGCTTTTCCGCTCTCAGGATCGGTCAAATAAGAATTGCCGTAGGCGTCGCCTTCATATCCTTCAAGAACGCCTTTGACTTGGTAAATGTTCTTTGTATCCCAAGCAAAATTGGTAGTGTTCGAAGGGTTGGCTTTGCCAAGAAGATCAGAAATTGTGATGGGTTTTGGAGTGATTTGGGTAACTTCAATATAGCATGTATCGGAATAGGTTTTTCCATCAACAGCAATGGAAGCGGTGATAGAAACCTTACCTTCTTTGACACCAGTGACAACACCAGTTGTTTCACCAACGGTTGCGATGGTTGGATCAGAAGAGGCGTATTTGAAAGCAGCAGCTTCGCCCTTTAAGGTAGCGGTAACAGTTGTAGTTTTTCCGATTAAAACAAATGTGGATGCGGCCGTCACAGAGACATTGCCGATGGCCCATTCTTCACAATTGCCATAAACAAGTTGCCAAGTTCCGTTATAAGCTGAAACAAAGCCAGTTAAGGTAACCACGTCACCAGCTTCAACCATTTTGGCTGTTTCGCCTTCGGCTCTCACACGTTTCCAAGAAGGAATCACATCAGCAGAATAGTTTGCGTTCATGAAAACGGTGTATTCTTTTCCTGCAACAGAAACATAGATGTAGAAATTGGTTTTGTCATCTTTATAGGTTGTTTTGACAACTTTTGCGTTTTTGATTCTCGTAAGTCTGTTGTCATCACCAAAACCAATAGCGTGTGTTTTTTGAGCATCGATTTCTAATGCGACTGGGGTAGTAATGCCGGCTGGAACAGCATCGAGTTTGGTAACAGTTGCTCCACTACCGATTTCACGGAGGCCACTAAAGTCACTGATAGTACCGGAAACATGGACGGCATCACCAACTTTAGCATCTTTTGGCATAGAGGCTTTGAAAAGAAGCATAGCATGTTCGCCATCGCCAACGATTAAGCCTTGGGAAGGATAAACTCCAACAATGATTGCGTCAAAAGCAACAGAAGTTTTATCAGCAACAACCTTCTCGCCTTTTTCGTTCACAGAATAGATGTAGGCAAGGTTCATTTGTGCAGTCGCCTTAACAATGACGTTGATATCCTTAGAATAGGCAAGACAGGTGGTTCCTTTTTCGAAAAGTTCGACATGTAATTTTGTCTTAATATCTTTGCCACCATTCAAGCTGTTTGGGGAAACGACTTTCAAAGTTAAGCCATCTTCACTTACGGAAAGATTGGCTGCAACAGCCGCATCGGCGCTGTACTTCACGTCAAATTCATGACTAACACCAGCTGCATCTTTCTTGGAAGCTGTTGGCTTTAAATCTTGATTAGCGCTTATGCCAGTAGAAGCCCAAGAAGCATACAAAGGCTCGATGCTAGCAAAAGCCTTTTTTGCTAAATCCGCAGTTTCTTCGGTTACTTGGCAGACATCACCACTTGATGTCTCGTTTTGGGAACAAGAGGCCATAACCCCAGTTAATAAAGTAAGGGCTGAGGCTAGAACCAAGACGTTCAATTTTTTCTTCATTATATAAATTCTCCTTCCTGAAGATAAAACAACCTAAACAATTACTCTGCGCTCATGTGCAAAGTCAAGTCTTTAGACCTACAAAGGTTGACTTGATATGTAATTTTTCCTTTTGTGGTCGTATATTTTACAAGAGCGCCAGTAATTGTGATGTATTCCACCTTTCTTTGATCGGTGTTTTTGCCGTTATTAATTGACTCGGCGATGGTCTTCTCACCTTTAAAGAATGGGATATTATCTCTTATACGTGTAAGAGTATTTGGATAGTTAATCGCTAAGCCATCGCTGATACGGATATTTAATTCCTCAGAAGGATTATCCTTATCATGGCAATAAAGGGTGAAAGCATAAGCGGTGCTCGTCGCTGTATTCAAGGTAGCATATCCACCCGTGCAAACCAAATTCACGGAAACCATGGTATTGATATATTTGTCGTTAGCAAAGGTTCCTGCAGATCCTTCAAAAGGTTGAACCTTATCGGTATTTCCCGTAGAAAGAATCTTCATATCATAATCGTCTTTGTAATAATCCGAATAAGAAACGTCAACAACTTGAAGGTTGCCATTATATTCGGCGACTGTTCCAGAAATCTCTAAGAAATTTCCGATGGTTTGCAAAGGTTTGTAAACAATATATTGAGTGAAAATATACATGCCGTAACGTTGAGTATGTTCTCCTGAAGCATCCGTCCAAGAAACGTCGTTACAAACATAAGCCGCCCCTTGATCAGGACCAACCCCTACAACATACGCTTCGAAGGTTACTTTGCAACCAACCCAATCAAACTCTTTGCCTTCCGCATCAAAGCCTTCACAAATCATGCGAAGGTCAATTTTAACTGGATTGGCATAGTTATAATCAGGATCTTTCTCATCACTCCAAAGATGAAGTTTGAGGGCTTGGGCTTGAACTGCGGCATTGGTAAAGGCATCTGCATATTCCTTACCGGTTACACCTTTCGCTTTGCTATATCCTTCTTGGCAAAGAGCGAGGTTGACATTAATGAAATCATCAATGCTTGGATTTTCCACTTCCGTGACCCAAACATAAACCAAATATCTTCCGCCTGTAGAATCCAAAGCAGGTTTTTCTTGCCCGCCATTATCCGCAACGTCAGTAGTTAAAACAATATGTTTCGCCTTAGTAAGATAATCGCCATTGAAATTGCTAGCGCCCTTCCCCCAAGGCTCAAGCATGCCTGTAGATTCGGGCGTATCAATGCAATTGTAACGTCCTTTAATCGTACCAGTGTCGCCAGAAACTTGTTTAAAGTGTGCAGTATCGCCATCAACCTTTGTAACAAGAGTGACTTCTCCAATGCCGTCTTTTAAGAATTCTTTGCCTTTATATTGGTGATTCAAATGAGTCTCTTTGACATAATCAACAAATTCAGCGGTACTATTTTCTTGGCTTCCTCCCTCAATGGAAGAGGAAGGGCCTTCTTGGACGCAAGAGGTCAAACCGGCCATGAAAAGGCCAGAGAGAAGAATCCATTTAAAACATCTTTTTTTCATCATCGTTCTCCTTATGAATTTACGCAGTTTGATAAAGCCTGAGTGAAAGCGTCATCCACGCTCTTACTTCCTAACAAAACGCTAGACACTAAGCTACCAACTTCTTTTCTTGCTGTAGCAGAGCCAACAAAAACAGGGCTGTTGAAATAAGAATTAAGTAAAGAAGAAGATAAGGAGGCAACTTTATTCATAAGATTCGTTGTCTCATGAGAAAAGTCGATATAGTTTTTAGTCTGATAGGAAGAAAGACGAACTGGTTGATACCCCGTTGAAACAGCATATTTTGTGCTGTTTTCCGCAGTACTGATAAATTTGTAAAATTGCCATGCGGCACGTTGTTCTTCTTTCGAGGCATCGTTAAAGATACAAATAGAAGGACCTTGAGAAATAATGGCAGGAGAGTTCAAATCATAGGAAGGAACTTCGGCAACGCCAACCTCAAAGTTTTGAGTGCCATTGTATTGCGTGCCACCAGTAGACCCGATGGACATTAAAATTTCACCACTAGTAAATTTGGTCGAAGTGTAAGTGTTATTTCCACTGCTCCCTTTCGTAATGAAATATTTCTTATCGAATTTTTCTTTTAGGTCTTTAACCATTGCCTTGGCTTGAGGGTTATCAAAAAGATAATGATCGCCGGTAGTACTCGTATAAGGAATACCCATTTGTTGGCAAAGCGTAATAAATAAGTTCGAATCAGAGTCATAGCCTAATGGGGCAACGATTTCATCCTCAGTATAGGTATCGCGAATAATTTGGCAAAGATTCCACATCTGATCCCATGTTTGAGGAACTTCCCAACCATTTTGGTCAAAAACGTCTTTGTTATAGAAAAGAGCTTCGGTAGATTTTGCAAATGGAACGCTATAAACGCCTTCTTTTTGATAGTTGCATCCTTCTTCCCAGAAAGAAGGAACATAATCATCCACTCCTGTTAGAGTTTTTCCCGTTTCTTCATCAACGTGAGAGCCTTCTTCGGCTTTGAATCCGATTTCCGCATCATTGATAAAAGGCTCGAGATTGGCAACAATTCCACCATTTCCAGATTCTAGATACTGGGCAACATGGTCAGGATAACAGAAGGCCATCGTTGGAAGGTTATGCGTTGATACATTCTTAAGAACGAGTGTTTGAAGGTCTTCATATCCACCGGCTGCAGCGGTTTCTTTGATTTCAATATTAGGATAGATATCATTGAAGGCCTTGATCATGGTTTGTAACAATTCTTGGTTTGTTTTTCCCATGCTATGCCAAAAAGTAACGGTCACTTTTTGGTTTTGATTGTTGCCACCATTAGAAGAGGATGGGTTATTAGGATTCTTTCCGCAAGCAGAAAGAGCCAACATCGTGGCTGGTAGCAAACAAAATGTAAGTAATTTCTTTTTATAATTCATATTTTCTTCTAATTATAAGAAGGCGGATTTCTCCACCTTCTATTATTTATTAAGCAGCAAATAAGCAATTGTTATAAGCGTCTTCAAATGCAGCATCGACAGTCTTGCTTCCATTTAAGACACCAGCCATAAGGCTATCCATTTCTTCACGAGCAGCGCTAGAACCCTTAAAAGCTGGAGAAGAATAATACCAGGCCGTGTAGTTGGATTTTGTTCCCGCAAAATCAAGAACGTCATTCACAAGAGGTGTGGAAGATGTTTTGTAGTTCTTTGAGGCAAAAGAGGATGTTCTAACAGGGTTATAGCCAGTCATGGAAGACCAGATAGCACTATTATCGGCGTTGGTAACGAACTTATAGAATAACCATCCAGCAACTCTCTCTTTAAAAGTGGAATCATTTAAGAAACAAATGGATGGTCCTTGCATAATGACTTTTCCGTTATTCTTGTCCACTTGTGGAAGACCAGCAACACCGGTAGAGAAATTTGTGGAAACATTGTATTTTGTTCCGCCTGTCGAGCCAATGGTCATTAAAAGTTCTTGGTTTGTAAACTTGGTGGAAGTATAAGTTCCAGAGCCTAAAAGCCTTTGGGAAGTCCAATATCCTTTATCGGCATATTCTTTTAATTTGGTAACAAACGCTTTTGCTTCTGCATTATTGAATAAGAAGTGTTCGTTTCCTTCACCGGTTGTATAAGGAATTCCAGCTTGTTCGCAATAGGTGATGAAGAAATTGGCATCGGAGTCATAGCCAAGAGGAGTGACCTCTGGCAATGTTTCTTTGATTGTTGCACAAAGTTTCCACATTTGATCCCAAGTTTCAGGAACAGTCCATCCATATGTCTCAAAGGCATCTTTGTTATAGAAAAGAACTTCGGTAGATTTAGAGAATGGAACAGAATAATAGCCACTTAAAGTCTTTCCTTCTAAAGTGTAATGATCGCCTTCATCAAGGTAAGTTTGGATGAAATCGTCTTTACCAGCATCTCCGAGTCCGTTATCGACGCCAAAGCCGATTTTGGTGGAGTTAATATAATTATCAAGTTTAATAACCGAATCAGATGGTAAATAGTCCGCGACATGGTCAGGATAGCAATAAGCCATTGTTGGAGTCGTATGGGCTGGAATAGCGTTAGCGATGTTCTTTCTTACATCAGGATAACCGCCTTGTTGAGAATGATTAATGGTGATGTTTGGATATGTTTTATTAAATTCAGCAATCATCGTGTTAAAAACATCTTGATTGGCTTTGCCCATGGTGTGCCAGAAGGTTACTTCGGCAGTAAGATTCTTTAAATCTCCAAGAGCCTCCACTTCCGCGTCAAACTCTTCAATGGTTTGCCCTGCATCTTCTAAAGAGGAGCTTCCTTTGCTCGGATTAGAAATACAAGCGGATAGGCCAATGGCCGCAAGAAGGCCAAGTGCACAAGTTATAATTTTCTTTTTCATGTTCTTTTCTCCTAAATTCATATATTACATTCTAACGAATTGTAACTAATTTTTACCCCTTAATACCTGCTCTGCCAACACCCTTCATGATATATTTTCTGAAGAAGATGAATAAGAGCAAGAGCGGAACGGTGACTAAAATCGTTGCAGCCATTTGGATACCGTATTGAGGCTCACCAGAAGTCGTCGTGAAGGAAGAGCGCAAACCATTTGTCACCAAACGCCAAGATTGATTATTTGCCGTAACGAGTTGAGGCCACACATAAGAGTTCCAAGATCCCATAAGTTTCAAGATGAAAATGGAAATCAAGGTAGGCATTGCCAAAGGCACCATAACATGCCAGAGGAATTGCCAGTCGGATTTTCCGTCCACTTTTGCAGCTAAATAAAGTTCATTAGGGATCTGCTTAAAGTTTTGTCTAAGAAGATAGATATAGAAAACAGATACCCAGAACGGAATAATCATCGAAGCGAACACAGAATCCTTATAAGTAAGCCATCCCGTGACTTGCCCTACTCCAAATTCATACCAAGGAAGTTTTGCTACAGTGATGTAGTTTGTAATAACCATCATTTCGCCTGGAATCATCATGGTTGCAAGTAAAATGGCAAACATAAAATCCTTGCCTCTGAAATTCAAACGGGCAAAGGCAAAGGCCGCCAAAATTGTTGTAATAAGCGTTCCAATCGTGGAAAGAACACCAACCACCAAAGTATTTCCGACGTAAGTTACGAAGTCGAAAGTGTTAAAAACAGTGATGTAGTTTGTCCACAAAACAGTGGCTGGGAAGAAGGTCTGAGTCGTCGCACGAATTTCCGTAGTGCTCTTTAACGAAGTGATAATCATCCAATAGAAAGGGAAAAGGATGAGAACACTCATGAAAAGCAAGAATGCATACGTAATAACAGACGTAATGATTTTGCCAACTCTTTGAAGTTTTTCTAATTGTTGGGCATTCGTATGGCCTTCTTTGATGACGAGAACCATCTCAGAAGTACAGATGTTTTGATAACTTTCCTTTTGCTCTCTTTCCGCTTGTTTTTGTTCTCTCGATTTCATGTGAAAGAGGCGTTGGAAGAAATTTCTTGAATCGTATTCCATATTAATAATGCACCCTCCTCTTTGAAACCTGGAACTGAATAGCCGTAAACAACATAATGATTATGAAAAGCAAAACAGCAGCAGCAGCGCCACGAGATACCGTGGTAGGCGCTCCTAAACATTCATAAATATAATAGACGATGGTGTACATATTCTTTGTAGAACCTCCGTCCGTAGATGGGGAGCCGAATAAGCCGACAACCGAGGTATATTCTTTAAATGATCCGATAAATGAAGTAATCATGATATAAAGAATCTGTGGAGAAAGCATTGGAACGGTAACGTTCATGAAAGTTTTGAATTTACCAGCGCAATCAATCTTTGCGGCATCGTAATATTGTTTATCAATATTTTGCAAAGCCGAGAGGAAAATCAAAATCTTATAAGGAAGGGCGTGCCAAACAATATAGATACATAAAGCTGTCATACCATGCCCCCAAGAAGCGGCGTGGTCAATCCAATAGAATTCCGTTCCAAGCCCAAAGAGATAGTTAATAATGCCTTTGGAATCGAATAAAACAGCGAAAACCATGCCTACAGCAATGGCGTTTGTAACATACGGAACAAAGAAGATTGTTTGAAATATTTTTTGGAATGCTTTGATAGAATGCAAGCAAACGGCTATTAACAAAGCGATAATGATGGAAATTGGAACGGTAACAAAGGTAATAATAAGAGTATTTGGCAAAGCGTAGGTAAGTACATCGGTTTGGAAATAGACTCTTGTTAGAACGCCCGCGCTATTTAAGTAAGCATATCCTTTTAATTCTTCGCTATAGAAACAGTTCCAACGATAGACGAGATTTTGGGAAGGATCTTTCCCGGCCAAAGTCAAAACAGTTAAGAAATTATCTAAAGTAAAGCCAGAACTAGTTTGAGTCGTATAGTCATAGTCTTTTAAAAAGGCAATGACAATCGTATTAATCAAAGGATAGAAAGTGAAGATCGCAAGCAAAATGAGAACTGGGGCGAGATAAAGCCACGCTTTCCAGTTATTCTTTTCGCCAGCGTCAGCGGACGTTCTTTCTTTTCTTTTGAAAATGTTCGCAATGAAATTGCTTCTTTTCTTTGTTTCAGCAGCTTCCATTAGATAATTCTCTCCTCATTGCCTTCCAAAGAGAAAGCGAAGCATTTATGTGGCTTGACAGAGCAACGTACATGACCAGTTTGAACTTTGACGAAAGCGTCAACAACAAACTTGATATTAGAGGTTGCATTTGGATGATCTGCAACGAGCATGATATCGCGGCCCATCGTAAGGATTCTTTCGCAATCGAAGGAGAAATCCCCCTTATCATCGATAACGATGCCTTCTGGACGAATACCGACGGAACATTTCTGGTCTTCCACTTTCTTTTCGGTGATTTCACGAACAACTTGATCGCCGACATAGACTTTGTTGTCTTTGATATAGCCATCAAAGAAGTTAATTGGAGGAGTTCCTAAGAAGTTAGCGACAAATTTATTGCAAGGATTGTTGTAAACTTCTTGTGGCACGCCACGTTGTTGTTCAACGCCTAATTTCATAACGACGATTTCGTCAGAGATAGACATAGCTTCTTCTTGGTCGTGGGTAACAAAGATTGTTGTGATACCAGTAGATTGTTGAATTCTTCTGATTTCTTCACGAGTTTGAAGTCTTAAACGAGCGTCAAGATTACTTAATGGCTCATCAAGTAAAAGAACCTTTGGCTTCTTAACTAAAGCACGAGCAATGGCAACACGCTGTTGCTGACCACCTGAAAGTTGATTCGGTTTTCTTTCAAGGTATGGCTCAATTTGAACTACTTTCGCAGTTTCGCGGACAATTTTATCAATTTCGTCTTTGGTGAGTTTTCTCTTTTTAATATATGGTTTTCCGTCTTCATCTAAGACAGGATTTCCATCTTTATCAAGCACTTTCTCTTCAATTCTTAAATTCGTCAAAGGGAAGGCCACATTCTTATAAACGGTCATATGAGGATAAAGAGCATAGTTTTGGAAAACTAAGCCAATTCCTCTTTTTTCTGGCTCTAAGTCGGTGACATCTTCATCCCCGAACCAAATCTCCCCTTCTGTTGGTTCCAAAAGTCCAGCAACCATATAAAGAGTCGTGGATTTCCCACAACCAGATGGACCTAAAAGGCCAACCAATTTCCCATCAGGGATGGTAACATCCAAAGACTTCACAGCATAGGTATCAGGAATTCCTTTCTTAGGATTTCCTGGGAAGCATTTGGTAAGATTTTTTAGTCTAATCTCCATGAGCGTCTCCGATCATTCTTTAACAATCAAATTATATGAAGAAATCTAGCTTTAAACAAGACATCTAAAATAGCCAACAACACATAAATATTGTTTTTATTTGTTTTTCAAGTCACGCCAAATAGAATCGTCACCCAGAGGTTGTTGTTCATGTGAGCGTTCGCTTGAGGAAAAGGCGTTTTTTGCCATCTTATCTGCTTCTTTTTGCAATCTCTCCATTTCCGAATAAGAAACATAAACAGATTGATCAGTACTGTCTACCATATAGGCACCCACAAGATAATCGTGCAAGCTCTCCCCATCTTTTCTAAAAAGCATCATGGAAAAAGAAACAATAAGAGGAATTCCGAAAGAAACCATGGAAAGAAGAATTTCTAAAAATAGCTGAATCATTTGTCTAGCAAAGAAGCGTCCCGCCTTAAGAGATAAGCCATTGGCAGAAAGGAGAGATAATTTCATTATTTTCATGCCAATGTTTTGCTTTCCTCTTCTTCCGAAAACGAGAGGAAAAAGAACTTCAAGCAAGAGGAAAGCAAGAATTATCGAAACAGGAATGACGATAATGTTGATATATATGGTAATCACGTTCCTAGCTAGAACATACTCATCATTGTTATTTAAATAAGAGATTGCTTTATCATAGGCAGATAAATAAAACTTGTTCATTTCTTCTTCGGAGAAACTTGGATTCGATTTAATTTCGCCTTCATCGTTAGAAATGAAGTAATAAATCCCATCCTCTTTTCCGATTCTGTTATCCCCTATTTTTTGGTTTAAGAAGATGTTTGGACCATAATCGGTTGAAGAAGGATCTTCCGAGAAGAAAAGGCTCATCTTATAAAAAGAGGACAAACGTTCTTCTAAAATAGAATTTTGTTCCTCAAACGTCTTTTTCTCATAGTATTCTGTCAAAGGAACAAGGTTGTTTTCGGTGCTAGCATCGCAAACATATAATTGCGATTGTTTCGAAATATCCACGAAAGTCTGGAAGGAGTTTTGATAAGAGCTCGACTGTTCGGCAATAAGACGTGTAGCAAAAAGAAAGCCAAAGGAAGTAAAAGCGAGCAAAAGGATCTCAATGATGATTGAAATCATCCTTTTCCCAAAAGGAGCTTTGAAATATTCAATTTCTTTCTTTTTCTGTTCCATCTAATGTTCCCTCTTGATTTTTCATTTTCTCCGCTTCTTCCGCATCTCTAATCTTTTTCACATCTGTCGTATTCACATAAGTCAAAGACGCCAAATCATGTAAGGATTGTTTATTTGGCGTAGCAAACATCAATATCAAGGAAGCGGAAGAAAGCAAAATCCCTAGCACAGCAAAGAAAGACAGACTAATGTTTATCTTCCCAAGCTCTAAGAAAGGCATTTCCATAGCGCCAAAGCCGAAAGACATGACGCCTATAAAAGGAATGACGAAACAATAACAAATAATTTCGACAAACCCACGAATAAGGAAAACATACCATTTTGGCTTGTTGCCAGCCCTATCGTTTACTTCCAATTTTGCTATTCTTTTTCCCAAGGTTAAACCACTCAATTGAATCAAGGGGATTAAAAGGAAGGTTACAATTCCTCCAAGCAAATAAGAGCAGATAATAGCTGCACTTTGTAAATAGGCTCTTTTCCACATGATGCTTGCGTAACGCAAGGTAAGATTCATGTAAGTTTCTTCTTTTACAATTTCCTGAGCCGCAGAATCGTAGGCTTTAGAAAAGAAAGAAACGATTCCGCTGTAGGTTGTTTGAGGATCGTAGGCATCTTTGTTTCCTAAAAGGTATCGGCTTACGTCATCTTGGGTTTTCTGATTGAAAATCGGTTCAGAATTAAGAGGGTCTGATTTTGATAAATTATAGGAAAAATAAGCTGAGGAATTTTCTTCTTCTAAAGAAGATGGCAAACCCAATATAGTGACGTTATATTCTTTTTGGCTCAAAGAAGAAAAGCCTTCTTGTCTAGAGAAAACGTAATAATCTCTTAGACATTCGAACGTTTTTTTCGTGTTGAACAAATCATCTTGCTTGCTTAAGTAATAATATAGCCATCTTTCTTGCAAATCACTTTTGATTAGCAAATCGCCGTTATCATCTTTTTCGTATAAACGATGTTCCAAAAACATGGAAGTCTGTTGGTCGGAGATTTCTCGCATCTGGGAAGAGTATTTTTCAAAGCCAAATAGTTTTTGAAAGGCAACTCCATAAAAAGTGATAGCCAAAACGAAACAAACAAAAAAATCAGCCAATTCAGCTAGAATTCTTCTAAGGTTTTCTCCCCTAACTCCTTTGGGCTTATTATTTGTCTCTTCGATGTCTTTATCGATTAAGTCTTTAACCATAAATGTGATTATATTTTATAAAAGATTGTCCTAAAAGAAAATGAGGCTCAAAGAGCCCCATTTCCTATTATTTAGATCATTATTTAGCAGTGTAATTAAGGGTGTTGACGGTCTTGCTTCCTTCGTAAGTGACAGAAAGGACGGCACCTTTATAGAACTTCTTGTTGTTCCAGTTACAAAGAGCGACTTCAACAGTAACTTCTTTATCTGCAAAAGCGGATAAGAATTTATATTGTTTGCTAGAGCTGCAATACAAGGAAAGTTTGGTTTCACCCTCTACTAAGTAGATGTTGCTATATTTAGCGTTCACTTCTTCCAAGACGGTTGCCTTAACGGTATAAACCTGAGCGGAAGCAGCAGTTTCTGCTTTGATGCCATAAAGCTCCGTTAAAGTCTTACCAGAAGTAAAGGAAGCTGTGGAATATTCGTGTTTGCCATAAAGATTAGCAACGATTTTAGAATCGAGTAAACAAATTTGTCCAGAGACAGTCGATCCTTCTTTCAAACCATAATGGTCATTCTTTTGCCCTTTAAGAATCACTTCATTTCCCAAAGAGATTTGAGCCATGGTATCAGCATCGGTCTTAACGGCGATAGCGCCAGTTTCATCGATGAGATAGAATCCGACTTGGTTGACAAGGGATGGGCCAGCGATTCCACGGACGGTGATGGTTTCTTTGTCGGTTGCTTCGATTGCTTGTTTAACATTTAAGCTATCAGCGATTTCTGGCTTTTTATAAGTAATTTCTAAAGTCTTTACGAGAGCAGCATTCGTTCCGTAATTGATTGTTGCGGAAATGGTTGTCTTGCCTTCTGTGCCTTTGGTGTGAAAGGTTGTTTTATCAGCGTTGGTTTCAAAATCGGCAACAGCGGTATTGCTAGAAGAATAAGTGATGGTTGCGTCAGCAAAGCCTAAAATCGTAGAAGAAACGCTTGTTGGGACTTCCATGGCAGGATCGCCAGTATATTCCGCTTCAAAAAGGTCTTTGACATGGTATTCCCAAACATAGGAATTTACGTTCTTTTTATCAAATTGATAGTTATCATAGCTGACTTTAATAGGAACAAAACGCCAGACGCATCCAGTAGGCTGGCTCTTTGCGTTTACTGCTGTTAAATAAACGGTGCAGATCTTGCCATCAAATTCGTCTAACCAAGCATAGTCAGAACCATTGCACTTGGTGTAGGTATAGCTGCCAGTGACGCCATCAATATCATTGAAATAATAGTTGGTGAAGCCAGTGCCAACACTCTTTTTGACATAAGAGTTAACTTTGAAGATTTTATTTGTAACGTTGGAAGCGACTGGGGTGTTCATCATTTCCTTAACGGTCGTTTCTGTAACCCAGGAAAGATCTAATTCCTTAGAGCCTTTGTCGTTGTTGACAATGGTGCATGCATCTAATTGGACGGAACCATTGTAGCCGAATTTTTGAGCGCTGGCTTTTTCTGTATCAAGAATCCAATAGGTGAGTTTGCCACAAATTGTAATGGTGTTTCCGGCTTTAACTTCAGCGGAAACATCGTTTCCATGAATGTAGATGGAAGAAGTCGAGTCAACAAGGAAGAAGCCATCATAGGAACCGTTCGCTGCTTTTGTAAGGGTCGTGACGACGCCTGTGGTTTTAATGAGTTTTCCTTTTTCTTGTTCTCTCGCTTTAGCAATATTCATTTCGGAATATTGAGTTTCGTCAAAAGGAATTTCGATATGTTTTAAGAAAACAATCCAACCAGATTTAATTTCTGGGGTGCCATCAAATTCTGTCAAAGTGGAATAAAGAACAACAAGATCTCCAACCTTTGGTTTATCTTCCAAATCGCCGAAACGATTAACACCATCAGCGCTATAAGCGCCATAAACAAGGATGCTTCCGGTGTCATCTTTAATGGTCATTTGGCCATAGTTATAATCGTCAATGGATTCAATATAACCAGCGATGTAATAGCGGTCGGCAGTAGGTGCTGTTGTGTTTTTTGAGCAAATTTCAATCGCCTCAGCAATACTGATTGTGTCGAAATCATACTCAGGAGAGGAAACTTGTGAAGAAGCATTCTCGTTAGAGTTTTCTCCTCCATTTTGTTTGCAGCCTGCAAGCATCATAAAGCCTGCAACGCTCAAGAGAAGCAATGTTTTTGTTTTCATTTTTAACCTTTCTATTGAACAAAAAGAAAAACGCCCGCATAAACATCAGCGGAAAGTTATTTATTCTTCTTTTTGCAGAAGAAAGGGGGTTTCATTTCGCAAATATGTGATGGAAGGAGTTCTTCCGTTCTATATTTTATCGTTAATTACACCCAAAGAAAGCAAATCTTTGTAAAATAACCGTAATATGAAAAAATCTCCTTTCAAGAAAAATGTTTCAATTCTCTACATCTATGACAAGCTTCTTAATAACCGATATCTAGATAAGAAGGAAGTTCAAGCGGAATTGTTAATAAATGATCTAACCTTTAAACGCTACATCAAAGACCTTCGTGAATATTTTTCTTTCATGAGAAAAGATGAAGAAATTTATTACGATAGAGATAGCGATCTTTATTGGTTAAAGAAAAAGACCTTAGATTTACATTTCTAGGGTCATTTTTTCTCATTCTTCTTTGTTGAGGTTTACCTTATTACTTGGATTCATTGCTTCCTTTTTAGCGTGTTCCTCATCTTTCATTTTTTCAAATTCATCGAAGGAAGTTATCTTTCTTGCTTCATCTCTTCGTGCATTGATGGTCGAAAGATCCAAGATAGTATCCTCTTTTAACATCTCTTCATTAACATTTTCATCTTCTTTTGGTTGATGTTTCGCAAGATAGATTTCTTTATCTTCGTAATTAGAGAAGATTTCTGAGCCTTTAAGAGAGACCACCGTCGTCTTAAAGAGACGATCATGAATGGTTCCTTTTCCTGTTTTAGAGAAGGCACAGAAGCCAAAATCAATTAAGCATGCAGCGCCAAAAGCCATCATGCTTGCCCCTGAATTTGGAATTAAGGTCAAAGAGACAAGCACAAACATGAAAAGAGGTCTAAGGCATCTTTGAAGAGGCCCCATATAGATGGCATCTTCTTTAACAGTTGCTAAGCGGAAGATGAATTTTCCTAAGGTTCTCCCTTTCTTATCACATACAGGGATAAGATAGAAGAAAATGAAATAAATTGGCATGACAGCCGTTAAGGAACATTCCCAAGAAATCATTTGAACATCGCGGTAATGCTCTGTGAAATAAGTCTGGTTAGAGCCGTTTTGTCCCTCCATATGGAGAGCCGCTTCATAATAGATACCACCATTGACGGATAAGCTTCCGTTTTTTTCACTGATGGATAAGAAATAGTTTCGAAGATTCTTTAAAGTGTCAGGATCCTTCGCATCCACTTTATCTTGAACCTCTTTTCGTAAGATAGGTTTCTTAGCAAGATCAGGAGTTCCATCCTCTTGAACGGCATATTGGAAATAAGGCTGGGAGCCATCATTCGAATAAAGAACGGCGTCTTTCTTTCCTTGAACGGTTTCAATTTCTGGCAAAAGGAATATCCTTGTGTAGGTAAATTCCTTATAAGAATCTAAAGTGTCCGCAGAATACGTATAGTTTTCTGGATGGACCATTCTTGTATCCGTTGGATAAAAAACGGTGTAATAGTTCCATACTTTATCAAAATAGGCTTCATAGCCAAGCTCACCATTAGGCGTAGCAACAAATCCTAAAGAAGAATTCTCTTTTCCATTTTCCGCATATCCGAATAAGGAAATTGTTTGAATCTTTCCCGAATCATCACTAATGGCATTACAAAGTCCAGAGTCTTTTGCGAAAGAATAGTATTCTTGTTGAAGTTTGTTGCCATTTAAGGCATCAAACATATAAGTACCCGTCACAAAAGAATTCAGCAACGTTCCAATAATGAAGGCCAAAACAAAATCCACGATAAATGCAAAGGCCCTTTTGCTTATCGGTGCAGGTGTTAATAAATCTTCGTTTTCCATAGGAATTACTATAGGTGATATTAAAGAAATAAGAAAGCATTAAAAACAAAAAGCCCCTACACAAGGTAGAGGCTCAATGTGACTAATTAGTAAGAACTAGTGAATGATTTCAACAACCTGTCCGGAACCAACGGTTTTGCCGCCTTCACGGATGGAGAACTTGGTGCCAGCTTCCAAAGCAACTGGGTGAATCAAGCTAACAGTGAAGGTAACGTGGTCACCAGGCATAACCATTTCGACATCAGCTGGGAGGTCGATGGTGCCGGTGATATCGGTGGTACGGAAGAAGAATTGTGGACGATAGCCTTTTAAGAAGCCAGTGTGACGTCCGCCTTCTTCTTTAGTAAGGACGTAGACGGTAGCGGTGAATTTATCGTGTGGAACGATAGATCCTGGTTTGGCAAGAACTTGGCCACGCTCGACTTGGTCGTGGGTGATACCACGGAGAAGAGCACCAATGTTGTCGCCAGCTTCCGCGAAGTCAAGGGTCTTACGGAACATTTCAAGACCGGTGATAACGGATTTTTGAGTTGGTTTGATACCAACAATTTCAACTTCGTCGTTGATGTGAGCAACACCACGCTCGACACGGCCAGTAACGACAGTGCCACGGCCAGAGATGGTCATGACGTCTTCGATAGGCATTAAGAATGGCTTATCATCAGAACGGACTGGATCTGGGATATAGGTATCAAGTTCGTGTAATAACTCAAGGACTGGTTGAGCATCAGCGTCTTTGCTGGAAGCAACTTGAGTTGCTTTCAAAGCAGAGCCACGGACGACTGGTAAGGTGTCACCTGGGAATCCATAAGAAGTAAGAAGGTCACGGACGTCCATTTCGACTAAGTCGACTAATTCTGGATCATCGACCATATCGCACTTATTAAGGAAGACGATGATGGATGGAACACCGACTTGACGAGCAAGTAAGACGTGTTCACGGGTTTGTGGCATAACGCCATCGGTAGCAGCAACAACAAGGATAGCGGCATCCATTTGAGCGGCACCGGTAATCATGTTCTTGATGTAGTCAGCGTGCCCTGGGCAGTCAACGTGGGCATAGTGACGGGTCTTGGTTTCGTATTCTTCGTGAGCGGAGTTGATGGTGATACCACGAGCTCTCTCTTCTGGTGTAGAGTCAATGCCAGCATAGCCGACGTCTTTAGCATTACCTTCGACGCCGTTGGTTTCTTTACCAACTAAGCTAAGAACGTGCATGATAGCAGCCGATAAGGTTGTCTTACCATGGTCGATGTGGCCGATTGTGCCAACGTTAACGTGGACACGGTCACGGTTGAATTTCTCTTTTGCCATTGTTTTTATTCCTCCAATAATGGTTTTCAACAAATTGCTAATGTATTGTAAATCTCACTACGTGAATAATCAATAAAATTAGCGGTTAGACATATTGCTATTCGCAATAATTTGATCTTGGACATAGCGTGGGCATTCTCCATAGTGGTCAAAGGCCATCATGAAGTTTCCACGACCTTGTGTCAAGGAGCGCAAATCAGTGACGTAGCCGAACATTTCAGCAAGTGGGACGAAGCAGTCGATTTCCTTAGCGTTACCGCGTTGGATTTCTCCTGTGATTTCACCACGTCTACGGCTGACATCACCAATGACGTCACCATAGTACTTTTCTGGAACGGTGATTTCGACTTTCATGATTGGCTCAAGAATGACAGGATCGCACTTGCCAGCAGCGGCTTTCAAAGCCATAGAGGCAGCAATCTTATAAGCGGCTTCGGAAGAGTCGACATCGTGATAGGAACCATCAAATAAGGTTGCTTTGATATCGATTACCGGATAGCCAGCGATCAAACCACGGCCAAGGGCATCTTCAAGACCTTGTTGTGTAGGTTTGATAAATTCCTTTGGAACGGCACCGCCGACGATAGCGTCAACGAATTCGAATCCTTTGCCTGGGTTTGGTTCGAAACGGATCCAAACGTCACCGTATTGACCATGACCACCACTCTGTTTGACATAACGACCTTGTGCTTCGCCAGTCTTACGGATGGTTTCACGATAGTTGACTTGTGGTCTTCCGACGTTGACTTCGACACCGAATTCACGTCTCATACGGTCAACGATGATATCGAGTTGAAGCTCACCGACACCACCGATAATGGTTTGACCGGTTTCCGTGTTGGTATGAGCTTTGAAGGTTGGATCTTCTTCCGCCAATTTTTGAATGGCGATGTTCATCTTCTCCAAATCACCCTTGGTCTTTGGCTCAACGGCCTCTTCCAAGACTGGTTCAGGGAATTCGAGGGATTCAAGAACAACTGGTTCAGATGGATCGCAAAGGGTATCACCAGTCGTGGTGTTCTTTAAGCCGACAACAGCACCGATTTCACCAGCGTGAAGAACGCTGACTTCTTGACGGTGGTTAGCGTGCATCAAGACCAAACGAGCGATACGTTCTTGTTTGCCATTTGAAGAGTTGAGGATGTAGGTTCCGCTCTTTAATTCGCCTTGATAGACACGGACATAAGCCAAACGGCCAACGAATGGGTCGGTGGCAATCTTGAAGGCTAAGCCAACGAATGGAGCATCATCTGTAACTTTACAGACATAGTCCTCACCATTGAGTGTTCCTTTTTCACCATGAATATCAAGAGGAGATGGTAAATAGTCAATAACAGCGTCCAATAATAATTGAATACCTTTGTTTTTGAAGGCGGTTCCGCAGAAAACTGGGAAGAATTTTGCGGTTAAGACAGCCTTACGAGCAGCGGACTTGATCAAGTCAACGCTTGGCTCTTGTCCATCGAGAACCATCATCATGAGGTCTTCGTCATAATCGGCTAAGGTCTCAATGAGTTTCTGATGATATTCTTTTGCTTGCTCTTTCAAATCATCAGGGATTTCAATTTGGGTTGGAGCTTCTTCTTTCTTGTCGCTAAAGACCCAAGCGGTCATATTGACAAGATCCACTTCTCCTTTGAATTGGCTTTCTTTGCCAATAGGGAGTTGGAAGGCAGCGTATTTCACGCCAAGTCTTTCTTTGAGTGTGTCTAAGCACATGAAGAAGTCCGCACCGATAGCGTCCATCTTATTGCAGAAGACGATTCTAGGAACTTCATATTTATCGGCTTGTCTCCAAACGGTTTCGGTTTGTGGCTCAACACCATTTTTGGAGTCAAGAACGGTAACGGCACCATCCAAAACACGGAGAGAACGTTCAACTTCGACAGTGAAGTCAACGTGCCCTGGGGTATCGATGATGTTTAAACGATAGCCTTTCCAGAAAGCGGTTGTAGCAGACGCAGTGATTGTAACACCACGTTCTTGCTCTTGGACCATCCAGTCCATGACGGCGGTTCCTTCGTGAACTTCGCCGATTTTGTGGGTACGTCCTGTGTAATAAAGGATACGCTCAGTCGTTGTGGTTTTACCAGCATCGATGTGAGCCATAATACCAATGTTGCGGGTGTGTGGGAGGTCGTAAGTGGCGCTCTCAACAATTTCGTTTTCATCAACAGCCATGGGTATTCTCCTTATTACCAGCGGTAATGAGCATAAGCCTTATTGGCTTCTGCCATCTTATGGACGTCTTCCTTCTTCTTAACGGAGGCACCAGTTCCATTAGCGGCATCAATGATTTCGCCAGCTAATTTTTGTTCCATGGTCTTTTCATTACGAAGACGGGAATAGGTGACGAGCCAGCGAAGACCAAGAGTTTGTTTTCTTTCTGGGCTGACTTCGACTGGAACTTGGTAGTTAGCCGCACCAATACGGCGAACTTTGAGTTCCACTTCTGGCATGATGTTGTTGATTGCGGTTGCAAAGACATCAATGGCAGGTTTTTGGGTTTTTTCTTCGATGATCTTGAAGGAGTTATAGATGATGGTTTGAGCAGTTCCTCTCTTGCCGTCATACATAACACGGTTGATCAAACGGGTAACGAGCTTGCTGTTATAGATTGGATCTGGCAAGACATCGCGTTTTTCGATTTTTCCTTTACGTGACATAAATCTCTAATCCTTTCTATTACTTAGCTGGGGCTGGTTTCTTCGTGCCATAAAGGCTACGGCCCTGACGACGCGCTTCAATACCGGCGCAGTCGAGTGTACCACGGATGATGTGGTAACGAACACCTGGGAGGTCCTTCACACGGCCGCCACGAATCATGACGGTGCTGTGCTCTTGAAGGTTATGTCCTTCACCACCGATATAAGCGGTGACTTCATAACCATTAGATAAACGGACACGGGCGTATTTCCTAAGAGCAGAGTTTGGTTTCTTAGGAGTCATTGTGCCAACACGGGTGCAAACACCACGTTTTTGGGCACTAGGTTGATTGGTTGTCGTTTTGGTTAAGGAGTTATAACGTTTACCTAAGGCTGGTGACTTAGACTTTTTAACGTTGCTCTTTCTGCCAGAACGGACAAGCTGATTAATTGTAGGCATTTTGTCCAATTCTCCTTTTCGAATAATCCGCATTCGTGAAAAAAGGGGCAAAACCCTTTTCACATGCATTGAAGATTTTACCTTCCCTTAAAACGTTGTCAACATCGAATTTATATTGATTTTGACACACAAGGTTAAGTGTGCTTGATATTTTGCTATTTTCTTAAAATGGAAAAAATGTTTTTTTGTCATTTTTCATTAATTTTTACGTTTTTCTTCCTTTTTACGTTGCACTTCCATGAGTTCATCGCCATTTTTGATGACATGGTGAGGAACTGGTTTCCATGTGACGTGCATAAATAAGCAAGCGATGGATATTGGGGTCCCAATCATATCGTAGAAAGGCCAAAGGAAGATATAGCCAAAGGCTTCCCAGAAGGTAAAGTGAACTTTATCCCATTCCTTGATAATAACCGGTATGCCCGTGATTAAGCCACCAAGGTATTGAATGACAGTCATATTAAGAAGGTAGCTCCAAATATTTTGCCAGCCATCCACCGCATTTCCGGAAAGCCCGGTAGCCCATAGAATCGTTGTAATCAATAATTGGAAGAAACCCATGAAGAAATTCCAAAGGCCATATGGGAACATCTCCCAATAAATATCGTATTTGGACCAGCGAGGGTGCTTGATAAAGGACCAGAATAGTTTCCAGTCGTTAAAGAACCAATTCACCATGCCACCTTTCGCCCAACGAATTCTTTGGCGGAGGGTAATTTTCAAAGTGGTTGGTTGCTCATCGAAGAACTGAGCTTTCTCCACATATCCTAAACGGATGTAATGGGAAACGTGTGAGGATTTCTGATCGATAGTCAAAATGGTTTCTCCTTCCTTATTTAATATAGAAAGAGTTTCTTTCAAGCAAGGATCGCCAAATTCATTCTTTGTGCTTGCTATAGCGTATTTCTTTAAATGTTTCTCAGGAATCTCTAAATCAAGTTTTTCTCCTAAGACAGTCTTTAAAGAAACTCTTTTCCCGTTTGGAAGAGAAAGATAGAGTTTTTTCTTCCCTAATTTCTCATAGTTATCCTTGTCCAATGTGAGTTTTAAAGAAGGTTCTACAGCCATTAAACGAGTGGTCATTTCTCCATCTTCGGTAATCATGGTATAGTCCCAACCATCTTTAATAACGTAAGAACGGACACCGTACCCTGTTCCACCAATTTGCGCACAGCTATTCAAAATAGAGCGAGCACGCAAGGAAACAATAACGGAACGATACCAGTTAATGGCGCTTAATGCCGTGAGCCAGTTATCATCTGCATTTTTAACATTTCGATATCCTGTCGCAATATCGTATCCCGCCGAGAAAGCGTCATTTAGCTTCTCTAAGAAGTCCTTAGCCATGACGTTATCGCTATCCATAAAGACGTAGGCATAATAGGTTTCTATTCCTTGAGGGAGATCTTTTTTAAGATGTTCGAAAAGAAATTGCAAGGCATAGCCTTTCCTGCACTTGCTTAAGTCATGTCTTTCATAGACCATGCAGCCTTTTTCTCTTGCGATATTGGCTGTATTATCATCACAATTATCCGCTACAACGATGATATCGATGTTTTTCTGGTTATAGTTTTGCTCCCTTACAGAATCAATGAGGTTTCCAATTACTTTTTCTTCATTTCTTGCAGAGAAAACAAACGCATAACGTTTATCATCTTTTGCTGGTTTGTAGGTTCTTGATTTTCCAAAGATGCCAAGCATTAAATAAAGAGCACGGTATATAAGAAGAAAGCCAAAAATCGTGGTAATGCTCATAAAGATACAGTTCACATACCCTTGAGGATTTCCTTCTCTGATTAAACTGATGCCAAAAGACGCATCTAAATATCCTAATATTTGATTCCAAAATTTATTCATAAAGAGTATTGTAGCAAAAATCATTTTATTAGTTCAAAAGATAACGCGTTTATGAATATCTCCCCCATAAAAAGGGGTCGTTGTGTTTTTCCTAGTAAGCTCTTAAAATCATTTCCTTTTTGGAAAAAGATGCTATTTTAATTAAAAAGAGGGACGTTATGAAAGGAAAAAGAGTCATTCTACTAATCCTTTCCCTGTTTATGCCATTTGTCATCGCAGGAAGGGGAAACATAACAACAACTCATCTCAACACAGTCAAAGAGGAAGCTGTCAAAGTTCTAAGCCAGGCGACCACACAAGGTATGACCGCCCAAGAAAACCCAAATACGATATTTGCGCTTGCTATCGACGACTATTCTACCCAATTTCCAAATTATTTAGATATAACAGCTCTTAATGTGACGATTAAAAACGCAATAAACCTAGCCGACTACAACGCTGACTATGTTGCGCCCGAATTCTCAGACGTTCTATATGACTACCAGATGAAATTGGTACAGTCGCTTTCCATGACGGATAGGTTTAACTATGAATCTTTGAGAAGGCAAAACTATCCTTTTGATCGCTATGCTACGCTAAACGAGGAAAAATATGTCAATCTGAACCCAACTCTAAAATACTCACATTCCGAGATCCCCTCGGACCCGATGATGCCCATCACGCCCAAACATCCGGAATTCACACCAATTAATTCAGCAACTACAATCCAAGCGGGAGCCCTCGCGATAAGCGGCATTATTACCATTTTGACGGAAGCAGGGCTCAAAGACGCGGCTATTGCTGCATTCACTGCGTGTGTGTCTACGATGACGACAGGACTTTCGACAAGCTGGATTCCAATCGTAGGATGGGGTTTGGCCGTCGCCCTCGTCGTGGGGGCTTTAATTGGGCTGACCGTCCTCATCGTCGAAAACTGGCCAAAAATCAAATCCGTTATAGACGACATAAAAACATGGTTCTTGGAAGAATTCTCCAAATTTGCCTCTTATATTGAGTCCTTTTTCTCCGACGTTATAGCGAAGGGAAATGAATCCCTAATTTCTTTTAAAAAAGAAATCGGAGGCAAAACATTTGATTTCCAAGAGATTCAATCTATTGATGCAAGTGCTCAATTGTCCATGGCAAAGAAAATGCGTGATAATCCGGATGTTTTGCTTATTTCCTCTGTGACAAATTCAGCGATTCAAGTTGCTTTGGGCATGCCAGTTACAGAAGAGTTTTGTATTCAATATAAGACGCATCTTTTAGGTTTTAGTTCTTATACAAGTCTTGAAAATACAGCCAGGGAATTGATTTTGCGCGCTGGAACCGGCTATACCTCAGCCAAACCTGAATTGCACCTTTATAACAAAAACCAAATTGTTTCTATAGGCCAAAGTCCATTTCCTCATTATGCTTTCAAGCATTTTCACAATCTCACTGCAGACCATAAAAGGGCCAAAGGAGCAGCATTGGCCGTTCATAGTTTCTTTGGGTCGTTATACTATACACCAAATAATGACGGCATTGGCCAAATATATCAACCCATTGGTGGAACAATATGAAATTCAAGAAAGGTGATTTAGTGTTTTATCTTCCGTGGTCAGAACCTCAAGCCTTCGCTGGAGGTGATACGGTTATGTATGTCATAGGGTTTGACGAGGAAAGACAAAGATACAAGTGCTTCGACCTTGGAATATATACCGATAACATTCAAAGTATTTATCTTTGCAAAGAAGAAGACCTTGATTTTGTACCAGTGGATTCTAAATATAGGAACAACAAACGATATTGGAACCGCACTGAACAAGAATGGTTCGATGAATTATGTTATCCCGTCTATGAATGTACCGGATATAACCAAGTAAAAGATGTCCGTGAAGCTGCACATGTCCTTCCATCTATCCAAGAATGGGTGAAATTCCAAGGGCCACAAAGTAGCAAGGTAAAACGAAAAAAAATCAAGAAAGGAGAGATGGTCTTCTACATTTCTCACTCTAATAATGAGAACAGCTGTAAAAAAATCTTATACGTAATTGGTTTTGATGAAAAAGCGAACAAATACAAATTCTTTGAGCCTGAAGTTTCTCTTGGTGAAGCAAGAATCTGTTATTGTCTCGATAATGAGATAGAAGCCATTCCGGAAGATTCAAATTTAAAAAAGAACACAATCCCAGCAAATCTTTCAAAAAAGAAATGGTTTGATGAGCTTTGCTATCCCTTATATTACTATCATGATGGTAAAGAGGTTCTTCTTAGAGAGAGTTGGTTTACCTATGATGAGATTGCAATGTTACGCAAAGAGAAAAAGGAACAAGAACAGCTTAAGTAAGAAAGGTTCTATAACATGGTGAGGGGCTGCTTTTCAAGTGACGTGCATAAATAAGCAAACGATGGATATCGGGGCTCCGAATCATATCGTAGAAAGGCCAAAGGCTTCCCAAAAGGTGAAATGAACTTTATCCCATTCCTTGACGATAACCGGTATGCCCGTGATTAAGCCACCAAGGTATTGAATGATCGTCATATTGAGAAGATGCCCAAAATATTTTGCCGGTTTAGTGACAATCTATTTCTTTTTTTAAGAAAGGTCGCCACTCCAAATTTGAGCAATTAAGGAGGGGCTTTAGCGAAGAAAAAACCATACACATTGTCTTTCTTTTTCTTTCTCATTTTTTCTTGTTTTTGCTTCCTTTTGGTCTACCAAGAGGCACAAAACGGAATTTGGAATTTTGTTCACGTTGTTTTGCGAACCAAACCTTTCTATCATTCAAAGACATGAGATATGGGGTGGGGGTTTCATCAGGTTCATTTTCTGTTCCATAATCCGTCCATCCACACACAGGGCAAACATCATAAGAAAGGGTATCTTTAAATGTGTATTCACCACAGACTGGACACACATGCGGTTCGGGTTTGCCCATATTCTCACGATAGTATTCCCATCTATGATTTTGTTTAATTTTCTCCTTGTACCAAACTTTGTACTCGTTCAAGGACATCTTATTCGATTGGTTTTCTAAATCCGGATTTTTTAATTGCTCTAAATCATAAAACCAGCCGCAGAAGCAGCATTGCTGTTCGTTTGGAGTCTCGCCAGCTGCAATGTCATCCTCCGTTAGTTTAGTGAAAAAGAATTTGCCACAAATTGGGCATTCCATGGGTTTCACTTGTTTTTCTTTCTTGTCCATACAATAGCTTCTTTCCCTCCTTTTTTGGGTGTATATTTGAAATAACTTCCGGCGTGGTGATAGGAGATAACAAAACCATTTTTATCTACAATGCAAAGAACACCGCTTCTTGTGTCATATTTATAAGTTGTATTTTTCCAATCAACAACACTTTTGTAATTCTTTCGGTCAACTTCATTTGCAAAATGAACGGCTTTAGACGCGTATTCTTCAGGGTTTCTAATTCCAAATTCTTTTCCGTGATCACGGAAATGCTGCTCTAGCCCACCACGATTAAAGTCTTTCGCCCAAGCATACCGAATGTGTTTGGTTGGTTTGCCTTTTCCGTTAGATCCATTTGTGTTTCCGTATCTAAAGCTTGCTCCTTTAGTTGCCATGGTCTCTTGCCTCCTTATGATGGTTTCTTCTTTCTTCGATGAAGGAATCATAAATGTGAAATTCCACCACATCTTTGTAATCATTAATGATATCTTGTGGAAGATGGCCAATAACAATAAAGCCTTTCGGCTCCAGCTTTTGAATCAAAGTAAGAATCCAAACTCTCCATTCGTGTTTCTGTTCTTTTCGTTTGACAAATCCATGCACCCCTAAGGCAATATAAGAATGTTTAGGAAAAGCTTCAAGGTATTCGTCATTAAGACAATCTGAGCCACCTCTGCAATTAGGAATCAAAGGAACCCCGTTCTTTGCAAAAAAGAAGGAAAGTGATAAATTGTCATTCAACTGAGACTTCTGTTTTACAAGAGGCATATCGGAATGAACAGAAAAGTCAAAACCGATTATCCCTCCACAGCGTTTGAAGAAGTTTAAATATCTTCTCGGATTTCTCCGAATTCTTTCAAACGTTTCATCAGGAGAGTAGAAATAAACGTAGCAATCGCTTAAGTCTCCTCGAAAAGTAATAGCTGTGGAGAATGGCATGATCTTTTTGGGCGGAAAAGAAGATGACATGGATTTTTTGAGAATTGGATACTCTTCGTTTGCTGTAAAACTCGCTCCCTCCACTAGATAAGTTTGGAACAAATCGAGGACAATTCCGTCTTTATTTTTGTACATTTTGATTACCTCCCGGCGTTGGCCGATACAAATTTGAGACGGATATGCTACAATAAAGCTGCCAGATGTGCTTTGTAGCATATCTTCAAACTCTTGTTATTTGCGGTAACAAGAGTTTTTTTGTATGGTTTCCTAATTTTAGAATAACTATTTTAGTCAACCTTACATTCCTATTATTTACATAAGTATGTGATTTATCAACTTTTTTAAAATATATTTTTCTTTCGTTGTTTTCTTTGTTTTATGTATATTTGCAAAATTTTTAAAGTGTTATTTAATTTTTGACTTTTAAAATTGAAAGTGTTATTCAATATTAGTCATTTTATACAATATTAAAGGTTTATTTTATTTTGCATTTTAAGAAAAATACACGCATAGGATGATACGATGTAACAAAAAAGAAACCGCCGAAGCGGTCTCTTTATTTGTTTATGGACTAGTCGTTCAAATTGTCTTTGCGGTCATGCGCTTCGACATATTGAGCTTTGACTTCTTTCATCTTGGTCAAGACATCGAAGTGAGAAAGACGTTCTTTCTCTTCTTCTTCGGTGTATAAGCCAGATCCGGTAGGAATGAGTTTGCCAGTGATGACATTCTCTTTCAAACCATGGAGGTTATCGCGTTTTGCCTTAATGGCAGCGTCGGTAAGAACACGGGTTGTTTCCTGGAAGGATGCGGCAGAGAGGAAGGATTCGGTTTCCAAAGCAGCCTTGGTGATACCCAAGATTAATGGACGGCCAATAGCTGGACGTTTGTCATTAGCAAGGGCGATTTGGTTAGCTTCGGTATAACGATCGATATCCACTCTTGTGCCTGGTAAGAGGCTGGTGTCACCAGAATCGGTGATGAACATCTTACGTAACATTTGACGGATGATGATTTCAAGGTGTTTGTCGGAGAGTTCGATACCCTGTGCGGCATAAACCATCTTGATTTCTCTTAACAAGTAGCTCTCGACTGTAGAAACATCGGTGTAATCGAGTAAGTCTTGAAGTTTCTTAGAACCTTTGGTGATGAATCCACCAGCTTCGACAAGACCGCCAACTTTGATGTTGTCGGCAAGTTTGGCATTACGTGGGACATCATAGGTTTCCACTTCAGCAGTATTACTTTCCACCGTGCTCTTAGCAGAAGAGGTGATAGTAACAACAGCGGCACCATCGTCTTTATGTTCGATATTGGTGACAACACCGGCAAATTTAGCGATGATAGCTTGTCCTTTTGGATTACGAGCTTCAACAAGTTCTTGGACACGTGGAAGACCGGAAGTAATATCTTCACCAGCCATACCACCAGTGTGGAAGACACGCATTGTAAGCTGAGTACCAGGTTCACCAATAGATTGAGCAGCCATAATACCAACGGCTTCACCAAGTTCAACAAGGTGACCAGTCGCCATATTAAGACCATAGCAATGACGGCAAACGCCTTCTTTGGTTTGGCAAGTGAAGATGGAACGGATTTCCACTTCTTCGATACCTGCTTTTTCCACTTCTTGCGCTTGGGCTTCACTAATTAAGATGTTGCCTGGAACAATGATTTCGCCAGTCGTTGGGTTGACGATATCGTGCATGGCATAACGACCGTTGATACGGGAGGAGATAGAAGCGATGACTTCCATGTTTCCAGCCGCTGTCTTCTTTTCGATCTTTCTGACTTTATAGCCATGATCGCAATGGCAATCATCCTCACGGACGATGACATCTTGAGAAACGTCGACAAGACGTCTTGTTAAGTAGCCAGAGTCAGCTGTTTTCAAAGCAGTATCCGCACCACCCTTACGAGCACCGTGGGTATTGATGAAAAATTCGTTGACCTTAACACCAGTACGGTAGGAAGAAATAATAGGAAGTTCGATAGCTTCGTTCTTAGGGTTAGAAACCAAGCCTTTCATACCGATTAACTGTTTGAAGTTAGCTAAGGAGCCACGAGCACCAGAATCAGCCATGATGATCAATGGGTTACGGTTATCTTTCTTCATGTAAGCAGCAACCTCACCTGCGACTTGATCAGTAACGGCAGTCCAAATGTTAATGACTTGCTTATAACGTTCTTCGTTGGTGATGTAGCCTTCGTTATAGGCTTCGTTAATCTTTTCGACCTTTTCTTGACCAGCTTTAACGAATCCGTCTTTATTCTTAATATCTTTAATATCAGATAAAGCGATTGTAACGGAAGAAATGGTGGAATATTTGAAGCCTTGATCTTTAATCTTGTCTAAGATTGCAGAAGTCTTAGAAGGTTTGGATTCGACTTGTCTTTCGTCTTTCATATCGTATTTATGGAAGACCATATCGATGATGGAGCCGATATCTTTCTTAGCGATAGCCTTACGGAGGTTGGTTAAGCAGATATATTCGCCAAGGTTATCTTCTTCTTTGTGTAAGGAGAGAGCAATCTTAGCAAGTTCCACGAAGTCGGAATCTTTATAGTGTTCATCAAGATAGGCATCGCCTTTCTTGAAGTAGGCGTTAACGAGATATTTGACTGCATCTTCGTCAGAGAGCTTGGCAATCTTTTCCTCTAAAGCGTCATGTTTCTCTTGAAGTTCTTTTGGAGAAACGAACCAAGATTCAATCGCGTCGCGGTTGATGCTGGCTGGCTTATTGGAGTTAATGAAGACGAAATCATCTGGGAAGAGTTCGTTGAAGATGATCTTACCAACGGTAGTAATAAGATATTTATTCTCCACATCGCTTGGCAAAGCGTAAACGCTTAAATCATCGCCAAATGTCTTATGAAGAGCTTTGGCTGGAACAACGATACGGGTATGGATTTGAATGGATCCAGTCTCGTAGGCTTCCATAACTGCTTGGACAGAGCCAAAGATTCTGCCTTCTTGTTTGGAATATTCTTCTTGTTGAAGAGCAGCTTTTTCGTTAGCAGTTTTTTCCGCTTCGTCATAAACGGTAACCTTGCGGATATCTCTTGCACGGTTAAGCATATCGACGCGGGACTCTTCTTCAGTAAGGTAGTAGTTTCCTAAGACCATGTCCTGAGAAGGAATAACAATAGCTTTACCATCTTTTGGACCAAGAATGTTGTTGGAAGCAAGCATCAAATCGAGTGCTTCTTCTTGAGCTGCCTTTCCAAGAGGAACGTGGACAGCCATCTGGTCACCATCGAAGTCGGCGTTGAAGCCAGGGCAAACGAGTGGGTGTAAACGGATAGCGTGGCCATCAACCAAGACAGGTTGGAAGGCTTGAATAGAAAGTCTATGAAGGGTAGGAGCACGGTTAAGGAGAACTGGGTGTTGGCCAATAATCTCTTCAACAATGTCATACACCTTTGGATCATAGGCATCGATAAGCTTATCTGCTTGTCTATGAGCGGTAACAACGCCTCTCTTTAAGAGAATTGCTGCGATAAATGGACGTAAAAGTTGAACGGCCATTTCACGTGGAAGACCACATTGATACATCTTTAAGGATGGTCCGACGGCAATAACGGAACGGCCAGAATAGTCGACACGCTTACCGAGTAAGTTTTGTCTGAAACGACCTTGCTTACCTTTTAAGCCGCTAGAAAGAGACTTCAAAGGACGGCCATTCTTACCTGGGGTAGGTTTGCCACGACGTCCGTTATCGATTAAAGCGTCAACCGCTTCCTGAAGCATACGTTTCTCGTTCATGAGAATGACGCTTGGGGAGTTGTTTTCGATTAATTTCTTTAAACGATTGTTGCGGATGATAACACGACGATAAAGGTCATTGATATCGGAATCCGTGAAACGTCCACCATCAAGTTGAAGCATAGGACGGAGCTCTGGTGGAATCACAGGGATAACATCAAGAACCATCCATTCTGGCTTCTGGTTGGAATTACGGAAAGCTTCGATAACTTCGAGTCTCTTCGCTAATTTCAAACGAGCTTGGCCGGTTGCATCATGAATCTTGGCGGTTAAGGTTTTATATTCTTCTTCCAAATCGACTTCTTGAAGAAGACGTTTGATGGAAGCAGCACCTTCACCGAATTCAGCACCGGTGTATTTGCCAACAAAGGCGGTTGTAGAAAGGAAGTCAAATGTTTCGTTACGGTTTTGTAAACGAGCAATGATTTCTTCGGCTTTTAAAGAATCCGCACTGCCTTCTGGAATTTGATCCTTGAAAGCAAGGATGGCATTGACGAAGGTGTTTCTAGAATCTTCGGAGTCATTGAAGAATTCTTTCTTCTTTAAGACGGTGGATGTACCTGGGTTTAAGCAGATGTGTCCAGCGAAATAAACGATTTCTTCAAGCTCTTTTGGTGACATATCGAGCACTAAGCCGATACGGGAAGGAATTCCTTTTAAATACCAGATGTGGGTGCAAGGAGAGACGAGTTCGATATGACCGAATCTTTCTCTTCTCCACTCTTTGGAAATGACTTCAACGTGGCACTTCTCACAAGTAGTGCCTTGGAAACGCATCTTCTTATATTTGCCACAAGAGCATTCATAGTCCTTCACAGGACCGAAGATTTGTTCGCAGAATAAGCCACCAAATTCTGGTTTATGAGAACGATAGTTGATGGTTTCAGAGTTGATAACCTCACCATGAGACCAGTTACGAATTGTTTCAGGGGAAGCAAGTCCAACTTGCATTGCGGCTAAATTGTTGATATCAAACATAATTCTTTCTTCCTCCTATTATTCGTTATGGGAGAGGTCACTTGTGGTGGTAAGCCCCTCTTCAGCAGCAGCTTGTAACGCATCATCAAGAGAGCTTTCCTCTTCTTCTGGAGCCTCATCTTCGCTCACATTTCCATGATTGCTAGAGAGGTTACGGATAGCGGAATTAATCTTTCTTTCTTCGATTAAGGCGTCTTTCACAAGGTTATCCATATTGATGGATTCTCCATTCTTATCATAAAGAGTGACATCCATACAAAGGCCTTTGAGTTCTTTTGTGAAGACTTTGAAGGCTTCTGGCATACCGGCTTTTGGAAGTGGATTGCCTTTGATAATTGCTTCATAGGTCTTTCTTCTTCCAACGCGGTCATCGGATTTGACGGTCATCATTTCTTGGAGGGTATGGGCTGCGCCGTAAGCTTCCAAAGCCCAGACTTCCATTTCACCGAAACGCTGACCACCGTTTTGTGCCTTACCACCGAGAGGTTGTAAGGTGATTAAGCTATATGGTCCGACGCTACGGGCATGTAATTTATCATCAACCATGTGGTTGAGTTTGATCATGTACTGGACACCGACAGCAATACGTTCAGGATAACGTTCACCGGTTTGTCCATCATAGAGAATGGTCTTACCATCGCTAGATAATCCAGCTTGGACCATGAGTTTGGAGATTTCTTCACTGGTTAAGCCATCGAAGACTGGGGTCGCGACTCTCATATTGAGTTTACGGCATGCTAAGCCAAGTTGAACTTCGAAGACCTGACCGATATTCATACGGGAAGGAACGCCCATTGGAGAAAGCATCATATCGATTGGGGTGCCATCTGGTAAGAATGGCATATCTTCCACTGGAAGAATCTTCGAGATAACGCCTTTGTTACCATGACGTCCGGACATCTTATCACCTTCGGAGATCTTTCTCTTTTGAATGATGTAGACACGGATTTTTTCGATAACGCCTGGAGCGAGTGGGTCTTTATGACGACGGGAGAAACATTTGACTTTCAAGACAATACCTTGTCCACCGTGAGGAACACGGAGAGAGGTGTCTTTGGCTTCGTTCACCTTTTCAGCAAAGATGGACATTAAGAGTTTCTCTTCTGGAGTTGGATCGACTCTGCCTTTTGGTGTGGTCTTACCAACAAGGATATCCCCTTCTTTGACTTCGGCGCCTGGGATAATAATGCCTCTTTCATCGAGGTATTTCTTAGCGTCTTCGCCAACATTTGGAATATCACGGGTGATTTCTTCGGAGTCTCCTCCTTTGATTTCACGGCATTCGACATCATAGACTTCAATGTGGATGGAAGTATAGGTGTCGTTTTTGATCATCTTTTCAGACATGATAACGGCGTCTTCGTAGTTATAGCCGTTCCAAGTCATATAAGCGATTAAAAGGTTGTGTCCTAAGGCTAATTCACCATTCTTCATGGATGGGCCATCAGCAATGACATCACCTTTCTTAATTTGATCACCTTCATGGACGATTGGGGTTTGGTTGATGCATGTACCTTGGTTCGAACGCTCGAATTTGCGTAAGAAATAGGTATGTTCCCCTTCTTCCTCTTTGACGGTGATTTCTGTGCTATCAACATAAGTGACAAGGCCATCTTCTCTTGCGACCACAGCTAAGCCGGAGTCATGAGCAACAGAACGTTCCATGCCGGTTGCGACATATGGGAGTTCTGGTTGAAGTAATGGAAGAGCCTGACGTTGCATGTTCGCACCCATCAAAGCACGAGTAGAGTCATCGTGTTCAAGGAATGGAATACAAGCGGCTGCGACAGAAACGATTTGTTTTGGAGAAACGTCAACGTAGGAAATGAGTTGTTTGCTCACGATGATGTTGTCATCGTCGTGTCTTGTAACCACTTCATCATCTAAGATTTCTTTGACGATTTCTTTCTTCCCATCAATGGTCAATTCCATTGCATCGGAAGTGTTCATATTCGCTTCAGCGATATAAAGTCCTTTTTCATCATCGGCAGAAAGATATTCAGCCTCGTCAGAAACATAGACGTGGGTAATACCATCTTTATCGGTGATTTTGAAGACCTTACGATATGGAGTCTCAATAAAGCCTAATTTATTGATCTTCGCATAGGTAGATAAGTTGTTGATTAAGCCAACGTTCTGACCTTCTGGAGTTTCAATAGGGCAAATGCGGCCATAGTGGGTGTAGTGAACGTCACGCACCGCCATGGTTGTTCTTTCACGGGTAAGACCACCAGGTCCTAAAGCGGAAAGACGACGCTTATTGGCAAGTTCCGAAAGAGGGTTGACTTGGTCCATAAGTTGAGAAAGTTGGGAAGTATTGAAGAACTCATGGATGGAGGAAGTGAGTGGACGGATAGAAACAAAGGCTTGTGGTTTTGCTTCAGAGAAATCCACGGTCGTGTTCATTCTTTGAATGATTGTCTTGCTCATCTTGGTAAGACCCATACGGAATTGATTCTGTAAGAGTTCACCAACGCAACGTACACGACGGTTTCCTAAATTATCGATATCATCTAAGCTTCCGACGCCTTCACGCACGTTCTCGAAATAGGAGAAGCAAGCGAGAATATCAGGCACTGCGAGGCAAAGAAGAGGCTTTGTTCCTTCAATGATGCCAGAAAGTTCCAAAGAGGTACCAATGATGTTGATAACCTTTTCGGTAACCTTGTCTTTGGCGTGTACTTTAACGACGTTGATTTTGGTGGATCCGATTGCAAAATCAGGATTGATTTTGTCAGCGAGATCTTTTTCCATGGCGCCTTGTTCGAAGAATTCTTCGTCACGAAGCATTTCCACGTCTTCTTTGGTTAAAGTATAACCCGCAATCATGGCTTCGCCATCTTTGTTCATGGCGATCTCACCATCGGCAGAGATAAGAGGTTCCGCAAGGACACGTCCTGCTAAACGGCCATAAATGCCGAGTTTTTGAGTGAGTTTAAAACGACCTGCACGACCTAAGTCATAACGTTTTTCATCAAAGAAACGTTGGACTAAGAAATTGATGGTTCCTTCTTTGGTAACAGGTTCGCCTGGTTTTAATTTCTTAAAGATTTCGATCAAGGCTTTATTCGCATTGTCTCTTGCCTTGTCTTTATTGATGGTATTGACCAAAGCTTCGGAATCGCCAAATAAATCGGTGATATCTTCTTCGGAGAAGCCTAACGCTTTGAAAATGATTGTCGCAGGTAATTTGTGCGAAGCGTTTTGTGAATGGTCAATATCGACGAAAATGAGTCCTTTGTTTGTGTTCTCAAATTCGATCCATGTTCCTCTGGTAGGAATTAATTCAGCATGGTATTCGACGCCTTTTTCATTTGGATTCTCAAAATAAGCGCCAGCAGAACGAATAATCTGGGAAACAACGACTTTTTCGGTACCGTTGATAATGAAAGTACCACTGTTTGTCATCATTGGGACATCGCCCATGTAGACTTCAGATTTTTTGATTTGGCCGTCTTCTTTATTTCTTAATAAGAGGGTGGCTTTGAGTTTGCTGCAATAGGTTAAATCTTCTTCTTTGCATTCGAGAGGCTTATATTCAGGCTCTTCAAAATGGCAGCTTTCGTATTCCAAGGAAATTGTTTCGTTATTGTTAACGATTGGGAATACTTCTCTAAAAACTTCGTCAATTCCAGTTTCTTTGAACCAATTGAAAGATTTGGTTTGGACAGCAACCAAGTAAGGAAGCTCCAAAGAGCCGGAAATCTTTCCGAAATTGACACGATGGTTAAGGCCGACAGGATAGTTTTTTCCGTTTGGGCCAGGGAATTCGGTTAGGAATTGTTTTTCATTTGGCATTGATACTGCTCCTTTTAAATGATGATTGAATGATGTAATAACCTTTTTTACGAGCTAACACATTTACCGAAGGGAAGATCGTTTGAAGATGTTCCATCGTAGAGAGAGCGCCTTGCTCTTTACGAATGACAATGATTAAGGAACCATTCTCATTCAAGTGAGAGAGGGCTTCGTCATAGATACGGTAAGTAACTCGTTTTCCCGCCCTTATCGGGGGGTTTGAGATTATCGAATCATAGGTGGAGTGTATGTTGAGGTAAACGTCGCTATGAACAATCTCGACTTGAGAAGAGACACCAAGATGTTTAGCATTTCTTTCACAAAGTTCGAGGGCCCGGTCATTAATATCCGCAAGTGTAACTTGTTTCTCCGGGTCGAGGTGAGCGAGGATTAGTCCTATCGGTCCCGCTCCACACCCAAGGTCAAGTACTCTTTTTCCAAGAGGGATGTTCATTTCAAGAACAGTTTTGAGCAATAATTCTGTTCCGAAATCCAGCTTGTTTTTAGAGAACACACCTTTGTCGCTAAAGAAGGAGTAGCTTTCACCAAGAAGCTCAAATTGAATGGTGATATTTTGATGTTCCATTCCTTCCACATTATCGAAGTATTGGGGCATTTTTCTTTCTCCTTTAAAGCGTCAAAACCCTACCCACAGGCGACGAGTAGTCCATGGGCAGGGTAAAAATCAAAATTGGGAAACGAAACTATTTGATTTCAGCTTCGGCACCAGCATCGGTGAGGGTCTTCTTGTAAGCTTCTGCTTCGACAGGAGAGATCTTCTCTTTGATGGCGACTGGAGCGGCATCGACGAGTTTCTTTGCATCCATTAAGCCTAAACCAGTGATGGTTTGGACAACTTTGATAACAGCGACTTTGCCAGCGGTTCCAAGTCCCTTTAAGAATAAGGAAACTTCGGTTGGTCCTTTGGCGACTGGGCCTTCTTCTTCAGCTGGAGCAGCGGCAGCAGTTGGAGCAGCGGCGGTAACGCCGAATTCGGCACAAACGGCATCGACAAGAGCCTTGAGCTCAAGGGCGGTCATTTGTTTAAGGGTGTCAATGATTTGTTCATTTGTTAATTTTTCAGCCATTGTTTTTTCCTCCTAGAAATTAGTTGGCTGCTGGGGCTTCCGCTCCAGCCTTTTCGTTAATCGAATTAACGACTCTGGCAAAGCCAGCGATTGGTTCGTTGAGAACCATGCAGAACATAGAGAGCAATGCTTCCTTGGTAGGGAGTTTTGCGACTTCTTTCATGCCTTTTGCATCTACGACTTTCCCTTCGACGAGGCCACCGCGTAAAACGAGGTGTTCGTGGTAACGGGCGAATTTGTAGAGGATTTTGGCAGCGCTAGTAACGTCTTCAGAGAAGACTAACGCATTTGGTCCTTCAAGAATTTCATCTAAACCGGTGATTCCTTCAGCAGAGAGAGCACGACGGATTAAGGTATTTTTGTAAACACCCATCTTGGCGTTTTTCTCAGCTAAGGTACGACGGAGTTCCATTGTTTCAGCGACAGTTAAGCCTTGATAAGAAACAATAGCGATGGTCTTGCTGGATTTTAAGCCTTCGGAAATTTCCTTAACGGATTCTTTCTTGGCTTGAAGTGCAGTTGCATTCATACTGTGTTCCTCCTTTCTTAATATATATGTGAAGCTTGATATAACTAGTGAGTTATGTGAATTTGTAACCTCAGCAACGTGGATTATTAAGACATATGTCCGTTGCTATCTTAGGAATAACAAGCAATTCACCGAATTGGTGACCAGAATTAGTTTCTGGTTGGGAAGGTGATCTTCATACCTGGACCCATGGTGGTGTGAACCACTGCAGTCTTGATATAGACACCTTTGACGGATGCTGGACGAGATTTGACAATAGCATCGATCATAGCTTGCATGTTGTCGATGATGTCTGCTTCAGAGAAGGAGACACGAGCGATGGAAACGTTGAGGTTACCATCTTTGTCAACACGGTAAGAGATCTTACCTTTCTTAATCTCGGTGATGGCTTTACCAATCTCCATGGAGACGGTGCCAGTCTTTGGGTTTGGCATTAAGCCTTTAGGACCTAAGAGACGGCCCATTTTTCCAAGCTCACCCATCATGTCTGGGGTAGCAACGATGATGTCGAATCCGAACCAGTTTTCGCTTTGGATCTTTTCGAGCATCTCTTTGCCGCCGACAAAGTCAGCGCCAGCAGCTTTTGCTTCTTCTTGCTTCACATTGGTGACAGCGAGAATTTTCTTGGTTTTGCCATTTCCATGAGGAAGGACCAAGGTTCCACGGATTAATTGATCAGCCAAGGTTGGGTTCACGTTTAACGCGAAGGAGATATCAACGGTGGAATCAAATTTCGTGATGCTGGTTTTCTTAAGAAGAGTGGCAGCTTCTTCGAGGGTGTATTCCTTGTTTTCGTCAACAAGTTTCTTAGCAGCAATATATTTCTTTCCTTGTTTCATACTGGTGCTCCCTCATTATTTTGCATCGACGGTGACGCCCATTTGGCGAGCACTGCCGGCAACAATCTTTTTCGCAGCTTCGATGTCATTGGCGTTAAGGTCAGGCATCTTGTATTGTGCAATTTCCTCAAGTTGAGCTTGAGAGATATGTCCCACTTTGGTTTTGTTTGGGACGCCGGAACCTTTGCTGATTCCAGCAGCTTTAAGAATCAAATCAGTGACTGGTGTCGTTTTGATGACGAAGTCGTAGGATTTGTCTTCATAAGCGGTGATGATGACAGGAACTGTGGTTCCTTTTCTGTCGGCCGTTTTTGCATTGAAGTCAGTGCAGAATTTGGCCATTTGAACGCCTGCAGAAGCAAGCTTTGGTCCTGGATGGGCGTCTCCACCTGGGAGTTCCATCTTAAGGACTTTGACGATTTTCTTTGCCATATTGTCCTCCTTAAAATTGACGATATGCAGTGGCTTAAACGAACCCTCGTCAGAGAGGTTCTACCACGCTACACGCTAAAATACGCGTGCTCAAGTATTATACGTGCGCGAAGTGGCCTTTACAACGGGAAGTTTTATAGCTGTTATTTTTTGTGCATCATGCACAATTTTGTTTAAAAGAAAAGGCCCTATTTCTAGAGCCTAGAAGAAGCTTTATTTAACCCTATATGCCAGCAAGGAAACAGAGCTTGCGACCATAAGAAGCGTCACGCCAGTATCAGCAAAAACGGCAATCATGAGAGGGAAAGAAGGAATCAAAATGGAGCAAGCGGCAATGGCTAATTTGATAAGAAGGGAAGCAACGACATTGAATATCGCTCTATTTCTTGTGGCTTTCGCAATTTTCTTAGCCGTAACGATTTTTGAAACATCGTCGTTCATAATAACGATATTGGCATTTTCCACCGCAAGATCGCTTCCGGCTCCGCCCATAGCAACGCCTATATCTGCAAGAGCTATGCTTGGAGCGTCGTTAATGCCATCTCCAACGTAAGCCACCGCTTTTTCTCCCGTTAGCTTTTCCTTTAAAAGGTTCGTTTTATCTTCTGGGAGAAGCTCCGAATGGACTTCATCAATTTGAAGTTCGTTAGCCACCTTTAAGGCGCTTTCTTTTTTATCGCCGGTTAGCATTACAGACTTCACGCCCATCTTATGAAGGTCTTGAATCGTTTTGAAAGAATTTTCTTTAATTTCATCGTTCAAAAGAAGATATCCAGCGTATTTTCCATCGATCGCAAGATAGACGATGGTGCCTATTTCATTCGCCTTTGTAAAGGAGATATGATTCTCGCTAAGAAGCTTTTCGTTCCCTGCTAAAAGCGTATGGCCATCATAGGTAAGCATTTCTCCATATCCCGCTTTTTCGGTATATTCGGAGATTTTTTCGCTATAAGGAGCAAGGTTTGTCTCTCCAACAATGGCTTTGGCGATAGGATGATTGGATCGAGATTCCGCCGCAATCATATATTCTTGGAATTTTTCTAGGGAGATGCCTTCTGGATGACACTCTTCAACAATGAATTTTCCACGTGTTAAGGTGCCCGTCTTATCTGTAACGAGTACGCCTAAACGGTTCAACTCATCAAAGTAGGAGCCTCCTTTGACAATGATGCCATATTTTGAGGCAAGGCCAATACCTGCAAAATAAGCAAGAGGAACAGAGACAACCACTGCACATGGACAAGAAATAACCAAGATAGAAACGCCAATACGGATCCATTCTTTCCACGTTTCAAGGCTATTCATTCCGATGCAAAGGGGAGGAATGATGGCAATAAGAAGAGCGATTGCCACCACGATTGGAGTGTAAATTCTAGCGAATTTCGTAATAAATTTATCCGCTTTTGATTTGGCGCCGCTACTCTCTTCCACCAAAGCAATAATCTTACTAACCGTAGAATCTTCGTAGGATTTATTCACACGAACTTTAAGGGAACCGCTTTTTAGAATGGTTCCTGAATTAACCAAGTCCCCTTCTTTTTTTGCCACAGGGTTAAATTCTCCCGTTAAAGAAGACATATCAACGTCTCCACTTCCTGAAAGAATCACGCCATCTGCAGGAATGATTTCACCCACTTTCACAAGTATTTCATCGCCAATGGAAAGATCTTCTGGTTCAACAGTGAGAATGTTTCCATCTTTCAAAAGAGAGGCTTTTTTAGCTCTAAGCCCTATGGCATTGCTGATGGCTTCATGGCTTTTATCTGTAGCTAAATCCTCGAAGATATCGCCAAGTTGGAAAAGGAAGGCAACCATGAACGCTTCAAAGAATTCATTCCCGAAGATTTCGTTTTCATCTTTGCCAAAAAGACGAAGGCAAAACGCTCCAATCGAAGCAATAAGCATCAACATATTCTCATCAAACGGATTTTTTTCTTTGATGAGGGAATGGAAAGCTTTGTATACGATGTCATATCCGACAATGAGCCAGGCAATGCCCATCACCACAAAATTCACCCAAACGCCAAAGTTTGCTTCGTTTAGATAGAAAAGTCCTACGATAGCAAGAATTAAGGCAACGCTTAAACGGATGGAATTAATAAGTATTTCTTTCTTTTCTTCTGACATATTACTCTCCTTTTTTCTCGCTAACGTGTTCATAGACGACTTGAATCAATTCATTAATATGATGGTCGGAAAGAATGTAGTAAGACTTTCTCCCCTCCTTACGAACACTGACCAAACGATGTTTCCTTAAAACTTCTAACTGATGGGAAACAAGAGATTGAGAGGCTCCAACAAGAGCAACGATTTCACCAACGTTATGTTCCTCGTTGGCAATCGATAACATGATTTTTAAACGCGTAGAGTCACTTGCAACACTAAGCAAGTCCTCCATCGCATCGAGTATTTTCTCATTAGGTAATGAAGACATATATGAATATCCTTTCATATTTACAACGATGATTATAATGAATGGCTATTCATATATCAATAGAAATATGAAAGATTATTCATATTTTAAACAAAAAGAAAAAGAGCCCATTGAAGAGCTCTATATTGATATGAAACCTTAGATTTTCTCGATTTCAGAGAATTCCACATCCACAGGTGTGCTACGTCCGAAGAAGACGGTATTAACACGGCAAGCGCCAGTGTCTTTATCGATGGACATAATCTTACCTTCTGTTCCTTCGAGTGGTCCAGAGATGATCTTAACATTATCGCCAACGTTATAACGATCATACATGGATTCATCGACAAGGCCCATTCTCTTCAAGACAGGTTCGATTTCTTCACGAGAAATTGGGGTAGGCATCTTACCTCCACCGCTGGAACCGGTAATACCAGTAACCCCTGGGGTGTTACGAACGACAAACCAGGATTGGGTGGTCATAATCATTTCAACGAAGATATAGCCTGGATAAAGGTTTTTGACTTTCACTTTGCCATTTGGAAGGCCAGTTTCCTTATCAATGCATTTTTCTTCGTATTCAGCGACCAAGACACGGAAAATATAGTCTTCCATGTTCATGGTTTTGATACGGTTTTTTAAGTTTTCTGCTGTCTTTGCTTCGTGAGCAGAATAGGTATTAACAATATACCAATGTTTCTCGGCTAATTCTGTTGCCATATTTTATCCTCCAAAAGCTGCTTTCAGTTGTTCGATGATTTTGGCTGCGGCTAAATCTTCCAGGGAAAGAAAGATAGCGGCGAAAATAGAGATCACAACAACAACGGCAATGGTTTTCCAAAGCACGTCACGTTTAGGCCAGCGAACGCGTTTACCTTCACGAACGACCTCTTTCATGTATCTAATTGGGTTCATTACTTCTCCTTCCCATTATTTGCTCTCTTTATGCAAAGTGTATTTGCCACAATGAGGGCAGAATTTTTTAAGTTCCAAACGACGAGGATCGTCATTACGCTTAGTAACCTGATAGTTTCTCGAGAGACAATCGGAACAAACTAAGAATACTTTTTCTCTTGCCATACATTTAGAACCTCAAATTCTTAATGAAAGAATTCACTAAGAAAAAAGCGAAGATTGCTTCGCCCCTATAATATAAAGCCAAGGGGCGTATATCGCAAACGATTTCTTTAGAAATCTCAACTTCCAAACACAATCCCTTTTACGAGTTCTTCGTATTTATCGTAATCCCTGCTGGCTCTTTTAGGACTAATGGAAAGAATCTTGCCAATCTCGGTAAATTTACAACCGTCTATTTTTAGCCTTGCAACTTGGAGCACTTCTTCTTCAAGACCATCTTGCACCTTCCCAAAACGCAATGCTTCTTCTAGATAGGTGACATACATTTTTGGATCAATTTCCCCATTTGCGGGTATCACATCGTGTAAAGTCATTCCATCGCTCCCCATTTCTCGATCGAGAGAGAGGGTTTTAACGTTCTTAAAAAGGTGCAATTTCTCTGCCTCACGGATGAGGGCGTTTTTCAAACTCCTAACAAGATAAGCATGAAAGCTTCCTTCTCCAAGAGAATAACTTTTTAAAGAGGAATTGAAAGCTAAGAAAAACGCATGATTCAAATCCCATGCATCAAACATAGCCGCCAAGGCAGCAGAGGCTTGATTACAAAGGTTTTTTCTCCTATCGAAATAACGTTTTGTTAGAGTATAGAAAGCATCGGCATTTTGGCTCCGAGACATGAGTAAAAGAGTCTCATCAGAGCAGGTTTCATAGTTCATAAAGCATCCTTATTTCTTGGAGCGAGATGCAACAACACCGGAAATAAGAATAGCAGAGGCCACAGAGGCGTTTAAAGAATTCACGTGTCCAGTCATTGGAATCTTAACGATGAAATCTGAGTTCTTCAAAACTAATTTAGAGATTCCAAAACCTTCACTTCCCACCACAAGAGCGATTGGAGAGTTGTAGTCCACATCGAGATAGCTTTGTGTTGCACTACCGTCAGAGGAAACAACCCAATAGCCATTTTGCTTTAATTTCTCGATGGCTTGATTGAGATTGGCCACGACAGCAACCTTTACGTAATTGATAGCACCTGTTGAAACTTTAGCGACCGTACCATTAAGAGGGACTTCGCCACGTTTCTTCATGATGATGCCATCGACACTAAAAGCATCGCATGTGCGGATTATGGCTCCGAGGTTATGGGGATCTTCTATTCCGTCGAGAATAACGATCAAAGGATACTTCTTTTCAGAAGGAATGCTTTGAAGGACTTCTTCTAAGGAATAGCTCCTTATAGCTTCGCTTAAGACGAGAAAACCCTGGTGGGAAGGATTTTTCGCCAAACCCGTCAATTCCTTTTCTTCTACGAATTTAACAGGTATTCCTTTTTTCCGAGCCATCGCCACAAGTTCATCTTTCTCAAGACGCTTTAAAGTAAATAGAGTTTTTGCATTATCGGCCTCGAGGGTCGCTCGGACGGCATTCTTACCGTAAACTTGTATATTCATTATATTTAACACCTTGTCACTTTTCAATATTAAGCTGTAACTTTTAATTCCAAAGGTTTCAAAGTAAAGCGCAATTCGTCTACAAAGGCGGTTACTGTTTCTTTGGAAGCAGAAGCACAACGGAGAGTAATACGTATCGCAGAATTCTCTTGATGAGAAACAAGTTCCGTATGCGTATCGCGAATAGAAATATTATAGCGAGCAGCAATCATGATGATTTCTTTTAAAGATGGTTTGTCAGAAGGCAAAATAATCATCACACTTGGATTCTTGCCAGCAATCCACTTGTCTACCTTATGAAGGACGATAAGAGCGATAAAAGCAAGAAGGAAGGCTAGGGTAGCAAGGATGAAATTGCCACTTCCGCAAGCAAGACCTATAGCCATAGAAACCCAAATGGTCGCTGCCGTAGTTAATCCTTTGACGTCTAAGCCGTTATTTAAAATAGCCCCAGCGCCTAAGAAACCAACGCCCGTAACAACCTGGGCCGCCAAACGAGAAGGATCTCTTGAACCAACCCAATTCCCAAAGCCATAAATGGAAAGAATCATGATTAAATCAGAACCAACACTGACCAAAAGATGAGTTCTTAAGCCAGCATCGTGTCCTTTGTATTCTCTTTCAAAGCCAATTAGGCCTGAAAAAAGGGCTCCTAAACCTAAGGAAAGAATCATGAGAATCAAATTTCCCCACTCTGCAGGAATAGCTCCATTAAAACCCGAGTTAAAGAATTCGACAATTGTCGTATCCCAGGTACTCCAAGATGGAACAGAAGTTGAGGAAGATAGAAACATGAACGCTCCTTTCTATTAGAAGAGGTTTTTGGATAATAAAGTTTGACGAATCTCGTCAGATTTAGCGAAATCTTTATTTTTCTTGGCTATATCATACTCTTCATAGAGTTTTTTGTCTTCTAAATTCAGGTGCGGAATATGGAGCGTAAGCCCAAGAACATCGCAATAAGAACGCACCTTTGCAAAGGAGTCACTTAAAGCCTCATAGTTGATTTCTTTGACCCTCCAAAGACTGTTTAAGGTCTTTACTTCTTCATAGAGAACACTTAAAGCGTTTGGCGTATTTAAATCGTCACACAAGGCATCAAGGAATTTGGTTTCATCAGATGGTTTTAAAGAGTCGATGTCAATGTCTTTTCTTTCAAGAAGAATAGCAACCTTTTTCATGGCTGTCTCAATTTGGCTGTATTTCGTTTGAGCTTCTTTAATCGTATCCGCACTAAAGGAAGCAGGCGCTCTATAATGTGAGGCCAATAACATCAAACGGAAAGGGATTCCCCCGTATTCTTTGACGACATCTTTCATCAAAATAACGTTTCCTAAGGACTTAGACATCTTTTCGTTATTGATGTTGATAAAGCCGTTATGCATCCAAAAATGAGCTAATTTATGACCATCATGGGCTTTTGCTTGAGCCATTTCGTTCTCGTGATGAGGGAATTTTAAATCGAATCCTCCACCATGGATATCAATGTATCCTTTTTGCTCAGGGAAAAGGGTATGAATCATCACGCAGCATTCTGTATGCCATCCTGGACGGCCTTTGCTCCATGGGGTATCCCATTGAATTCCTTCATCGGTCTTTTTCCAAAGAGCAAAATCCACAGGATCTTTTTTCTTATCCCCTACCGCAATTCTCGCCCCATTTTCTAAATCTTCGATGGAGTTTCCAGAAAGCTCGCCATAATTTGGGATCTTTTTGACGCTTAAATAGACATCGCCATCCGAAACGTAGGCGTATCTCGTTTTCACTAAATCCTCGACATAGGAAATAATTTGCGGCATATAAACGGTCGGCGTTGGGGTGTAATCCGGTTGGAGAGCACCCACTTCTTCAACCAAACGACGATATTCTTTGATGACGGATGTGGTTAATTCTTTTTCCGTGATTCCTAACTCTTTTGCACGTTTGATGATTTTATCGTCAACATCGGTGTAATTAGAAACAAAGGTGACTTGATAGCCTATATGCATCAAAAGACGACGCAATATGTCGAAGGTGATGACAGGTCTAAAATTGCCAATGTGAGGATCGTTATAAACCGTTGGACCGCAACAGTAGATGGAGACCTTATTAGGAACAAGCGGAGTGAAAGTCTCCATTTTCATTCCCAACGAATTGAACAACTTAACTTCTTTCATATAAAAGCCTCCTAAACTTCGTACCATTTTATTCCTAGCCTAATTATTGAGCAAGAAAAGAGGCTTCTAACGTCCTTTCTTGAGCAAATAGTTGAGATAAAGTAACCCTGAGCCAATCAAGACGATAGATAAAGAATAGAATGCGAAGCAGAAATTTGCCGTACGAATATTTATCAAAGCGTAAGAATAGCCAAAGGCTGAAACAACAAGCCCTGCCAAAGAGGCAAAGAAATTAATTACCGTGAGATAGAAAAAGATATTGGATTTATGGGAGGCTCTTATTTTCTCAAAAGAAAGCCAAAGAAGACCAACAAGGGCTTCTAAAATGCCAAAGGCCAAAGCAATATCAGCAAAAATACCAATGTAGCTTAAGGAAACATTATCTCCTTGCATCAAAATGATGGAGAAAGGGAAAGAATTAAGTAAAGCAGCTCCTAATCCCAAGTAACCAATGTAGGCTGCAAGAAGGTCGTTTTCGTTTCCTTTTTCGGTTTTCCAAACATGCGTCCAAACCAAAACCCGATAAAGAAGATTCATTAACAAAAGAAGGCTTAGCAAAACAGTCGGAAAAATACGGAAACGAGGATCCGCTCCGCTAGGTAGTTGTTTGAAATAGGTAAGAATGGCAAAGCCGAAATAGAAAAGCTCTGCTCCAGCGATGCAAGTCGACAAAAGATGATAAATCAAATCATCTTTTTTATAAAAACATTCCAAAGCAATATCTAAAAATAGCAAAAGAATGGCAATTCCAAAGAAGCCGCCGGCTTGAAGATATTCAAATCGATTCGCATATTTGTTATCAAGATAAGCGAAAGAATATCCTAAAGAAAGGAGCCCTAAAAAGATGGAAGGCAATAACCTCAACGACAAAAGATGTTTCTTTGGAAAAACTTCATTTTCCATAACTGTCTTCTAACTCCTTTGGCGAGTGGAAAAGAAAATCGGTTTTTTCTAAAAGATCAGGTGTATAGAAGCCGTATCCCCAGAGGCATAGTGCAATCTTTAATCCTGCATTTATACCTGTTTGAACATCCGTTTTAGAATCTCCGACAAAAAGAGTTTCTTCTTTATTAAGATGATATTTCTCTAATAAGTAATTCGGAATTCTTGGGTCTGGTTTAACAGGTAAGCCTTCAATTTGACCACACACTTCTTCGAAAAAGGATGGTCCGTACATTTTTTCTACGATACGTTTGGCAAAAGAGTCTGGTTTATTGGTGCAAACGAACAATCTTGCACCTTTTTGTTTCATCTTTTCTAGGCTTTCTTTAAGGGAAGGGAAAAGAAAGGTATGCTCTTCTTGTTCGGAATGATACAAAGGAAGATATTCTTTCTTTAAAGCAAGAAATCTTTCTGGAGAATCTTTATCCTTCAATGCACGATGAACGAGAGTATCCGCGCCTTCTCCAATTAAATGTTTTGTTCCTTCTTTATCGAAAGAATAATCGTATCCAGCATTTTTTAAGGCAAGATTGATTGCTAAACGGATACCTTCTATGGTATCAAGCAATGTTCCATCTAAATCAAAAATATAGTTTTTCATAGTTTTCCCCTATAAGGATAAGACAAAAAGAAAAAGAGACCAAGATAACTTGATCTCTTTGTTTAGACTTCTACTTAGTCAACCCAGGTCACCATTTCGACTTCGGCATTGTCGCCCTTACGAGCGCCAAGCTTATAGACTCTGGTGTAACCGCCTTTGCGGTCTTTGAATTTAGGGCCAATTTCGTTGAAGAGTTTGGTTAAGCTATCGACACCTTTTTCGTCTTTGATGCCTTTGCGAAGGACTTTCTCACATTCTCTACGAGCAGAGAGATCGCCTGCTTTCGCATAGGTAACCATTTTGTCGGCAAGCGAAACGAGTTCTGGAGTAACGCCAGAGGTCACATTAACGTGGCCGCAAACGATTAATTCAGAGACAACATTACGAAGCATCGAATAGTTTTTTGAAGCGGTATAAGCGGCTTTGAAACGGACACCGGTCTTACCGTGGACATTTTTTCTTCCTTGTGCTGGCATAATTATTCTCCTACATAGTCACGGAAGTGTAAGCCCATTTGGGCAAGCTTCTCTTTGACTTCTTTAAGCGACTTCTTACCAAGATTACGAACTTTCATCATCTCATCTTCGCTCTTTTGAGTGAGTTCTAAGACAGTAGAAATGCCCGCTCTCTTAAGGCAGTTATTGCTACGGACGCTAAGATCGAGTTCTTCGATAAGCATTCCTTGGTATTTGTTCTCTTCTGGTTTAACTTCTTCTTTTTCAAGTTTGAAGGTTTTGACTTTTTCGTCAAGCTCCGCAAACTTTTGGAAGTGAACCACTAAGAGTTGTGCTGCCATAGCGACAGCTTCATGAGGTCTAACAGAACCATTGGTCGTGACTTCGAGAGTTAATTTGTCGAAGTGAGAATCGTGTTCAACACGAGTTGGCTCGACGCTGTAAGCGACTTTCACGACTGGTGAATAGTTCGAATCGGTGGCAATGTAGCCTAATTGGTTGACATTGCGTTCCACTTTGTTGGCATCAGCGGTGTAATAGCCTCTTCCTTTGCCAGCGAAGATTCTCATCTTGATGTGTCCTTCTTTTTCAACGTGAGCGATCTCAAGATCTTTGTTCACGATTTCAACGAGGGATGGGCAAACGATATCTCCAGCGGTTAAGACGCCAGGGCCTTGGAAATCAACATCCAATTCCTTGGTTTCTTTTGGATTGTCAGTATCGATTTTTAAGATTAAATCTTTGAGGTTAAGGATGATGGCAGTAACGTCCTCTTCCACTCCTGGAAGGGAAGAGAACTCATGGCGGACACCATCGATTTGCACAGCATAGACGCTAGCGCCAGGAAGGGCGCTCATCAAGACTCTACGGAGTGCGTTCCCAAGAGTGATTCCGAATCCTCTCTCGAGAGGTTTGATCGCGAAACGGGCATAATGTTCTTTTTCGTCATCAACTTCGACATTGAAATCGAATGGAATGAACGGCTTTGGAAGAACAAGCTCTTCGTTTGTTTGATCGATATTGTTATTAGCCATTAATAATTTCCTCCTATATTTCCCTATTAGCCGAGAATGCTACAAACTAGCCACGTGGTCTCTTTGGTGGACGGCAGCCGTTGTGTGGAATTGGAGTCGTATCAGAAATGGAGATAACTTGTAAGCCAACATTAGCGAGGGCTCTGACAGCACTTTCTCTGCCTGGGCCTGGGCCTTTGACTTCGACATTGACTTGTCTTAAGCCTTGGTCGAATGCGGACTTGCCAGCTGCTTCAGCTGCTAATTGAGCAGCAAATGGAGTAGCTTTCTTAGCGCCTTTGTAGCCTAATGCGCCAGCGCTAGACCATGCGATGACATTACCTTGAAGATCGGTGATGTTAACGATGGTGTTATTGAAAGAGGCATGAACGTGGACGGTGCCAACGGTGAAATTTCTCTTAACTTTCTTCTTACGGGCAGAAGTTTTAACGGTTTTCTTTGCAGTTGCAGCCATTTTATTTCTCCTCCTTCATTATTTCGTTGCCACTTTCTTATTGGCAATGGTCTTTCTCTTACCTTTACGGGTACGAGCATTGGTCTTTGTGCGTTGTCCGCGGACAGGAAGACCTCTCTTATGACGAATGCCACGATAGCAGCCAATTTCGGTAAGACGCTTAATATTCATAGCGACTTCACGACGGAGATCGCCTTCGGTCTTATATTTGGCGACTTCTCCTCTTAAAGCGACGAGTTGGTCATCGGTTAAGTTCTTAACACGGATGTCTTCGCTCACGCCTGCATCTTTGCAGATTTTCTTCGCGGTTGTGTCTCCGATTCCATAAATGTAGGTAAGAGAGATAACAACGCGTTTTTCACTTGGGATATCAACCCCATCAATACGTGCCATATTTTGTGTAACTCCTTAAATTAACCTTGTCTCTGCTTGTGCTTTGGGTTAGAGCAAATGCACATAACCACGCCATGGCGGCGAATAATTTTGCACTTATCGCAGATCGGTTTGACGGATGGTCTGACTTTCATAGTAATTAAACTCCTTTTTGGGGAACTGTTGCCCCACGTCAATTTTTGAAACGGAATGTGATGCGCCCACGTGTTAAATCGTAAGGAGAGAATTGGACGGTGACTCTATCACCCGGAAGGATTCGAATGTAATTCATGCGAATTTTTCCAGAAACGCAGGCCTGAACGACCGCCCCATTTTGTAGTTGGACTTTGAAGTTCGCGTTAGGAAGGCATTCTAAGACCTTCGCTTCGACTTCAATGCAATCTTCTTTGCTCAATGGATTTTTCCTCCTTGCTCTAAAGTTAAGACCTCAAAACCGTCTTTGGTAACGAGGATGGTGTTCTCATAATGGGCACTGGGTTTCCCGTCTTTAGAAACGGTAGTCCAGCCATCCTTCATGGTTCTAAGCTTATTAGAACCTTCAAGAACCATTGGTTCAATCGCTAAGGTCATCCCTTCGCGAAGAATTGGTCCTGTCCCTGCTTCGCCATAGTCAGGGATATAAGGATCTTCATGCATCTCCCTACCGATACCATGACCCGTGAATTCAAGTGGAACAGAATATCCGTTGGATTCTGCCGTAACTTGGATTTCGTGTGAGATATCGCCTAAATGGGCGCCTTCTTTAACTTTCTTTACCGCATTCCAAAAACATTCTTCTGTCACTTTGATAAGACGAAGTTTGCTTTCTGGGCAGATGCCGACGGCATAGGTTCGGCAAGCATCTCCGTTATATCCGTTTAAGAGAGATACAACGTCGAGGGAAATAATGTCTCCATCCCGAAGAACACGTTTCGGGGAAGGAATGCCATGCACAAGGACTTCGTTTACGCTTGTACATATTGCGCCTGGGAATCCACAATAACCTTTTTCGGCGCTTATTCCACCACCTTCAAGAATGACTTTTTCAGCCATATCTGCTAGGTATTGGGTAGTAACGCCAGGTTTAACGAGAGGTCCAACCACTTCGAAGACTTTTGCCGTTAAGGCTCCAGCCTTTCTCATGAGCTCAATCTCTCTTGGGGATTTGATGATGATCATTTATTTCAATCCCCCTAAGAAATCCGAGATGGAGTTCTTGGTGGATTCGAGTCCGGACGAAGAATCGAACTCGTGGAGTAAGCCCTTCTTCTCATAGAAATCAAGAAGAGGAGCGGTGCTCTTATAGTAATTAGCGAGGCGGATCTTGAAAGATTCCTCGTTATCGTCTTTCCTCTGCACAAGTTGGCTTCCGCAAAGATCACAAATGCCATCTTTCTTTGGCTTAAGGCTGACGATGTTATAGCTAGCGCCGCAATTTGGGCAAACACGTCTTGTGACAATACGGCCAATTAAGAGGTCGTCTGGACAAGCAATGTCAAGGACAAGATTTGGAGCACGTCCAATCTCTTCTCCCATTTTGTCAAACGCTTCAGCTTGAGCGATTGTACGTGGGAAGCCATCAAGAAGATAGCCATTCGCACAATCAGGTTTAGATAAACGCTCTTTCACGAGGGCGCAGGTGAGTTCGTCACTCACGAGGTCCCCGCGATTCACGATGTCTTTAATTTTGTTACCAAGTTCGCTACCAGAACTCATGGCTTCACGAAACATATCTCCTGTGGAAATATGAGGGATATTGTAATCCTTCGCTATCCATGTTGCATGTGTTCCTTTGCCCGCACCTGGCGGACCCATGAGAATGATATTAAGCATAATTATGCCTCCTTAACTTGGTCGTACGATTTTCCTGCAATTAAGCCCTCAATCTGGCTGTTCAATTCGATAGCAACACCAACGATGATGATGAGTCCGGTGCCTCCGATTGCCAAGGAAGAATCATTTCCGAAGGCATTCGCCCAAACAAGGACGACAGGGAGAGCAGCGATGATGGCAAGTGACATAGCACCGATGAAGGTGACACGGTTAAGCACTTTGCCAACATATCTTTCAGTTTCTTTACCAGGACGAATGCCTGGGATATAAGAACCTGATTTTTGGAAGTTATCTGCAAGTTTCTCAGGATCGATTTGCATCTCCGCATAGAAGAATGTGAAGGCAATAATCAAAGCGAGATAGATGAATAATCCCCAGTTCATATTCCACGTCGTACCATCGAAATTTGTCATGGTCATGGTGGAGTTGTAATTGAAGATCTTTAGCCATTGGGCATTAGAAGCATCGCTTGAAATGAAGGAAGCGATGATACTTGGAGCCGTAAGGATAGAGGAAGCGAAGATAACCGGGATGACGCCAGCCGAATTAATTTTAATCGGCAAGAAGGAAGCACGGGCCATAGAAGGCGAGGAACCACCTTTTCCAGCATGTTGAACTGGAATACGTCTTTGGGAGAGCTCTGTGAAGACAACGAAGGCACAAATTGCTAACATTGCCAAGATATAGAGCGCAAATTGGAAGGCACCTTTGATCATTTGGGTTGAGCCATAGTCAACGTTGCCAGTGATCCATTTGCTCCACGCTGTAGATATTTGAGTTGGAAGGCTTCTAACACATCCAGCGAAGATGATGACGGAAATACCGTTTCCGAGGCCTTTCTCCGTGATTTGGTCACCAAGCCACATAGTAAGCATTGCGCCCGCTAAGAGAATGGTAACGATATAGGCGTATGTCCAGAAATTGTCAGCAAGCGTCAAGGAGATATATCCTTGGTTAATCATGGTACGAATCATACCATAACCTTGGACAGCCCCAAGAAGAAGCGTCAAATAACGGGTCGCCATTTCCATCTTCTTTCTTCCGTACTCGCCTTGCTTAGAAAGTTCGGTGAGTGCAGGAAGAACGTCTTTCGACAGAAGTTGGATAATAATCTGAGCTGTAATATAAGGTGAAACGCCAAGGGCGAAGACGGAGAAGTTCGCAAGAGCTCCACCGCCTAACAAATCCATGAGAGCGAAACTGTTTCCGCTATTCATGATGTTGCTAAGTTCGTCCGAGACCTTAACCCCCGGAACAGTAATAACCGCCCCAATCCGGAGGACAAAGAGAATCATAATCGTAAAGAAAATACGATTCACTATATCTTTGTTTTTAAAGATTGAGACGAATTTTTTCATTACTTAATTTCCTCAGCTACGCCGCCTGCAGCTTCGATGGCTTTTTTAGCGCTCGAAGAGAAAGCGTTGGCTTTCACGGTAAGCTTCTTTGATAGTTTACCACTACCAAGGATTTTAATTCCATTGATATCGTCTTTAATGAGGCCTTTTTCTAATAAGACCTTTGCATCGATGACGCTATTTTCTTCAAAAGATTCGAGAAGACCGACGTTCACAATGGCTTTTTCGACTCTGGCAAGATTCTTGAATCCGTATTTTGGAAGACGTCTTGCAAGAGGCATCTGTCCACCTTCGAATCCACGTTTCTTGGTATGAGCGTGAGCACCTTGACCTTTTTGACCTTTACCGGCAGTTTTGCCGTTTCCAGATCCAAGGCCTTGGCCCTTACGGAAGTGTTTCTTTTTAGAACCTTCGGTAACTACGAGAGTATGTAAATTCTCTGCCATAATTACTTATCTCCTTTCGCTCCTTTTGGAGCAGCATGGGAAGCTTTGATTTCTTCTGGGGTCTTTAAACCACGGAGAACCATAACTTTGTCATATTCTTTGAGTTGTTGCAAAGCAGCATCGGTAGCACGGATGACGTTGATGGAGGTACGGGAACCATAGACTTTGGAGACAATGTTCTTAATACCTGCGAGTTCGAGGATTGCACGAACTGCGCCACCAGCAACGATACCAGTGCCAGCTGGAGCTGGTTTTAAGACAACTTTGGTAGCCGTGTGGGAACCAGAAACTTCGTGAGCAATGGTTCCTTTTTGGATCTTCACGAAATGAAGATCTTTCTTAGCGGCAGTAAGAGCCTTTTTCATGGCATCCGGTACTTCACCGGATTTACGCATAGCATAGCCATAATGTCCTTTGTTATCGCCAACAACGACGAGAGCATCGAAACGCATGGTTTTGCCACCTTGTTCAACACGGGTAACACGGTTGATGGTGACGACTCTGTCTTGGAAGTCATCTTCCACACGACGGAATCCGCCACGTCCACCACGTCTTTCACCTGGTTTGCCACGATGGTTGCCGAATTTACGGCTTCCTGGGCGTTCAGAACCACGGGATCCACGAGGTTCATATTGTGGATTGCCGGTTGGGTTCTTTTGGGTCGCTGGCTTTTCTTCAGTAGCAGCATTAACAGTAGTTTTATTTTCTTCCATATGAAACTCCTTAGAAGACTAAGCCTCCTTCTCTAGCGGCCTCCGCAAGAGCTTGGACGCGGCCATGATATTGGTAACCACCACGATCGAAAACGACTTTGGTGATACCAGCGGCAAGAGCTTTTTTAGCAATTGCAGCGCCAACTTGAGCAGCAGCTTCACAGTTAGAACCATGAGCAAGCTTTAATTGGACGGAGCCAGCGCTAACAAGCGTTGTTCCCTTCACATCATCGATGATTTGAGCTTCGATGTGTTTATTGGAACGGAAAACGACTAAACGTGGGCACTCGGCGGTACCGGAGATCTTTTCACGAACACGAAGATGACGACGTTCGCGAACAACTGATCTAGATTCTTTTTTGATCATATTCTAATAACCTCCTTATTTCTTAGCGCCGGCAGCAGCACGCTTACCAACTTTCTTAATAAGATGTTGACCTTTGTAGTGAACACCCTTTTGTCCATAGACGTCTGGTCTATGTTTGTCATAGATGAGAGCGGCAGTTTGGCCAACTTCTTGCTTATTGCATCCTTCGACAACAACATGTGTTTCATCAGGGCAAGTGATTTTGGTGTATTTGCCAACAGGTTCAACAGTGACGGTGTGGCTGTAGCCTAAGAACATTGTAACGGCGCCATTTTTGATGGAGGCACGATAACCTGTGCCGTTGATTTCTAATTCTTTCTTCCAGCCTTCATGGACACCTTTGACGGCAGCATGTAATAAAGCTGCTGTGGTTCCGTGATTCGCGCTACCTTGCTTTGTATGAGCGGCAAGAGGTACAACGTGAAGATGACCGTCTTTTTCCTCGACGCTGACGTCAGAAGGAATTCTGACGCTTACTTCGCCTTTAGGACCTTTAACGGTGATGACGCTATCTACGGTTTCGTAGCTAACGCCTTCTGGAAGAGCGATGGGTTTAAATCCAATACGTGACATAAATGTGTTTCTCTTCTTTCTGTAATTCTAGATTACCAAACGTAGCAGAGGACTTCTCCGCCAACGCCATTCTTTCTTGCTTCCTTATCGGTTAAAACGCCTTTGGAAGTAGAAACGATGGCAATACCAAGGCCTTTTAAGACGCTTGGGATCTTATCAGCTTCGACTGTGACACGAAGTCCAGGTTTGCTGATTCTCTTTAATCCAGTGATGACTCTTTCGCCATTGGCACCGTATTTAAGAGTGATGTGAAGGGTTTTGCTTGCTTTTTCACCTTCAGCGACGAAGCCAGCAATGAAGCCTTCGTCAAGAAGGATCTTTGCGATTTCGCCTTTCATTTTGCTATAAGGCATGGAAACACTTTCGTAGCGAAGAGCATTAGCGTTTCTGATGCGTGTGAGCATGTCTGCAATTGGGTCTGCGTTCATGTTAGTGTTCTCCTTTCCTTACCAAGATGCTTTCTTCATGCCTGGGATCTCGCCTTTGTAGGCCATTTCTCTAAGGCAGATACGGCAGAGTCCGAATTTACGGATGACGCCGTGTGGACGACCACAACGTTGGCAACGGGTGTATTCACGGGTTGAGAACTTTTGTGGGCGGTTGCACTTATTGATTAAACTTTTCTTTGCCATGTGCTTACCTCGTTATTTCTTAAATGGCATTCCCATTTCACGAAGAAGCGCGAATGCTTCTTTGTCGGTATTTGCCGTTGTGACGATAACGACGTCCATACCACGAATCTTGGACACCTTATCGTAATCGATTTCAGGGAAGATTAATTGTTCCTTGACACCGAGGGTGTAGTTACCATGGCCATCGAAAGCGTTCTTGGAAACGCCGCGGAAGTCACGGACACGTGGAAGAGAGATGGAAACTAACTTATCATAGAATTCATACATTCTGGTTCCACGGAGGGTAACTTTGCAGCCGATTGCCTGTCCTTGACGAACTTTGAAGGTTGCGATGGACTTCTTGGCTTTCGTGACGACTGGATGTTGTCCAGTGATGGTTGCAAGCTCAGCGACAGCATCATCGAGAGCTTTGCTATTTGTGGTAGCATCGCCAACACCGATGTTGATGACGATTTTCTCGAATTTAGGAGCTTGCATTGGGGTGGTATAGCCAAACTCTTTGATGAGAGCTGGAACCACTTCGTTATTGTATTTCGTGACTAAACGATTGACGTATTTCACTTCGGAAGCTTTTTTAGGGGAAGCTTTCTTAACAGTTTTCTTTTCTTCAGCCATTGTTCATTCCTCCCTTATTTCTTCTCTAAGCTTTCGCCTTTCGCATTGACGCGAATCTTTTTGCCATCCACGACTTTATGATGGACACGGGTGGCTTTTTTGGTTTTTGGATCAATCAAGGCAACTTTGGAAGCATCGAATGGCACATAGATGTCAAGGATGGATCCTTCTGGAGTTGCTTGAGTTGGTTTCTTGTGTTTCTTGTGGACGTTGACGCCTTCGACAACGACTTTGTTGAGCTTAGGATAAACCTTTTGGACAACACCGACTTTGCCTTTATCATCGCCCGAGAGAACGATAACTTTATCACCAGTTTTGATGTTCATGTTGTTTTCTCCTTATAAGACTTCTGGGGCTAAAGAGATAATCTTCATATAGCCTTTATCACGAAGCTCACGAGCAACAGGTCCGAAGACACGTGTTCCAAGTGGGTTTCCGTCATTATCAATGAGAACGACAGCATTATCATCGAAGGAAATGGAAGAACCATCTTTACGGATGACAGCGCGTTTGACTCTCACGATGACACCTTTGACGACTTGACCTTTTTTGATCTTGCCGTTTGGAGTAACGTCTTTGACAGCGCAGAGGACGATATCTCCAAGGGAGCTCATTTTGCGGTGGGATCCGCCATATTGACGGAAGACACGGACAGCACGAGCACCGGAGTTATCAGCGACTACAAGATTAGTTTCATTGTGGATCATGCTTACTTCTCCTCTTCTGCTTTCACGCCTTCGTTAACGATGACGTCAGAGCCTTCGCTCTTTTCGAGATCTGCTTCAACGGCGCTAGCGTCTTCACCAGCTCTAGCCTTCTTATCAATGGAAACCAAGATGAATTTCTTGGTCTTGGAGATAGGACGGCAAGACATGATGGTTACAACGTCGCCAACTTTAGCTTCGTTCTTTTCATCATGAGCGTGGTATTTTTTCGAATAACCGACTCTCTTTTGATAAAGGGGATCGTTTTGCTTTGTTGAAACCGTGACAGTGATGGTTTTATCCATTTTGATCGAGGTAACAACACCTTGGAATTTGTTTCTAATATTTCTTTCCATAATCTCGGTCTCCTTTCATTATTTGCTTGTTGGAACCGCAATTTGGAGTTCACGCTCACGTTTGACGGTTTCGGCTTTAGCAATGTCCTTACGGACGAAGTGTAAGTCGTCTGGATGTTCTAATTGTCCGACGGCCGCTTGACGACGGAGCTCAAATTGATGTTGTTTGAGTTCAGCGATCTTTTCATCAAGCTCTTTTGGGGACAAGGCCCTTAATTCTTTAATGGTCATTATTTATTTCCCCCTTCAGTTGCGGCTGGTGCGGCAGTTGTTGTTGCATCAGCAGCAGTTTCATTACCAGTGTCAGAGACTGTTTCGGTTTGAATTTGATCTTCCGCTTCAATCTCTTCCAAGGTAGATTCGTGTGTAGCTTCCATCTTAAGGAGTTCCGCTTCGGAGAGAGATTTGGTTCTCTTCACGATTTTGGTCTTAAGAGGGAGTTTGAAGCCGGCTTGGTGAAGGGCATTGATCATAATTTCAGGATTGATACCACCAATCTCGAAGATGACTTTGCCTTTCTTAACGACGGCTGCCCAGCTTTCTGGGGAACCTTTACCGGAACCCATACGGACTTCGGCTGGTTTCTTAGTTCTTGCTAAATGAGGGAAGACACGGATCCAAACCTTACCAGCTCTATCGGTGTATCTTGCGAGAACGATACGAGCAGATTCGATTTGGTGGTTATCAAGGTATCCACCTTCGGTAGCGACAAGTCCATATTCTCCGAATTCGACGGCGTTGCCTTTAGAAGCGTTGCCTTCGTAAGAGAGTCTATGTGGACGACGATATTTAACGCGCTTTGGTTGCAGCATTGTCATGTCCTCCTTCTTTCTTTTCTTCGGTTTCTACGGTTGCGGCCTTGTTGGCGGAACGGCAGATCCAAACTTTGACGCCGATATCGCCATAGGCGGTATTAGCAGTAACGGAAGCGAAATCGATGTCAGCACGAAGGGTTTCGAGTGGTACGACACCAACTTTATATCCTTCACGACGGGCGATTTCAGCACCGGCAAGACGGCCTTGGCATTGAGTTCTGCAACCGATTGCACCAGCCTTCTTCATTCTTTGAATCGCTTTCTTCTGTGTGGAACGGAAGGATTGACGATTCTCAATTTCAGAAGCAATCCACTTAGCAATTAAGGTGGCATCTAAATCAGGATTTTTCACTTCAACAAGGTTGAGAGTGGCGTTTCCAGATTTGACGACTTTCTTTAAGCCATTGCGGATAGCAGTGATCTTGGTATTGTCTTGTCCAAGAACAACGCCTGGACGAGCGACGAAGGCACTCACGATAACTTTGGCACCTTGGTCATTTTTGCTACGAGCGATATCGATGTGGCTCACAACCGCTTCTTTAAGAAGAGGTTCTAAGTAATTACGAATGGCGATGTCTTCGCCTAAGAATGTCGCGTAGTCTTTTTTGGAAGCAAACCAATTGGCTTCCCAGCCACGGTTAATTCCGACACGGAGACCGTTAGCGTTAACTTTTTGACCCATTAGTTTACTCTCCTTAGATTCTTTCTTTCACAATGCAACGGATGTTGGAAGTTCTCTTAACCAATCCGGAAGAGGATCCTTTGCCACGTGGCATGAATCTCTTCATCTTGATGCCATCGGAAGCTTGGATTTCAGCAACATAGAGTTTGTTTTTATCCATTCCGAAGTTGTTGGTAGCGTTTGCTGCAGCAGATTTGACAATCTTGGCAACAGGGGCGCTAGCAGAACGGTTGACATTCTTGAGGATTGCTAAGGCTTCTTCGACATCTTTTCCACGAACAAGATCGAGCACTAAGCGGACCTTACGTGGGGTGACGCGAACGTCTTTTGCAATTGCGAGAGCTTCTGTGACAGCAGTTTTTTCTTCTTTCACAGGTTCGGCTTTCACAGGCTCGGCTTTGACAGCCTTTTTAGCCTTTTTCTCAGTCTTTTCGACTTTGACTTCTTCAGTTTTCACTTCTTCAGCCTTAACTTCAGCCTTTTTGGCTTTGGTTTCCTTTTTGGCTTTTGGAGCTGCAGCTTTTTTCGCTGGAGCTTTCTTTACGGTTTTCTTTTCTTCTGCCATAATCTACTCCTTATTTCTTAGCTGCGGCGGCTTGATCGCCGAGGTTATTACCATGGTGGCCGCTGAAATTACGGGTTGGGGCGAATTCACCGAGTTTGTGTCCAACCATATCTTCGGTGACATAAACGGTGATGTGTTCTTTACCATTGTAAACAGCAAATGTTTGTTCAACGAATGCTGGATAGATGGTAGAACGGCGAGACCAAGTTTTGATGACCTCTTTTTTGCCGGATTTCTTGATGGCTTCAACCTTTTTAAGAAGGTATTCGTCAACAAATGGTCCTTTTTTAGCTGAACGGGACATAATTTGATCTCCTTTCCTTACTTACCATTTCTACGTCTTACGATGAGACGGGTAGAATTCTTCTTGACGCGACGGGTCTTAACACCCATTGCTTTCTTACCCCAAGGGGTACGTGGTGCATCACGGCCAACAGGGCACTTACCTTCACCACCACCATGAGGGTGATCAACTGGGTTCATAGCAGAACCACGAACGGTTGGGCGAATACCTTGGTAGCGGGTTTTACCAGCTTTACCTTTGTTAACAAGGTTGTAATCTTCATTACCGACGATGCCAATGGTGGCACGGCAGTTTCCTAAGACCTTACGAACTTCGCCAGAGGCCAAACGGAGGATGATGTATTTGCCATCAGTTCCGAGGACCTGAGCGCTTGTTCCAGCAGCACGGCAGAGTTGTCCGCCTTTGCCAGGCATTAATTCGACGTTATGGACGAAGGTACCTTCTGGAATGTTTTTGAGTTCAAGGTTGTTACCGGTTTTGATATCGGTGGTAGAACCAGAGACGACAACAGCGCCAACATTGAGATCCTTTGGACGGATGATGTAACGCTTTTCGCCATCAGCATAGGCAAGGAGAGCGATGAATGCGGTTCTGTTTGGATCGTATTCAATAGCCTTGACGGTTGCTGGGATTCCATCTTTGTTACGACGGAAATCGATGATTCTGTAACGGTTTTTGTTTCCTCCGCCACGATGACGGCAGGTAATGACTCCTTGATTGTTACGGCCACCTGAATGTTTCTTAGGGGCAAGTAATGATTTTTCAGGAGTTGTTTTTGTGATGTCTGCATACGAGAGGGAGAGCATTTCACGTCTCGATTTCGTATATGGCCTATATGATTTGATTGCCATTTTTCTTTTCTCCTATAGTGGATGCTTTATAAATCTTCTATATATAAGGACATATAAGACTTAATGGTGTTTCCTTACTCTTTGAAGAGGTCGATTGCTTCACCTTCATGAATGGTGAGAATGGCCTTCTTATAACCAGAGATAGTTCCTTGATAACGGCCACCTCTAGTGGTGCTCTTTGCAAGGACGTTGACGACTTTGACATCATCGACGGTCACTTGGTATAAGCGTTGGAAGCTTTCTTTGATCTCGACCTTGTTAGCGCTAGAGGCAACACGGACGGTGATCTTGTTCTCGTTTTGAAGGAGAGCCATGCTCTTCTCGGTGATGACTGGTTCGAGAATGACCTCATAGTCATGATGCGTTGGGGCTTTGAAGGTTTTCTTTGCTTCAGCCACGACGGTTTCTTTCTTTTCGCTTGCCATTACTTAAGTCCTCCTTCGAGGGTTTCGATGTCAGCTTTGCCAATGACAATGACGTTGGCATTGAGAACATCGTAAACACTGATGTTATTGACGGCACGGAGCTCTAAACGGTCAATGTTTTGAGCGCTCTTGATGACATTCTCATCTTGGGAGACGAGAAGGATCTTGCCAGAAGCTTTCACATTCGCTAAGTCAGCTTTGATAGCTTTTGTAGAGATTTTCTCAGCTTTGAGGCTATCAACGACAATGATGCCGCCGTTAACCTTTTGAGAGAGAACAGTCTTTAAAGCGAGTGCGTGAGCTTTCTTGTTTTGGGAAATCTTATAATTTTGATTTCCATCAGGTCCGAAGACCTTTCCGCCGCCAACCCAGATTGGGGAACGGCTAGAACCTGCACGAGCACGGCCGGTTCCTTTTTGTCTCCAAGGCTTCTTGCCACCGCCACTTACTTCGTGACGTTTTTTGGTTTTGGCAGTTGCTTGGCGATAATTGGCTTCTTCTGCAACAGCGGCATCATGAACGACTTGTTCATTTTTCTCAATGATACCGAAGACTTCGTTAGCAAGTTCGATTTCACCGACTTTTTCGCCGGCAAGAGAAACGACTGGGAGAGTAATTGCTTTATTTGCCATAATCCTTATTCTCCTTTCTTAGAGCGATCCACTAATTCTTTGACTTCTGGTTTTTTGAATTGGGTTAAGATCGCGCTTCTGATCATAACGATCGATTTCTTTGGTCCAGGAACCCCACCTTTGACAAGGATGTAACCTTTTTCAGCATTGCTAGCAACAACAGTGATGTTCTCAATGGTTGCTTGATGTGGGCCCCAATGTCCAGACATTGTCTTGCCTGGGATAACACGGTTATTATCACGGCCGTTATTGGCAAGAGAACCAATTTGTCTATGATAGCCAGAACCATGTCCTTTTGGACCGATGTGGTTGTGATATCTCTTGATAGTGCCGGTGTAACCATGTCCTTTGGTTGTACCGATGACATCAACCACTTCACCAGCTTGGAATAAATCAGCGGTGATTGTTTCGCCAACGTTCTTGGAATAGATTTCGTCGCCCTTTAATTCAAATAAATGAGCATGGGCTTCAACGTTAGCTTTTTTATAAATGCCAAGTTCGCATTTATTGAGATGACGTTCAGCAGTTGGTTCATAACCGACTTGTAATGCTTCATAGCCGTCTTTCTCATTCGTCTTTTTCGCGACGACGACGTTTGGAAGAACCTCGATGACAGTGACAGGATACATTGTTCCGTCAGTGGCGAAGACTTCGGTCATTCCAATTTTTCTTCCGATAATGGATTTCATGAATGTTTACCTCCTTACTTCGCAGTGACATCGATATCGACACCATTTGGTAAGTCAAGCTTACGGATGGCTTCGACGGTTTCTTTTGTAGGATTGACGATATCAATCAATCTCTTGTGGGTACGGATCTCGAATTGTTCGCGGCTATCCTTGTATTTGAAGGTAGCTCTTAAGATCGTGTACACCTGCTTCTCGGTTGGGAGAGGCACTGGGCCAATAACTTTGGCGCCGGTCTTGTTTGCGACTTCAACGATCTTTTCGGCAGCAACGTCGATGATCTTGTGGTCGTAAGCCTGCAATCTGATGCGCAGGACTTGTTGTTTCGCCATGATTTTTCCTCCTTATTTCGTCAGGCTTGCTAGCTATGCTCGGCACGAGTTCCCTGACTAAGCCGATACTTGACAACGTCTATCGGTGTGTCAGCAACATCGCACTTCCACGCTTGCGCCAGCGTTTGAAATTATCCCCCTACGTGCGTGTGTAGTCAACAACATTTTGAACTTAAAATGTAGGTGTCATCTTGCCTTTTACACAAAAAGCCCTATTTATCGAAACTTTTTCAAAAGAAGGTCATTTTATTCTTAAAAAATTTGTGCACCGTGCACAATTTTTAATGAAATCTATCTTGGAAATTCTCCTCTTTTTAGTATGAAAAAGAACGTTTTTGGCGTTCTAAAATCATTCTTAAAAACTATATTTATTTATATATAGGAAAAGGATGAACTTTTGTTGAAATAATGTTCTATAGAGGTCTTCTACTACTCGCTTAAAGGAATAAAAGCATTCTCAGAAAGATCGTCCGCACTGATAGATATTCCTAAAGGTTGCCCTTCTTTATTAAGGAATTTAACGATACGGCCACTTTCGAAGACTTTGAAATCACCGTCTGGTTCGGAGAAGGTAATCACCGTTCCTTCTAGACTCCACTTATAAGTATCGTCACTAGAAGAGGTCTTTCCGTTTTCTATTTGTTCGATATGTCTTAAACACGTTCCGTTTTCTAAGAAAGTGAGGGTTTGAGTTGTTCCAAAAGAATTCTTGTAGAAGAATTTATGTCCAGTTAAGAAAGCTTTGTAATCGGTGGTGTTGCTTAAAGCGTAGAAGCCTTTTGTCACGGAGATTTCTGGTGTTCCTACAGAGGCAAGAGTGATGCTAAACTCCCCTTCTTTTTTAGGTTTAATGGTTATGGTTGAATCAGCATTTACGATAACATCTGCCATTTCAGGATCATTCACAGAAGCGCTTATCGCTTGAGGGGCTTCTTTTGGAGAAACACTATAGCCCCAGGAATAGGCCTTCCCGACCTCTAAACCATAATGAAGATTGATATCTCCTTTGGCATTAAAGGAAACGGATTCCACTTTTGCGGAGATAATCTTTATGTTATTCACAGTGAAGGAAGAAAGATAATAAGCACCGGTACTTGGTTTTTTACGATAATAAGAAAAAGTTAGATTAGTGACACCTGTTCCTTTAATAACAAAGTTGCCATCTTCAATCGTTACCGCCTCTTCATTAGAACTCTTAGATGGAGCAAGAGCGGTATTCATTGATTTGAGAGGCTTACGATTGTCCGCATAGCCATAGATGGTAGAGCAATTCGTCGGGACGGTTAAATCATCTCCAACGGTAATCGTTTTAAAACCGCTAGTGGCCTCAAGACGAACAGAAAGAACATCCGCAAGAAAATAATCGTCCACATTCAAAACATCTTTTCCCATTTCTTTTACTTTATCGCCATAGATAATTTCACCAGATTCTTCATAAAGAGAGTAAGCAGAATCTTCTCCTTCCCTTTCATAGGTTGTTTTATTAAGCGTATCAAAGGAAAGAAGTTTGCTTTTATCTTGAGAAAGAGTGTATTGAGCTTTGGTTAAATAGGTTGTGGTGATTCCATCATCCTTTGAAGAATATTGGAACTGAATAAGATATTCCCACTCCCCCGTTTCTTTTTGTGTCGGTTTAACTTTGTTTAATCCTGTTTGGATAGCATAGTCACTACCCATGATATCTCCAGCAAGGAAGTTTGCTAATTTAGAGGTAAGGTTTGCTGCAGCATTCGCTTCAAAGTCTTTTGCAAGAATATATTCTCCATCGCTTAAATTGCCTATATCTTCTTCAGAATTGATAATGAATTTTTTCGTGGCAGAATCTTGATAATCATAAGAAATACCTAAGTCTTTATCGAAATCTGTAACTTCCACAAACATGCGATAATTATCAATATCTTCACCATTTTCATATTTATCGATGGTTGAGGTCGCAATGGTTTTAAAGGTGTCTGTTCGATCTTCTTTACCCTCTACCGAATAGGTGTAGGTACCTATCGATGTTGTCGAACCATCTTCATAGTTTGTGTACGTTTGATCAATTTTGTTTTTTATAGTCGCGGAAGAAGATTCATGATGATAGATGACACTTTGAGCGCTGCTAAGTTCTGTTTTTTGAGCTTTGGCAATTTCATTATAGGCTTCTTCAAAAGAAAGGCTTCCATCATCGATAGAAGAACTGGAAACAGAACTAGAATTCTCATTCTCCTTAGACGAAGTATCGATACTAGAATTTTCCGTCTCAGAAGTTTTTTCGGAAGACGTTGAATTTTGGGTGCAACCAATTAAAAAAGTGACCGATAATGTCATAATACCTAACCCTATTTTTTTCATAATTCTTTTCGAAGCCTCCTGATTTTGTTGCATTTTAGCATAAAAACAAATAATAAGTGCTTTTTTCTTTTTTTACCTTATAATGGGCCATTATGAAACGTAATATCGCCTTTTTATTAACAATAACCGCCATGCTCGCTTCTTGCGAAAAAGGAGGAGAAGTCTCCTCTTCTAAAGATCTTCCAAGTTCAGAAGAATTTTCTTCTAGTCTTCCTTCTTCAGAAGAAAAGCTTCATATTCCTTCCCCAATGGTTGGAACATGGTACATCTCTTCTTCTCAAATGGCTGTTTTGCCACTGAATGGCATCTTTGAAATCTTTGAAAATGATACTTTGTCCATTGGAGAAAGGACTTTATCCCTCCAAGGTCATTATGCTGGATATGAAGAAGCCTATGAGTTTGTCTACAATTCTATTCATTTCATTGTTTCTTATGATGAAGAAAAGAACGGAATTGATTGGGGATATCAAAATGGCGAGGATCAAGACTTTGGTTTTGCTTTAAGTGAGCCTTTAAGTAACAAATATGATTATGAGGGAGAAGATTATCCCATGGCTCAAATCAAAGAGTATTTAGGGACATCCTTGGATGTTCCTACCATGAAAGGAACGCCTTATAAGCTAAAGCTCTATACGAGTTCTTTGTATAATGCCAAATGTGCTGCTTTAGAAATTGGGGCAACCACTCTCGAAGAAACGATCACATATATAAGTACTCTTACAGAGGGAGGCTATGTCTTTTCCAAAAACGGGGCAGACATTAAGAACGATACGTTCACTGTTGGCTATGACGCGAATAAGACTTATTCTCTTCGCATCATTTATTTCTCTGACGCTAACGAAACAGACGTCTTCTTCTACAATTACAATGTAGACATTCAGTGAGAATTAAGATTATGAAAAGAAACAGAATTTTATTCATTTGCATCCTCCCATTGCTCTTTTCTTGCTCGACTTGGGGAGAAAGTTCTTCGAATGAGTATTCTACGGAAGATACGCTCGTTTCTAGCGAGTTCTCTTCAGAAGAAGACCGAGATGAATCTCTTTTAACGAAGCTAGGTAACAAGCTTCTTTCTTTAGAAGGAACGGTTTCAAAATCAAAAACCGTTTTAAAAAGACTATACACATATCCTTCTGACGCTACTTTTGATATGTATGTGGAAAATCAGTACGAATCAACTCGTTATAAAAGAAATTCCACTTATCTAGTCGAAACAAAAGGCACAGAAGCATACGAATATGAAACGCCTATCCCATATACAACCCAAATATACGATAATGGAAAGAAATTCTATCAAGTCACTCTTTATGATGACGAAGACAATACAAAGAAGACGGGCTCTGGAAAATATGACGAGGAAGCAGTTCAATCCACCTATTCTTTAGGGGAAGGCTATAAGGAAATAGCCAATTTCAACTATATGTTGGAATCAAAAAATAACGATTTGATTTCATACCAGTTTTCCAATATGGAGGGGATTGAAGAAGATGATAAATTGTCCTATTCCTATTCGCTTTTTATCTATACCGAAAACGAAGGGCAAAAAATCCTTTCCCAACAAATTTCTTATGAAAATGTTTTCACGATAAAGAATGATTTAATCACCCATTTATCACAAAAATATGAAAATAAAACGATTGTAGCAAGCGTTGCAAATACCTTGACCGTCAATCTAGAAACCGACTATGTTCAGGGACAATATAGTGATTTTAGCGGCACTTTGCTCTCTATTCTTTAAGTTTTCAGTACAATTGTAAATTTTTTATTGACATTTTTTCATCTTACCTTAATTTTGTGTCATCCAAACGGGGATAACGAGGGAAAAATATGAAAAAATCAAAAATGACAATGTTAGGAGTAATGAGCGTATCAGCCCTATTAGTCCTTGCTGGTTGTAAAGGTGATCCTTCTACAACAAGCAGTTTAGAAAGTGCTAGTGCTGAAGCAACCAGTGAAGCCCATGTCCATACCGCAGACACGGAATGGCATCATGATGAAAATAATCACTGGCATCTTTGCACTGGTTGCGGAGAAAAGATGGATGTTGCAGCTCATTCCTTTGAAGAGACTGTCGTTGCTCCAACCGATGATGCACAAGGTTATACCTTACATACATGCGCTTGTGGTTATACCTTTAAAGACAATTATACCGACAAGCAATATGCAATTAGCTTTGATGGCGGAGATTATGGCTATGTGATTGGCCTTCCTGAAAAAGCAAAGAAAGGTGAGACCGTTTCTTTCAAAGTAACGGTAGAATCAGGCTATGAAGCTTCTAGCGTTCTAGCCACTGCAGGGGAAGCCACTCTTGAGCTTACAGGTTCCTTAAGAGAAGGATTTACCTTCACAATGCCTTCAGCCGATGTTGCAGTTAAAGTGGAAACACGTGGTGCTTATTTTGAATTAGCTCCTGTTGATAAAGACGTCGTTGTTGTTCAACCAGAATATGAATATGCAACTCCAAGAAAACTTGGCGACTTCATCGGTGGTTTCGTAGTTGATGGCAAGATTTATACTGGCACTTCTTTATATGCAAGAGCCGGTGCTAAAGTGAACATCCTTTCTAACTATATCGCTAACACCGATAATGTTTCTTTTACCGCTGATGGTGTCGCTCTTGAAGCAGAAGAGCTCACTTACCTTGTTACTACTGGCGAAGGGGAAGAAGCGAAAACGGAAGAGCATTTGTACAACACCTTTGCTTTCGTAATGCCTAATCACGCTGTTGTTTTAGGCGTTACCGCCGAAGAAAGAGCCTTCCAAGTCGAAGTAGAAGCTCCTGATTATGTCACCACTTTACTTTACACAAAGGATAAGGATGGCACAAAACACGAATTAACCGCGGGTATCCATGGTGGAATGGGTCCTGTTTATCTTGATGTCGCCTTGGATGGAGAACATCAAGATGGAAACTATGCAATTGATGGGGTTTCTTATGAATATCAAACCGCAAGCGGATATGAAATCAATCCTAGAAAGAATACAGGAAGCGTCACCAAAGATTCTGATGGAACCTATTCCTATCCAGTTACTAGCTATACTAGCTACTATGGTTCTATCAAACTTGTCGTTAGTGTTCTCGAAGCGAAATATGTCGGAGCAAGCTGGGTCGGAGAATACGGAGGTTCTGAATTCTATGGTTCAACCGGAGGTACGAGCGGCTACACCATTTCTGCAACATCTTTCGGAAAAATTATTGTCGGAGGTGGCTACTCTAAGAAGAACTATAACGTCATTTCTGTCGATGAAACGAAAGGAAAGATTGCTGTAAGTAACGTTGCTGGTGCAACTGAACCTAGCACTTACGCTTTCTATGACGGAGACGTTTTGATGGCGAACTATTACGATACCCGTCTTGATGACTTTAGCGATATGTTTATTGCTATTAGAAACAAGAGCAATTCCGATATCACTTGGGAGAAATCAACTGGTGGTAAATTAAGCAAGGATGGAGCAATCTATATCGTTGCAAAAGATAAGACATCAGGGGCAGAACTCGGTAACGTCTTATATGTCTTAAATGAAATTTATATCAACGTTACAATCACCTACGATGAAGGTTACACTTCTGTAAACGCTACTTCTAACTTCTCCGCTTATAAAAATGGCGAATTGGTCAAGCATTTTGAATTAGCAAAAGGCGCTTCCTCTTCTTCTAGCGACGATGATGGTGGATGGGGCGATTACGAATATTAATCCCTAGACGATAAAATCAGGCAAGTCGAAAGGCTTGCCTTTTTCTTTTTGCATGTTTTTATTTACGGAAAGAATATTCACATCCGCAATAGTTTTGACAATAGAGACCGATTTGGTTTCTTAAAGCGACACCTTGGTCGATTCCACCATTCTTTTTAAAATCAGAGAAAAGATATTTGGTATGGTAATGAGTGGATAGTTCTTCTCCGATGCGATTCATGATTTCTGATGATTTTTGACGAGAGATGGTCATTACCGTCGTGATGTAGTCAAAATGATGAGCATCCGCATAAGAGAAAGTTTCTTCCATTCTTTTACGGTAACAAAGATGACAACGGTACCCTCCTTCAGGGAGAGAAGAAAGAGAACGAAGATCTTTCATGTATTCTTCGTGATTGTAAGGACTAACGATGAGTTTTACATCATACCCCCAGGTATCTTTCAGATATTGGATAAGTTTCTTTACTTCGCCTAAACGTTTATCGAACTCCTCTTCAGGATAGATATTGGAATTAGTGTAATAGATAGTTACATCAAAATGCTTGCATAAGAAAAGCAAAGGGAAACAGGCACAAGGACCACAGCAATCATGAAGAAGAATGCTTGGTTTTTTATTTCCACTCAGTTTTTTAATTTCTTCTAAGCTTTCAAGATAGTAATTATGCTGAACTAAATGAGATTTCATCTAAAAGATTATACTAGCGAAGAGTAATATCTTGGAAAGCAAATACGCAATAACGATTGTCACCTTTGATAAATGGAGACAGGAAAAAGCAAGCGTCCTCTAGGGCTTTATCCTGAGCATAATCAAATAAAGTGCTCTCTACTCGGAAGGCATAGGTAAGATCCCCTTTATATTTTTTGGAGGGTAAGCTGCCATCCTCTGTTGGAACGATGCTATAATCCCCGCCCCCACCCATGAGCTTCGTTTTATCCGAAGAAATGCTTTGATAAAAATCAACGCTCTTTTCTTTTGCAAAGTTTTCTACTTTCTTTGAATCATAATTGGAATGATATGCTTGATCAAAACGAATATTAGGAAAAGAGAAAACGGAGAGGTCAGAACATTCAACTTCGAAACGGACGTATAGAAAACCTTCTCTTATGAGAGGGTCTTTTTCGATAGCAATTCCCGAAATGCCCTGTTCTTTTAAATTCTCCGTTAGAGTCCAGGCCTCTGAATCATGCCAGGAGAAATATCCCTCACTATGGCAAAGAGGAGGACAAGGATCGTGAGAAGAATAGTGTTTCGTGTTATTGCATGAAAACAAGAGCGAAGAAAGTAAAATCATTAGAATCTTAGAACTTTTAATATTCATTTTCATATCCTCCAGCTTTCCAAATTTGAAGACATTTTAGAAAAAGAAACAGCGTCGATAAATTGTTTATTTATTAAATCATAAAAAACAACTTCTGTATCTGATTCTTTGCAAAGAAGATAAGGTTGGATAGTTCCGTTCTTAGAAACTATGACTTTTTCAAAATCGATGAAATCTCCGGGAACTAAACAATCATATTTAGCGAAAAGAGCCTTACCCGCACTTTCAAAAGAGGAAAGATTTTTTTCATCAACTTGAATGTTGGTCAAGAAAAGGTCGTGGTATACATTGACATCATCAGTTTTGACTTCAAATTCGCTTCCGTCCAAGTTAATCTCGTCTTCTAAATTGTTTAATTGGTACCCTCCATCATCAGAAAAAACTTCCGAATTTGAATATATGCTCGTGTATTTTACACTTCCGTTTTCTTTAAAATACATGATTCCTGAAGGTAATCCTTTGTCGCTCAAAGAAAGAATTAAGTTTTCTTTCTTGGCTTCGTAAGTCGCCCATCGTGCAGCATCGAGGGAATTTTTATTGTCTAGAAGGGCCTTGAGAAAGAATTTGTTGTGAGAAGCAGCCATAACGCTATAAATTTCTTCTCTAAATCCAAAAGAATAACTGCTGCCTCTAATAACGCATTCTCTTGGTAGATTGGTTCTATATCCATCGTCTCCATTAGCCATTGCTGCGCTATCACAAGAATACCAAGAGGTGCAAATATTAAATATTTCTTTAGGCAAATCGTACCAACACAAATAATTTGTATTATCATTCTCAAAGCCTTCAAAGGTGGCAAAATATCCAGGACCACCATGCGATCGCATTATCACAAAGTTCGAGTCAAAGGGCTTTTTCTTTAAAAATTCTTCCTTATTCAAATTAAAATAGTTTCTTGTGTGAAATCTTTTCTTTTCTAAATCATCAATAAGATTGATCGTGTCTTGAGATCTATCGATATCATCCTTGTCAAAATCACGCCCTGAATATTGAGTAAGAAGTATGTTTGGGGTCATCTCAATCGTAATATTCTTTTTGGCATTAGCCGTGTTGGTAATATATAAATCGTAAAATTTCCCTTTTTCGAAATCGAAATCCAAATGATCGGAATTTGTCTTTTTTTCTAACGTCTCAGTTGCGTTATTTTCACGCAGTTCTATTTCTCCTATTTTGTCAGAAAAATAAATCGTGTAACCAGCGGTATAGGTTGAAACGGGGAGAAGCCTTTTAGTTTCTTTTTTATCAAGAACAACGTTGTAAGTTACATTAGGCGTTATGTTGTCGGTTTCTTCAATCTTCCATGCAAAATAACTAGCATCCGGATTATTAGGAAGGGGGGAACTAAACAAATCATGAGAGCCGCCCTTTTCTGCGCCCAAGTAAAAATCTCCGCTACCGCCTTGTGTTTTTATAAAATAGGCGTCGCCTCCTGCTGAAATAAAAGCGAATTTATTTTGAATTAAACTGTATTTGTTGGAATACTCTTCGCGATGTAAATCCAATTTAGAATGCCCACTATCTCCAGGGTCTAGGGTCCTTAGAAAAAAGTTTTGATTTCCCAAAGGCCTGATGGTATAAGTATTGCTAAATTGTTTTTCTAAAACAAATCTTTGTGCCATTTTATAATTTGGGCTGTAACAATTCATCTGTTTTCCCTCTTCGTATTGGCCATATGGCACTTCAATAAGTTTATCAAGCCCAACATTTCTAAGATAAAAGGCCCCTCCGCTCGTGAACGAATTTTTAAAATTGCTTCCATCAATTTTGCCAAATCTATAAGGGGCGGCAGATACCGACGAAGAGGCAACAAAAAGTAAAGATAAAAATTTCATGGTTTTTTCCTTTCAAAGAACGACAAAACTCTTATGAAGACTTCACAACTATATTCTAACAAACACCGCATTCGTTTCAACAGGAGTTTAAAAGGCTCTCTGAATTCTAATGGGGATGGCAAAAAACGCCATCCCCATTGCTGTTCACAGCTTTTGCCGATTTTTTGGCGAAGGAAAAAAGCCTCCTCCATTAATCTATTTTTTGGTCAATGCATTAACGGAAGGAGACCATATGGATTCTAACTCTTTTTTGCTGTCTTTTGGCATGAAACCGGGAACGACGTCGCCCAGACAACGATAGACGCGACGTTTGGCTACCATAATTTCGAGAGGTTCAGGGAAGGGCTCCTGCCCCAATGAGATGGGACAGAGAAAATTAATGAAAAGCCGCCAAATCTGGCGACTTGCGGCCATCCCCATAGAATTCACAGTTTTGAACGGTTTGGATTATCCTATCCCCATTCATCCCCATTAGAATTCACAGAGCCGTTTAAAAAGGCGGATGTCTCAAAACCTTTCCGCCTTTTTCATCATTTATGTAATGTTTTATAAGTCTTTCAAGCGACAAACTATTCCATGCTCTTAGAGTAATCAAATGGTTCACCATAGATGAACATAGCATCTCCAAAAGAGAAGAAACGATATTTGTCTTTGACCGCTTCTTTGTAGCAAGAAAGAATGAAACTTCTTCCTGCAAAGGCAGATACGAGTTCCACCAAAGTGGATTTAGGAAGATGGAAGTTCGTGATGATAGCGTCCACTGCTTTATATTGATATCCTGGTTCGATATAGAGTCTTGTAGCTTCTCTTGTGGCTTTGAATTCACCATATTTGCCATAGATAGTTTCTAAGGTACGGATGGAAGTTGTACCAATAGCAATGATACGTCTCCCCTCTTTTTTTGCTTGGTTTAAGTGAGCGGCCACTTCTTCACTCATTTCAATGACTTCGGAATGCATGATATGGTCTTTGGTGTCTTGCACCTTAACAGGGCGGAAAGTGCCTAAACCAATATTTAAGGTAATATCTTCTACCGTGATTCCTTTGGCTTTGATTTCATCGAATAATTCGTTGGTAAAGTGAAAGCCTGCTGTTGGAGCGGCAGCCGATCCAGGGATTTTAGCGTATACCGTTTGGTAATCGTCATTGTTCGCGCATTGTTTTTTGATATAAGGTGGGAGAGGCATCTGCCCTAATTCATCAAGGACTTCCATGAAAATTCCTTTATAGGAAAATTTCATATCACGGATGCCTTCGTCTTTAACGGCAACACATTCGCAAGTAAGTTGGCCATTTCCAAAAACACAATGGGTTCCAACCCTTACCGAACGCGCATTTCCGACAAGGCATTCCCAAACGTCATTCTCTAATTGTTTTAAAAGGAGGACTTCTACTGCCCCTCCTGTTTCTTTTTTAGAGCCAAGAAGTCTTGCTGGGATGACTTTTGTGTCATTTCTAACAAGAACATCTCCAGGTTTTAAATAATCAATGATGTCATGGAAAATCTTATGCTCAAAGCTCTTGTTGGCACGGTTGATGACCATGAGTTTGCAAGTGTCTCTTTTTTCTTTTGGCGATTGAGCGATAAGCTCTTCAGGCAAATCATAATCAAATAAATTAATATCCATATCAAAAACCTCTTATATCACCATATTTACGAAGGATTTCTTCTTCGTATTCTTTGAAACGATCCTCTTGGATTGCTTTTCTAGCACCTTCCACCACTTTAATTAAGAAACGAATGTTATGGATGGAATTTAACCGTTTGCCAAACTCCTCATTACACATGAATAAATGGTGCAAATAGGCTTTGGTGTAATGCTTACAAGTATAGCAATCGCATTCTGGATCAAGTGGGGTGAAGTCTTCTTTGTATTGGGCTTTACGGATGTTAATTCTTCCTTGAGAAGTCATTAAGGCTCCATGACGGGCGATACGTGTAGGAAGGACGCAATCCATCATATCCACGCCTCTTTCAATTCCGCCTAAGATATAGTCAAGAGAGCCTACACCCATAAGGTATCTAGGCTTATTTGCAGGAAGATAACGAATAGCGTCTTCGATCATACGGAAACAGACGTCTTTTGGTTCCCCAATGGAAGTTCCTCCAATGGAATAGCCTGGGAAATCTAAAGCAGCTAATTCTTTTGCACACATTTCACGAAGGTCTTGGAATTCACCACCTTGAACAATCCCAAAAAGGGCTTGGTCTTCTCTTTTATGAGCCATAAGTCCACGCTTTGCCCAACGAATTGTTCTTTCGGTAGAGCGTTTTGCGTATTCGTGGGTGACTGGATATGGGATACATTCATCAAAAGACATGATAATGTCCGCTCCGATATCCTCTTCGATCTGGATGACCTTTTCGGGAGTGAACATATCTTTATCACCATTATAAATATTACGGAACTCAACCCCTTCTTCCGTTATTTTTCTTGTCTTTTGAAGAGAGAAGACTTGAAAACCACCAGAATCCGTAAGCATTGGTCCATCATAATTCATAAACTGATGCACGCCCCCGGCCTTTTTAACAATTTCTTCACCTGGTCTTAAATGAAGGTGATAGGTATTTGCTAAAATGACGCCCGCTCCAAGAGATTTGATTTCTTCGGGAGAAAGGCATTTAACGGTAGCGTTTGTACCAACTGGCATAAACATAGGTACTTCAACATCCCCATGGGGAGTATGAAGGATGCCATAACGTGCACCTGTTTCTTTGTCGATGTGCTTGATTTCTAAATGGAAAAGTTCAGGATTCATAATAAAGAGATTTTATCTCTAAAAGATATATTAAGCAAAAAGCTAGAAACGCACGTTTTGGTGAAGGATTGGTTTAAACACTTTATCAAATATTTTTAGTCTTCGAACAATCATCCAAAGAAGATAACCGATAAGCATAACGCCGAGTTCGCCTAATGCCACCCATCCTCCTTGAATGGCAAAATCGATATACGTCCCCGTCGGATTCATGAAAATCCAGGTTAATTCAGCTCCAACAACAAGGCCATTGATAAGCACAGGATAGATGATTGCCATCCATAGCCATTTTGAAGCGTAGCTCATTAAAAGGCAAGAGACTAATGTAGCTAAGCTACCAAATAACATATCCCATGGTGAAAAGGAATAGACATTGGAAAGGAAACATCCTAAAGTCATTCCAATCGCAAAATCAGGGCGCCAGAAACATAATAGTCCCAATGCTTCCGCTAATCTCATTTGGAACATTCCAAAAGAAATAGGCTGGGTAAAGCTTGTTAAAACAAAATAGATTGCCGCAACAATCGCATTCTGTGTGATATAAACAATTAACAGATGAGTATCCAGGTGTTTTTTGTTTGGTTTCGAATTCACTTCATTCGAAAAAGATTCATTTTGATCATTCTTGGCCATGATCGAGACCTCCTTGTTTTTTAGGCGTGGTTCAGAGGATAGAACACGCAAGAGAGAGTATAGTACAAAAGAAAGTCAGTCTCTACCTTATTTTAAAATCTTTGCCAGGCCACCTTTAGCCGTTTCTTTATAGGCTTCTTCCAAAGCATCTCCCGTTAGTTTCATAGCCGAGACAACATTATCGAAAGAAACCTCGTTTTTTCTTATTGGTGCAACATATTTTGCATATAAATAAGCGTCATAGGAACGAAGAACCCCCATGCCATTTCTTTCAATGCAAGGAATAATCACATAGCCATCTACTGGGTCACAAGAGAGGCCAAGGAAGTGTTCCATGGCACATTCGGCTGCGTATTCTTGAGCGAAAAGAGAAAGTCCTTTGATATAGCAAAGAGCAGCGGCAGCCATTGATGAAGCAGTTCCAATTTCGGCTTGGCAACCTCCAATAGCACCTGCAATGGAGGCGTTTTGTTTCACGATATTTCCAAAAATCCCTGCGACAAAAAGAGCGTCCACTAAAGTCTTCTTAGAAATTCCTTCATCTTTATATTCAAAGTATAAAATCGCCGGCAAAACTCCGCTTGAACCACAAGTAGGAGCCGTTACCACTTCTTCTCCTGAAGCGCTAGACTCTCCAACGGCATAGGCATAGGCAGTAAGCAACATTTCTCTTTTGGCTTCATTTTCTGGAATTTGGATGGCTTTCTCATAGATTTTTCCAGCCGAACGCTTCCAAGATAGACGAGGGTTTTTATTCGCAGGTATATACGTATTGGCTTTTAGACCATTTTCGATAGAAAGAAACATATGGTCTAAGGTCTTTTCTAAATAAGGGAGAATATCTTTTGTTTCATAAAGCATGGCAAAATCTTTTAAAGAAGAGAGTTCATGTTCTTTCATGAAGGCTTTAACTTCTTCGAAATTCCGGAAGGGATAAATATCCTTTTCAACCACTCTAAGATCATCTTCCGAGGTGATTTCCCCTCCTCCTAAAGACGCATAGCGCTTTGAAAGTAATTCTTTTCCGTTCTTATCGAAAGCAATAAATCCCATCGTCAAAGGATGAACCACAGGGGTTTTAGAATCTAATTGAATGATGGTTTTATATGGTTTTAAAGCGTTTTTTATGGCTATATCCGTATGGTGTCCAAAAGCGGTAAAAGATAAGGAACCAAATAAAGTGACAACAATTTGATCTACTGGTAAATCAATAAGAAGTTCTTTAAAAGCAGATGCCGCATTAGAAGGAGCGATAGTGTGTGAGCTAGAAGGACCAGGTCCATAACGAAATAATTTGGATAAAGATTTCATATTCTTATTTTAAACTATTCCGCGTTCTTTTAGCGATAAAGAGATGCTTATATCATTTTCATTTGTATACAAATGGACTAGACTATCAAGGTATGCGAACCTTGATTCTCTTATCAGCGATTCCTGGAAGTGGCAAGTCCACTTGGGCGAGGAAATACCAAAAAGAGCATCAAAATACTTATATTGTTGCAAGTGACGAAATTCGTAAAGAACTATTCGGTTCTGAAGAATGTTTTAAAAATGAAAAATTGGTTTGGGATACCTTCTGTAATCGATTAAATGAACATGTGGAAGATATGAGTGATTTAACCGTTATTGCGGATGCGACTCATTTAAGTAACCGTCTTAGAAAGATGTATTATGAACTGACCCCAGGATTTGATAAACATGTCTTAGTTGTCTTCGATATTCCTTTCGAAATCTCTTTATATCAAAACTCCATGCGTCAAAGAAAAGTTCCGTTAGATGCAATGAATCGCTTAAAAAATGAATACGAACATCCTTCAAAAGAAATAGAAGATCTTTATGATGAAGTTGTTTATGTAAAAGATTTCATCTCTCCTGAAGCAAAGAAATTGAGCAAATGAAAAGGCCTGCTATAAAGCAAGCCGAATAGTCAATGAGAATCGATTAATAATCGATCTTTTTTGTTTTGATGGAATTGTTATTGGCAAAATAGGCAACAACAATGGCACCGATTAAGAGAAGAGAGCCAATGACAATAGCCATAATTCCGAAGCCTAAATCAAATTCGCTTAAATTCTTGTTATATAAGTGAACTGCTAAAGCAACGGAAGAAGATCCTGGTGCATATTGATAAACAATATCGAGAATGCCATATGCAAGAAGACCAATACCTGTAGTAGCAATAGCTCCACTAGATAAGAGGGAAGAAACCTTCAAGCCCTTAGCGGTTTTATTTTTGCCAAGGATAAACCAGCCAAAGAAGGCAAGAATGGCGGTAACAAAGCTAGCAATGATAATGATATAAAGCAAATCGAAAATTTGCGTTTTTTGATTCGCCCAAGTAAGAGCACCAATTAAGCCAAGAGTCGCTTCAACACCCATAGCAAGAGCAACTAAAGAAGCAGATCCGATGAAATCACGAAGTAATGGGGTTTGATCGCGTTGATCGAAGATTTTAACCATTGGAATATTGGTGGCAATTAAAAGAACGATTGCAACCAACAATGCCATAACAATAAGGAAAACGAGATTTCCATTAGCGGTTAAATCCCATAAAAGAGCACCTTGAAGAAGGAAGAAAATAGCAGCAATCCAACCTTCGCAAATTAAAGCAGAGAAGGAACGGACGGCCGGTTCATCGTTACGGATATCTTTCAAAGATTTCAAAGCTTGGATAAAGCCTAAAAGAGAAATCACCATGAAAACAAGGCCGATAACAGCAAGTTCAAACCAAAGGAAGAAAGCGCCGTTGGTATCGAAATTAAGGCCAGAATCATGATAGAAATAATCAGGATTTGCACCCAAATATTGTGGAACGACAAAGAATCCAAACCAAATTCCCATAAAGCCAAATGCCAAGAAAATGACAGCATGGGCTAGGAGAGATAACGTTCTCGATGTAGACGTATATTTCATAATGCACCTCACACTAGTAAACAAGCTTCAAATGAATGCTCGAATACAACATATAAATTTAAGTCTATCTAGGATAGATAGTCAACGAAGATTTAAGGGTTTTACGTCGATTAAAGGTGTTTACTAATAAGCAAAGCACTTATAAACGCCCAAGAAAGGTTGTAGCCACCGCAATTGCCATCGATATCAAGAACTTCGCCAGCAAAATACACTCCTTTTTCTTTTTTCGATTCCATAAAGGGGCCTACTTCATTGACATTTATCCCACCAATACTCACCTGAGAATCTGGGAAATCATAGGAGGAAGAGACACTAAAAACCATGTGTTTTAGGTTTGTTGCCAACGAAGAAACGTCTTTGCTTTTCGAAAGAGAAAGAAGATATGTTTCTAATGGAGCAGGCAAAATAGAAGAAAGAGGATCTTCTGGATTATTTCGTTTTGCTCTACTAAGAATGTCACATAATTCATAAAGGCTGTATTCTGGAAACAAATCTAATGAAATCTTAGGGTTTTTCACATAGGGGGCGCGGTAAATGGCGCTTTCAGCATTGAAAACAACAATTCCAGAAAGCCCATCTTTTTTGAAAAGAACCTCTCCTTCTTCAAGAAGAACTTGCTTGTTGTCGTTACTTGCTTTCAATAGAGCGTGATGCCTAATTCCTTGTAAGACTTTGACATTTTCTTTTACTTTAAGAGGGCAAAGGCCTGCTTTCAAAGGACGAATATCATAGCCATGTTTTTCCAATGTTTTAAAGAAAGAACCATTAGAACCTAAATTAGGCGAGGATTTTCCACCGCAAGCAATCACGAGTCTATCAAAAACACCATAGGAATCAATTTCATATCCACTGGCACTTTTTTGATAATCATGAATCTCAGATTGATTATGAAAAAGAACGCCAATCGAGGTGGCAAGCGTAAGAAGATAGCGAACAAAACTGCCTGCATGAAAAGAAAGAGGATAAACATAATCCCCTTCTTCTAGAAGAGCAACTCCCATATCGTTCCACTCTTTTTTCAAAACAGGATATGGGAATTCCTTAAGAATAGGCTTCATGAAGTTGGGATTATTAAATTTATTTGGAAGAAGTTTTTTGTTTAAAAGATTGCAATGCCCATTGCCGGTAGCAAAAAGCTTTTTAGCAAGTTTTTCTTCCTTGTCAAAAACATGAATTTCATAGGATGGGTTGGCTCTTTTTAAGAGAATGGCGGTATATAAGCCTGCCGCACCAGAACCAAGAATTGCTACTTTCATGCCATTATTTTAGCCGAATTCGAGATTTTGAAAAGAAAACAGAGGTTATTTTCCTCTGTTTCTTCCGTGTTCATTTTCGTAATTCTCGATTTCTTCACGAATGATTTTTTTTGCATCAATGGCATCTACTTTCTTTTGTTCTTTGCCAAAGGTGTTTTCAATCTCTTCATGAAGAATCTCGTAGAAAGATTCTTTTGTGGTTAGGTTGCTTTTTGTTGTAGGAGTTTCTTGCTCCGTCACTTTTTTCTTTTGTTCGGTTGGAGTCAAAGTAACAACCATATCCTTAGAAGAATCGGGATTTGCATAGGTGTTCTCTTCTTTTTTAGGAGCTTTGAAGATGATGAGCTTTCTTGTGAGGTAGTTATAAACCAAGGTGACACAGGTTTTGATGACAAAAATAGCCACAAACGCCCAGAAAGCAAGACCCGCTTCATTCCAAAGATCGCCCAAAGAGACTTTAACAAAGTTAATAGAAAGCTTTAGTTCCGGCCAAAGAGAGTTGCATAATAGAACCCCCACTTCTTGAAGGCCCAAGCCAATTAACCAACCAAGAGCCGCTAAACCAACATATGCCCAGAAAGCTTTTTGGGTCTTGGTGTTCACTTTTTTATCAACGTTTTGATAGACCCAAAGACGAGAAAGGAAGAAATTTACAAGGCAGGAGACAAGGAAAGAAATCGTTGTGGAAATGCCCCATGCGAGGTATCCCCCGTATCCGTTTTCCCCTCCTAAAGTGGCAAGGTGGTTGAATACGAACTTCATTAAAATGAAAAAAAGGCCTGCGTCAATTAAGGTGCAAATCACTCCCGTTACCAAGAAACGTAGGATTTCAAAGAAACGAGATTTCTTTCTTTCTTCTTTTTTACGAATTTTCGTAATATCAATTGTTTCTAATTTTTCAGTATCTTTCTTTTTCATAAAACAATATTACCTTTTTTCAAAAAATTTGGATATTAAAGTTCTTTGGCTTCATTCAAATAATCATCCACGCAGGCATCCGATGGCATTCTTAAATCTCCTCGTGGAGAAATGGCGACGCTGCCAACTTTCGCTCCATCAGGAAGACAGGAACGTTTAAATTGGTTATGGAAAAATCTCTGGAAGAAGGCGATGAGCCACTTCTTGATAAACTCTTTATCGTATTTTCCTTGGTAGGCTTCCAAAGCAATTTTTAATAGTTTCTTAGGACGATAGCCAAAGCGGAGGAAATGATAAATGAAGAAATCGTTAAGTTCATATGGTCCCACTTTTTCTTCCGTCATTTGAGCGATGTTTCCGTTTTTGTCTGTAGGGAGAAGTTCAGGACTTATTGGAGTTGCGACAATATCTTCAAGGGATTTCTTTGTTTCAGGATGAAGAAGAGCATATCCCTCACAAAGATAACGGACAAGGGTCTTAGGGATTGAAGCGTTTACCCCATACATCGACATATGATCTCCATTATAAGTGCACCATCCTAAACATAATTCCGAAAGATCTCCTGTACCAACCATAAGGGAATTACGATCATTCGCAATATCCATTAAGACCTGAGTTCTTTCTCTAGCCTGGGCGTTTTCATAGGTGACGTTATGGTTATCCAAATCATGATTGATATCACGGAAATGGGAAACAAGAGTGTCTTTAATGTTGATTTCTTCAAAGGACACACCCAATTCTTCAGCTAGGAGTTTAGCGTTATCGTGTGTTCTTTTGCTTGTTCCAAAAGCAGGTAAAGTAATCGCCGTAATGCCTTTTAAATCAAAATGCGCTTTCTTAAATGCCTCCACCGTAACAAGCAAAGCTAAGGTCGAATCAAGACCACCACTCAAACCAATAACCGCTTTGTTTTGATGAACGGTATGAAGTCTTTTTACAAGACCCATTGCTTGAATATCCAAAATTGTCTGAACGCGTTCCAAATCGATCTTTTTATCTTCTGGTATAAAAGGGTTTTGTGAATAATGACGATAGATTTTAGATGGCGTTTTTAAAGGCATAGAGAAAGGAATATAACGCATATCCCTATCGGAATTGTGGAATGTCGTTGTTTTTAAACGACCTGCTTCGAGTTTTTCAATGTCGATGGTCGCGGTTGCCTCTTCCATCTCAAATGATTTTGTTTCAGTAAGAATTGCTCCGTCTTCCGCAATAATATTATGGGAAGCGAAAACCAAATCCGTCGTGGATTCTCCATCGCCTGCGTCAGAATAGATATATGCCGCTCTTAAACGAGCGGAAGTCATGCGAACAAGATCTCTTCGATAAGTTAGTTTCCCAACCGTTTCATTCGAGGCGGATAAGTTCAAAATTACATTTGCTCCTGCTAAAGCAAGATCCGTTGATGGGGTGTTCGGTGCCCATAAATCTTCACACACTTCAATGCCCACACGTAGTTTCGTGTAATTTTCATTCACGAAAACCATCTTTTTACCGAAAGGATATTCCTTTCCTTGAATCTCAATATAGGAATTCTCTTCTGGAGCAGGAGAGAACCATCTTGCTTCATAGAATTCCGAATAATTAGGGAGGAAGGTTTTTGGAACTACGCCAAGGATTTTCCCTCTGAAAAGAAGAGCAACGCAGTTATAGAGTTTGTTGTTTTTTCTTAAAGGAAGGCCAACGGTGAAAAGGACATTATCGTCTTTAGTTTCTTTAGCAATTTCGATAAGAGCCACTTCACTTTTATTTAAAAGAGTCTCAAAAAGAAAGATATCGTTACAGGTATACCCCGTTAGACAAAGTTCATTTAAAACAAGGATAGAAATAGAATCCTCATTGGCTGCATGAACTTTTTTGATAATCTCTTCTTTATTATGTTTTACCCCTCCCACTTCAATAGGAATGGTGGCGGAACGAACGTTAACGAAGCCAAGGGGGTCAGATTGTTCTTTACCTTCTAAAATTGGTTGATGAATTTCTTTTCTCTCGGAAAAAGAATGAGGATATGTATCTTTTTGAGAGAGTTTTTCAAATTCGTCCGTGGAAAGAATCACAAAAGAGGAATAACCATTCTTAGTGATGTAAAGAAGACCGTTATTTTCTTCGAGGTCTTTTTCAAGTTTTGCCGTGTCTCTTAGGGCTGTAATAGGCTGGATTTTTTTATTCATGGCATTATTCTAGCATAATTATGCCTAATGAAATTCATCACAATCTAGAAACGGATAGGTTAAACTACCTATACATGAAAAAAGCATTTGGTTTATTAAACGGATATGTTCAAAAAGGAGGCCCCCTTCATTTTTATCAAAGAATGCAGGAAGAACTTCTAAAATTTGACATTGATTTGGAGATGAAAACCAATCAAGAAATTCTTTCCTGGATCAATGCAAAAGGCTCCATTCAAACAAAAGAGCTAACCCCTTATTCGTTTTGCCTCTATTTAGACAAAGACGGTTACATTTCTAAAATGCTAGAACTAGCTGGTCTTCGTCTCTTTAATTCTTCTGAATCGATTTATCTTTGCGACGATAAAATGCTAACGCATATTGCCTTGGCGAATCATGGCATATCCATGCCTAAAACCATCAGCGCTCCACTTAATTACGTCTCTTCTTTTGATGAGCAATTCCTTTTTGAAGTAGAAAAAGAATTATCTTTCCCTCTCATTGGAAAAAGGAATTTTGGCTCCCTTGGAAAAGGCGTTTTCCTTCTAAAAAATCATGATGAAGTCGTTTCTTTTGAAAAAGAATATCAAGCGGAGCCTCATTTGTATCAGGAATTTATTTCCTCTTCTTTTGGTTTTGATTATCGTTTGATCTTGATTGGCGGGAAATTTGTTGCGGGTATGAGACGTCATAATGAAAACGGAGACTTTCGTAGCAATATCGCCCAAGGTGGCAAGGGTGAAAAAATGGAAATACCTCTTCCCTATATTCGTTTAGCGGAGAAAGCCGCTCAAATCTTAAAGTTAGATTATTGTGGCGTTGATCTTTTAAAAGGCAAAGATAGGGAACCCATTCTTTGTGAGGTGAATTCCAATGCGTTTTTAAAAGGGATTGAAGAGGTAACAGGCATCAATATCGCCTATTTATACGCCAAATATATCGTTGATTCTCTTTAAAAAGAAAGCGGACCCTTTGGTTCGCTTGCTTCAGTTGTCGATTATAAGTCTTTTTTATTTTTCTTCTTCGGGTGCTGGTTTTTCCCCATTGCTTTTCTTTAACTCAACAAGAATTTGTGTAAGAAGTTCCGCTTCGGTTGGAGCTGGTTTTCCTGGTTCTACTGGAGCAGGTCTTTCTTCTGGATGTTTAACATAGTAAGCTTCCAAAAGTTGAGCATCGATTTGTTTCTTCTTAGCAGCAATTGTATTTGCCACTTTCACGATAGCGAATAAAACCAAAGCGATGATGATGAAGGAAATGAAAGCGTTGATTAATGTTCCCCAGTCAATAACAGCAGACATATTGTAGGTATATGTGGTGCCATGAAGGGTGTATTTCGAAAGAATTGTAGCTTTCACATTTTCAATAAGGGTTGGTGTTTCATTAATGGTTGCTTCACCATAAGTAGCAATGGCTTCAGCCTTTGCTAAGTCTTGGAGAGCAGACGCGTCAAAGAATTGCCCTAAACCACGAGTGGCATCCATACCCTTTTGAGCATCATTTAATGCTGGAAGAACGGTCACAAGACCTTTTAAGCCTCCTGGAACTGCCCAGGTGCAAACACTCAATAAAATATTAACGAAAGCATTGATAATCGCGCTGAAGGCACCGCCGATAACAACACCAACGGCCAACATGAAGGCATTGCCTTTGTTAATAAAATTTTTGAATTCCTTCCAAAGTTTTCCTTTTTCTCTTTTCTTTTTTGCCATAATCATTCGTCCTCCGACAACTTAAACTTATTTTAGTACTATTCAATGGGAATACAAAAACGTCTTTTATTATTCTTTTAATTCGAGGTATTTAAATGAAAAAGGGATGGTTTTTGCCACCCCTAATGAAGAAAGGATTTCTCTTAATCAATCTTAAGTTGACCCGAAGAAATGAGTTTTCCGCTCTTGCGATCGAAGAGAAGAATTTCGTTACCCTCAAAGTTGATTTTGGTTTTAGCTCCAATCATATAGTCAACTCCACCAAAGATAACCGCAGTAAGCAAGAATTCGCCAATTCTTAATCTCGCTGTCGTTTCCATACCAGTTGGAAGAGCGCTATAAATTTCCGTTTCAAGGCCTTCTTTGTCGGAAAGTCTAATAAACTCTGGGCGAACACCAAGAATCAGCTTATTAGCAGCCTCTTCATGTTCCTCTTCTCTCATGATGACTCCGTTTACTTTTGGAATACGGTAGTTGAAGTCTCTATCCGCATTCTCTTTTTCAACGTGGCCTTTCATGGCAGCTTCCTTAGCTTTACGTTCCTTTTCCGCTTCCATTTCTTTATCGCGATTTTTCTGGAAAGCGTCAAGATCGACATAGGTATTTGGCTTAAAGGTCGCTTTAACACCATCAAACATGTTTAATTCAATCTCTTCACCGTTTTGTTTGGCGTCCACTTCAATGAAATTAATAGATGGAGAACCGATAAAGTCAGCGACAAAGAGGTTATTTGGTTGTTTATAAACATCTAAAGGAGCTTCATATTGTTGAAGAACCCCATTGTTAATTAAACAAATCTTTGTAGCAAGGGTCATGGCTTCTTGTTGATCGTGCGTAACATAAACAAAAGTAGAACCAGTTTCTTTATGAAGTCTCTTTAATTCGGAACGCATCTCAAGACGAAGCTTGGCATCAAGATTCGAAAGAGGCTCATCCATGAAAATGACTTTTGGTTCTGGAGCAAGGGTACGGGCAATAGCAACACGCTGTTGTTGACCACCAGAGAGTTCCGCTGGATAACGGTCCATGAATTCGCCAATATGGACAATACGGGCAACATGACGGACCCTTAAATCGATTTCTTCAGCGTCAAGTTTACGAACTTTCTTTACGATTGCGCCATCCTTAAGATAACGGCCTTCCGCATCAAGAACATAGCCTTTATCTTCTACTTTTTTAGCTTCGTTTTCCGCTTTAAAAAGATATTCATTTTTCTTTTCTTCAGCGAAAGCGGCCGCTTCGGCATCGCCTTTTTCATGAAGTTTTAAATTAAAGAGCTCTTTTGCAGAAGACATAGAGATCTTAAAGCCATCGACGATGAACAAGAGTGCTTTCTCTTCCACGATCTTTCCGTTTTTATCAAGAGAATAGTTCACAAACTTCTTGATTTCTTTTATGTTTGTAACCACTTCAGAAAGACGCTTGTATTTGTTATATTCGGAGCAAACCAGTGGCATTTCTCCCTTTAACTCATGCAGACCAAATGTGATGTTTTTATAAACCGTCATATGCGGCCAAAGAGCGTAGTTTTGGAAAAGGAAGCCCACATGTCTTTCGTTAGCGGGAATATTAATTCCTGTCTCACTATCAAAGACGGTCTCGTTTCCAATGGTAATTTTGCCACTCGTCGGGGTTTCTAATCCAGCAATCATACGGAGGGTGGTTGTTTTGCCACACCCAGATGGCCCAAGAAGGGTAATGAATCCATTATCCTTGATGGTCATATTCAAATCGTCTACGGCATAGAAGCCTTTCCATCTTTTATAAATATGTTCTAATACTATTTCTGGCATAAATTAACCTCCAATGCCTTTGTCTAAGCTAGCTCCAGTAATCTTATTAACGAGCCAGTTGAAGATAAGAATAACGATAACAAGCATCAAGTTTGCTCCATTTTCAAGAGCAGGGATGCCATCTTGTTCAAACAAGAACAGCTGTCTTGTCAAGACGCCGGATGCAGGAACAATAAAGATGAACAAGGATAATTCTCTCATACAAGAGATGAACGGGAGAAGATAGCCTGATAAGAAAGAGCTCTTTTGAATTGGGAAGATAACATGAAGCATGCGTTTCCACCAACTAACGTTTTGTATGACCGCCGCTTCTTCAATTTCATTAGAAAGTTGCAGCATAGCATTTAGCGAACTTCTAGAGGCAAACGGTATATATTTTATCGTTCCCACAAGAATGGCAAGGACCCACCAGCTCTTTGTTAAGAAGGTGATGCCAAAGCCCGCTAAATCCGCTCCCAAATGGAAGAAGATGACGGACATAGAAATAGAAGGCAATAGGTAAGGCAAGAAAGCCAAACCATTAACGAATTGCGCCCATTTGGATTTTCTATTCTTAGCGACAGCATATCCAATTAGCAAGCCAATTGTACCAGCAAGCAATGCGCAAACCACGGATAAAATTATGGAATTTCTTAAAGCAATCCAAACATCCGAAGAATAAAGCAATCCATTGTTGCCATTTCTTAGAGACTTATCATTCGTTAACCACCACTTCTTGGTAAAGCCACTAGAATAGTCTCCCTGATTTGGAAGGACGGATTCGATTGCAAAGGAGACCATTGGCCCAATGCAGAAGAAAACCACGATGATCAAGAGAATAATGGAAACAACCCATTTACCCACTTTTCCTAAAGTTTTTGTCTCAGCTTGTCCTGATTTACCCGAAACGGTCGTGAATTGTTTTCTCGAACCAGTCTGGAATTGGTTGATCAAGAGAATAAGCACGCCAATGACAATTAGGACAACGGACATAACGTTGCCCATACCAGCAATACCCGCATCATGGCCGTTAATCATCCATTCCATCTGTGTGGAAATCAAATAATAGTTTGTTGGATTTCCGAGAGTAACAGGAACGGCATAAGACGATAATGCGCTAGAGAAAACAAGAAGAATAGTCGAGAGAATCGCTGGTTTTAGCATAGGGATTGTCACTTTGAAGAACACTTTCCATTTAGGAATATTTAAAATAACAGCCGCTTCTTCTAGGTTTGAATCCATATTTCTAAGAACGCCACCAAGAAGAATATAAGCGAACGGAGCGTAATGTAACCCTAAAACGAAAGCGATTGGGAACATTCCAAACACCATCCAATCAGGAACGGCAATGCCTGTTAAAGCTTGGAATTCACCCATATAAGCGAGAGCCCAGTCTATTTCTGTGTTAACAAAGATGTTTCTCCAGAAAAGGGCTAATGTCCATTGAGGCATAACATATGGGAAAATAAAAACCGCAGAAATGAATTTTTTGAATTTTAAGTCTGTTCTTGTTATTAAATAGGCGGTAATTCCACCAAAAAGCAAAGCAAAAAAGCAAGCTAAGACACTTACTCCTAAGCTTCTTAGAAGTGGTATCCAGAAATATCCTTTGGAATTTCCGCCAGCGAACGTTTCATAATAGTTATTCCATGTAAACTCAGTGATCTTACCTAAAATTGGATCTTTCACCGCCAAAGTGGTGATAAGAATCGAAACCATAGGAATTAAGGTCAAGAGTAACAAAAGGACCCCAAAAAATACAAGAATCGTATTGGCTGGAACACCAAAGAATGTCAATGTCTCATTCGCGCCTTTTTTGACTTTTTTCCAAAATGGATTTGGTTCTTTGATATTTTGTTCAAAAGAGTCCATAACGTCTCCTTTCTTCAATAAATAATGGGGGCTAGTTTGCTAACCCCCATTTCGAATAATTCGTTATTATTAGGAAGCTTTGTGTGCGGTGACATCAATGATGAATTTATTGACGTCATCGTAGTTAGAACCTAAGTATTCAGGGTCTTCAACAATGGCTTTGCCAGTATTAACCCACCAATCACCGCTAGGATCGTTCATGACAGGGAAGACGTTTTCTTTTGTATCGTCTTGTTTCCAGACTTTTTCGCCCTTTTCGTTGGTAACGAATTCGCCGTGTCCGAATTTACGGCGGTTAACATCGACAGAAGGCATGGATGGGTAGTCACCAATGTCTTTACCCCAGGCTTTAAAACCATCAGAAGTTGTTGCTAAATAATTAATGAAAGCACAGGTTGTATATGGATGTTTTGTAATGGAAGAAACCATGAGGTAATGCTTGTACATGAAGCCGGAGAAGCCTTTCATATTCATGGTTGCTGTTGCTCCGTCCGTGTTGTCTTTTCCTAAAGCTGGAGAAACAAGGAATTTCTTAGAGACATCTTCCGTTTCTTCAATATTGTTCATCTTGGAATAAACAATCCAAGCAGCGGAACCATCAGCGGTCTTTTTAGAAAGTGGGTTAATGATGTCGCCATCATCTCCTGCAAAGGAAGCGCGTTTAATGAATCCGGCAATGAAAGCGTAGGCGTATTTCTTTAATTCGCCATAAGAAGCGTAATCTTCCACTTTAATGTCAGAATTGTTAGATGGATCTTCGTATGCTTCTTTGAGCAATTTACAGTTTTCGTCTTTCGTTAACATGATAAGGAAGTCACGATTAACGTTTTCGTTATTTGGGTTCATGCAAGCAAGCTTTTGTTTGCTGTGAGTGAAATCCCAGACATTATCTAATGGCTTTCCATCAGGAGTTTTAATGCCATCTCCGGCACCATCATTCACTAACCAAGTCTTAAAGTTGTATTGGAGAGAGAATGGATTTTTGTTCTTTGTCTTATCGGTAGCAGCGTCATCGTTCCACTCCTTTGGAACATAATTGACCATGTATCCAGTATCGATGGCGTATTTTTGAAGTTGATAACCATCTTGAAGTAAGAAACCGTCATAGCAATCCGTTTTGTTAGCCTTAATATCCGCTGCTAAAGTTTGATAGATACGTCCATCAGGAATGGATTTATCACCGGTGAAGGTCATATTGGCGCATGCAGGGTTCTTTGTGGCAAGAAGAGCTTTAAAGTTATTCTCTGCTTTATGAAGACGGGAAGAACAACCGGTAAACTTGAAAACACCGCCTTGAATTTCGTCTGCCGCTTTTTGCATAAGCTCATCACGAGTCATATTCTGCGCAGCTTCGACGGCCTCCATAACAATCTTCTTTTGTGGATTTTCGTCCTTTCCACAGCTGCCTAAACAGCTAATGATGGCGAGTGATGCTAAAGGAAGCATCATTTTTTTGATTTTCATAAAAACCCTCCTTAATAAATGGTTTTTGTTTTTGTACATCTATTATATATGTAAGCCCTTACAAAAATAAACAACTTTTTACTTTTTGCTTACTTTTTATCATATTCCTACGATATTTACTTTATTTTTTAGTTATTCAACATTGTCATTTTTAACAATATTATCGCGAAGAGTAACAGTAAAAGTAGATCCTTCGTTGATTTTTGATTGAACAGAAATCTTGTAGCCATAATACTCACAAATATATTTCACGATGGATAATCCAAGACCCGTTCCGCCATCTTTTCTGCTTCTGGCTTTATCTACACGATAAAACCTCTCAAAAATACGAGAGATGTTATTTTTTTCTATGCCGACCCCTGTATCTTTTATGGATATGTTCATTCCATCCATTATCACATACACGTCCCCATCGTTTTTGTTATAACGAATCGCATTCTCAATCAAATTGCGGAACAACTTATCAAAGTCTTCTTCGTTGACCTTAATCTGTAATTTTTCTTTTTTGAAATGGATACGAACGTTTTTCTCATTTGCCGTTATCTTTTCAGAATCAATGATGGTTTCTAAGGCATCCCCCACTTCAAGTTGAACAATAGGTCGCAAAGTTTCGTTTTCTAAAGAAGAAAGCTCAAGCATATCAACAATGATTTTATTCATACGACGAGCCTCACGAATGGTACTATGAATCGCATCATCGATTTCATCCTTATTCGTAAGAATCCCTTGTTCAATCATTTCCTGATAGCCAAGTATCGAAGCGAGCGGAGATTTTAATTCATGAGAAGCGTTGGCGAAAAAATCTCGTTTCATTTTCGAAGAATTGAATTCTTCCGTTACATCAATCAATAACATTGCTGCCCCGATTTTCCCTAAGTTTTTATCTTCTTCAAGGGGTTCGATTTCACATTGATACACTCTTGATCCAATCGAGTCAAAATAGGTGTCTCTTATGCAGGTTCCCATCACGGTTGTTACTTTTTTCTGAGCGATAACGCTTTTATTTAAAGCAATAAGAGGCCTCCCCACTGCTTCTTTGACATCTAATTCGAAGATATCTGCCGCTTTTTTGTTTAAGATTCGAACCTTCTTTTCCGATGAAAAGAGAATAATTCCTTCCGTAAAAGAGGAAAGAATAAAGTCGGTTTCTTTGGCTTTCTCTTTCGCTTCCGTTAATTCTTTTTCTAATCGTTTACGCGAATCTCTCAAAATCGTCGCATAAAACTCCATAGAATCCTCAAATTTAAGTTCTTCCGAAGTTCCACAAACGGAACGTAACCTAGCAACCTGTTTCTTGATGCTATTTAAAGATTTAGAAAAAGAACGAATGGAGAAAAAGAAGTAAACACCGTAAATAGCAACAATGCCTGCGCTTCCCCATATAAGAAACCTCTTAGCTATAAAAACATTGTCTGGAACCCTGATTCCCACGCGGAAAAACATGTTTTTAGAAGAAACAAAGCAAATACAATAACAATATTCCCTGTTGTTCGTCGGATTCTTAGCATAATAGGTATCATTTACGTTATGGATTAAATCATCTTTCGTTAGCGGAGAAGCATCACCCGTTGAATCTTCAAGTGGATCTCCTCCTTCCGAGGAAAAATAAGAAAATTGATAATCGGAAAGGCCTTGATATCGTGCCGTTTCTTGAGCCATTGTGGTTTCGTTAGAAACGATGCTTGTGCTGATTTGTTCGGATAAAAAGTGAGTTTGTTTTTGGATAGCGCTCTTACTGAATAAAAACCATGATAAGGTCGTAGAAAGATACGATCCAACAAGCAGGATAAAAACAAGAACATCCAAAAGAATGAGTCTTTTTTTGTTCATAAAACAATACGATACCCTGAACCGTATACCGAAACGATAGAACCTTGGCCAAGCTTGGAACGTAAAGAACGTATATGCATATCAAGTGCTTTTGAGCTCTCGTTCCCTTCCCCACCGAAACAGGCGAATAGTTCTTTTCGAGAAACGATTTTTCCATCCACTTCGATAAGTTTTTTAAAAATTAAAAATTCTGAGGCGGTCAAATGAATGGGGCGGTTCTTTTTAAATAAGATTCCTCTCTCGGAATCAAGTGTATAAGGTCCTTTTCTAATTCTGTTATTATTTTTGCTGTTTTTATTACGACGTGCTTGAGCATTGACACGGGAAATCAGTTCGGCAATTTCAAAGGGCTTTGTCAGATAATCATCCGCGCCAAGGTCTAAAAGCTCAACTTTATCGCTCAATAATGATTTTGCAGAGACCACAATGATATGGGAATCATCTAATTCTGGATGTTTTTTAATCTCTTTTAGGACTTCTTTTCCTTGAATGCCTGGCAACATTAAGTCCAAAAGAATGACATTAGGCTTATTTTTCATAACGTCATCCAAAAAGCTTTCTCCCGTAAAGTATGAAAAAACTTGATACCCTTGTTTTTGAAGGGTTTTGGAAATGATTAAGGAAATAGATTCATCATCCTCTATAGAAGAAATAATTATGTCTGACATATATTCATTTTAAAGCAAAATATAAAGGAATGACTAGAAAGAAAAAATAAGTAATAACTACTATCTCTATTTTTGAAATATGTTGGTACAATATGCATTGCTTTATGGAACAAGATTCTTTATTTTACAACCAAAAAATAGACGCACCTCTTCCAGAAAGAATGAGACCACGTTCCCTTGATGAATTTGTAGGCCAAGAGAATCTTCTAGGCCAAGGGAAGGTTTTAAGGAAGCTAATCGATGAAGATAAGGTGTCTTCAATGATTTTCTGGGGGCCTCCAGGCGTTGGCAAAACGACTTTAGCAGAGATTATCGCCAATAAGACAAAGAGCAAATTCATTATTTTTAGTGCGGTTACTGCGGGAATTAAAGAAATCAAGTCCGTCATGGAAGAAGCGGATAAGAATAAACGTTTCGGTGAAAGAACAATACTCTTTGTAGATGAAATCCATCGTTTTAATAAAGCTCAGCAAGACGCTTTTTTGCCTTACGTCGAAAGAGGATCCATCGTTTTAATCGGTGCAACAACCGAAAATCCTTCTTTTGAGGTGAATAACGCATTACTTTCCCGTTGCAAAGTCTTCGTTTTAAATGCTCTAAACGCAAATGATATCGTCACTCTTTTAAAGAGGGCAATCACCTCTCCTAATGGTTTTGGAAACGAAAACATCACCATTACTGATGACGTCTTAAATGACATTGCCATCTTCTCTAACGGAGATGCAAGGAATGCTTTGTCTACTTTAGAAATGCTTGTTCTAAATTCCGATAAACAAGGCGATAAGATCATCGTCAAACGGGAGATGCTAGAACAAATCACATCCAAGAAAACCTTCCTTTACGATAAAAAGGGGGAGGAGCATTACAACATTATTTCCGCTTTGCATAAGTCGATGAGAAATTCGGATCCAGATGCAGCCATATATTGGCTTGCTAGAATGCTAGAAGCGGGTGAAGATCCTCTCTATATTGCAAGACGTTGCATCCGTTTTGCTTCCGAAGATGTAGGTATGGCTGATCCGAAGGCTTTAGAGCTTGCCGTTGCTGCTTATCAAGCTTGTCATTTTATTGGCATGCCTGAATGTTCGGTAAACCTCACTCAAATTGTTACTTACCTCTCTTTAGCACCAAAATCAAACGCAATGGAAGTTTCATACAATACCGCTAGGGAAGATGCTAGGAAGATGTTAGATGAACCTGTGCCGATGAACATTCGAAACGCCCCTACTTCTCTTATGGAAGAATTAGGGTATGGGGAAGGCTATATCTATGCTCATGATACAAAGGAGAAGGTTGCAGCCATGCAATGTCTCCCAGACGCATTAAAAGATAAAGAATATTACAAACCAGGAACACAAGGGCTTGAAGCAAAATATGGGGAGCGCCTAAAAGCCATAAAAGATTGGAAAAAAGCTCATATGAGCAAGGAGAAAGGCAAATGAAAATCCTCTTAGTGGAAGACGAAAAAGATCTTTCAAACGCTCTCGTACGCATCCTTTTGGCAAACAAATATAACGTCGATACGGCTTATGATGGTTTGCAAGGCTTGGAACTAACGCATAATAACACCTACGATTTAATTATCACCGACGTGATGATGCCGAAGATGGATGGTTTGGAATTCATTCGAACGATTCGGAGAGAAAACAATCCGACTCCCGTATTGATACTTACGGCTAAATCGGAAATAGATGATAAAGTTGAGGGGCTTGATGCAGGTGCAGACGATTACCTGACCAAGCCATTTTCTTTGAAAGAATTCTTAGCTAGAATCCGTTCCTTACTCAGAAGAAAAGGCGGTTTGATTGAGCCTTATTGTGTTGGCAATCTCGAATTAGACCACAACACCTTTGAGATTAAAACGCCATACGCCTCCCTTCCTTTGACGGATACCGAGTATCGTTTAATGGAATATCTCATCCGAAATAAAAACGTCGTTCTTTCAACGGAAAGAATCATGGATAACATTTGGGGATATGATTCCGAAGCGGAAATCAATGTTGTTTGGGCTTACCTTTCTAACCTAAGAAAAAAGCTCAATGAAATTCATTCCGATGTAACGATTAAAGCCATGAGAGGAGTTGGCTATAAACTTGTTAAGGTTGGAGAAGAATAAAAAGAAAGCTGGAAATCCAGCTTCTTTTACTTCTTTTGCTTTGCTAAATAATCTTCGTAGGCTTTTTGTTGCTCATGAGCACGCTTATAGGCCTTTTGTTGTTTTTCGATAAGTTTATGATTTTCAAAATAGTCGATACCCATTGCACGTTTTGCACGAAGTCCGATATGTCTTGCTTTCTCTTGAGCTTTTTTCGTTCCTTCCATCAAGATTTCATAAACATGATGGATGTCTTTTTCTAATTCATGACGACGGACACGCATCGGTTCAAGAACATCATTGAGGCACTTTGCGAGGAATTTCTTTACTGTAACATCGCCAATTCCTCCTTTTTCATAGGCCTCTTTTAATTCTGGAAGGTTATGGAATTCAGGATAATGTTTGCTAAACATTTCATCGGTTGCAAATGCTTCAAGATAGATGAAAACCGGGTTATCTTTCGTATGTCCTGGATCGGTTGGCTTTAAATGAGTTGGATCGGTAAACATGGACATGACTTTTTTGTTTACGGTTGTTTCATCATCCGTTAAATAGATGCAATTCCCTAAGGATTTTGACATTTTAGCTTTACCATCCGTTCCAGGAAGTCTTCTTGCATACGCATTTTCTGGCAACATGATTTTTGGTTCGGCAAAAACAGGTTTGTATAAGGAATTGAACTTATGAGCGATTTCTTGCGCTTGTTCCACCATCGGTTGTTGGTCTTCTCCTGCAGGAACGATTGTTGTTCCAAAAAGAAGGATATCCGCGGCTTGTGAAATAGGATAAGTCATAAAACCAACAGGGATAGATTCTCCAAATTGACGCATGGCCAATTCGGATTTTACGGTTGGATTTCTTTCTAAACGAGAAAGAGTTACAAGATCCATGAAATAGCAGGTAAATTCACTTAATTCTGGAATACGTGATTGAACAAAGATGGTTACTTTATTTGGATCGATACCAGCAGCAAGATAATCAAGAGCAACTTCGATGACGTTGTCTTCCACTTTTTGAATATTGCCAGCATTGTCGGTTAGAGCTTGCGTGTCTGCAATCATGATATACATTTCATCAAAAGACCCACTATTTTGTAATTCCACACGACGTCTAAGGGAACCAACATAATGGCCAATATGAAGACGTCCTGTTGGACGGTCTCCTGTTAACATGACTCTAGGCATTTTCTTTTCTTCTTCCATATTATTCACCTACTAAAACCGACGTTTAGTTTATCACGGGATACCCAATCATTCCACGCTCTTAAGGGATTCCACCATTAAAACCTTACGGATTCGTTTCGTTAAAAGAAGATTAACCATGAAAGCCACAACGAAGGTCAAGACGAAGGAAAGGAAATAAGAGAGGGCTTTGATGCAATAGAGATATTCCACAAGTTCTACAACATTCGTGCCTAATACCCCAAGCATAAAAGGATATCCAAGAGCCAAACCAAACAGGACTCCTACTGCTGTTAAAGACATTGTTTCAAAAAGCAAGGACAAAGAAATTTCCTTCCGTGAAAAGCCCAACACTTTTAAAGTAGCAATATCCCTCGTTCTTTCCTTGAAATTCATTAAAGCAAGGTTATAAAGAACAACGATTGCAAGAAGGATAGCAAACACCTTTACAGCATTTGTCATCACTTTGACTCCCGACATAACATCCTGAATCATGGCATTTCTAATTTTAGCTGTAGTAACATTGCTAATGGTGTCCGTTTTTTTACGCATTCTCTTTGCTAATTGGTCAATGTCAGCGTTTTCTTTGACTTTGACGTAAGCGGTGTTGTAACTCAAAGAAGGAGCGTTTTTTAAAAACGTGGCATCCGTGTAGCAATATATGCCATGGTAAACAAAAGCGTCTTGCACGAAAGCCACTTCCGCTTCATAAGAAAGACTGTTGTACTGAAAACGAAGAATGTCCCCTGCTTTAGCTCCTGTTTTAGTAGAAATCTTTTGAGTGATAACAACCTTGTCATGATCAAAATTCAGATGAATCGTATCTCCATCCTCTTGCATCAAATACAATTTACATTCGCTTTGAGGACCATTTGGCATATAGGCAGTAGCCGCTCCAGAAGCATACGGTTCCACTTCTTTTATTTCGGGATACTCCAAAAGAGTGGAGACCATATTTTCTTTCGACATCGTGTTTTTAAAAGTAATGGATAAATCTGTGTTATAGAAAATAGAAAAGTCATGTTCGATTCCGTAATCAATCGTGTCTTCAATTCCAAAGCCACAAGCAAGCAAAGCCGTGCAGCCCATTACCCCAATAATTACCATAAGGGATTTGACTTTATTGATGCGGATGTTTCGAAGAGCCATCTTTAAAGAAAGCATGGAAACCTTTTCTTTTTTGCTTTGATGAATGTGACGGAGTTTCATTTTCGGCGGTTCCGGACGCATGGAATCTACCGGTTTTAAAGAAACTTCCTTATGGCAAATTAAGAAAGTTACAAGTGAAGAAATCCCTAAGAAAACAACCGCTGTTAAAATGCCTTCCAAAATAGGGAAGACGTAACGCAAAGTGGGCAAAGAATAAAGGATCGAATATTTTTGCCCTAGAATCCAAGGAACGATAAGAGGGCCCAACACTTCCCCTAAAAAAGTTCCAATTCCCACAAGCAAACAAGTTAAACGTATATAGTGCCAATATATTTGGGATTTCTTTAAACCAATGGCTTTCATCGTGCCTATTTGGGAACGTTCTTGTAGCACGCGTTGAGATAAAGTCGTGAGGATAACAAGAATAGCTACAGCAAAAAAGACGAACGGGAAAACGAAAGTAAATTGTCTTGCTTGAGTGACGTCATTATTGATGGTTACGTAAAAAGGCATCTCGGAACGGGAAGTCGTAAGATAGAGATTATTGTCTTCTTTGCTAGCGAAATATTGATTAATTTTATCTTTCAATATTGCTACACGTCCCGGCTCTTTTACGGAAATAAGATATTGATTTGGGTTTGATAGAGTTTCGGAATCAAGGGAATTAAAACCAAGAAAGGCTTCTAAAGCAGCAAAAATAAAATGAGTTCCTGCTTCATTGAAATTCTCTTCCACTACTGTCTTCAATCCTTTTTTAAACATCGAATCAGACATCAAAACAAGGGAAGTGTTGTAACTTGATTTCGTGATATTTTCTGGAAAATTCATGAATCCTGTAACGGGCGCATGAAAACAGATGGTTTCTTCTTTAAAAATGTTGGTTTTCCCTTCTTTTAGATAAGGGTCGACATAGGAGGCGTACTTGTTTAAGCCATAGGAAGCAAGACTCAAATAGAAAGGAACATCTTGATTCAAGATGAAAGCACTGCTCCCAGTCAAATTATTGGTTTTGCTTTTAAGCTCTTTATCAAAATAAACGAAATCCGTGTCCGTAAATTTGTTTGAAAGTTCCATCTCACCATAGGGTTTTGATATTTGTGGGCGAGAAGAAACAACAGCCAAATAAACGGATTTGGCATTGGCTTCACAAGGAAGATAGAGACGTCCATCCAATTCTTCTCCTTCTTCTAGAAAGGAAGAAATCATTTCTTGGTCTTCTTTTTCATAACGGGTTGTCGTTACCCAAAGAGAAGCAAGGTTTCCTTCAGAATAGACTTCGTTAACACGGTTTTCAAATGATTGGGCGTTTGCCAAAAGACCAACAAACAAGGTAACTGCGATAGCACCAATGGCAATTACAGCCAAGAATTGAGCCCACGCCTTCTTAAAAGAGCGAAGGAGCATCTTATTTAAAAGAGAACGGGTTGACGTTTTTTCCATTACCAGTCTACCTTCTCTGGGCTTATTGGATGTTCGTTGATGACATCGGAGATGATTTTCCCATCAGAAATACGAATGACACGGGTCGCACATTCGGCAATTTTTTGGTTATGAGTGACAATGATGACGGTTTTCTTATAGTTAAGCGATACATCATGAAGAAGCTTTAGAATCTGAGCGCCCGTTTTAGAATCGAGGGCACCGGTAGGTTCATCGCATAAGAGAAGTCTTGGATTTTTCACGATTGCTCGAGCTATGGCGACACGTTGTTGTTCTCCTCCAGATAATTGAGAGGGAAAATTGAATGCACGTTTTTCTAAACCCACTTCTTCAAGGATTTTTTCCGAATCAAAAGGATTCTTTGCAACGGATGCGGCCAGCTGCACATTCTCAAGCGCCGTTAAATTTGGCATCAAATTGTAGAATTGAAAAACGAAGCCGATGTCTTCTCTACGGAAACGGGAAAGTTCCTTAAAATCATATTTAGCAACATCCTCGTTTCCAATAAGATAGCTACCCCCTGTAGCGTTATCCATTCCCCCAAGAATATTTAAGAGGGTGGATTTCCCCGCACCAGAAGCACCTAGAATAATCGTGAAAGAGCCTTCTTCTAAAGAGAAAGAAACATCATTTAAAGCGCGAACTTCATTTTCTTGCCCGGGATTATATATTTTAGATAAATCTTTGACTTCGATTTCGTTCATTTTTCTTTCCTTTTGGAGACAAAATAATTATGAAGTTTCCTTAAAGAAAAGAGAAGAGTGAGTGTATTCAACTTACTTTTTTTGAACGAAGGCAAATATGCCGTAATAAATGGGTATTGCAAGGAAAAGGACCCAGGTTGGATGCCAAATATTTAAGTACATGCCAATAAAGCAATAAATGCCAGTTACGAGCAAAGGAACACAAAATTTATTCGGATTCCTATCAATAATAGTACCAACCAAGCTAGAAATAACAGGCGGGAAGAGGAATAATGGCCAAAGTAAGGCCCACATATTTTGATCTTTTACTAAAAGCCCAAAAAGAATATAGACGATGCTCACAATAGCCATGCCGATTCCGCCAACTAAGGCTTCAACCCACGCATAGGGAGATTTCTTTTCCTTATTTTCACCCGGTTTGTTTTCTTTTTCAGCTGTTTCTTCTTTGATTTCTTGAGCAATCTCTTCCACACTTTGATCAGAATTTAATAAATCATCTAGAGAGACGTTATAGATCTTTGCTAAACAAATTAAATTATCCGTATCGGGTGAAGCCTCTGCTCTTTCCCATTTGGATACAGCTTGGCGGGATAGGCCAAGTTTCTCCGCTAGTTGTTCTTGAGAAAGTCCACTTTTCTTTCTTAATTCAATTAGTCTGTTTGCGATTTCAATGTTCATTTTGTTTGCCTCCATTTAGAACAACACAAATTTATAAAGTTGCGCCAAAAGTTACTAGCAAGTCTACTTTTCAAAGCCGCAACCAGCGGTTGCGTACCAATAAAACCCATATTTTTTGCCCTTTTATTCTACATTCTAGAGTTAGGATGCACCAACTATTAAGTTCAAAATTATAATCTCGCTTGCAATGATTGATTGGATTAATACATTACTGACATCCGTTTCCATGTCTATTGACGCGATGACAGTAAACGCAACAAACGGTTTAAAAGAAAAAGGCATGCCCATATGGAAGATGCTGCTCATTTCTTTAAGTTATGGCATCTTTCAATTTCTAATGCCATGCATCGGTTATTTTGTGGGTTTCTCCTTTAAAGAACAGTTAGAGAAATACATTCCATGGATTGCTTTTACTCTTTTAGGACTATTAGCCGTGAAATCTTTAATAGATTGGCTCAAAGATTTCAAGAAAACCGAAGAAGAGAAAATCGAGTTCAAGAAGATTGGATTCCTTGAAGTTCTTCTTCAAGATGTTGCTACAGCAATCGACGCACTCTGTATTGGTTTTGTTTATCTTGAGTTATCTATTGGAAATGCTCTGATCGTTTTTTCGATTATTGGCATTACAACGTTTGTTCTTTCTTTTTTAAGCGTTCTTTTAGCAAAACAAATCGCAAAGCACTTGGAAAAATGGGCAGGGCTTATTGCCGCAATTGTTTTTCTAGCCGTTGGTTTAAAAATCTTGCTCGAAGGTATTTTGTAATTTCTCAGAAAAACTTATAATGAGTTTGCTAGGAAACTAGCTACCAGAGGGAAACATTGTTCCCCTACAACTTATATTAAAGGTATCCTGACTGGAGACGCTGGTGTTGAAAGCCTGACCATTATGGAATCAGGAATCCTAAAAGCCGACCAAGGAGACCACCTCATTCACACGAGGAAACTTATCCTTCCCTCTGGGGATATGAAAAAACGGCTATCAAACGATAGCCTTTTCTTTTAATTCCAATACTCGACTTTAATTTCATCAAACATCTTCGCTACTTCAGCGGAAGGATCAACGTAGCTTTGGATCATTTGATCAATAACATTGTCAGGAACCCATTTGTCTTTGATACGCATCTTATTTTGTTTATAACAAATGGAATAATCATGCATCTTAATCATAAAAAGAAGAGAGTGATCATATCCTTTTAGACGATCCATGTAATATTTACGTCTATAGTCTTCAAGGAAAATGGAATCTTCAATAACCGTGCATTCCGCGTATTTGGCAAAAATCTCATTGCTTTGACGAATCATTTCATCAAAGATAACTTCCATATGTTCTGGAAAGATAAGGTATGAGCCGGTTATTTGTTTTCTTGTCTCATCCGTATCGATGATAAAAACGTTCTTGTGTTTCTTTTGATATTCCTTGCACCACGTGGACTTGCCACTTCCAGGAATACCCGCCATCAATATCAGGTTTTTCATTAGACGAGTCTCTTTCTTAAGAAACTAGAAACTGCGTTGATGCCAATAACAAGAATCAAAATACCAATAATACAAGCGCCAAGGTTATGGTAATGGTTCGCTTCGGTAGAAAGATAGTAACCAATACCACCATCAACGCCAAGAACAACACCTAAGATTGTTGCAGTACGAATGTTGATATCAAAACGATATAAGGCAACAGAAATTAAATTTGGACGAACTTGAGGCAAAACAGCCAAATGTATTTGTTGCCATTTGCCTGCTCCACAAGCTAGTACCCCTTCAATCGGCTCTTCTTGAATTCCGTCTATTTGGTCAGCATAAAGTTTTCCAATCATACCAATAGAGTGAACGCCAATAACCAAGATGCCTGAAACATAGCTAAAGCCAGAGAACATAACAAGAATTAAAGCAAAGATAATTTCAGGGAAAGTGCGAATGGCAATTAAAATGATTTCACATGGCCAAGCAGCATTTCCAAAAAGTTTATGCGAGGCTAATAAGCCAAAAGGTATAGCAACAATGGAGGCAATTAAAGTGCCAATATAAGCAATGCCAAAGGTTTTGATGATGAACCAAACAACGCTTTCTTGGAAAGTATAAGAACCATATCCAAAGAAGAAAGACCAATCTGGCTGAACAAGTAATCCAAGGTTATACCAACCTTGTTTGATATTTCCTCCAATGGCAAATTCATCGTTCATATTTAAATCGAAATGAACGAAAAGAAGCATAGAGATGAGGGCTACGATAAACAATAAATCAACAACCCAGTCCAAAGGACGTTTTTTATACGCTTCCTCTGCAGAGCCAAAATTCTTTGCTTTGCGATAAGTGATTTGATCAATCACAAGCATGGCAAGGAGGGCAATAACAAGAAAAATGGAACTAACACCAAAAGTGATACTCATCTTGATTTCCTCCCTAACATGTTTGAAATGATTTGCAAGAAGATAACCTCAATAAATAAAGGAATCATCATTGCGCCAATCTTGTCATAATAACCGGATGCATAGTTATTTTTCAAAGCGTAACCATATCCGCCAGCTCCAACATAGCCAAGAATGACAGAAGCACGAATGTTAATTTCAAACGTATATAAAACGTTGGCAAAGAACATTGGTTGAACTTGTGGGTGAATGCCAAGCAAAATACATTGAATTGTGCCACCACCATTACTTCTTATGGCTTCGAACGGTGACATTTCGACTGTTTCGACATATTCATACATCATTTGATACATGATGCCTAAAGTAAAAATGGCAATAGATAAGACACCAGTAACTAAGGAAGCGCCAAAAAATAAACGAAGAATTAAAGCCATTACCAATTGAGGCACGGTTCTAAGAATATCGTTAATGGTTCTGACCGTTCCTCTAAGAGCACGGTTTTTATTGATGTTTTGCGCACAAAGATAATAAATAGGAACAGAGAGAACGCAGCCAATAATTGTGCCTAAGAAGCACATTTCATTGGTTGTCCAAATATCCTTAATAGCGGTACCCCACATATAACCCCAGTAAGCATCCCATGTCTTTAAGGAATTAGGAAGAGGAGAGAACATTTTTACAAATATGGCACCAAGCTGATCCCATTTAAAACCAGAGAAGGTTTTATAATCGATTGTAAATAAACAACCGATAAGCAAAAGAACAACAGCAACTAAAGAAACGATCAAAGCAATTGGCTTCTTCTTACGAATTGTGCGTGTGCAAGAGCCATCCTGTGCCTCAGAAAGATCAACTGTAACATCGTAATAAAAGTATTTATCGACAAACTCTTTTTTCTTCAATGCACGGGCTTGTTTCTTCTTGTACGCTTCAATTTTCTTTAATTGCTCAGGCGTGTATTCTTCAGAATGATTTGTAGCATCCATTATTTTTCCTCCGAAGAGTCAAGGCCAAGATTTTCGTTTTTGTTAAGTGCACGTCCGTAAATTTTCATTGTCACTTCATCGGTGACTTCTTCTGGTTTGCCATCGAAAACAACTTGCCCAGCTTTAACGCCAATAATACGGGTTGAATAACGTTTTGCTAAATCAACGTGGTGCATATTGGCAATAATGGTGATTCCAAGCTTGTTAATACGAGTGAAATCATCCATGACACTAATGGTGGTCACTGGGTCAAGAGAGGCAACAGGTTCATCAGCTAAGATGAGTTTTGGGTCTTGCGTTAGAGCTCTTGCTAAAGCGACACGTTGCTGTTGTCCACCAGATAACTGGTCGGCACGAACATATGCTTTATCAAGAATTCCAAGCTTGTCTAAGCTACGCAAAGCAAGCATTTTTTCGTCTTTTGAATAGATATTGAATAAGGTTTCAAAAGTATTGTGATAGCCAACTCTTCCAGCCAAAACGTTTTTGAAAACGGTTGAACGTTTCACAAGGTTGAAAGATTGGAAAATCATGCCAATGTCTTTACGAGCAGAACGAAGCTTCTTTCCTTTTAAAGAAGAAATATCCACTCCATCGATGAGAATTTCACCACCACTGATGTCATGCATTCTATTAATGCAACGAATAAGGGTGGATTTCCCAGCTCCGGAAAGGCCGATGATTGAAACGAACTCACCATCTTGGATGGTAAGATTAACGTCACTTAAAGCTTTGAATCCGTTTGGATACACTTTATCTACATGTTTAATTTCAATCATAGGGCCTCTCCGAATATTTTTATGGATTAATTTTAACCTAATTTAGAATTAGGCGATATCGTTTCCTTGGGCATCAACTTCGCCGTTCATAGCTTTTCTTTGAAGGATCTTGTGGGCTTCATCGAACATTTCAGAGCTAGAATTGCCAGCGAAATCATCAGCTTGGACTTTATATCCTGCACGGGAAGCAGAAAGAAGAACGTCAACTTTTCCTGGGTTGGCAACGTATGCGGAAGCATAAGAAGCGGCAGGTAAGAAAGCGGCATCAATTTGCTTAGCAACAAGAGCTTGTGTGGTCATTTCATAACCGCTAGAAGCTGGAGCAACAGTGATAGTGAAATCGAATTTATTGTCGACATAACCAGAAAGTTTTGGAGCAAGAGCTTTTGCTCTAGATTCCAAAGTAGAGGCATCGTTGGATGGAACTAATTGGATGTTGATCTTCTTTTCCGCATCGGTGGCAGGAGCATCTTTTGGATCGTTGGTTACATTTTCTGGAATGGTAACGGTGTTGCCTTTTTGGGCTTCGCTCCACTTATACATTTCTTTAGCAGATTTATAATCGGAGTCTTTTGCATCAACATAACCGGTGTGGCTGTAGATTTGATAGACCAACCAAGCGGCAGAACCTTCTGTATCCTTGGTTCCATCTTTAACAGCAGCTTTGAAGGCTTTAGAGATAGCATCACGTTTTGCATCACTTAAGGAAGAACGAACAGAGACAGTATCGTTCATGATTGGATCGGTGATGGCAATGGTGTAAGTATTGGCAAATAATTCGTCTCTCTTTTCATATTTGCCACCTTTTTGAACATAAGCGGAACCGTATCTGGTATCCATGAAACCGCAGGTAACATCGATAACACCGGTCATTAAGCTATCAACACCATCTGGATAGGTGCCTTGTTCGACACAAATGACAGCTTTTGCTTTGTCTGCATCGCTTAAAGCGTTGTATTCAGCACGAGTCTTAAAGCCAAGAGTATATCCATGTTGATAGAGATAATAGGTTGGATAGACATAGCCAGCGGAAGAAGTAGAAGACATAACGCCCCAAACGGCATTCTTGTCGTGTAATTTCTTGAGCATTTGTTCTTCGGTGTCACCTTTTGTGATGCCGAATTTTTCTTTTCCGATGTATTCACGGGCTTGGTCACGAAGAGTGTAGATGACAGCGCTATAGAACATGACTTCGGTTTTGGATTGTTGTCCACGATAAACATAAGCATTGCTTGCAAGTTCATCGACTTTTGCATCAATGGCGTTTCCGGTGCCGCCGTTACCGCATGATGCGAGCATGGAGGCGAACATAACGCCATTCATGATGAGGAGACTTAATTTCTTTTTCATAAGTTTTTTCCTTTCGGGCTTTTGCCCATTTCCTGATGCAACACAATAAGTTTGATTAAAAGAAAGATTCTCCAATGCGCATTATCCTCTACAGATTAATGTAAGCATATGGCCCTTTACAAAAAGACATATCGTATTCATCAGCTTTAAGTTTAACCGCGGTTTTACCTCTAGTGGTAGCAGTATTTGTTAAGAAAGCGTTTTCTAATAAAATCACTTTTATATTTTCATTTTTTATAAGATAATAATTGTTCTCAAAAATGCTAAAAAATAAAGTTTTTATCGATATTTCTCTTTAGGGAAGTCTCATATTATACAACACATTTTTGTTGATATAAACCAGTTTAAAAATATCGATATTTTCAGAATGCAAAATCTTCTAAACGTCTATTAGATTGAATGCTCATATAAAACCATTTTGAAATGAAAAAGGCTCCCGAAGGAGCCAATAATGGTTTGTTTTTTAGTCAATATCGAAGGCCCAGTTTCCATTCTTAAAGAGTTGGACTTCTTCCCCATTTTCTTTTGTGCCGACAATGTTAAGATCTTTGGATCCAATCATGAAATCGACATGGCTTAGAGAACGGTTAATGCCAAATTGGTAAAGTTCTTCATCACTATATTTATGATAATCAGGATAAAGTTCAGTGAATCCTCTTCCTAAGGCAAGATGACATGCAGCATTCTCATCATAGAGAGTGTTATAGAAAAGAAGACCAGTATTATTGATTGGAGAGTCAAATGGAACAAGAGCACATTCTCCAAGATAAGCGCTTCCTTCATCCAAAGAAAGGATAGAGCGAAGAGCTTCTTCTCCTGTTTCCGCATGAACATCCACTGCTTTCCCTTCGTGGAATTTCACCCAAAAGTTTGTGATTAAAACACCATTATAAACAAGTGGCTTGGCGGAATAGACAATTCCTTCAGCTTCTCCTCTTTTTGGAGAGGTGAAGACTTCTTCTGAAGGAATGTTTGGCTGGAAGAATCTTCCATCCATGGTGAGTTCCCCACCTCCAAGGAAGATAACCCCAGGGATCAAGCCAACACGAAGATCCGTACCGTTTTTAGACGTGTAATGAAGTTCTTTAAGACGTAAGGAGTTAAGATAATCGCAGCGTTTTTTAAGATTGATATCGTGTTTCTCCCAATTGACGATTCCATTTCCATCCAAAGCACGAGAAGTAAGAAGGATCGCTTCCCATAATTTCTCTATTGCTTCTTTTTCATTTTCTTTTGGGAAAACCTTCATTGCCCATTCTTTTGCTGGCGCTCCAGCAATACACCAGGCAATTTTGTTTTCGGTCATCTCTTTATATTTTCCATATATCTTATATTGAGCTTGACGAATACGGGCAGCCTTAGAAGAGTCCGTTCCTTTTGAACCATCTGGATCATCCGAATCAATCCAAATAAAAGAAGGAAGCTCTTCTCCGCGAAATTTCCAATAAGCAAGATCCATTGGAGTAAGTTGGGATAACTCTTCTTCATCTCCATAAAGCAAGTTTGCTTTTGAAACTTTTTGAGAGATCCATTGAACAATGACGCGTTTGGCGCCTAAGCGATAGGCTTCTTCCACAAGAAGGGTAACAAAATCTTCTTGGTCAACGTTTGCAGAAATAATGACTTTCTCGCCTGCTTTTAAAGCAATTCCGCTACGAACAATGAGTTCGGCGTATTTTTGAATAATTGTCTGCTCCATCTTTATTTTCCCTCGTGGTGATGGCAACAACATTCGTGTTCTTCGTTTTCTTGATGTTCGTGTTGATGGCAACATTCATGTTCTTCGTGCTCGTGATGATGACAACAGCCATGTTCATATTCAGGATCTTCTTGAGCATGTTTTCCACAACAGCATCCATCATCATCCCCACAGCAACACTCGCCTTCTTCTTGTTGATAAGAAATCTCTACATCAAAATAATGGGCAATTTCATCAAGAGATGGATAACGTCCTGCAAGAGTGAGTTTTTCATCCATATAAACAATAGGTAAGATGCAAAGTCCCTTCTTTTCGATGGCTTCCTGAACTTCCTTGTTAGAGAATTCACCATCTTCATAGAAATGTCTTTCAACGTGGTATCCCGCATCCACTAAGGCGAACAAAAGATCTTCGATGTCGAAGTATTCCACCTCGTCTTCGCCATGACGACGTAGTTCATACAATTCTAGTTTCTTTTCCATAAACATATCTTAAGAGAAAAGAAAGGAAAAGTAACGAAAAACGCTTAAGAATCAGTTGTTTAAAGGAGAAAGAACAACATGCCCTTCTTTACGGGTCTGTTTCATATCAATAATTCTTTGATTTTCCGAGCCTCTAAACTTTAAGGAAATGTTTTTTTGCTCAAGTATGAATTTACCATCTACAAGAATATCAATAGAATCCAATATCTCATCAGTAACTTCACAATAACGTTTTCCACCAGGTATAAGGTCTTTATCATAGGTAAAACCTGTATATACCCAAATATTCTTATGAGGGAATTGTTCTTTGAATTTACGAATCAGAGAGATAATTCCTCTTTGATTTTCAATTTCAAAGGGCTCCCCACCAAGAATAGTTAAACCAGCATAGTAATCCTTGGAACATTCTTGAAGGATTTTTTCTTCTACTTTTTCGTTATATTCCTGGCCAAAAAGAAAATCCCATGTCTCCGGTTGAAAACAGCCTTTGCAGCAATTCGTGCAGCCAGAAACAAATAAAGAGACGCGAATTCCTTCGCCATTAGCGGAATCCGCTAACATGATTTGACCATAATGCATAAGTAAACCTCTATGTAAATTGTAATTTTAAGTGCAAGACCTCGAGATAGCTTCTAACATCAGTTCCGACGGAGATGTCCAGTTGTTGCATTTCCTAGGTCTATTGTTAATTAAATTTACCTTTTTATCAATATAAACCTGGGTATATCTACTTAAATTATAACCTTTAGGAAAGAACTCTCTAAGAAGTCCGTTAGAATTCTCGTTAGATCCTTTCTGCCAAGCACAGAATGTATCACAGAAGTAAACTTCACAATTGAGTTCTTTTTCTATTTGTTCCCATTCTGCGAATTCTTTTCCGTTATCAGTTGTTATTGTTTTTACTAATTCTGATGGAAATTGCTTAAGGTAATCTATGATTAACCTCGCTACAACATCCGCATGACGATTGGGTGATTTGATAGCTTTGTAGAATCTAGATTTCCTTTCTACAAGAGTAATGAAACATGATTTTGATTTACCTAGACCAGACACAACCGTATTCAGTTCCCAATGTCCATAATCTGCTCGTTTATAGATTCTTTTATCTCTTTTACGAATGGATTTACCTTTGTTTTGCTTCCCTCTGGTCTCATACCATCCACCCTTGCCTTTTCTACGAAGGAGTTTCTTGTTTCCATTAATAATTATTCCTTCGTTTATCCATTTATAGATGGTTTTGCAACATGGGAAATTTTGATTTTTATAAAAGGCCGCAATTTGTTCTGGAGACCAAGTTTCTTTGATTCTTTGTTCTATTATTTGAATAATTTCCAAAGGAAACTGAACGATATTATGCGCTTTTGAAACACGTTTTTTATAAAACCTTTCAGCCAACTTTACTCTATATGTCTCACCATATTCATTTGGCTCCCTAGAATTACGTTTTATCTCTCTAGATACAGAACTGGGCGATCTTCCTATTTCTTTTGCTATCTGACGAATTGAAATATCTTGAGCAAGTAGATGTTTAATACTAATTCTTTCTTCTATGGTAAAATGTGAATAGCTCATAAAGAACCTCCTGTAGATAAGTGTCGCAACTATATCTTACACCAGGATTGATATGAGCCTTTATTTTTGTCTAGAAGTGTTGCACTTGAACGGTAAATTCACCCTCTAGTAAGAAAATCCCTCATTATGAGGGATTTGAATTATTGATGTTCGTGTTTTTCTTTTTCTTCATCACATGTCGGACAAGAAAGGTGAAGGACACGGTCCTGAATCTCTTGGGTTCTGCCTTGGTTCCAATATTGGGTGCCAATGTAACCACAGGTTCTTCTTGCAACGTGCATCTTGTTTTGATCACGATTCCCGCATTTAGGGCATTCCCATACGAGTTTGCCTGTTTCATCACGAACGATTTTGATTTCACCATCATATCCACAGACATCGCAATAATCACTCTTCGTGTTCAATTCTGCGTAAAGAATGGTGTTATACATATGTTTCATAATCGCAAGAACGGCAGGGATGTTATCTTGCATATTTGGAACTTCGACATAGGAAACGGCTCCACCTGGAGATAGACGTTGGAATTTCGCTTCTTTTGTGAGCTTATCGAAAGCGTTAATGCTTTCACGAACATTAATGTGATAGCTATTGGTGATGTAGTTATGATCGGTAACGCCTGGAATGATGCCAAAACGTTTTTGTAAGCATTTCGAGAATTTATAGGTCGTGCTTTCAAGCGGAGTGCCATAAACAGAATAGTCGATATTTTCAATTTTCTTCCATTCATTGCATTTATCGTTAAGAAGTTGCATGATGCGTAAGCCAAATTGTTCTCCGTCTGGGGAAGTATGAGATACGCCCTTCATGTAATAAACCGCTTCGGCTAAACCAGCATATCCAAGGGAAATGGTGGAATATCCATCATAAAGGAGTTTATCAATGGTTTCTCCTGGCTTTAAACGAGCAAGGGCGCCATCTTGCCAAAGAATTGGCGCGACATCACTAGGAGTTCCAAGGAGCCTATTATGACGAATTTGAAGAGCGCGGTGACAAAGTTCCAAACGTTGGTTCATGATTTGCCAGAAACGAGCTTCATCTTTTCCAGAAGAACAAGCGGCATCCACAAGATTGATTGTGACAACCCCTTGGTTAAAACGGCCATAATAACGATGCTGGCCAGGAACATAGTCAAGAGCATCACTTAAATTTCCTAACCCAGCTGGAGTGAAACGATCAGGAGTTAAGAAAGAGCGGCAACCCATGCAAGGATAGACGTCTCCTTTAAGTTCTTTCATGATCTTTTCGGAGATGTAGTCAGGAACCATACGTTTTGCCGTACACTCTGCGGCTAATTTGGTTAAGTAATAATACTTGCCACCTTCTTCAATATTGTCATCTTGCAAAACGTAGATGAGTTTAGGGAAGGCTGGAGTAATATAAGCGCCTGTACGATCTTTAACGCCAAGGATACGTTGTTTAAGCATTACTTCCGTAATTAAAGCTAAGTCATCTCTAGTTTGTCCTTCTGGAAGTTCATGTAAATATAAGAAAACGGTAACGAATGGAGCTTGTCCATTGGTGGATTGAAGGGTGATAAGCTGATACTGAATGGTTTGGCAACCACCTTCCACTTCTTTACGAACTTCTTGTTCAACTAAATCTTTGAATTTATCTTCCGTTGTTTCAATGCCGGTAGATTCGAATTCGCTTCTTAAACGTTTAGCAATTCTCTTACGAGAGAGATCAACAAACGGAGCAAGATGTGACATGGAGATGGTTTGTCCGCCATATTGGCTACTCGCGACTTGAGCAACAATCTGAGAAGCAACCGTACAAGCGGTAGCAAAAGAATGTGGTTTATCAATACGAGTGCCAGAGATACATGTTCCATTCTCAAGCATGTCTTTTAAATCAACCAAGCAGCAATTGTGCATGTGTTGAGCAAAATAATCAGAGTCATGGAAATGGATAATGCCTTCTTTATGGGCTTCCACAATATCGTCTGGAAGAATGTATTTATTGGTATAGTAACGGCTCCACTCACCAGCCATATAGTCTCTTTGAACAGAAAGAATGGTTGGATTCTTATTGGAGTTTTCTTGCTTAACTTCTTCGTTATCTCTTTCGACAACGCCAGCGATTTTTTGATCGATATCGCTCATTTTGCGATTTTCCGCGTGCTTATAGCGATAGGTGATGTAAAGTCTAGCAACCTTGAATTTGCCAGAGCCCATCAAAGCGTCTTCTACCTTATCTTGAATTTCTTCAACGGAAAGATCACGGCCTGCATTGACAGCATCTTTTTGAATGCCAAGGGCAATATTAGCAATCTCTTCAGGAGAGAGACGTTCGGAAGGAATGCCTTCTTCATCATTAGCGCCATTGATGGCATTAACGATTTTTTGGCGATCGAAAGGAACACGTTCTCCAGAACGTTTCATAACGCAGATTTTTGTTTCTTCTGTTTCCATATTTCCGTCTAGGGATTCGTCATAAAATGTTTTCATAAAATACCTCGTGTGACAAAAAAGAAACTATAGGCTTTTGTTTCCTTCGAGCGTGATTATTTTAGTTTGTCTTAGAGGGAATTCAAGAAGAATGCACCTTCATGCTATACAGTGTATAAAGAAGGTCGAAAAACATCGATAAAATCTATGTTTTTTAATATTTTAGCGTTTTAAAAAACATTTTAGGTATCAATTTCATTTGACTCCTTGTAGCCTTTCGCGATTTCGATAAAACGAGAAACTGACAAAGCGTTTTTAGGAAGCATTTTTGCTTAAAAAAATCAAGTATTGTATTTTCATTTTTTGGCTTAAATAAAAGATGGGCCTTTCCGTTTAAATAATTGTCTCAAATACCAAATTTGTGTGTTTCTCCAATTCGCAATAACGACAACCCTGTTCATTGACTTCTTTTCTCTTTGGTGCTGAGTGTCATTATTGGGTTAATTGTTTCCACCTATTATTCCTGTTTTTGGTTAGGGGACGCCTCCAAGGACGCTTAGATCCAGGCTTCCTTGCGGCGTGCTTGGTGGTCATGCTGCCGTCCAAGGCTTTTTTGATTATCGATTCGACGTAGTTGCTGCCCATGTCGTTCATAACGATTCCCCTTCGATATGAACAATATGTGTCAAAAGCAATTAGGTGGAAACAAATAACGGTATAATCACAATGATAGATATTCAGAGATGAGGAAAATCATGAATAAATTTAAAATAAAAGATAAAGTGTGGTTGTTATGCAATAACGGCAGACCCGAACGTCTTAATAAAAACAGGTTTAACGATGACTACGACTTGATGGCCATGGTTATAGGATATGTTGAGACTTCTCCCCTTATTAAAGATAGATGGCGGCATTATTATTTGAAGCAGGGGTATGAATATGTGTTTTGCAGCGTCACTAGATTCGATGGGCTTCATCCATGTGCCCTCCTAGCAAAAGAAGGAGAGCTAAGAAGATACTACGGCCACGATTACGACATTGAATTCAATGAAATTTATGACGACTTCGAAAATCAGTTGAAACACGTTTCTGGTATAGTTCCACGTGAATTCTTAAACTAAATTCCGGTTATCCTGCTGGCCAAGCAAATCCTTTATTCACCGAATAATTTAGTGTAAGCCTCTAAACCAAACAACGTGGCAAACGCTTCCTTTGGCGTATAGCCGTCCAACGAACGCAGCGGCGCCTCGTTCATGGCTTTGGCCACCATGGCGACCTGCTCCTGCGTATAGCAGTCGACCGTTTTGCCCTTTGGGAAGAACTTCTTGATCTGCTTGTTGATGTTCTCGACCGATGCCTTCTGGTTGCTCTTGTAAGCGTCGCAGAAAAACAAGTTGGTCCTCTGCGCGCCCGTCTCGGCAGAGAACTCGATTCCCCGGATGTCCGAGAAGCTTGGGTCCCTGTCGGTCAGGATCGATGGAAAGGTTTCGCGAAACTTTTCATAGCCAAGCGATTTCTCCAAATCCTCGAACGCGCCCACCACCTTGGTCGAATTCTTCTTCTCGATTATGAACAGGAGAATGAAGTGTATATGCGGGAGGATTAGGACTAGAATAGATTTGCTGTCGGACTTTATCGAGCCGAGGAAATCCATCTGAACCGTGATTTCGTTGATATGGCTCTTCATATAGGGAAGATAGTCCAAATAGGTACGGCTGCTCCTGTCTATCTTGCTGTCGGAGTAGTCGTACTCTTTTGATTTTGCCTTCCTCTTTTTGTATGTTACGGCATATGGCAGATCCATTTTGGAGATGGGCACCCTCTTCTCGGATATGTAGCGGTATACGGTTGGCAGCGATATATCTACCTTGCTCGCTATCACGGAGGCATAGACCGACCTTTTGATTGCCAGCCCCTCCTTGATTGTCGAAACCAGGCGATCGTATTCTTCCTTCGTCAAGTTGATGCCTTTCCTTGAGTTGTGGAGCTTCGCCTCGTATTTCTTTTGGGCGAGCATGGGATCATATTTCAGCTGTAGGAAGCAACAGTCCGTGTACTTGTGCTTGCAGGTGCCGCATACGTAAGGCCATTTGTCGAGCTTTTTGCATAGAATCTTGCTTTGCCCCTTGGAAGCATCCTTGGAAACGATTCGGTTTCTCTTGATTTCCTTGGCGATTGCTGTCGGGTCGCATCCAACTGCCTCGGCGATCTCGCAGCATTTGTTTCCGTGGGCGAGCATCGAGTAAATTTTCTTCCTGTCTGCTTCTTTTAAATGTGACATATTAAAACTTTTTTGGCCAACAGGACATAAAAACTATACTATTCTCAGGCTAAAAGCAGGATTTTGAGAAAAACCGGAATTTAGTTTAAGAATTCACATCTGGTATAGTTCCATTGGAAAAATGGGGTGGTTTAAAGTAAAATTTCGTGCATGAAAGGGCAAGCCTTAAATCCTTATCTTCCGTTATACGAATATACGCCAGATTGTGAGCCTCACGTTTTTGGTGATCGTCTATATGTGTATGGTTCGCATGACCGTTATGGGGCGTTTCCTTTTTGCCATAACAACTATGTTACCTATTCCGCTCCCATCGATGATCTAAGCGATTGGCGTTTTGAGGGAGAGATTTTTAATAAAAGAGAAGACCCCCATAATCGAAACGGGAAAAAAGACCTATATGCACCAGACATAACGCAAGGCAAAGATGGCAAGTTTTATCTTTATTATTCTTTAGCGTGGGAGGGAACGATTGGCGTTGCTGTATCTAATAAACCAAACGGCCCATTCCGTTATTTAGGGGACGTTAGGCATTCAAACGGGGAAACGCTAGGGAGGAGAAAAGGAGACGCCTTCCAATTCGACCCAGCCATATTTATAGATGATGATGGGGGGATTTATCTTTATTCGGGATTCGGTGCCATTTCTTTTTTCCCTCAAATTCAACACGGATTAAAACCGATGGGCGGCTTTGCTATGGAACTAGAAGATGACATGCTCACCATAAAGAAGGGACCCATTAAGCTATTTTCCAAAGCAAATGACAAAATTAATTTGAATGGAGCCAGTAAGGAGCATTCTTTCTTTGAAGCAAGTTCCCTAAGAAAAATAAACGGAACGTATTATTTCATTTATTCTTCTTTGAACGGAGATGAACTTTGTTATATGACCTCTTCTTCTCCTATGGGCCCATTTCAATATAGAGGGGTGATTATTTCAAATGGGGATGTAGGACTAGATGGAAGAAAGAGAGACGAAGCTGTCACTCCAATCGGCAACAATCATGGAAGCATCGTTTCCATTAAAGATAAGTTTTATATTTTCTATCATCGTCATACGAATTACACGAATACCGACCGTCAAGATTGTGCAGAAGAAATTCACATAGATAAAGAAAGCAACATCGCTCAAGTTGAAATTACTTCTTGTGGATTAAATGGAGGGCCTCTAATAGGAAAAGGATCCTATCCCGCATCGATTTGCTGTTACTACAAAGGAAAAAGAAAGAACGTTTTCTATCCTTTCTTCGCTCTTCCTTTTCAAAAGAGGAGACTCCGTATTCACCAAGATGGAAAAGATGAAGATAGGAATCCTCAATATGTTCAAAACATAAGAGATGGCGCATTAATTGGCTATAAATATTTTGATTTATCACACACGTCCCGCGTCTTTTTAAATTTGAAAGGGAAATTCAAAGGGAAAATATCCATCCGTTTTGAAGAAAAGGGAACGGATTTATACAGTGTGGATGTGAACACGAAAGAAAAGAAAAACATCTGTATATCTTTCAGCTCTCAAGAAAAGAAAAAAGCCCTCTATTTCCATTTTGAAGGAAAGGGAAGGCTAGATTTCTATTCGTTTAATTTAGAATAATTACCAAATACGAACGCGTTTCTCTGGAGCAAGATACATGCCATCTTTTTCTGTAACATGGAAGGCTTCATACCACTCTTCAAAGTTACGAGGTTGCATGTTGGCACGAAGTTCTGCTGGAGCATGAACATCATTTGTGAGTAAAAGCTGGATGTATTGAGGTTTGGCTTTCATGCACCACACCTTTGCCCAATTACGGAAATAGTCTTGGAAAGAAGCATCTTTGGTTTCATGCATGATGCTAATAGTGACACCCATCCCACCGTTATCCGCAATATTTTCAGAAACGATAAGTTCGCCATTTACTTTGCCACCATAGAAATCGATGCCATCAAATTCTTCGATCATCTTTTTGGTAAGTTCTTTGAAGGCTTTATAGTCTTCCTCTTTCCACCAGTTAGCTAGGTTGCCTTTTTCATCAAAGGAAGCGCCATTGTTATCGAAAGCGTGAGAAATTTCATGTCCGATAACCGCTCCAATGCCACCAAGATTTTCAGATTCGGATTGTTTTAAACTATAGAATGGTTTTTGAAGGATGGCGGCTGGGAAGGTAATGTCGTTAGAGAATGGGTTATAGCAAGCGTTAACCATGTGTCCTGGCATACCCCACTCGGAACGATCGACTGGTTTATTGAGTTTCTCTAAGGAATGAAGAATACTCTTGGAAGAAAGTTTCAAAAGAGTAACGAAGAGAGGGTCCTCATCTTCAACTTTTAAGCAAGAATAGAATTCGTCAATCTTATCTGGATAGCCCATTTTAATGGCAATGGCATCCAATTTTAAAATAGCTTTTTCTTTGGTTTCTTCTTGAAGGAAGGTGTTCTTTTTCATGCGGCCTTTGTAGGCTTCAATGATACGTTTCACCAATGAGACAACATCTTTCTTGGCTTCTTCACCAAAATAGGTTCTGCCATAGTAAACGCCAATTGGCTCGGAGAAAACTCTGCCAACCAATTGATAAGCTTGTTTCTCGAGAATTGGATCTTTAGCAATACCATATAGGCTTCTACGGTATGTGGTGCTTAAACTATGAAGCTCAATGGAAAGATTCTTTGCCCCTGCAATAAGATAATTCACATAAGCCCAATGTTTATAGAGAGGGAAAGTCTCTTCATTAAAGTATTCACGGAAATTACGAATGGCTTTAGGATCATAGACAATCACTTCCTGAGGGATATCTTCACCATAGAAGTCCTTTAAAAGATGAAGGAAATCAAATGGTTCAAGAAGAGACGCCACTTCTTTTGTGCTCATTGGATTGTAGTTAGCAACATAATCCGCCCATTCAAGTTGGCTTTTAACTTGTTTGGCAATAAGCGCATCGAAAGCGAGCGTATCTTCGATGTATTTTTCTTGTTCTTCTTCGCTTAACGAAGTTTTCGCAAGAATCGCCTTTGCCATCTTCTTAAAGACTTCTAACAATTGTTTGCCTGCCGCATTATCTTCTGCATAGTAAGTGGTATCGGGAAGAATGATACTTGGGCCAGTTAAAATGAAAGCGTTCTTTTCTGTGTTTTTCATATTTGGATCAACACCAAAAGAAAAAGGAAGATCAACGCCATCAAGAATAAGGGATTTAGCCTTTTTGTTTAAATCCGTAACATCTTTTATGTCTTCAATTTCCTTTAAATAAGGGAGAATAGGCTTCACTCCTTCTTCATCCCTGCGTTTCACATCAAGGACTTTGTTATAAAGTTTGACCGCTTCTTTTAGTTCTGGAAGAGGGATCTCCTTCTCTCCTTTTGCGAAGGAAGCAAAATCATCACGAAGAAGTTTTTCCACCTCTTTATCAAGCTTCGCAAAACCTCCTGTGGTAGGTCTATCATCAGGAATTACGGCATTTTTTAGCCATTCGCCGTTTACAGCATGATATAAATCATCTTGAATTCGAATTTCGTTAGACATAAATAACTCCTATACGTAAAGGATATTAGCAACTTTTCTAAAGATTGCACGTTTAATTTAAATTAAGGAAAAGGAGAAGCGTTATTTCGCCTCTCCTGTTTTCCAAAGATAGATACCACCAACCAAGACGCTAGCAAGACGAATGGAAACATTCCCTTTTACGTAGATTGTCGCCCCAGGCATGCTGGTTAATGTCGTTGTTTCAAAACCACTAGCAAGCAATTTCTCTCTGTATTTTTGGAAGAAAGATGCAGCATCCGCCGTTTGGGTATTGGAATAAATCTCTAACTCCAAAGTAGAATCAGAGGCAAACCATTGGCTATAGACATCTCCATCGTAGACATAGGGGACATTATCTGCTTCATCGCCAAAATATTTTTGAAGGTAGGAGTAAATCTTTGAATCTTCGTCTTTCCATGTTTTTGGCTCGACCCATGTAGGTAAATTAGTCATTTTTTCTTCTAAAGAAGATTTCAGTTTAACATCTTCACCATATAAGAACGAAAGGGTTTCTGAGCCAGATTGGCTAATGCCATCGCTATATTCATAATAGGCGGAAACCACTTCTTCTTTTGCTGGATCGACGGTTAATTTAAAAGTAGAAGGCAGGAGGTATTTCTCATCACTTCCGAGGATCATCTTATCTTTTGCTCCTTTTAAGATATAGGAGTCAAACATATATTCATTTTCGCCTGTTTTAGCAAAGATGTTTGGCGATAACCCAAAGGAAATTAAGGAGGAAAGTTCTCCTTGAGTGACAGAGCCGTTGGTTTTGATCACGCTATCCGTTCCAACGAGGAAACGTTGGTAAGAAGAACCATCAAGTTTTTTATAACCATCGATAAAGGTTTTTGCTCCTCCACCTGTGTAGTAATCCTTTTCTTTCACAAAGCTCTTTAAATCGTAAGTGGTTATAAATCTAGAATAGCTGCTCTTATCATTAACGGCAGTGACTTGAAATTTCTCTGTTCCGTTAAATTTCTCAAAAGCCTTAGCTAAAATAGCGTTTTCCGTCTTTGCTTCATAAGGGGTTGGATTTGTGATGCTACGATCTTTTACCAATTGGCAAGTAATTGTCGTTTGATAAGTGAAAGTATCACCGTTTTCGTATTCGTCTTGGCCGAGTCTATAAGTAAAAACTACATGGTCGATTTGTTTGTTAACAAGGAAAAGGTCAATCCATTGAATTCCGTTTTGCCCATTAAAATTACATAAACTACGGAAGAAAGAAGACTGGTTATAGCCGTAATAACGGTACTGGTTCTCTCCAATCTTACGGAAGGCCTTTAATTGTTTTGTGAGGAATTCCATTGGAGAAGGATAGGAATAATCCCAGGTGTAGTATTTCGAAAAACGCTCTTCTGAAAGTTTGTTTTCGCCATCTAAACCAATATAAGAAGGAATTCCATCCTCGTTATTACGAACAAGATTCGTTAACCTTCTGGAAGTTAAAACATCAATTGACGTGTGTTCATATTCGTTTTGAGAACGATTGATTTCTTCTTTGGCGACAATTCCTTCTTCTCCTCCTGTGATTTTGACATAGGATTCGTTATTTAAGGAAATGACATCTTTCTCGTTTTGGAAAAACAAAGGGGCTGCTTCTTCTAGGCTCAAAGAGGGCATATTCATTTCATAATTCTCAGCTAAATATGTTTCTACTGGCGCATAATGAGTCTTGTTAACGTTTAGGAAACAAGCATGTGTGCTTTTAACATCAACGATTTCGTAAGCGTCGTTAAACATTTGAAGAATGAGTTCCACATTGTTATTCTTATCAAATTTCAGCTTCGCTTTATAGAAAACATCCTTATAAGTATCTGCAGAATATCCTGCCATACAAGCAAGCGCTCTAACTAAAGCCTTATTCTTGGTATAGAGGTAACCATTCTTCAATTCGAACTCATTTTCTTGAAGCGAAGAGAGGTCTAAATCGAGCATGTAGTTAAAAGATACGAGGGACGTGTATGGTTTTGGCGTGCTAAAAATGTTTCCATCGGTTACAGGATACATAAGGCTTACCGTTCCAGCGTTCACCTGGTAGAGATAAACCAACTCTTCCGAATTAGTGAATTCCGTATCAAAGCTCTTAAGGGTTAAATATCCAGCTTTATAATCCGAATAGAAAAGATATTTCTCTGTGAAAAAGACCCTACTTGAAGGGTAATTCAAAATATAGTTATTCGCAAAAGTAAAATTATTGCTGGAAACAATCTCTTTTAAAGAGGAGATCATATTCTTGGCATTTAATTCCAATGGAACAAATTCTTCTTTGCTAGAAGAGGGTAAAGACGAAGAACCCCCTCCCACCTCGGAAGAAGAAGGTTTTTCCGAGGAAAGAAGGGATGAAGTAACGTCTGAATTATTGCAAGAAGGTAGAATTAAAAGCAAAGAAAGAAAAGGTAGAAAGTATTTCTTCATATGCATTCCACCCACTTTCTTATAATGTTTCGTAAACTTGGATAACAAAGAGAATACCGGTAGTCACGGTATTTCCATTGGCATCTACTGGGTCAAATGTGTTCATGCCATCGCCCTCTGCATCAGCGCAAGGAATGATTTCCGCAAGCAATAAGGCGCCGGAGGCTGGATCATCAAAATTATAAACGTTCTTTCCGTAGATAGGGCAATAGGCATCGCTATAATTAGTCAATTCCTCATCGGTGGCTTTTTTCCAACCTTTTGCTAGGATGCTTTGATTATATTGTGCAATTAAAGCCTTATTTTCATTTGCATCAGATCCGGTAAGAGCGATAAGGCCAACGCTAACGCCTCTTCCTGGATTATAAGACCCATCATAAGTCCATTCCACGCTTGTAGCGACAGGTAAGACAGGTAAATAATCGTCTGGTTTGTGTGCTTCACTTTCTGGATCGAAATATTGGAAGAATTCGTTAATCTGACCTTTTGCACCCTCAGTGATTTGTTCCCAGGATGAAACAACGGCAGGCGTTGGCTCTTCGGAGGAAGATGCTGGTGGAGTGACTGGTTCTTCGGAAGAGGAGGATGGAGTAGTTACTTCAGAAGAGGAGGATGCCTCAGAAGAAACAGACGTCTCTTCGGAGGAAGCAGAAGCTTCTTCGGAAGAAACTGGAGTTGTGCTTTCTTCGCTTGGCAAAACAAATGACGCAGGTTGTTCGTTACTAGGAACGGAACTTGAGACAACTGGAGTAGGAGTTTTGCAAGAAGCAAGTAATGCACTTGCTAAAAGAATCGGAACAAATTTTTGTATTTTCATATGAATAATATCTCCTTTTGATACGCAAACAAAGTTATCAAGACCTCAAAATATGTCAATTATTATTTGCAAAAAGTTTCGTTATCTTCTCATTTTTCTTCATAAAACCATTTCCAAAATCCTATTTCAAATTCTTCTGTTCCCTTTAAATTGAAAATTTCGGTAGTTTAGATGGTTTGAAATCCGTATTTTACAATTAAATATTTTTTGTTTAGCATTAAGCTAAGGAGAAATATTATGAAAATTTCAACAAAGACAGTTTTTCTTCTTCTATTGCCTTTGCTAACTATTTCCTGTGGCAATGAAGAGTCCTCAACCCTTTCAAATATCCACACACACGCTCCCGTTTCAGATTACGCCAAAGATGAATCTGGGCATTATCATCCTTGTAGTTGCGAAAGCGACATTCGCTTTGACTTTGAGGCCCACACCTATTCGAAAAACAGCGAAGGGCTCCAAGCCTGCACCACTTGCGGTTATATAGAACATGAAGAACAAGAAACCGCATGGAAAATCATGAAGACGTCGTTAATGAACTCCTTACAATATGATGGGGCATTAACCGCTAATGTGACGATGGAAAGCCAAGAAGGAGAAGATTCACTCAAGGCCAATGAGACTTTTTCCACAGATCCAACAAGCGGAAAAACAGTTCACGTTTCTAAAGCAGAGGCTTTTGATCCTACAACCTCAAAATGGGTAACCGCCAATGAAGAAAAAAGCAAGGTTGAAGTCGATGAAGACGATTTTGTTCTTTATGAATTTAGTGGAACTGACGTAACCGCGACAAACGTAGATAAAGAATACGCCGTTTCCTCTACAGGAACTAACCCATGGGACCTCTTTGGTAGTTCCTTCAAAGGCGACGTGAATTCGCTAAGCCAAATTCTTTCAAAAATGGACACCTTTGCTGAATTATATGAATATTTACCATCTATGCTTGAAATGGATGAAGACATGAATCTGAAATTCAGTGCGGATATTTCTACTAAAGATAATCTCTACATCCTCTCCTTAAAAGGCGAATCATTCTTACAAGATTTCGACTATGGGGAAATCGGCAGTGAATCTGCTGGCGCTTATACCTTCACTTTCGACAAAAACACTTTTCTTAGTTTGGGCGTTGTTTCTTATATCAAATCAGAGCATCTAAACGAGAAGAGAAACAAAGAAAGCAAAGAAAATATGGTTTATTCATTTACCTATTCTTTCGATAAAGCGTTATATGAATCCACCACTTTTGAAACGAAGCCTACCCCTAGCGGTTACGCTCAAGGAGCAATCGACCTCGAATTCGAAGGCGGCTATCTTTGGGAAGGCGCATTCCGTTTAGATATTAACCATGCCGTTAACGAAATTGCTGCACCAAACGGATTAGAACTTTTCTATGACAAGGAAATGAAAAAACCTGTGAGTGACGAAGAAATGTTCTCCACGTTAAGAAAAAAATATTATGCAAGTCCAAAAATACTCTCTGATCGTTCCTTTGTAATTACCATGATGGAAATAGATTACAAGGTCCCTAGCAAATTCAGCAAATTTATGACGGAGTACGTAGAGCGCTGTGTCATTGATTATAGGCTCTATTCTTCGGCTGACACTCATTCGATTTATCGATTCCCATCTAGCGATGAAGAGGAATACCGTAATGCTAAAGTGACCGTCAATGGTGCAACCGTTACGAGCAACATAGTATCCGTTGTTCTTGGTAATCTCTATACAGTTCTTATTAAGATCGATGGCGTTGCCACTCCAATTAGTTAAAATATATTGATTGTCTTAAAAGAGAGACGCTCTATCAGTGTCTCTTTTTCTTTGCGTATTGAAATCATTATCGAGTTGAATCTTATATTTAAGAATGGAATCGTTTTAGATTAGATACTTCATTTGAAATAATGTCTCTGACAATTTTATGGTTCGAAAATAAAGGGTTGGTATAGTCGGTGACAAAGAATTTATAACAAGGAATCTTTCATTGTTTCTATAGTTGAAAAATTGCATTTTTCCAACCTAAAATCGTCTGATTTTTGCATTTTTCCAACTCCAGTACGGAAGAAAGCCAGTTGCCAAATACATGTGTTCTAAAACCATCAATAAAAATCCGCGTCTTCAAGGCGCGGTTTTTCGATCTGGCCTATAAGGCCGGT
>CAVGNR010000006.1:0-125774 GCA_963630675.1 Escherichia coli
GCCCGGCAAGCAATAGCTTTCATGCCAAATTACACAAACTTATTGTCACTCCCCGTTTTAATGCTCGTATTTTTTGTTCTTTTCGATTACGGCATTAATGAGTGTGTCATCAATTCCGTTTTCTTTTTCTAATTGATGAAGTGCTGATATGTCTTTAGGAAGGCAACTTCCTCCATATCCACGGTTGTCTTTATATATGAACGTATGGCTTGTTCCGATGCGTGGATCTGCCGTCCAGATTTCTCTTACTTGGTTGTAGTTCAAACCAAGTTTTTCACAAACGTCATACATTTCGTTAATAAAGATGACTTTTGTGGCAAGGAAGGCGTTCTCCATGTATTTCGCTAACTCTACTTCGTCAGACGGAGCTTGATAGATTCTCACGTTGGAATTTATTACATTTTTGTAAACGTCAATTGCTAAATCAATAGCCTCTCTCGTTCCACCAAACGACAACCAACTTCTATCAGATAAGTTGGCAAAAGGGTGAGCGACGGTTTCCCCATAATATTCAGGCTGAAAAACGATGTTTTTATGGAGCTTATTTGCCATCTCCCTTGTATAACCGACTCTAACCGTCGAACGAAGTATAATTACTTTTGACTCGCACCAAGCAAGAACTTCATCAACGGCGGTGGTATCGCAATCTCCGTTTTCTTTCATTGGCGTGGGCACACAAACGAATACTGCGTCACACGTGTTTATTTCTTCTTTGGAACCAATGCATTTGTATTTGTCATAAATAATGGCGTTTTTAAATAACTCATGCATTGCTCCGCCTACATGTCCTAATCCTATGATTCCGATTTTCATTTTTTCTTCCTCCATTTTATTCCATGATATTCTTTTTGATATTTGTTCCCTTCCGTTTGAATTAACGTGATTGCCTCACTGGTTTTAGAAAAAGAATAAACTTTGTCATTGGGCAATTCTGGGTATCGGATTCTTTCATCTACTCTTTTGCCCGCTAATTTTCCAGACCACCCCTTTTTATTCCAAGCTACGATAAGTTTATACATCGACCAAGCTGTAGCGATTTCCGCCAATGTTCCAGCGCCTCCGCCAATGGCGATAACGGCATAAGTATCAACTACTTGTCGAGCACTCATATTATCTAAACCCGTAGCCACTTTTATGTCTGCATAATTATTAGCGTCAGCAGGAGCGGTTCCGGGAAGAATGGCAATGGTATCTCCATATTCATATTTTTCGGATGTTTTTGCTCCTTTTAAAGCGGCTTCCATTACTCCGCCTAATCCGCCTGTTTGTACACGATACCCCGCATCAATTAGTAATTTACCGATTTCCTCGGCTATCTTATACTCTTCATCGTTTTCATTTAGAACGGCGTCTCCTATTACTGTTACAATGGGTTTCATGAATCTCCTTTCTGCCTTTTCAAAAAGCTTTTTCAATACTTCGTTTCGATGATTTGTATCATATTTATTTATTTTCTTTTCGTTATCCTTGGATGGCTCAAAATAGTAGATTACTTCCTTTATTTCAAGTGGGGCTTTTGCAGCTTCAACTATAGGTAGTAATAGGGCGTAGTCGGTATGCACGTCTATGTATTTTTCGCCATCTAGGATGAAATCTCCTATATAGTCTGCAAGATATCTTCTAAATGTTTTGGGGTGAAGCCAAATGTTGTCTCCGTTCCTTTCCCAGCATCGTTTGAATGAAGAAATGGAATATCGTCTTGTTGGCTTATCTGCCCTAAAACATCCACCCGAGGTCATGTCTGCCCCGTTTTTATATGCCTCGAAGATTATTGAAATTGCATCTTCTCTCATTAGTGCATCGTCTCCATCAATATTTATTACGATGGAATTAGGGTTGTTTATGATATATCTCATTGTAATGTCAAAATTAGCCAACGAATCAACGGGATATATGTTTTGAATAAAAATCATGTGTTTTTTACACCAATGATCATATTTGGATAACATATATAGATATTCTTGTTCCTTACTTTCCGAGCAATCATCAATATAGACAAAGTCAAAATCTTGGAAAGACTGCATTTTTAAAGAATCGACTAGACGTTTCAATTTTTCCACGCCTACATTTCTGCCACGAGAGAAAACTGCTAGAGGCCTTTTTGATTTTGGATACCAATCTTTTATTTCTTTGCTAGCATCAACGTTTTCTTCTTGAGAAAGAGGAGCATTTCCTAAAAGATAAGCGCTAAGGAAGTTGTCTTTTTTCATTTCGTTGGGAAGATGCACGAAATATATATCTGAATCGGCAAACCGTATGCTTTCAGAAGGGGATATTGATTTGTCTAAAGCTCTATGCCAGGGCAAAATAAACTGACCTTTTTTGTTCTTTGTGTTTGCTAACGGAAGTCTCTTTTTCAGGGCATCCAAATCTAAAAAACATGCACGTACCTCGCTCTTTTTCCAAATAAAGGCGGCAGGTTTTTGTTTCTAGCTATTCCAATCGTTCCAGTTATAGCGTGAGAAGCTACAAACTTTTCGTATGTTCTTTCAAAGGCTCCATTATGCGTTTTATAAAGAATGTCGATATCTGTTTGAAATACATATCTAGTTTTAATTTTGGAAAAGCCATTCAATGTTGCTAAGAGTTGCTGTCCGTTTTCAGTGTGAGCGAATTTTGAGTCATCTCCAAAATACTGTTTATATGCTTGATGATTAAGAGTGGTGACTATCTCGTCTATTGTCCCGTTGCTTTTTAGAAAATAGAGACTTTCCATTAGTTTCCTTTCATCGTCATTTGAGAATCTTCTCGCTCTATCTTCCTTTGATAGGTCAACGGATATGATTATTTTAGAAAAGAGAGAACCTTTTTCTAAATTGGATACGATTTGCCTAATACATGGGATGACAATTTGATAATCCATTGGGCAAGTTTTTATCATTAGCGTGCAATCATTGAGCTTATGGACACCTTTATTAATCACGTCGAATACAAGATGCTCTCCAATAGAATTAAGAGTATCGGCATTTACCCCATCGGTTTCAATGATTTCAGATATTTCGAATCCGTGTTTTTTAAAGAGATTTTCATAATAAGAAAGCGGACGATGATAATCACCTTTCGGACCATACAACCCTTCTTTCGTGTAGAAGGAATTATCCTCGTATTTTCCATGATACCCAGACGTTCTTAGTTCCGAATTGTCTATCGAGTCGAAGAAGGGGTCACATATGCTAATAATAGCGTGCGAACCCTTTTTTAAATGACTTGCTATATTCGTTAAGATTTCATTCGCACATTCTTCCGAAACGTTGCATAAAACTAAATTTGAAATGATAAGATCAACTTGTTTATGAAAATCCTCGATCCTTTTTATGATTGTTATCTCTTCTGAGGCTCTGGCTTTTAATGTTTCTAAATCAATGTCAAAAGCATAACAATCCATTTCGTTTTTAAGCTGATTTAGAATTTTGCATTTTCCAGCCCCGTAATCGAGAATCGTTTTTGGCTTGTATTTTCTTACTTTCTGAACGATGGTTCCGTCATGTATCGCTTCCTTTTCACGTTTAAGAAGTAATTTTTTGAAATTCTCAATCTCAAAGAGATGGTCGTTGTTTACGCCCATATAGTCCTTTTCAATGAGTTCTGTGAAATCGTTGATAGATAGATTTGGATATCGAAGCATTTCATAAGCTCGCTGTATTTCCTGACGGAAGGCGTTGTCGGTAAATTTAGCAAAGCTTTTGCCATAATCAACATATTTAAGTTTGCCGTCTAAAAGAATGAAATTGTCTTTCTTGATGTTTGTGATGATAAGCCCTTCGTCTTTTAAAAATTTTAATAAAGAAACGATTTCCTTTATGTGTCCACCTTCATATTCTGAAATGACTCCCTTTTGTTTATAAGTGATAACCGAATAATCGTGCATTTCTATAGGGCGAAATCGAAATAACTGTCCACATTTTTCAAAGTGATGCAATTTTTCTTTTAGGAGCGTGAAATCCTGTTTCTTATAAAAGACTTTATAGATGGCCGAATCACCTTTTCTAAGAACGACGCCTTCTCCTCCACCTCCGAGAAATTTAAATTCTTTTCCAAAAGTTTGGATGATTTCTTCCTTCTTTGACTTTAAGAGGCATTTGCTTAATGAACTCTTAGCAACGTCAAAAGAGGCTCTTATCATTGGCTCATATATGTAATATTTAGCATTTTCGAGAAATCTTTTAACAAAGGTTTCGTTTATTCCCTTGTAGGATTTAGCGTTGGCGATCTCAAGTAACCCAATAATTCGATAGAAAGAATCAATAATCCTCGTTAGTCTATTTTCATATTCATTTTTGAAAGATTCATAGAAAGCCTCTCTATTGTTTGAAGAGCCAATGGCTTTTGTAAATGATGAACCAAGCAAATCCTTCAAGAGCTTGTCTTTTTCGATATTTAAGTTGAATTCTTTGGGTGTTTTTGAATGGAGGGTTGCAAAAGATGAACCAATGATTTTAAAACCGCTTTGTTCGGCTTGCTGAACCCAAAAATAATCGCTTCGTCGCGCTACTTGTTTGCCAAATCTAGGAGATATATTAGGGATTTTTAGAATTTCTCTATTAAAAATTATGGTATTTCCCCCTCTAGAATATGGAGAGAATTCATTTAGTTCTTTGACAAATAATTTTCTCGATGTTGCCTTTCCAGAAAAAACATCATCAAGCGTTTTCGCATTCGTTTTTAATGGTGTTTCCAAGCCTATATGTTGAACGGAAAGATCGTAATAATAATCTCTAATGTCATATATGTCCGTTCTGTAGTTTGACTTTTTCTTGAAAGATGTCTGATAAACAAAATCTAGTAAGGATGTTCGTAATGTCGATAGAGCCGGTAGTGGCGCGTCCCCTGAATAAGAACCGATTACAGCATCACAACGACCTTGATATTTCCCCAAAATGCTTTTTACGTCCAAGTTCTTGCTGAAAAACCTTCCGTTTTTTCTAATGAGGTATTTTAATTCCATATCATCGTCTAATATCCAGATAACATCACTGGGTTTGCTATTTCTTAACAGTGATTCGTGTAAGATGCTTCTAGATATCGCAATATCCGTGATTTTGCCAGGCGCTTGCAGTATGTCACGAACGTATTTTAATTGCTCAAGAGAAAACCCAATCTTTTTGGCTTCGTCTAATGAGATAAGGACGACGTTTGCTGTTTTGGCTTTGACCAAAAATGTATTGGATGGATTTTCAAGATTGGACAATACGACGATTTCTTTCTGCAAATTTTGAATATCTGTTATTTCTTTTAGAAGCCGTAAACCTATGGTTTCATCAGAAACAATAAATCCAAAGACTGCCCGGCCGTTAAAGGAATGATTTTCTACTGAGAATGTGCTGTTACTTTCTTTAGGAAGGAATGAAGATATGCTGTCTTTTGTTAGGCTTGTGAATCTTTTCGCCTTTTCAAAGAACGTGTTTTTATCTTTGCTAGACATTATTCCGTAATATTTGGAATAAAAATAAGAAAGGCTGATTTTCTTCCCGTCGCTGTTGTTAGTTAATCTAGACCTGGAATTAGACGCGTCAACATCCACTAAGGTTTTATTAATCGTTTCGTAGCGCGGATTTAACGTCATTACTCTTGTAAACAAATCCCTATCTGTCGTAGAATCCATGGCTTCATCAAAGCAACCCGCTTTCAACAAAGTGGATAATTTTATGAAAGCGTTAGATCCTTGAATATGTGGATTTTTCGTTAAAAATGAGGATTTATTTAACGAGATGGGAATGCTTAATGGAAAGGTTTTCTCGCCAGAAGAATAATTTATGCCTGTTACAAGGAAGTCCGGTTTATTTTCAAGTTTTGAAAAGCAGGATTCAATATAATTCGGTCTCCATTTGTCGTCATCGTCTAGGAAGGCGATATAGATATCGTCAGGATCCTCAGCATTTTCAATGACATGCCTAAAGACGATGCTATCTACCGCTGTATTCAGGTTGCCAGCATAATTTCGTGCATAGGTATCCTGAATGAAGACGCATTTGCCCTTGCATAAAGACTCATCTTTTTCGAATATTCCGTTATCAGAATCAGAAACAACAATTAATTCGTCTAGTTTATGAGTTTGACTGATTGCTGAATCCAAAGATCTTTTTAGCAGTTTATTTCTGTTTTTAGTAGCAATTACGCCAATGACTCGGACCATAAATTCCTCATGTTAAATCAAAAAGAAATTAGAGGGCTTGCGTCCAATTTCTTTTAATGTGGTTATTATCAATTTTCATTTTAACAATCGCGTCATGTGAAAGCACGGAAAAGTTCATTGCCCTTGACATGAAAAAGGTGTCCGGTTGTCAGAGAATCTCTAAGAAAGGTTTTCTAATTGGTTACTTGCTGTTTCTTTCTTTTGCTTTTCAACACTGACGTTCACAAGCAAACTCTATATAATTGACGTAGTTGTACTACTTGAAAACGCATATAAGAAATGTGTTTTGTCATAGAACAGAAACAAACATAAAAATAATCTTCTTTGAAACCAGTTTGTCGAATATATTTAAGGAAATAGAATTGCTAACGAGGAATCATTATGAAAAATTATTTCAAAAACAAGTTTCAACAAGCAAAAGCGTCTTTTAAAGCCCACCCCGTCTTATTCGTTTTTATGAGTTTAATGTGGCTATCGGTGGTCGCCATCTTTATTCGTGCATTATTTGCAAAAAGTTGGGAAAGTGCGTGTATTTGTCTGCTCTCATTATTCTTATTTACCATTCCTCACTTCGTGGAAGAAAAACTGAAATTGGAGATACCTCTCGTTTTCCAAATCGTGATTATTTGTTTCATATATGCGAGCGAAATCTTGGGTGAAGTATCTCATTTCTATACGAAATTCCCTGGATGGGATACGATCCTTCATACGTTAAATGGCTTTAATTGTGCGGCCATTGGCTTCTCTTTAACCCATATCTTGAACAATTCAGAAAAAGCCAAAATCAAACTGTCTCCTTTCTTTGTTGCGTTGGTTGGTTTTTGTTTCTCGATGACCATCGGGGTTGTTTGGGAATTCTTTGAATTTGGGATGGATTGTATTTTCCATTTGGATATGCAAAAAGATTTCATCGTGAAGACGATTGGAACGGTTACTTTAGATCCAAGCAATACGCAAACTCCTCTTGTGATTACAGGAATTACTAAAACTTTAATCGAAACCTCTTCTGGGCAAACTTATGTGGTTAATGGAGGATATCTAGATATAGGCATTATTGATACGATGAAAGACCTTATCGTTAATTTCATTGGTGCGGTGGTCTTCTGTTTCCTTGGCTATTTTTATGAAAAGAACGAATCTAAAAAGAGCATAGCGAAATCCTTCATCATTAAAAAGAAAGATGGAGAAAGCAATCCTTTCGAAGCAATGGAAACGAAGGAAGAAGAAGTAGAAATCAAACAAATTCAATGAGGACAATATATGAAACAAGAAACAATCGATAGAATTCATAAATTTATTCAAGATAGAGACTGGTCTAAATTCCATTCTCCAGAAAATTTAGCAAAGAGCATCTCCATTGAAGCGGCAGAACTCTTGGAATGTTTCCAATGGAATTCGGACAACTATGATTTAGAACATGTAAAAGAAGAGCTAGCAGACGTGATTATCTATTCTCGTGATCTTTTGGATAAGTTAGGGCTAGATGAAGATGAAATCGTGAATGCCAAAATGACGAAGAACGAGAATAAATATCCCGTCTCTAAAGCAAAAGGCAATGCGAAAAAATACACAGATTTTGATAATTGAATATGTATTTTAGAAAAACAACCCCCTCCGATTTCCCAGCTATTTTCCAAATTTACGAATCTAGCGTTTCCTTTATGAAAGAAATAGGAAACCCAAACCAATGGAAAAATATTGAAGATATCAAGAACCGTGTTGGAGATGACGTTAAAAAAGGAATCTCGCATGTTTTGGTGGATGAGGGAAAAATCCAAGCCGTTTTCACTTTGTTAGAAACATCTGATCCAACCTACCAAACAATTGAGGGCAAATGGATTGATAATTCGCCTTATTTCACCATTCATAGAATTGCCGTAAAAGAACATAATAAGGGGTACGCTTCAGCGTGTTTTCATTATGCCTACCTTCAAAATAAACATATTCGTATTGATACTCATGAAGAGAATCTTCCAATGAGGAAACTGATTGAAAAAGAAGGTTTTACTTATTGTGGAAAGATCCATATTGAAGATGGAAGCCCACGTCTTGCTTATGAGAAAGTCGTTTCTTTTTCCGAACTTCTTTTAAATTGGTATCAAGAGAAAGGAAGAAAACTTCCTTGGCGGGAGAATCCTTCTTTTTATCATGTTTATTTAAGCGAAATCATGTTGCAACAAACCCGTGTTGAAACGGTGAAACGTTACTATGAGAGATTCTTAGAAACCTTACCGACCTTACAAGACCTCGCTAATGCAGAAGAAGACGTCATTATGAAACTTTGGCAGGGCTTAGGATATTATTCTCGTGCAAGGAATCTCCAAAAAGGGGCGAGACATATACTCGAAAAGGATCTTTCTTGTGACACTTATGAGGAGTTATTAAAGGTTCCTGGAATTGGCGAATATACCGCGAAAGCAATCCTTTCTATCGTTTATAACAAACCTTATATTGCCGTAGATGGAAACTTGATTCGTATCTATTCCCGCTTATGCTGTTCCTCTTATGATTCTAAATCGAAAGAAATAAAAGACAGATGCAACAAATATTTCCTTTCCTTGCTTGAGAAGGACCCTGGCTCTTTTAATCAAGCTCTAATGGATTTAGGAGAACTTGTTTGTTTACCAAATACTTTACCTAAATGTGAAGATTGTCCTCTTAAACAGTTCTGCCAATCCTATAAAGAAAAGAACCAAGAGAAATATCCTATTTCTTTGAAAAAAGGCGCGAAGAAAGAAATCGATAAAACTGTTTTCCTTCTTTCTTATCAAGGTAAATACCTGATTCGTAAAAGACCGAATAAGGGGTTACTTGCCTCTCTTTACGAGTTCTATAACGTTGATAAGAATTTCCATCTACCAGAGGCGAAAGAGTATTTAGAAAAGAATGGCTTTTCCATTAACTCTATCCGTAAAGATAAGAAAGGGAAACATGTCTTTACTCATCTTATTTGGGAAACGAGCGGCTTCCGTGTTGAATTAAAAGATTTTCCAAAGGATCTTGGTTTCTTATTGGTTACAAAGGAAGAGTTAGAAGAGCTGTATTCTATACCATCCGCATTTAAAATCTATTTAACTGAAATTCTCAAGTAAAAAACGACCATTGAAATGGCTGTTTTTGATACAGGGGTCGATTATTTTTCTATCAAGGTATCTCCTTGAAGGAGGTAATTCTTTCCGTTAATGACGATGGTCTCGCCTTCTTTTAATGAGCCAGACATTGTAGCAAGTTGCATATTCTCAATAACATAGGTAACGCCTACATCCGTTAAATAGATACGGATCGATTTATCTCTGGTTTGATATTCCTTGCTAATAGGATCGGTCGCATAAGCTGTTTGCTCATTATAAAGGAAATTCTTTTCCTTGTTATAAATGAAGGTTGCATCAAGAAGAATGGTACTTTCACCTTTGGAGTAACCCTTTATGTAAACTTTGATGCTGGATTCCGTTTCGTTATAACGATACCCGCCATCGTATAAGGAGGAATCGTTATTTCCACCAGCCATGAATTTCAAATTCCCGTCTTTTAAGAAAGTGATTCTGTTTCCTTCCAAAGAGAAGAAATCCGTTAAGAATTCTTTTCCGTTATAAGAAGGCAAATCAAGAGAGGAAACCTTTGCTAAAGTGATAGATTGTTCTTTGTCTTGATAATAATCATTTTTTAAAGAACCGTTCTCTAAATAGAAGACTTCACCAACAAGATCCCCAGGTTCTTTGTCCTTCTTAAGGAAGAGATGGCCGTCATAGTAAGAATAGGCATACGTGATAGTTCTCATGTGATCGATGAGGGTGAGTTTTTCGTCCTCTTCAATTCCGATAGCAAGGCTTCCATCTTCTGAAGCGTAGTTCCCTTTTATCTCGCTTGTATTTCCATATCCTGCATATAGAGTGGTTTCTTGCATATATGGGCAATACCAACGGTATTCTGTTTGACAATCAGGTTCATAGAAATAATTGAAGAAAGAATATCCTTTACGAGTGTATTTAGCGCTATCGACTTTGTAGGTCGCAGAAATGTCGTAATAATGCTTACGCATCTTCACAACAACCGTTTCACCAACGAATCCTTCGTAATTTGGATCAAGGGTAACAGTAACATATGATTCATCTTCTTCTGAGGCTAAAGCCGTTTTACGAATTAATTTCGGAAGAGCGTTAGTAGGTTTTTCCCAAGCGTCAGATAAAGAGACGGTTTTATAGATGTCAGAAGAAACGGAAGATAATGTTTTTCCATCCAATCCTTTTTGATCAGAAGAAATCTTAGAGACGATGGAAACGGATTTTGCGACAGCCGAACCTCTATACGTTTGGTTCACGTCGTATTTGTCTGTTTCATAGTAGCCCGTTATACCTCCCGCTATAGAGGAATTTGCGCTTTTTGCAGAACTGATTTCCTCAAAGACGGCGATGGTATTTAAAGCAATGGTTTCTGCATAGCCAAATCCAATGATGCCACCGGAGACACCAACAAGGGAATCGGATACACGGGTGGCACGAATATAGCTTCCAGAAGCAACCGCTTCATTGATGGAAAGATATAAATCGGTAAGACCAACAATGCCTCCAGCAATATCTCTAGCAGAAATGGATCCTTCAAATTGAACGCGGTTGATTTCGATGGTTCCTAATCCCAATGTGGTGTAACAATAACCCACAATTCCACCTGCATAAGTAACGGTATCCTTTTCTGTAGCAGTAATGATTAAATCGCCTTTTTGACTGCATTCATAAAGATCGATGATGGAATGGCTGTAGGTATAAAGAAGACCTACAACTCCTCCAATGGTGGTGGCGCTTCCTTCACCGGATTGGTTACTTGTGACGTGGATATTTCCTTCTGCATGACAATAAGTGACGTAGGTATTTAAGGATGTAGCCAATATTGATGCGGCATAGACGATGCCTTTGCCTGTTACGGTTAGATCAATATTGTATGTAAGGTTCACGTTCTTGATTTCAGAATAATAAGCAACGCCAAAAAGACCATAGTAATAGTTCTTTTCATTGTATTTGGTGATAGAAAGATTCTTAATTGTGTGTCCTTTGCCATCGAATACACCATAGAATGGGTGATCCATGCTGCCAATAGGAGTGAATTCTTCTCCTTCTAGGTCTATATCGTTAGCTAACGAAGCATAAACTTCTTTCTTTAATGGATTAGAACGAACGGACATCTTTAAGGAGAAGATACGTAACCCCCTAGCGTTCGTAATGATATAGGGGCTTCCTTCTTTGCCATCACCAGTTAAACCGACGGAGGTGTCTTTAGAAGAAGCTATTTCGGAGGATATTTCTTCATCACTAGAAACGCCTTGTTGGGTTTCGTGTTGATTACAAGAAGAGATAAGAGGCAATACGGAAATGATTGCTAACAAAGTGAGTTTCTTTTTCATAACAAAAGCCATTAGTTAGCGTGATAACCCCAAACCACTTTAATGCTGCTTTCCGTGCTAAATCCCTCATCCCATCCTTCTGGGCGAGATTCTGTTTCGCAATAGAGAACCCCTTGCGTGCAATAGGAGAAAGCAGATTCTCCAACTGTGGTAATGGTATTTGGTAAAACCATCTTCACGATTTTTTGACAACCAAAGAAAGCGTATTTTTCAATCGTCGTAAGAGTTGCAGGCATTGATAAAGTCTCAATTCCAGCGCTGCTGAAACAATTCTCGTCAATTTTTGTTAAATGAGATGGTAGTTTAACAGTTTTTAAGGCTTCACAAGAATTGAAAGTTCCTGCACCTAAGCTGGTATATGTATCTGGAATCACGGGTGCTTGTAAGGAATTACAATGGTATAAGGTCCCTCTTCCTAATTTAATAGAGGAATTCACTGGGAAATAGAAATATTCCAAGGCTGTGCTTGCAAAAGCGTAATCACCGATTGTTGTTATGGTATCTGGAAGATTAATAACGGAGAGATTTTTACAAAGGTTGAATGCTTTTTCTCCAATTTCCACATATCCGGTTGGAATGTTTACTTTGATAAGGGATGAATAACTATAGAAAGCCTCATTGGCAACCTTGCTGATGTTATATCCATCAATGGTCGATGGTAAAGTGATCGTGGATTTTTGGCCAACATAACCCAAGATGGTTCCGACATAGTTTGTCTTTGTTCCGGTGATGGCATAGTTAAAATGTTGTTTTGTTTCTCCATAGCCAAGAACTCCATAGCTGACGGTTGTTCCGGTTGCAGCCATGCCCGAATCCCATCCAGAAGGTCTTCCTTGAGGCTCTGCGTAGACGTGACAACTAACGGAAGTGTATTTTCCATTAATCTTTACTTTTCCACCAAAAACATTGTCACGAATCGTGGTAATGCTTGCAGGGAGATAATATTCTGTGACATAGGTGTTAGCGAATGCTCTTGAACCAATGTATGTTAATGATTTTGGCAAACGAATTTTTTCCAAAGAAGAAGCAGTGAAAGTTTTATCTTCAATTTTCGTCACGCAATCTGGCAAACGAATCTCTTTGAAAGCGGAAGACATGAATGCCATGCTATCAATGCCAAGAACTTGATGCTCACCGTTTGTCCCATCGTTATAGGTTGCTGGAACTTCAACGATTTCCGGGAAGACGATATCTCCATTTTGTACCTCTCCTTTATAGGAAGTATATGGAGCATAATAACCATATTGGTAGGCGTGTCCATTCCCGTCAGATTCTCCCACGACTGGCTTTGTTACTTTATAGCCCCCTAATTCGGAATCATAGGAATAGAAGAAACTGAAAGGTGTTACTTCTTTTTGCTCATCTTCATTGGTAATAGAAGAGTCTTCATTGCTAGCAACGCTTTCTCTTTCAGGAAGATCGTATTCAGGAATATCTGGATCAGGGACGACTTCAATAGAAGAACTACTTGTAACCGATGACGAAGAGGTTTCTTCAGAAGATGAAGTTGGTGTCTCTGTTGATAAGGATATTTCGGAAGAAATGGGTGTAGGCTCTTTTGACTCGCTACTTTGTGTAGTCTCCGATACGATAGGCTGATTTTCTGAAACGATATCGCTTTCAGTGCTACTCGTTTCTCCCCCCGTACAACCAGCCAACCCAAATGCGCCTAATACCATTAATAACGAAACGGCTTTTTGTTTTTTCATGAAATGTATACTCCTTTTCAGGTAAGAACGTGGCCATTGTAAAAAGAAAGAAAATAAGGTCAATGAAAATGTAAAAAAATCACTAAGAATTTTCTTTTAAGGGGATCATAACCCTCTTTTAATACGTTTAACGTTATGCATGGTTATATAATCAATAGACCTTTCTATAACGAAAGTGTTCGCTTAAAAACAGATAGAAAGGCTATAACTAGTTGATTATGAAATTAATCTTCCTTGATATTGATAATACGTTGCTAGATTTTGATAAATATACCGAAGAAAGCTTGAAAAACGGATTCAAACATTTTTCCTTGCCAGAATTTGAGTCTTATATGTTAGATGTCTTTCATCGTGTAAATGATAAATTGTGGCGTCAAATCGAAGAAGGAACATTAAATATCGACGGACTTAGACATGTCCGTTTCCAGAATTTCTTCGAGGCTCTTCATATGGCTACCTCTTTTGACCCAACATTATTTGAAGCATATTACCGTTCTCGACTTTATGAAAGTGCGATACCTGTCGAAGGCGCATATGAGATGCTTGAATACCTTTCAAAGAAATATATCCTTGCGACAGCTAGCAATGGCCCATATGAGCAACAGATGCATCGCTTATCTCTTGCAAAGATGGATCGTTATTTCACCTATTTCTTTATTTCCGAAAAGATTGGCGTTTCCAAACCATCTCCTCTTTTCTTCTCGAAAGCGTTTGAAGAAATTAATGTAAATAGGTCGGAAATTATCCTTCCAAAAGACACCTGCATTATTGGTGATTCTTTAACTTCAGACATGAAGGGAGGGATAAATGCCGGAATACGTACCTGTTTCTTTAATAAGAAAGGGATAGATAATCTTCCTAAGGAAATTGATTTTGTGGTATCTGATTTAAGCAAAATCTCCGATGTTTTATAAAAAGAGGGGAGACGTGTATTCGTTTTCCTATCTTTCTTTATATTGTTTTGCTAGTTTTGAGTATTTCCAATAAAATTTTGATAGGTAGGATATATCGATGAGCAAATCAAAAAAAGTAGTTTTATTAGTTCTTCATGTTTTGAGTGATTTTTTGTTACTGCTTCTAGGTTTCTTTCTTTATTTAATTTTTGCTGTGATTGGTGGCATAGGAGATAGCATTCAGGGCGGAGGCAACTCTTCTTCGATACAAACGATATTGGCTTCTTTGTATTTTTTAATTCCGATTGGCGTTGCTCTTCTTTTAGATATTCTTAGTTTAGTATTTGGTTTTTCTAAGAAAGAAAAAACGAAAGCGAGAAGAACAAGCATACTTGTTTTTGAGATATTGATTTGCCTTATTGTAACAGTATTAGGCGCTTATTTTATTGTGGGCTTCTTCCTTGATTCCGGGGAAGGGAGCGGACTTATGAGTTTTGTCTATGCGTTTATTGCTCTTTTGCTTATAGCAGGCTATTTAGCATTACATATCTTAACTATGAAGAAATTTTGTTTCTTAAAGAAGAAGGAAACAGCCATTTCTTAAAAAAATAGGTAAGATATTTTCATGCGTTCTACTTTTTACCTTGATCGAAAACAGAAACCGGAAACAGCTAAAGCCCAAATCTTTTTTGCTGCCGCTTCTTTTTTTGAAGGAATGGTGATTTCTTTTCTCACCATCTTTTTAAATGAATGTAGAAAACAATTGGGTTGGACATCAAAAATGTCTTCTTTGAGTTTATTTTTACCTCCTTTTGGTGCGGCAATTGGTATCTTTATTTGCTCTTTTTTCGTCTCTCATCAAAAGACCAATCTCAAAATTATGAGAGGTTTAATTTGTGGGAGTTTTGTTTCTATCCTTGTTTTCTCTTTGCTTGGTGTTTTTCTTCCAACGGGTTTAAATCCAGCAGGAGAGATCGTTAAAAAAGGCGAATACTATACATTATTCGCCTTGTTTGTCCTCTTCTCTTCTATTTTGATGGGACTTCATTGGGCGTTTCTTTCTTTTCACGCTTCATGTGCCGCGGATATTAATGTTGCGGAAGGAAGTAGGTATGGGCATATTTGTCTTTATGGGGTTTTAATGCCAGCGGTTGCTTCCCCTTTAGCGGGCTTTATTGCGGAATCGTATTTTATTGGATATAAAGGATATTTATTTCTCTTTCTTGTTTCGTCTCCTTTGTTGATTTTGCTTTTCGGGCTTACTTTTATTTTTAAACCATTCCCTAGCTCTTTATATCACTCCGATAGTGATGAACATGTCCCAACGAAGTTATTGTTTCAGAATAAAAACTATGTCTTTTATCTCTTTTTAGCGTCTTTATGGATCCCTCTTATTTGGGCAAGCGATTCTTTGACTTCGTCTTTGTGGTCTTCTTATGAAAGCCTTACGGAAACGTTAAATTCTTTCAATCCTCTGACATGGGGTATTTATTTAGGCGTGAGTTATCTTTTCGAATTCCTTTTTGTGTTTATTAACACTCATTTTGGAATTGGGAAAAAGATTCGTTTCTCTTTGAGTCTAGCGTTAGGGCTTATTTGCATCGAAACCTTATCATTTGGCCTTTTCTCTTATTTCTTTGTTGGCCCGGAGCACGTTTCTATATTCTTGGCTGTAGGTATCATTTTGATCCATTCCCTTAAAGGCATGGCAAGTGGCTTATATGTTACAAGCAATCTAGGTATGCTTAACCATATTTTAGGACCAAAGCTAAGAAGAAAAGCGGTTTTTATTGCCCCGCTTATCTTTCAGTTAGTGAACTCCATTCTTCAACTTTGCTATCCTTACTTCACCGATGTTATTTTTATTGTTTTCTTTGTGATGAGCGGAATTGCGTTCATTGGGTTGGCCTTATCGACCTTCCTCGACGTCCATCTTTTGCATCACCCAGAAGAAATGAAGGATTGATAAAGTTATTCGACGATTGGCAAAGACAAACGAATTAGATCATGAGAAAGTTCCTTTTCTTCGATGTCTAAGCCTTTAACATAAGCGAAATAAATGGTGCTAGCGAAAGCGCCGGCATAAAAAGCAGAGGTGATTTTGCTATTCACTTTTTTGGTTAAGAATTTGTCATAATTCTTTTCTAGTCTCGTAAAGATGTCTTGGATAAAAACATTAAGGCTATAGAAAAGGACGCGAGACGTATCGTTTTGAATCATTTGTTTGAATGGTAAATCGGTGGTGTAGAAAAAATGAACAATGACTTCGACACTTTTACGGAAATTGAAGATACGGGTCGCATAGAATGTCTTATCTAAGATTGGTTTGATTTCTTTCAATAAGGCATTTTCATAACGCTTAAAAAGGAAAACGAGTAATTCGTTCTTATCATTAAAATTGTTATAGAAAGTGTTTTTGGAAATCAAAGCACGATCCGTAATGTCTTTAATGGATATTTCGGACATGCTTCTTTCTTTTAAGAGATCTTCCAATGCGTTTGCTAAATCTCTTTTCGTGCGTACGATACGCGCATCTTCTTTATTAATAATAGTGTTTTCGTCTGTCATACTTCGTCTCTTCTTTCGAACGTGAAAAATTTTAACACTAAAGTATTGTAAATGGAATAGTGTTGTAATAACATACTCGTCGGTAGTTATTGTACTAAAGGTCAATAACATCTAAGGAGGTCAAGAATATGAGCGATGTTATTGAAATCAAACACCTTACAAAAGACTATGGCGAAGGCCGTGGTGTATTTGATGTTTCTTTCTCCGTTCATGAAGGAGAATGTTTCGGTTTCTTAGGACCAAATGGTGCTGGAAAATCCACAACAATCCGTCATTTGATGGGCTTTAGCGTGCCTGATTCTGGAGAGACGTTACTTCGTGGCGAGAACTCCTTAAAGAATAGAGAGAAGATCATGCAAGGCGTCTCTTATATCCCTGGAGAAGTGGCTCTTCCTCTTGCCTTGAAAGGATCAGAAGTTATTGAAGAACAAATGAAACTCAAGGGGATGAGTGATAGAACCTTCCTCGATTGGCTTATTAAAACCTTTGAGTACGATCCTAATTTATATTGTAAGGAAATGTCTCTTGGGATGAAAAGAAAGACGGCAATTATTTGCGCGTTCATGTCTGATCCTGACATCATCATCATGGATGAACCTTCTTCTGGGCTTGATCCAGAGATGCAAGAAAGATTTATCAATCTTGTTGAATTAGAAAAGAAAAGAGGAAAAACCATTCTTCTATCTAGCCATATCTTCCAAGAGGTTGATGCTTGTTGTGACCGCATTGCTGTTATTAAGGATGGCAAGATTGTTTCCAATTTTGTTGCTAATGATTTGAAACACAAGAGCACAAAACAATACCACATCACCTACGGAAATCAAAAAGAGAAGAATGCCGCAAAGAAAACTCTCGCATCCCATCATTTTAGAGTAGAGGATAGCAGTGTTAACCCTTGCCGTCTCTCCGCTTATGTGGAGGAAAAAGACATTAACCGTTTTGTGAAAGAAATGCCACGAGAGGGCTTCGTAGACTTCTCAGAGAAAAAAGAAACGCTAGAGGATTATTTCATGTCCTTCTACAAAGAAGACAAGACTTATGGAGGAATTAAGAAATGAACGAAGAAAAGAAAACCGTTATCTCTGTGAATCATGTTTCAAAGGACTATGGGCAGGGAAGAGGAAACTTCGATGTCGATTTTCAAATAAAAGATGGTGAAACCCTAGGAATTGTTGGAGAAAACGGGGCAGGAAAAACAACCCTTATTCGTCAAGTGATGGGTTTTATCAAATCCGATACGGGAAATATCAACATCTATAACTTCGATGCCTATAAAGATTCCGCTTCAACGAAATGCTATATGGGTTACATTCCAGGAGAAATCAATTTCCCAGACGTTCGTTCAGGAGATCAGTTCTTGCATGATTATGGCAAAGCTCTTGGTATGAAAGATGCAGATTTCGCCTATGCGGATGAAATCATCTCAAGAATGCAGCTTGATATTCGCGCTTATCCAAAAAGAATGAGTAAGGGTATGAAACAAAAAACGAGCATCGTGGCTGCCATGATGCTTAAAGCTCCAATCATCATCATGGATGAACCTTCTATCGGGTTAGACCCTCTTATGAGAGAAGAGCTTCTCAAACTCATCCTCGAACAAAAAGAGAGAGGAGCAACGATGTTGATGTCTTCGAATACCATCGAAGAACTTGAAAGAGTATGTGACCGCGTTGCCTATATGTCTCAAGGAAAAATCTTAGATATCGCGGACGTTCATGAAATTCAATCACGTAAAGTAAGGGACTTTAAGATTGAATTCAAAGAAGCAAGAGATTACCAATCTTTCATCAAAACCAGGAAGGACATATTAAGGCTTCAGCCTCAATATCACCAAGTTACCGTACGTATCGATAAAAAAGAAATGCCTCATCTACTTGATCAATTAGAGAAATACGATCTCAAATTCATCTCGGAAGTGAAATACAATCTCACGACCTACTTCAATGAAAGAAGAAAAGCCTTAAATAAGGAGGAAAAGTAAAATGCAGAAGAAAAAGAATGTTGTAACCTCAGTTGTTGCAGAAAATACTCAAGAAAGCGTTATGGCTTTACCACCTGAGCTTTCTAATACCAACGGAACAAAGAAAAAAGTGAAAAGAAATTCTTTGTTCTCTTCCGCTTTGTTTAAAGAATCCCTCCATTCTAATCGTCGTGGTTTAAGCGTTGTTTCAATTGGGAACGCTTTAATCATGGTGATTATCATCTCCATTCTTTCCACCCTTCATATTAATTCCACAGCCTCTGCTTTAGCCGATCTTTTTGATAATGCAGATTATGAAAACACCATTAAGAGTGGTGCCATCTCTCTTTATTCTGCTTATGACAATACCGCTGAAGCATATGAGTCTTTTGTTGCTTCAGATAATAAAGCCCAAAACCTAATTGATACAGAAGTTAGCAAGGTAGAGGATACGACTCTTAACTCTAGTGTCAATGCAGCAAAGAAACTCTATGACGCAACTTATAGCGTTACACCTGGAGATAGTGCGACAAAAAAGAATGTTGCTAAGAGCGCGACCCTTGAAGTGGTAAACAAAACCTTAGATGCGAATGCGGATTATACCGAAGAAGAAAAGACTGTTGCTAAGAGCATTATCTCTTATTACTTCGATATTTATGCGTCCGATACAAGCAAGAGCACAAAAGATATTTTAAAACTCGCTATTCCTGAAGCTTTTACGGACAGTGTTGTTAGCGTTTATCACCTTGATGAAGCAAAAAGAGCGGGGACGTATACTCTTTTAGCCGATGCAATTAGCCGTGTTTATGACAAATCCGAAAAGCAAGAAGAAGTGAAAACCGATACAGCTTTAAAACTTCTCCCTGTGCTTGCAAGCGAGGATACTTCCTCTTTTATTGGTGGACTTTGTTCCGGACTTGAAGAAATTTATTTCAAAGACAAAGCAACTTATCTAAAAGATGAAATGATTCGTAGCCTATATGTTTCTACCTCTTGCCAAGAATATGTTGTCAATACTCTTTCTTCTTTCGCTTATTATCAATATCTTCCAGATTTCACCGTGGAATATAAGACAAGTGATCTTGGTTGGCCAATTCGTTTGGTGGGCACAGGAAAATATGCGGAAAATGGCAATGAAATCAAAGAAGAAATTGAAGTAAAAACCTATAATCCAGACGTTTTCGTTAAGGAAAAAGAAAAGATGGGTAAAACCAGCAATATGCTTCAAAAGATGAGAAAGGAAGCGTTAACTGGTGAAGAATATACCGACGAAGAAATTGCTGACGCAAAGAAAGAAGCTCAAGAAAACATCAATACAATTTCTTTAAACCTCAGCAACTTCATGAAATCCTATCTTGAAAGGAAAAATGGAAAGAACGCTTACTATGATGAAAACGGCGTGAACAAAGAGAATATTGCTTCTCGTGCTGAGGAAGAAGTCTCCGAGATGGCCAAACTTACCTTAATTAGCACCTATAACGAGAAACATGAACCAAAGATTTCAAGCATTGAGGAAATTACGGTTGAAAACTCCTCTATGTCTGGGAAAGAAATGATGACGTTGGTGAAGGGATATGCTGCAAGTGGCATCTCCTCTTACGAAACCTATTATTCCGATTATCAAGAAAGTGGTTATTCCTCAACGGATAGCAACCTCCTTGCCATGAACAAAGGCAGCCAAGGCGTTATGGCTCAACTTCCTACAAGCGTGGATGAATCCCTTAAAGAAATGGGGGGTATGAATACATACGGCATTATCGTTGGTGTTGTTGCTTTCGGGATTGCTGCTTTGCTTATTCCAATGGTTTATACCATCTTGTTAGCAAAGAGCCTTGTCTCTGAAAAAGTGGAGACTGGTTCTCTCGCCTTCACCTTATCTACTCCAACCACAAGAAACTCCTTTATCTTTACCCAAGGCTGCTATCTTGTTTTCTCGGAAGTGGTAATGGCTCTTGCCTTGCTTGTTGCAAGCATCATCACAAGAGAAATTGGTATTTGGGCCGGTTCTACGGATTTATCTACAAGCTTGCCTATCGTGGATCTTTGCTTATACGCTCTTGGTAACTTCATGGTTGCCCTTGCTGTTTCTGGGATTAACTTCCTTGCTTCATGTCATTTCAACAAAACCAGCGAATCCATTGGTGTTGGTGGAGGACTTACGATCTTCTTCTTCATTTGTTCTATTCTTGGCTTATTTGCAACCAAAGCCATTCCAGGAACAATCCGTATTACGATGATGTCCATCTTCAACTATATGACTATCGATTCCTTATTCGATGCCCTTGCAGTTATGGCGCAAGATTATGGAACCTATTGGTTCAAGCTGATGTTCCTTCTTATCATTGCGATTGTAACATATGTTCTTGGCGGATTAGACTTCAAGAAGAAAGACTTACCTCTTTAATCCAATTAACTAAACAAAACGGATGTGAATGGAAAAACACATCCGTTTTTTACGTTTTGAAAAATAAAGATAGCAGGCTTTAATTTTTTATGTACCAATAACCCGCTTTTCTAGAACCCATTCTTCCTATGATGCCTTGTTTTGAGAGAGCATCTAAATGTCTATGAATCGTTGGTAAAGATTTTTTGGTTATAACTGATAATTCTGAAATCGTGACGTATTTATTGCTTTTTATCGCTTCAATAATGACCTTATCAATGTCGTTTATCTTATCATTTATCTTATCATTTATCTTATCATTTAAGAAATTTTCTTTCCTTTTGAATACGAAAGTAAAACCGAATTCATCATTGGAATATTCGTATTCGATACCGTTTTGCGCACATAAAGTGAATGTTCGATCGAAACCAGTTCCAAAAGCGTCAATATAGCCATATTTATATAGGACATCAGAAATCAAAATGTTTCTAATTTTGCTTCCGATATTGCCTGAAGCAAATTTGATTGGATCAATGTTTTTAATGATTGTGCCCGGGTTGTAGATCTTTATTGTTGATTTGTATATCGAATATTGGTTGTAATCGCCCTTTATTGCATAAGAGCAATGGGCAAAAGAATTTATGACTATCTCTCGCAAAGCTTTTATCGGTATCTCCGGCGTTTCTACGCGTTGCAAACCCTCTATATTTGATTTATACGAAATGTGATTTTGGATGTATGAAACGCTTTCTTCTATGCATTCAAATATGTTTCCCTTGAATTCTTTGATTTCGCCAAATTCTGTTCTCGAGTCTGTTGGATAATTGGCTTCTTTAATTTTTAATGGTTTATTGTTGCCGAATAAATACCAGCCGGCATTATTCAATTTATCATTTTCGGTTAATAAACCTAATTTTCTTAATGCTTCTGGAACATTTCTATAGACATAATTAAGACGCCCCTTTTCATTTGCCGTTCTAATGCAATCTATTAAAAGATCTTCATTAATATCATTTACGCCATAAATTGTTTCTGTCTTTTCCCAGCCAGAATAGTTTTCCTCTTTATTGTCAAAAAAACGTTTCAGCTGAGATGAACTCATTAAAATGTCAGCGTCGTCAATTCTAATATAATACCTTCCGTACGCGGAATAAGGGGTGTCTTTTCCCTCGACTACAACCTTTATTATTTTTTTACCTTCCTCTTCTAAATCGTCTATAAATACTGTGCTAGGCAGAGGTTTAAGGTTATTTTGAATTTCATGTGTTATGTCGGAAATGGTCTTTTTACCAATATTTTGTCCAACGATTCGCCCCTCATCGTTTATTCCAAAATATAACTCCCCACGCTGATTTTTGTTTAACATCGAACTCAAGGAGATGATTCCTTCCTTTAATTGGGCTAAAGACTTTTTTAATTCGATAAATTCGTTTTCTTTGAACATTGGTAATTCTCCTTCTCCGACTGGGTTTATCTTATCATTTATCTTATCATTTATCTTATCATTTCATTCAAAACGAATGATAAATTAAATTCCCAATACGAATTAAGAGAAGATTATTTGCCGTGTTATCTTTATCTGCAAGAAATACATTTCTTTGGTTTCTTAAAGAAATCTATCCAATTTATTGTGTACGAAAAAGAAATCAGATGGCAAAAATAGAGATAAGTGATTAAATAAAGAGCTGTATGGAAAAAATAATTGTTTTGGATTTTGGCGGCCAATATAACCAATTAATCGCCAGAAGAGTGAGACAAACGCACGTTTATAGCGAAGTCTTACCTTATACGACCTCTTTAGATGTTCTTTCTTCGCCTGAGATCAAAGGCATTATCTTCACCGGTGGACCGAACAGTGTTTACGATGAGAAATCTCCGCATATCGATGCGAAGATCTTTTCTCTTGGAAAGCCAATCCTTGGCATTTGCTATGGCGCTCAACTTATGGCCTATACCCTTGGAGGAAAGGTGGAAGGCTGTGAGTCTTCCGAGTTTGGAAATATTGAAGTGACGTTAAATTCTCCATCGATATTAACGAAAGACGTTCCTCAAACAAGTAACGTCTTCATGTCTCATAATGATCAAGTTACCATTCTTCCTGAAGGATTCACTTGCATTGGAAGTAGTGCGCATTGCCGTAATTCTATTTTCGTGAATGAAGAAAGAAAACTCTATGCGACCCAATTCCATCCAGAAGTGGAACATAGCGAATACGGACAAAAAATCATTGAGAACTTTGCATGGAATATTTGTAAATGTTCTCCAAATTGGAAACCTTCTTCCTTTATTGACGATAAGATTAGGGAAATTCGTAAACAAGTCGGAGATAAGAAAGTCATTTGTGCTTTATCGGGTGGAGTGGATTCTTCGGTTGTTGCCGCTTTGATTGGTAGAGCCGTCGGCTCTCAATTGACATGTGTATTTGTCGATCATGGGCTTCTTAGAAAAGATGAGGCAAAGAATGTTATTGCCACCTTCTCTAACAAAGAGAAATTTGGCTTTAATTTCATCCCAGTGGACGCGTCTAATCTTTTCTTAGAGAGACTAAAAGGAGTTACTGATCCCGAACAAAAACGAAAAATCATCGGCAAATCCTTCATCGATGTATTTAAAGAAACAAAAGAAAAGATCCCTCATTGCGAATATCTTGCTCAAGGAACAATCTATCCAGATCGCATTGAATCTGGATTAGGCATTTCGCAAACCATTAAATCCCATCATAACGTTGGAGGCCTTCCAAAGGATTTAGGATTCGAAGGACTTGTTGAGCCTTTAAAAGATTTATTTAAAGATGAAGTCAGAGAGCTAGGGCTTTTATTGGGATTACCTCATGAACTTGTTTATCGTCAACCATTCCCAGGACCAGGCTTAGGTATTCGTATCATTGGTGAAATCAGCAAAGAAAAGATTCGTATCGTCCAAGATGCGGACGCTATATTCCGTGAAGAAATTGCTAAAGCAGACTTAGATAAAAAGATTAACCAATACTTTGCAGCCTTATCCAATATGCGTTCTGTTGGCGTTATGGGTGATGGAAGAACTTATGACTATGCGGTTGTTCTTCGCGCGGTGACGACGGATGACTTTATGACTGCTAAACCAGCGAATATTCCATTTGAGATCATTACTCATATCTCAAACCGTATTGTTAATGAAGTCAAAGGGGTCAACCGTGTTGTTTACGACTTTACTTCAAAACCACCGAGCACTATCGAATTAGAATAAAAAGAGGGCACCCACAGGTGCCCTTTTCCTATATTTGAGTCTACTTTTTCGCGTAATTAGGTGCGTCTTTTACAATATGAATATCGTGAGGATGGCCTTCAATTAAACCATTATTGGTAACTTGGATGAAGACGGCTTTTTCTTTGAGTTCAGCGAGATTATGCGCCCCGCAATAACCTAATCCACTATGTAATCCACCGAGTAATTGATAGATGACATCACTTATTTTCCCTTTATAGGAAGTAATGCCTTCAATGCCTTCTGGAACAAGTTTCTTTTGCTCTGCGTTCTTATCTTGGAAATAACGGTCGGCAGAACCTCTAGACATAGCGGCTAAGGAGCCCATTCCAACGTAGGATTTATATTTCTTTCCTTCGGATTCGATGATCTCACCTGGCGCTTCATCACATCCAGCTAGCATAGAGCCAAGCATAACCGCGTTTGCACCAAGTGCTAACGCTTTCACGATGTCTCCAGAATATTTAAGGCCTCCATCGGCAATAACACCGATTCCTTTCTCTTTGCAGAAACTTGCGACATCATCGACAGCTGTGGCTTGAGGGCAACCAACACCTGCGACAACACGGGTAGTGCAAATAGATCCAGGACCGATTCCAACTTTTACGGCATCAACACCTGCTTCAATTAAAGCAGCAGCAGCTTCTTTTGTGACGATATTACCGGCAATGAGATTTACTTCTGGATATAAGTGTCTAATTGTTTTCACGGCTTCAATGATGTTTTCAGAGTGTCCGTGTGCAGAGTCTAGAACAAGGACATCGACGCCCGCTTTTAAAAGAGCTGAAACTCTTTCTAGCATGTTTTCAGAAACGCTGATGGCTGCTCCTGAAAGAAGACGCCCATTCTTATCTAAAGCGGCATTAGGGCAGCCTTTAACATCCGCTTCCTTAACTAATGAGATTTCCTTTGCTTGATTCTCAATGGACAGATTTTTATGGATGATAGCCAATCCTCCTAAACGTGCAAGGGCTATCCCCATTTCATGTTCGCTTACCGTATCCATCGCAGCAGATAGGATTGGGATGTTTAGATGGATGCGCTTGGTGAGGTACGTGTCGATTTTCGTTTCTTTTGGCAAGACGTTGGATTCTTGGGGGATGAGGAGAAGGTCATCATAAGTGAGGCCTAACCTAATTTTTTCCAGTTTCATTTCGACTCCTTTGAAAATGTTTTCGAATACCTTAGAGCAAAAAGAAAGAGAAATCTAGATAAAAAGTAAATAGAGCGCTTTCTTGTTGGAATGTCTATTTTTCCTTGATATCATCTATATTTGGGCGTGGTTAAAATAAGAGAAAAAATCGTGTTTTTTCTATAAAGCAAAACGTTTTTTTGAATATGCGTATCACTGGCCTTCCTATTTAAAAACAAAAAAACATTCATGTTAATAGCAGAATGTAACCCAATTAACAAACGTTGCGACTGGGAATCTGGTGCTTATTAATTTGCGGTGCTTCATTTATCTATTTGAATTTGTGGTAAGCATATTTTCCAATTCTTGTGTCGATTAAAATGTCATTTCCCTTAAATTTAGCTAAGGAGGACATCAATGTTCTTTTTGATATATGGGTCTCTTTCATTATTTCTTCGTTTGTAACACCGAAATAAAAGAAGAGAGATGCTTCATTTATGAATTTAAAAATCTTTTCTTCGGATGGAGTAAGGCTTAAATCGTGTTTTACGTTATTTAGCTTTTCTTTAATAGTAGAAAATTGCTTGATTAGCAATTCTACTTCATCTAATAGGATTTTTAAGATTGTTTCTACGTATGCGTTTAAGCAGCCAAATTCATATTTATCGGTTGCTTTCTCAAAGGCTTTGTAATATTTGCTTTTTTCACGTAAGAAAGCAATTGCAATAGCAAAAGAGAAATAACTTTTGGCCTCCGAATATATCCCATTGGAAAATAAAAATCTGCCAAATCTTCCGTTTCCGTCATAATAGGGGTGAATATATTCAAACATGAAATGACACAAAATCATTCTCACATATAGTTCATTCTTGGAATTGTAGCAATGAATAAACTCTTCCATCCCTTTGTTGATATTCTTTTCCCCGTAGACGCCTGTGTGGATAGGCTTGATTCCATTCGTAATATAAACAGGTCCTTTTCTAAAATACATTCCATCAGGAAAATCTTCTTTTTCAATGGCGTCTTTCAAAACGATCTCATAGAGACTACGAATGTCTAAACATGAATTTATTTTTGAACCGCCGTGTTCCAATAGAAGCTTATAGGCGTTTGCAATAGAAATGATCTTCACGTTTTTGGAAGTGGTTAGGTCATTGATCGCTTTCAATACATCATGCTTGGTTGAAAAGAGATTTTCAATTTTGTTTGTTGATTGAATTTCATCAATGAGGAAGGATTGAATGATTTGCTTCTTCGAAAAGTTCGAAAAAGAATCAATCAAACAATCTAATCTTACGATCTTCGTATTTAATTCAATTACTTGGTTCGTGACATCAAGGGATTGGTTAAAAAAGAATTTTCCGTCCAACAAATGAATGCTATTGCTGGATTCTTTTAAATCTTGCAAATAAGAATCAAAGTCTGTTTCGTTTAATTTAAAGAATTGGGACTTAACACTCATTTATTGCACCTCTGATGTTATTTTATTGTTTAAAAGTGCAAAAATAAATAAAAATTGCACTTACAAATAACAAGATTGAAAAAAACAAAAACTCTTAGCGTGACGTTGCTTTTGTACTTCGTTGTTAGAAATTCTTTATAAGAGATATGTGTTCTCTTTTGCTTTCGCTTTGAGAACGAAGGAAACAATTCCGTTTGCAAGAATGATGCTTGAAGCAGCCACAGAAGTAAAACCAATGCTACCTTGATCAACTAATTCCAACATGTCAGAAATGTTTGTGTTAACGGCTTTCAAACAAATGATTTCTATTGGCATTAAAGTTGTTAGGAGAATAGATAAGAAAAGCATTATGGCAGGGAAAACAATCAGGGTCGCACTCTTTTTGGCCATAAAGAGATTTCTTGCTGTTAATACAGAAAGAACACAAACGGCAATAATTATAAGAATCGTTAAGACCATAGGAATAACAAGATAAGCAATTGCAATGTTTGCTTCCTCAACGGTTATACTTCCTGCGGATATAAGTTTTGCTATCGATGTCATTTCTGAGTAGAAAAAGGAAATGAAACCGACTTGAGAAGGCGCTGTGACAGAAGAAGTAGGAGGCGTGACAAGAGCATAGCTTCCAGCAAATCCGCTAACTAAGCTAATCGTTTGAAAAACAAGAACGGCAATACAAATATAAGAAGCGAAACAAAGGCCTTTGCCTTTTTGGAAAGAGAAGACAAAGCGATAGGCAAGTTTTAAGATAAGCAAGAACACGCCTAAGCCAAAAATAGAAGCAACGCCACTCCCCATTCCAGCTAAAGTTCCTTGAGTAATGGTTAAGATTGCATACATTAAGGCATAGAAAGCGGCGGTGGATAAGATATTCGCAATAAGGTATATATCGCTAGAAGATTGTTTCTTTTGCTTCAAACATTTTGCTTCCTTGACGATTCCTAAAACGCCAAAAGTAATGATTGCAGCAAAAAAGAGTAATGTAGAAATGGCCATCGTCAAAATAAGACCGCCATTGGCCATGTCTATGACTTGATAACCTAAGCTTGTATCAGGATATCCATTTTTAACTTGTTGGAAGAGATCGATTATTTCTTTAAGACCGATGCTAGTAAATCCATTTATCGTAACCATAGAAAGATAACTGCTACCTAATAACATGATCGATAAAGAAAAATAAACAATCATCGAAATGGATAGGATCATGTTAAAGATGTGAGAGAGCTTTTCTTTGGTCTTTCGTGAATCTTTTTTTGTAAGAGCCTTTTCTTCTTGAACTAACGAAGTGCCACATCCTTCACAAAAGAGGGCATCTTCATCGTTTTCTTTGCCACATTTTGGGCAAACCTGTTTACGAGGTGAAATGGAAGAACCGCAATATTTGCAAAATGTCGCGCCATCTGTCACTTCTTTTCCACATTTAGGACAATTCATAGGGTATCTCCTTATAATCAACCATTGTCGGTAACTAAACTCAATTTCTAGATGAGTTTATGCACATGTTTTTTCTTCCTATTCATTTTATTGCCTAGAAAAGCGAAAACAAACAAAAAACGTGCTTATGAAACGCGAAATGCTCTCTTTCTATTTTATATACCCACGAGTATAATACTCATAAGTATATAGGAGGAAACACTATGTTTTTTGGGAGAGAGTTAGAGTTAAAAACTTTAGAGAAAGAGTATTCGAAGAAAAACTCGTTATGTGTTGTTTACGGTACAAGAAGAATTGGGAAAACCTGTCTAATAAACGAGTTTATCAAGGACAAAAAGAGCATCATGTTTCAAGCTAAAGAGGTTTCGAATCAAGATAACCTGGCATCCTTTTCCTATAAAATTTTAGAAAGCTTTGGCCGAAAAGATGAATATGTATACTCCTCCTGGGAAAAGGCTTTTGATGCGGCTATTTCGTTTTTTCATGGCGAAAAGGGAGTTATTGTTATCGACGAGTATCCATATTTAGTGAAGGCATACGAAGGAATTACCTCGATTATTCAAGATATATTCGATAATAAAATTAAGGATGGAAACATCATGTTAATCTTGTCGGGTTCCAATTTGTCTTTTATGCAACGTGAATTTGTGGATAAACAATCGCCCTTATATAAAAGAGCGACGCTAAAAATGAAAATAAATAAAATGCCTTTTAATGAAGCAGCTCTCTTTTTAGATGGCTACTCTAACGAAGAAAAAATGAAATTTTTATGTATATTTGGAGAATATCCATATTATTTATCAAAAATTAATCGTGCACTTTCGTTTGAAGATAACGTAAAAGAGCTTTTATTTAATGAAAATTCTATTTTATTGGATGTTCCAAAACTGGTTTTATCTAATTCCTCAAGAGAACAAAATTTTTATAATTCGATTTTGCTTGCTCTAGCAGGAAAGAAAAAAGGCCTGACGGAATTGGCAAATCTCATGCACGATAATGCCACGAAAATAAACAAGTATTTAAAAACGTTGCTCGATTCGGAAATGGTGATAAAAAAAGAAACATACAATTCTACCCGACAAACCTATTACTATATTTCTGATCCTGTTCTTCGTTTCTATTATCAATTTCTGCTTCAAAATATAGAAAAAATTGAGGCGGGATATGGTTTGATTCTTTATGAGAGACTAAAAGGGGAGATTGATCAGTTTATCGCTCACTCTTTCGAAGACGTTGCCATCTCCTATATGGAATTTTTGGGTAAAAAAGGAAAATTGAATGGCATCTTTTATCCTATTGAAAATCTTACGATAGATAATTCTGAATTGGGGAGATCGATAGAAATTGATGGCATCGCAAGAGACAATGATTCTCTGTTGGTAATAGAGTGCAAATTCACTAACAAAAAGCGTACTTTATCCGATTTTGAAAAAATGATAGAAAATACATCAATTAAAATGTTTTCTAAGATTAAGAATTTTAATTATTTCATAATTTCCAAAAATGGATTTGAAGACTCTTTGTTGCATTTAAAAAATGAGAATCTCCACCTCATTTCATTAGATCAAATGTTCGAACTCTAATTTAAAGGGGAATCCATCATCTCTTTAAGTTCTTATTTATGTTAAAGGCTTCGTTATGACGCCCTTTTACCTTTAGAAGCAGGTTTTTGCCTCTTTGTTTTTAGAAACGATCGGGTTTCTATTTCTTTTCTAATCTCCCTTATCTCCTTTGCTCTTCCTGTTAAAATAAAAGAAACTTAGGTGAGGGAACTTTATGAAAATTATTCATGCGGCGGATTTGCATCTTGGATCGAAGATTGAAGCCAAACTTAAAGACATTTCGGAAGAAAGAAAAGCGGAAGTGCGGAACTCTTTCTTACGTTTAGCCAAATATGCCCATGAGAATGATATTCATGTCATTCTTTTAAGTGGAGACATTTTCGACTCGGATAGGCCTTTTAAAAAAGACAAAGACACTTTCTACAGTGTTATCAAACAATATCCTGATATTGATTTCTTATATCTTAGAGGAAATCATGATACCGAAGAAAAGAATGAGGACGTGTATCCAAATTTGAAAACATTTAGTGAGGAGTGGCGTACTTATTCCTATGGTAATGTGGATATCACCGGTCTTGAATTAGGGCCAAACAATTCCACGTCTTTTTACTCCACCCTTTTGTTAAATCCGGAGCACATCAATATTGTGATGTTACATGGAACATTAAGCGATTCGGTTGGTTTAGAAAAGATAAAACTGTCTAATTTAAAGAACAAGAATATTGATTATTTAGCATTAGGGCATATTCATTCCTTTGAGGATGGTCTAATTGATAAAAGAGGGCATTATGCCTATTCTGGATGCTTAGAAGGCAGAGGGTTTGACGAAACAGGTGAGAAAGGATTCGTTCTTCTAGATATAAATGAAGATAAATTGTCTTATTCCTTTCATCCATTTTGTGAACGTGTCATTCGTGAAATCAATGTAGATGTCTCTTCTTTAAATAACATCCCCTCTATTATCGATAAAGTAGAAAAAGAAGTATCATTCAACTCGAAAGACATATACCGTATCAATCTAATTGGTGATGTGCCTTTTGACTCTTCTTTTTCAGCAAAAGACATAGAAAGTTATTTAAAAAATGATGCTTACTTCGTGAATGTGAAAGATAAGACTATGCCTCTTATTGAACCTAAGAAATACGAGAACGATCTTTCCTTAAAAGGAGAATTCGTTAGGGACGTGTATGCAAATAAGGACTTAAGCGAGGAAGATAAGAAACGAATTGTTGCCTTAGGACTAAAGGTCTTAGAAGGGAGGGAATTGGATTTATGAAGTTATTGAAATGCCATATTGTTGGCTTTGGAAATTGGAAGAACAAAACCATTGATTTTAAAGACGGCTTAACTTCCGTTTGTGAGAAAAACGGCTTTGGTAAAAGTAGCCTTGCCTCCTTTATTCGTGCGATGTTTTATGGATTAGAGAGAGCAACGAAAGCAAACAACGATCGTAAGAGAGCTTTACCTATTGACGGTTCTCCGTGCGGAGGATCTTTAGACTTTGAATGGCAAGGAAATCAATATGCGATAGAACGTTCTTTCATTGGAAAAACGCCAAAAGATGACACGTTACTCTGTTATAAGAACGGAATCGAAACAAAAGAGTTGGGCGAAATTCCTGGAAACGTAGTTTTCGGCTTAGATTTAGATTCCTTCAATCGAACTATCTTTATTTCACCTACGGATTTAGAAATATCTTCAAGCGAAACCCTTAATGCGAAAATGTCCCATTTTGTCGAAGGCTCATCCGACGGATGTGACTTTTCAAGTGTAAAAGAATCTCTTGAAGAACTAAAAAAGAAATACAAACCACAGAAGAATGCAGAAACAAAAGGCCTTCTTGCTATAGAGGCAAACAAAATCAATGACTTAGAGATGCAAGAAACAAATCTTAGTAACATGAAAGCGGCCATGCCCGCTAAATATGAGAAGCTTCAAGAACTCGATAAGAACATCTCTATTAACCAGGAGAAAACTAAGAAAGCTGTTTCTCATAATGCCTTGATAAAAAGCTGGGAAAATTACGACCGCGAAAAAGAGAAGATTGACGAAAAGGAAAAAGAAATTCAACAATTGAAGGACAAATATCCTTTGGGAATGATTTCTTTAGCAGAAGAAACCTTTATGAAAGGTCTTCTTGAACAATATAAATTAGATGGCAATACCTATGCCAATTTAAAACTATCCATTGCTGAAAAAGATGAATACGACAATTTGAAACTCCGTTTTGAAGAAGATGTACCTACCCCTTCCTTTTTAAACGAGCTTCAGGAATTAGTCCTTGCCTATAGCAATGAAAAAAGCAAAGAGCCTTTAAAGTTATCCTTAGAAGAATCTTCCTTGATTCGTTTGTTTGATGGCAGAAAAGTAAATTTGGAAAGCTTAGAAGTAAGAATGACTACTTACCGTTCCTTAAAAAAAGAATATGACAGAGAGCCAGATCAAATTTCCGTTCCAATCGAACAAAAGAAGATCTCGTTAAAAATCTCGTTTATCTTGTATTTTATTTTGTCCGCTCTTTGCTCTGCAGTGGGCATCGTTTTAGGAATCCTTTTCAAGCATCCTGCTTGGTATGCCTCCCTTGCCTCATGGGCTGTTTTATTATTCATCCCAGCTGTTTATTATCTAAATGAAAAAAAGAAAAGGGCAAAGATGCCTACTAGTGAGAATCAGCCAAACCTCCGAAAGAAAGAAATGGGTGAGAACCTTACGGAATTAAAGATCAATCTTTCTTCAACTTTCAAAGCCTTTGCGGTGGACGAGAATGAATTAGAAGGTTCGTTTGCTCTCTTTAAAGCGAAATACGATTCGTATTTAAAAACGCTTCAACATGAAAAAGACTTAAACAAAACGAATGAGCAAAATAGACTATCTTATTTAGCAAAAGAGAAAACCCTTCAAGAATATTTCTCTCGCTATCATTACAAAGGAAACGACTACGCCAATCTTTTAATGAATCTCTCTTCTGATACAAAGAAATATCTTTCTTATGTTCAAAAAGAAAAACAAATCGAAGAACAAAGAAAAGAATTAGAAAACAAGATTCATGAAGAAGGAGAAAAAATCAAAGTACTTGCCCAAAAATACAACATGGGTGACCCCAATTCCTATTTAAATCAACTTCCAATTGATCGAAATGCTCTCCAAAACAAAGAAAAAGAACTTACGAAACAAAAAGAAGACCTCGCTTTGTTTAAAGAGAAAGAACACTTAACTGAAAGACCTTCTTCCTTAGAAGGAATAGATCTGAACGTTCTTTCTAAAGAACTAGAGAAAGCAATTAACGATCGACAAACACTCTCTTCTCAAATTGAGGAAGACGAAAGAAACATTTCTTCTTTGGAAGATGAGGTTTCCTCTTTGTCAGAAGAAAAAGATAACCTAGCCAAACTCAAAAAGGATTATGAAATTGTTTCAAAAACCCTTAAAGCTCTTACCGATGCCGAAGAGTCATTGAAGAGAAGATATATCTCTCCTGTTGAAAATCAATTTAAGAAATATTCCCAAAGTTTGGAAAACGCTTTAGGCGAAGAAATTGAAATGGATACGGACTTTAACGTTAGCTTCATTCGTGATGGTAAAAGAAGTGGAGCAGAATACCTCTCTTCTGGTGAAATGACTTTATGCGCTCTCGCGTATCGTCTTGCCATTACCGACAATATCTTTGAACGAAAAGAAAAACCATTCTTGATTCTAGATGACATCTTTGCCGATTTAGACGAGACCCATATCCATATGGCAAAGAAATTTATGGAAAGCTTATCTCAAAATGAGCAAATTCTTTATTTCACCTGTCACTCATCTAGAGACATGAAATAAATAGTTAATTTTCACATACTTCAAGAAAAGAAATAGAATCGTCGTATATGGGAACATTGTTATTAAAGATTTTTGTAAAAAATTATATGGATACGAAAGATCCTAACGTTCAAAAGAAGTACGGCCTCGTCGCTTCTTTCTTTGGCTTGGTGACAAACTTCCTTCTATTTGGAACAAAAATCGTTATTGGATTTTTGCTTGGTTTGTTTTCTTTGATTTCCGATTCTGTGAATAACTTAAGCGATTTTGGAAATAATGCCTTAAGTGTTTTTGGAGTGAAGGTTACTTATAAACCTGCCGATAAGGAACATCCTTATGGTCATCAAAGAACGGAATATATCATTTCTTTAATCATTGGCTGCGTCATCATTGCTTTAGGTGCCATTATGGCTTATCAAGGCATAATGGATTTGATTGTTTTTGTCCAATCAATGATGGAGACGGGTAAACCAGTTACAAGCAAAATATCTGATACCATGTTCTTGGTTTCTTTGATTTTGCTACTATTGGCTATTTTCATAAAGGTCATTCAATCTTCTATTTATTTCTCATACGGAAAGAAAATCTCTAACCAGCAATTAAGGGCTTTAGGGAAGGACGCTTTAAATGACTGCATCTCTACCTCTATGGTCATTGTTGGGCTCTTAATCACATTCTTTACAGGATATAACATCGATTGTTTCTTCACTTTAGCTGTAGCGATCCTTGTTATCGTTTCTGGCTCTGGAATTATTAAAGAAGCGGCTAATTCCCTTGTTGGAGAACATCCAAGCGAGGAACTCATTAAATCCTTGGTTTCTATGTTACTTTCTCATAAAGGGGTTTTAGGGATCCACGATTTAGAAATACATTCCTATGGTCATCTTCTTTTTGGTGTTATCCATGTCGAAGTGGATTCTAAAGTAGACGTTATGTTATCGCATGAACTTTGTGATGAACTTGAAAAAGAAGCGTTAAACAGATTACAAATTCATCTCACAGTGCATATGGATCCGATTCTTGTGAACGATCCTGATACCGATAAATATAAGAAACTCGTTGAAGAGTATATTGCTCAAACAAAGGGAAACATTCATATCCATGATTTTCGTATTCTCTCTGGAAAAGAACACGTTAACGTCATCTTTGACATGATTGTTCCTAATGAGATCGACAATGAGAAAGAACACAGAAAAATCAAAGATGAGTTATACGCCTTTATTCATAATAGATATGGAAAAGAGGTTCATCTTGTGATTAACTTCGATCCTGCTATAACGGATCTTTTATCGGGTACTGCGGCAGAGAAATAACTAAGGGGTCGCCTCTTTTATAAAAATCATCTAATTGATTGAGGACGTTATATGGAAAAGAACGAGATCGAAGTGCTAGATGCATTAAAGAAGTGGGGCATTGTCTTTGAATATAAGGAACATGAAGCTTTATTTTCGATGGATGGTTATACAAAGATCGAAAAGGAAATGAACGTGGTGGTTCCAAAGAATCTCTTTTTAAACAATCAACAACATACAAAATTCTATTTGCTAATCATGCCTGGTGAAAAACGTTTTAAAACAAAAGAACTTTCAAAACAAATTCATTCCGCTCGCCTTTCCTTTGCAAGCGATGAAATTCTTGCGAATGATTTACATTGTTTTAAAGGATCTACGAGCGTGTTGGGCCTTCTTTTTGATGAAGAAAATAAAGTTCAACTATTAATTGATGAAGATTTATTGAAAGAGGAATATCTAGGATTTCATCCATGTATGAATACTTTAACGGTCAAAATTCAAACCACGGATTTGCTTCATAAATTCTTGCCCATGGTTCACCATGAGCCGATTGTAGTGAAATTAAACGGAAACAACGAGGAAGAAACGGCATGTTAAAAATATACGGTAGTGAGCTTTGCCCAGATTGCATTGCTTGTAAAAACAATTTCGACCATTATGGGATTCCCTATGAGTTTTTAGACGTGATGAAAAGTCTTAAAAACCTAAAAGATTTTCTTCTTTATCGCGACACGTCCCCTGTATTTGACCATTTAAAAGCTATTCACGATATTGGCCTTCCTGCCATCGTTAAAGAAAATGGAGAGGTGTTCACAGACTGGGAAACTTATTTAATAGAAAAAGGACTTACCCCACTTACAAATGAGCATAAGTCCTGTTCTATTAATGGAAAGGGATGCTAATTAAAGGTCGCTTGTTAAAGCAAAATCACCTTTTTTGATCCAACCTAATTTGCGGAAAAGGAAATCAACGCCAAAGACGAGAAGAAGTGGAAGAATCACGCAGAAAGCAATCACCTCAATAATGAGCACCCAGTTGTAGTTATTAGCTGCAAGCATATTCAATGGCCCGACTAAGCCACTCGTGCCCATTCCACCTGCGACAGATAAAGATGATACCATTCCGTTTTGAGCATAATATTCTGCACTTTGAATTGGCATAAGCATTGCAAAAGGCCCTAAAATTGCGGAAACAATAATTGTTGGTAACCAAATGAGCGGTTTACGGACGATGTTTTTAAACTGCAACATGGAGGTTCCAATGCCAACGGCAATAACCGAACCCCACTTATTGTCATATGCTGTTTCTAAGGCAAAGCCAACCATTTGAACGGATGTACCAATTAAAGCGGCACATGCGGCTAAAGGAACATTTCCAATAGAAATAGCAACACAGATTGCAACCGAAGAAATAGGAGCCGTTAAAGCCATGCCAACTAGCACCGAGATAATAATGCACATTAAGAAAGGAACAACGGAGAAAGATTTTTCGATAATCCAGCCAAGACCTACCGTAATATAGTGCACATAATTGGCAAGAAGGAAGGAATATAGCAAGGAGAAAAGAAGGCCGACGAGTGGCAATAAAATAATATCGACAGGGGTCTTTTTCCTCATGATATATTTGATGGCTAAAAGGCAAAGAATAGAACTAATGTAGCAAGATAGAGGATCCCCTATGGAAGAAACCTTTCCATTCGTGAAATCAAACGCGTAATTTCCTATAAGTCCAGCGGCCATAGATGCGACCACGATTACCCCGCTCTTTTTTAAAGAAAGGGCTACGCCTAAACCAATGCCTGCTCCCATAAGTCCTTTAATCACGGCTGTCCATTGTGATAAGGAGGAAAGGAATGGGATTTGAGCGAATAAATCCAATATCGTTCCAATGATTAAGGTTCCAAATAAACCGATGGCCATACCGTTTGTAGTGGTCATGGCTTTCTCTTTTAGATTTTTCCAAAAGAGTTTGGATTTTGATTCAGTTTGCACTGTGTTTGTTTGATTTTCCATACATGGGTCTCCTATTTTTCTTCTATGTATACTTGAGATGGGTTCTCTTTTTGAAATAATTCATTCATATGAAGATGGGCATCATCCGATAGATGAATTATTTTTGGTATAACTATTCCCTTCTCATCCGCTTCAAATTGAATGAGGGAATAGGAAGTGTGCCCCATATCCACTCTTAATGAAAAGAAGGAATAGGGGATATCTAATAAAGAAGATAGAAAAGCTAAACCGAAACCATGATGAGCAAAGAGAACAACGTTATCATCGTTTTTCTTCCTTTGCGTATAGCAGGCATTTTCTCGGTCATGATGATAACCAAGCTCCTCCATAAATTGATCGACGGCTTTATCGGTAAATTCAATTCCTTTTTTGATGTTACATTCTTCGTAAACAGGAAGATTATAGAAAGAATATCCCGCTTCTCTTGTTTCTTTCTTTTGGAATTCTTTTGCCCATTTTGGATGCCAGAACAACCACGTTCTATGGTGCTCATCGATTGGGTCGGAGAAATCCTCCCAGGCGAGATCTTCTCTAGCCCAAGGGCAAGGTAAGATAGGGAGATGGAACTCTTCTGCGGTAGGCATTGCTGTCTTTTGCGCTCTTCCCATCGTGGATGCGTATACTTTTTGGATACCAACCTTTTTAAAAAGGGAGGCAATCGCTTGGGCTTGTTTTTGGCCTTTTTCGGTTAAGCAATCCAATTCGTAATTGGGCTCTCCATGTCTGACGTAATAAAGAAACATATTCTTCCTCCCGTGCTCTATTGTATCTTGAAACGCTTTCATTTAAAAAGAAAGCAATTCTCTAGGCAAATGAAACCGTTTTCAAATTTATGGATGAAGTGTGATGGTGTCTTCTTCTCCCTTTGGAAGAATATCGGAAGAGGAACGTTCTGCAATGAAATTTAAATGGTCACCACAACGCTCAAGGTTCCCAACCAAATTGATAAAGACATTGGAGTTTTGCGGTTTGCATTCTCCATTTTCCAAACGCTTTAAGTGGCCCTTTACCATGGTCGTTCTTTTATTATCGACGCCATCTTCCATCTTTCTTACGACACTTAATTGCTCTAAAGATGGTTTGTCGACGATTTTGTTCACTTCTTCGAACATTTCGTTTAAGAGAGTTTGCATTTCTTTGACGTCATCTAAAACAACAGGAGAGAAAGAAAGCTCATCTTCAACTTCATGACTGGTATACCCCGTGATGTTGTCTGCGACTTCTGTAAAACGAATAATGTCTGCGATATCTAATTGCATTCTCGATATACGTTTTTGCGATTCTTCGCTTACGCCTTTGGCTGCAATTTGAACTAAGAAGCCACTCAATTCTTTTGACATATGCAATACCCTATTCTCTAAGGCATCGATTTCTTCTTTCTTGCTTTCGTCCTTTTGAAGGAAAGCATTCAAAGCTATATTCAAATCGTCTAAGGATAATTTAGCCATGACATGGTAATAAGAAATGGCTTGCGTTAAGGCTAATTCTGGAGTGGAAAGAAAACGGGTATCCAATAAATCTTTTTCGTTTCCCTTGCCTTTTTCTGGAATGATTTTTGTTGCCAAGAAGACAAGGAAACGCGTTAAAGGCAAGAAAAGAAGAGTTGTTATAACATTGAAAAAGGTGTGGAACATAGCGATTTGCGTTGCAGGAGATGAAGGGAACCACTTAGCGAAAGTGCTTTCCATTGCATTTGGCCAACAAAGCAAAACGATGAAGAAAATCAAAGAACCGAATACATTAAATAAAAGGTGGATGATAGCTGTTCTTTTTCCGTTTGTTGTGGAACCAATAGCGGAAAGAAGAGCGGTAGAGCAAGATCCAATATTCGATCCTAAAACAAGATAAAGAACACCATTGCCATTGCCACCAATAACAGCACCCGCCATTGCCAAAGCCAAAACAATCGAAGTAACAGCGCTAGAAGATTGGGCCAAGACAGTCAAAACAATACCAATTAAGAGAAGCAAGAACGGATTCGTTAAAGAAATTAAAGTGCTTTTTAACGCTTCATTGGAAAGAAAGAGGCTTTGCATGTTTGCTGTCATTGTTTCTAAGCCTAAGAAAAGAAGGCCAAGACCAGTGACCATATCACCCGCAAAAGCGACTTTTGGGAATTTCTTTTTAAAAAGTAGGCGCATGATAACGCCCACTAAAGTCAAAGAAATGATCATTTCCGTTAAAGGAAACACGGAAGAGCTTAAGCCACCTAAAGCAACGATTTGTGCGGTGATGGTAGTTCCTATATTTGCACCCATTATGTAGGTTGCAGCTTGAGCTAAACTCATAACGCCAGCGTTTACAAAACCAACAACCATAATGGTTGTAGCCCCGCTAGATTGCATAATCATGGTGGCTAGGGTACCAATGCCTACACCTGCAAATTTAGATTTAGCGGTCTTAGCAAAAAGTTTTTTTAAGCCGCTTGTGGCCATCTTTTCTGTCGATGATTGAAGCATGTTCATGCCTACAAACAAAGCACCTAGTCCACCAATCATGAGCAAAATTGGCACTAGAATCGAGGAGGTAGAGGACACTTCGAGGACAATGAGACAATTCATTTTCGTTTTTGTTACTCTTCTTTTACATAATAACGGAAGGGCCTATATATTGGCTACAAAGCATTTTTAGAAAGCGCTCTCATTTTACTGAATGAAGGCTCTTTCGCTTTCTTATTGCCTAGGAATGGTTTAGTATTGCTCCATGAACAAAGACAGAAAGCTATTAAGTCAGATCATTTATACTGCGATATTCATTGCTTTATGTTTCGCTGGCACTTTCGTTTCCATCCCTTTAGGAACAAGTAAAGTGCATTTGGGGAATTTCTTTTGCATTCTAGCAGGATTATTATGCGGCCCTGTTATTGGAGGGGTGGCAGGATCCTTAGGCATGGGTTTTAACGATCTTGCTTTAGGATATGGCTGGAATACGTATTTACGCACTTTCATAATGAAATTCTTAATGGGATTCATTGCTGGATATATTTTCCGTTTATGCCTTAAAAAGAAGGCCAATGGTACCTTGTTATTAGGCATATCGGCTGGCTTATCTTTGGCCTTATTCGGTTTTATGCTCTATATGTATTTCGTCCCTGATTCTGGTTATTCGTTAATAGGCGTTATTGCTATATCTATATTGAGCTTAATCATGCTTTCTGGCTTTATTGCTTCTTTTTGGCTTACTTCCTCAAGCCAATGTTTGCTTTTTGCGATGATCGTATCTTTAGCAATAAACGTTACAGGGGAGTTCTTCTTACGTATCCTCTTTAATGTTGTTACAGGCGTTCAATTTGATGCAGCCCTTGTAATATCGATTGTGAAATTGCCTGCTGCTTTATTCACTTCTTTAGTGACGATTATCTTGGTTGTTGCCTTCTTCTATCCGATTTATTTTTCAACCAGGAAACTCAACTATTTGAATGATTTGAATCCTTATATTGCCTTAGGAAGTAAAAAATAAGGTCTTCTTTTTCTTCTTTTTAGAGTTAACATTGATACGTTGCTATGAGTGAAAACAAAGAAAAAGAATTTATTCGTGATTTAGAAGGTGAAGATATCCGTCACCCTGGGAAAAGCTATAACTTCTTGGGTTTCACGATTTTCGATGCTTTGCATATTTTTTTCGCCATCGTTTTTATTATTATTTATTCCTTACAAAAAAATGGTGCGTCCTCCGCGGAAACTGCTGTATTAAATCAAGAAATTGCTTATGAAGGAATTGAATTGATTTTTGCCATTATTTTGATTGCTTTTGTGGATGGCATTGCCGAGATGGCAAAAGAGAAAGAGCATATAGGTCTTCATGCCATCTCGACTTTTTACCTTTTTGCATGGTTGGTGGTGGATGGAGCTTTATTAACTCCGGAGTTAATCGTTTTCCCTCAACGAATTTTTGAGCCTATAAGCGCCCGTAATGTTTTCTATTTCCTTGAATTTGCCCTTTTATCTATGGCTTTGCTTTGTTTCCTTGCTACCGTATTTTTCTCAAAAAGAGGAAAGATATGGGGTGTTTTGATGGTGATTGGTATCGTTGCTATCGGTCTAAGCATCCCTTGTTCCATTGCTCAAGACTATCTTCCTTATGATGGATATGTTTCTGTTTTGGAAACCATTAGCCAAAGTGCTCCTTTAGCACCTGTTATTTTCTCTTTGATTTCAGAACATGATGTAAGAAAACTACGCAAGACCGTTTATAAAGCTTAATTTTCTTTTTAGGGTAGCCCAGGCCTTTAGATAACGTTACAATGAACTTGTTCTTTTTGAGGTGTTAAAGATGAATATTTTTTCCTTTATGGTTCCTAAAACCATGACTAAATACCTTGAGAGCGATTCGACCATTCGCCAAGCTCTTGAAAAAATGGATTACTATAAATTCAGCGTTGTTCCATTACTTGATAGATATGGAAGGTATTTAGGCACAATTTCGGAAGGAGATCTTCTCTCTTTTATTAAGAACGATTGCTCTTTTGATCTCAAAAAAGGGGAAGATGTCATGGTCATGAATATTCCCCGTTACCGTTCTTACCAATCTTTGAACGTAAATGGGACTTTTGAAGAAATGGTTGGCCTTTCTATGGAACAAAACTTTATTCCATTGGTCGATGATCGTGATACGTTTATTGGGATTGTTCCCCGTAAAAGAATCTTGGAATATCTTTTAGATAGTTACCACGGAATAACACAGAAATAAATCGAAATACTTCTCTCTTTTAATTAGGTGGTTAAAAAGAGAAAAGGAGGATTCAAATATGAAAAAAAGACAAATTATCATCCTTTCATTGCTAAGCAGCTTTCTTTTATCTGGATGTAATTTAAGCATCTTTGATATTGTGAAAGGCAGTACTGGGCATAAAGAAGCGAAAGCGGATGATCTTTCGAGCATCCAATTAGGCTTCCTTTATTCTTTTAAAAGTTCCGACTTAAATAATGATTTTATCCCTAATAGTTTATTGGGTGGCAATAACAAATTATCTTATCGAAAGATTGGAGATATCCCTTATATTACGGTCTCGGATGCCGCGTCTTTATCTTTAGCAGATGATACGAAGAGCGTTACCGTTTCTGTAGCCGATGATATTTATACCTATAAGGTAAGGTAAAAGGTGGTCTTTTGACATTAAACACCATTACGGTTGATTCTACTAACGACACGATTACTATCTCCGATTATGACAAATTCCTTTCTTTGGTTTCTGGTGTTTCGGAGATAAATGGCATTTCCTCTTTAGCAGAAGAAATGAATCCCTATGTTTCTTATGATAAGAACAATCCAACGGAATATATTGCTGGAAAAAGTGTCGTTTTCAATTTAAAAGACTATGCGTTAGACGTGATTGCATACGATAGTGAGGTCTATATTCCTTTTGCGATTGCTTCAGAGCTTTTCTTTGAACCTATGGGGCTCACCTTTGCTTATAACGGTAAGGATTTCTATTATGTGAGCTCGGACGGGTTTACGAAAACGAATTCTGATTCTCTTTCTACTTATGCGAAAGATTTCTATTCCGGTCCTCTTCATCAAAAAGGGAAGAGTTCCGATTATGCTGAATTCAATTACAACGTGCTTTGTTTCAATATCGACCATTTTTATGGCTTTAGAGACAAAGGGTGTTGTCCAATTGACACTTATCTTAGCCAAAACGAAAGATTTTTGCGTTCTAGTTTAAAATCTACGAACAATGCGATTTATCAAAACGCTATTAATACTCTTTTCTATGGAGTATTAGGGGATGGGCATACAGGCGTATATGATTATTCTTCTATCTTTGGAAATGGAGTGAATGAAGTTGCTTCCTCTTCTTTCTCTGATCGTTATGTGACTATTTCTCGAAGTGGGCAAGAATTAGAAGCCCTTCGTGAAGCAAAACTCGGGAGGAATCCTGCGGGTCTTAGCTATTACAGTAAGACAGCCATTATTCGTTTTGATTCCTTTGAGTCAACTTATAAGAATTTCACCTCCAATACCATACGAAACTATGTAGAATCAGATTCCTTTGCGATGTTCTATTCCGCTTTCAAACAGATAAAATCCAATGGAAATATCGAGAACGTTGTCATTGATCTTTCTTTGAATGGTGGTGGAGCGGTTGACGCTTTGCTGGGAATTCTTGGTTTCTTAACAAATTTGGTAAGTGTCAATCTCTATAATCCCTTAAGCAAAGGGAAGACTACCCTTTATTATGCCGTGGACACAAATTTCGATGGGAAAGTGAATTCTTCTGATTTAATGAGTTCCTACCGCTTCTTCGTTCTAACATCTACGTATTCTTTTTCGTGCGCGAATCTTTTCCCAAGCCTTTGCAAGGAAGGAAAACTTGCAACCATCATTGGTGAAAAGAGTGGAGGAGGAGCATGCGTTGTTCACCCTTCGGTAACTGCTGATGGCATGCCTTTCCAAATGTCTGGGCTTTCTCGTTTAAGCGTAAAACAAAGTGATGGCTCCTTTTTAGATATTGATGATGGGGTTTCTCCAGATTACGCCTTCTCACGTAAATCGTTCTATGACGAAAGAACTTTAGCGGCCTTTGTTGAGAGCAAATAGCAAGAGAATAGTTGGATTAGAAACAATTGAATTATAGAAAACCACATCGGTGTTATAATTCTTCCATGAAATATGATTATTTAATTGTTGGTGCTGGTTTAAGTGGGCTTACCATCGCTAGACTCCTTACGGATGCTGGCAAAAAAGTCCTTCTTTTGGAAAAAAGAGACCATTTGGGTGGGAATATTTCTACGGACGTAGAGGATGATATTATTGTTCATACCTACGGTCCTCATATTTTCCATACCTCCGATTCTTTTGCGTGGGATTTCTTCAACAAATATTCTGAAGTGTATCCTTTTATTAATTCTCCCATCGCGAATTATCATGGTGAACGTTACCATTTGCCGTTTAACATGAATACTTTCCATGAGCTTTGGGGAGTAAACACGCCAGAAGAGGCGAAAGCGAAGATTCAAGAAGAAATAACGAAAGAAAATATAGAGAATCCAAAGAACCTTGAAGAGCAAGCTCTTAGCATGGTTGGAAGAACCGTCTATAGCAAATTGATTAAGGAATATACCGAAAAACAATGGGGCAGGGATTGCAAAGATCTTCCAGCGTCTATTATTAAACGTCTCCCTCTTCGTTTTGAATATAATAACAACTATTTTAACGATACCTATCAAGGCTTACCAAAAGGTGGTTATTCCGTCTTGGCTAAGAATTTAGCGGAAGGAATCGATGTCATTTTTAATGTTGATTTCTTAAAAGAAAGAGAAAAATACGAACATGTAGCACCGGTAATTATATACACGGGTCAACTAGATTCCTATTTTGATTACCGTTTTGGAAGATTGGAGTGGCGTTCTCTCCGTTTTGAAAAAGAAACACTGAATCAAGACGATTATCAAGGGAATCCAGTGGTGAATTACACGTCAAAAGACGTGGGATATACCCGTATTACGGAACATAAACATTTCGATCCTTATTGCAAGAATCATCATTCCACGATCATTTATAAGGAATACCCAGATCCTTATTCTGACGGAAAAATCCCTTATTACACGGTAAATGATGAGCGAAATAACAATCTTGCCAAACAGTATCTTGATGAAGCAAAGAAATTAGAACCCCACGTGTATTTCCTAGGCCGTCTTGCTTTATATCGTTATTTTGATATGGATGACGCTATCTTAGCTGCAAAAGCATTATTTGAAAGCATAATCGCAAAAAAATAGGAATTCTTTTTTGGTAAAATATATTCATCATGGAAACCGTCAAGTTAAAAGCTGCTACCAAAGATTATATTTGGGGCGGGAATTACTTAAAAAGCTGGGGTATTGAAAGTGATTCGAACAATATTGCTGAAGCCTGGGTGCTTTCTTTTAATCCCTCAGGCCCAAGCGTAATTGCTTCAGGCAACGACAAAGGCAAGCTTTTAATGGACGTGGCCACGAAAGAGGATATTGGTCTTCTTCCTGCCTCTTTCCCTTTCTTCCCGGTTTTGATTAAGTTTATTAATTCTGCTTCTAATCTATCCGTTCAAGTTCATCCTTCTGATGAATATGCTTTAAAGAAGGAAAATCAATTTGGCAAAACCGAGATGTGGTATGTTCTTGATGCAAAAGAAGGGGCGGGACTCTATGTTGGTTTCAAAAAAGAAGTTACAAAAGAGCAAGTTCTTCAAGGGATTCAAGATGGCAACATCATGAATCTGCTTAATTTCATACCTGTTCAAGAGGGTGATAGCTATTTTATTCCATCCGGAACAGTTCATGCGATTGGTGCAGGTGTGACCCTTATTGAAATTCAACAGAATAGCACACTCACCTATCGTTTATATGATTATCATCGTAAAGATAAAAACGGCAAAGAAAGAGAGCTCCATGTTGAAAAAGCCTTAGAGGTTCTTTCTTTGAAACCATACCAAAAGATTGACTTTAAAAAGCCAATCGTTGGCTCGTGTAAATATTTCACTTCAGAATATGGTGAAGTGAAAAATGAGGCGGATTTTCATACACGGGTCGACTCTTTTATGTCTATTAGCTTTCTTTTTGGCGAAGGGAAGGTGGACCATATACCTTTTCATAAAGGAGACACATTCTTTATACCAGCAAATAAGAAAGCTCATATAGAGGGAAATGGAAAATATATTTTAACGGAGGTTAAATGATTATGAAGTACGTCGGAATTGATATCGGAGGAACTTCTATCAAAGGAGGTTTTGTTTCCGAAAATGGAGAAATCCTAAATCGTTTTGGATTTCCAATTGATAAGAATGCTTCGCAAGAAGAACTTATTCAACGCCTAGGAGATTTGATTAACGAACAAATCGTGAAATGCGATTATAAGAAATCCGATTTTGCGGGTATTGGCATTGGTTGCCCTGGATCTATTAATTCGGATACTGGCACTTGTGATTTCTCTGGCAATTTAAATTGGCATCATCTTCCCATTGTGAAAATGATTGAAGAAAAGACGGGTATGAAGGCTAGAATTGCAAACGATGCTAACGCAGCCATGGCTGGCGAGGCTAAATTCGGCGTAGGGAAGAATTACCATAACCTTGTTTTACTTACCTTGGGTACGGGTGTTGGCGGAGGTCTTTATTTAAATGACCACCTTTATGTTGGAAACGAAGGAAAAGGCGCTGAAATGGGCCATATGATTATTGCGATGGATGGAATTCATTGTTCTTGTGGTTTGACGGGTTGCCTTGAAGCATATGCTTCCGTTACTGCTTTAATCCGTCAAACAAAAGAAGCAATGGAGAAAGATAAGAACTCCTTGATGTGGGATTATGTTGCATACGACATCAATAAGGTTGATGGAAAAACTGCATTCGAATGCTCCAAACAAGGTGATAAAACTGCTTTAGCTGTCGTTGATCAATATGAAGATTATCTAACGGTTGGCTGTTTGAATTACTGCAACATCTTCCGCCCAGACGCCATTATTCTTGGTGGAGGACTTTCTAATCAAAGAGAGTACCTTACCGACGCTATCGCCAAGAAATTAAAGAAGTTTAATTATGGTTTTGAGTCTACCTCTCCTGTGAAAGTCTTCGTTTCCGCTTTAGGAAATGATGCTGGTATTTTAGGAGCGGCAGCTTTATTTATCGATTAAATTAAAGGAGAAAGAACATGAAATTCGTTGTTTGCAAAACCCCTGAAGAAATTGGCGAGAAAATTGCCAAAGAAATGATTGGGTTAATTCAAGATAAGCCAAACGCCATCCTTGGATTAGCTACAGGATCTTCCCCAATCCCAACCTATAAGAATCTTATTGCAGCGTATGCTAAAGGAGAGGCTTCCTTCAAAGAGGTTTCTTCTTTCAACTTGGACGAATACATCAATCCTCCATTCGAAGAAGCAACTTATCGTTATTTCATGAAAGACAACCTTTTCTCTCACGTTGATATTGATTTAAAAAACACCCATTTCCCTTCGAAAGAAAATATGAAGGAATACGATGAAGAAATCGTGAAAGCCGGTGGAGTGGATTTCCAAATCCTTGGCATCGGTAGAGATGGACATATCGGCTTTAATGAGCCAAATACTCCATTCGATTCAAAGACGCATATTGCAGAATTAGATGAATCCACAAGGGTTGCAAACGCACGTTTCTTCCATTCTTTAGAAGAAACGCCTACCGAAGCAATTACCATGGGCCTTTCAACGATTATGCAAGCGCACCATATTGTTATGATCGTTTCTGATTTATCGAAAGTGGATGCCTTGAAAGCTCTTTTAAAAGGAGAAGAAGATCTTATGTGGCCTGCAACCGTTCTTGTGAATCATCCATCCGTGGAAGTCTTTGTAACAAAAGAAGTCTTCGATACTGCAAAATAATCGACACGTATATTGATTAGCCCAGTTCTGCTGGGCTTTTTTGGTTGAAAAGAAAAGCGCTAACCAAATTGTCCCGAACACGTTTATAGAGAACAATTTTCAAAATCTCAAAAAATATTTCCTTTTTCGTAAAAGATGTTACCCTAAAAACAACCAAAAGAGGGAAAAAAGGCGAAAGCCCAACTTGGCATTCTTAGAGAGCAAGTGGCATAGTCCAAGCACACGATCTCTGAGCACAGTTCAAAAGGAGAACCGACATGAAATTCAAGAAAAACGACATGGTACTTTATCTTCCATGTTCCGATCCGCGAACGTCCACCGGATATGTGATTATGTATGTCATGGGCTACGACGAAAAAAGGCAGAGATACAAATGCTTCGACCTTGGGATATGCGATGATAACTATGAAAATATTTCTTATTGCGAGGAAAATGACCTTGGCCTCGTCCCTCTAGATTCCAGATACAGAAAGGATGAAGACTGCAAGAACCCTATTAACGAAGAATGGTTCGACGAGCTTTGCTATCCAGTTTGCGAATGCACGGGCACCCATAGGGAGGAGATTCGTGAAGCCATCCACCATTATCCACCGATCCCAACGATCCAAGAGTGGTTGAAAATGCAAAAGCTAAATAACGAAAGACAAGAAAGCAGGAAATTCAAAAAAGGAGAAATGGTTTTCTATGCTCCTGAGTCAAAAGAGAAGAATGATAGAAAGATATTGTATGTGATTGAATACGACCAAATAGCAGACAAATACAAATGCTTTGAACCGGGTATGTCGGGAAACGAATCTAGGGTCTGCTATTGTTTTTCCGAGGAAATGGAGCCAGCCCCAAAAAATCTAAAATTAAGAAGAAATCCAAATTTAGCGAATATCTCAAAAAAGAAGTGGTTTAACGAACTATGCTATCCGTTATATTACTATCACGACGCTAAAGAGGTTCTACTCAGAAAAGCGTGGTATACCTACGAAGAATTTGAGGAGATTGTAAAACGTCAAAAGGAATATGAGAAATATATAGAGAGGGAGAAGAACGAACAATCACAAGATAACACGAAAAGATAAAGAAAAAGCCACCTTTTATAGATGGCTTAAACTGTTTCGTGTTCTTGCTTATTTCTCTTCCAATAAATCAATCGTGGACTTCATGGATTTGGCAAAGACCTCGTCATTGGAGTTATCAAAGATAACAAGGGAATAAGGATCGCCTTCCACTTTAAGATAAGTTGGAATGCTGAAGTCTTGTGTTTTCACCCAAGAATCGAAATTCTTGATCTTGAATACATCACGATCGGAATTTCTTGCAATCATTCTCTCTTTGACGGTTTGAATGTCACATACGACCCAGATGATAACGAGATGGGCATTATATTTTTCTTTTAATTTCTTTCTTAAATTAGCGATATATTCAGGATGATGAATCTCGCTTGTGAATGGAGCGTTAATTAAGACGATATCTTCATAATTTAACGCGGTAAAGGCCATTTCAAGAATGACATCATATTCGACGTCACGAATATTTTTGTGAAAGAATTCTCCTTCTCTTTCAACGGGGATACCAGCGATTTTATAGGCAACATTGCTAAGTGGGACTAAGCTATCTTTATCCAAATAAGTGACATGCTCAAGAGATTCTGCAATCTTCATTGAGACATAGGTTTTTCCGCTCGCTGGCGGAGCGCTGACGATGATTAATTTCTTTTCCATTTACGACTACTCTCTTTTTAAACGTAATAATTAAAGTGTTTTGAATTCATAAAAACAAGGTTATACGGATATATTTACCGATATTGTTTTAAAAAAGATAGAAAATGACAATTTTTTGTTATTTGTTTGCAAAAACTACTTTATTTTTTGATTTAAAATGCATGCAAAGAATTGATAAATTCGGTCTTTCGGCAACAAATTCATCGAAAATGCAAACTCGTTAGCACTCAATACTTGCGAGTGCTAAATTAATGGCTATAATATTCTTCGGTCTCAAAGAAGACCATTTTGATATAGGAGGACATTATTATGAACGATATGAATGGAATGGAAGATTATTCCCAAGAAGAAAATATCCTCGAGAAATTTGGCCGTAACGTCAATGCGGACGTGAAGGCTGGTAAGGTTGATCCTGTGATTGGCCGTGATGAAGAAATTCGTAAAGTGATACAAATATTAGCAAGAAAGACAAAAAATAACGTCATCTTGCTTGGCGAGCCAGGTGTTGGTAAGACCGCTATCGTGGAAGGATTAGCAGAAAGAATCGTGAAAAACGATGTTCCTGCAACCTTGAAAGATAAAGAAATCTATGAACTCGATATGGGTGCTTTGATTGCTGGCGCAAAATACCGTGGCGAATTTGAGGAACGTTTAAAAGCAGTCCTCAATAAGATTAAGAAATCGGAAGGAAAGATTATTCTTTTCATTGATGAAATCCATCTTATTGTTGGGGCTGGCAGAACCGATGGAGCTATGGACGCGTCGAATATGTTAAAACCAATGCTTGCCCGTGGTGAGATCGATTGTATTGGTGCGACTACCCTTAATGAATATAGAGAATATATTGAGAAGGATAGAGCGCTTGAAAGACGTTTCCAAACCGTTATGGTTGAAGAACCTACGGTCGAAGATACGATTACGATCCTTCGTGGTTTAAAACAAAGATTTGAGTCCTACCATGGTGTTCGTATTACCGATGGGGCTTTAATTGCAGCAGCCACCTTGTCGAATCGTTATATCACCAACCGTTTCTTACCAGATAAGGCTATCGATTTGATTGATGAAGCTTGTGCTGGAATCAAAGTGGAGATTGAATCTATGCCTTCTGAACTCGATGAAACGAACCGCAAGATTCGCTCTCTTGAAGTGGAGAAAGTTGCACTTAGCAAAGAAAGCGACGATTCTTCAAAGAAACGTTTGGAGGAGTTAGAGAAAGAACTTGCTAATTACAAGGAAGAATCTTCAAAACTCACTGCCGAATGGCAGAAAGAGAAAGCCCAAATTAAGGAAGCAAAAGACCTTAAGAGCAAAGTGGAAGAAGATAAGATCCAACTTGGAATCTATTTCCAGGAAGGGGATTTCGAGAAAGCGTCTAAGCTTCAATACCAAACCATCCCTGAACTTGAGAAACGTATCAAAGAAATTACGGATTCTTCACAAAACGGTGAACGTTTGGTGGATGAAATCGTTGATGCAGAATCGATTGCCAGAATTGTTGCTAAGATGACGGGAATCCCAGTTTCTAGAATCGAGAAAGGCGATAAGGAAAAGGTTCTTGACCTTAAAGAAACCCTTGAAAAGAGGGTGATTGGTCAAGATAACGCGATCACCTTGGTTTCTAATGCCATTCTCCGTCAAAGAGCGGGCATTCAAAACCCAAATAGACCAATAGGTTCCTTCTTATTCTTAGGACCTACTGGTGTTGGTAAAACGGAAGTAGCGAAAGCCTTAGCGGAAGCCCTCTTTGATAACGAGAACAATATCATCCGTATTGATATGTCGGAATATATGGAGAAATATTCTGTTTCCCGTTTAATTGGTGCAGCACCTGGCTATGTTGGCTACGAAGAAGGTGGACAACTTACTGAAAAAGTACGTCGTAACCCATATTCCATCGTTCTTTTTGATGAAATCGAAAAGGCGGATCCAGAAGTCTTCAACCTTTTGCTTCAAATCTTAGATGATGGGCGTCTTACGGATTCGCAAGGCCATCTTGTGGATTTCAAGAACACCATCATTATCATGACGAGCAACCTTGGCAGTGAATACATTCTTCATGGTGAAAAGGATAAGGTAGAGGAGATTCTCCATCGTACCTTCAAGCCAGAATTCTTGAACCGTATTGATGAGATTGTTTATTTCAATCCTCTTTCTAAAGATGTTCAACTCAAGATTGTCGATAAAATGCTTCATGAACTTCAAGGAAGATTGGAAGGGCAATTCTACTCTGTGGAATTCACCGACTCTTTGAAGAAATGGATACTCGATTCCTCTTATACGCCAAACTTTGGTGCAAGACCAATCAAGAGATTCATTCAAGATAAGGTAGAAACCGCTTTGGCAACAGCCATCATCAAAGGGGAAATTGATACAAAGAGCAAATTCCTTGTAGATGAAAAGATTGGCCAAGTAACCATTAGCAAAGAATAAAAGAAGAGACCCCTGTATGCATATTCGTGCAACAGAGGTCTTTTTTGTTACTTAGAATGGAACTTTTTAGCTTCCTTCAATTTCGGCGATTTCTAAATCTTTTCCAGAGATAGGAACATATTGATTGGATTTGCCACATAGGGGACACGTGTAGTTGTTTTTCTTTATCTCGAATTCTTTTCCACAAGAAAGACAACGTCCAATAGATGGCACCATATGAATCTTTAAGGTTACGTTTTTCCAATCTGTGTCTTTTGTTGCAGCATTCCAACAAACACGAAAATAATCTTCTTCTACGCCAGAAGATTCACCGATGTCTAAAGTAACGGAATAAAGTTTTTGAAGATGATTTTCTAAAACGATTGTTTCTAATTGCTCAATAGCCATTAGAACATAACTCATTTCATGCATATTATTTAGCTTGGTATTTCTTTACTTCGTCTAAAAGATATTGAGCGATTTCACCCATGCCTTCATCCGTTTTAGCGGATACAGGAAAGAATTTTGCATTTGGATTGAGCTTTAGAATATGTTCCTCCGCTTTCTTTAAATCGAAATCAAAGACGGAGATGGCATCCATTTTGGTGAAGACGACAACATTCGCGACCGTAAACATCAAAGGATATTTGAGCGGCTTATCATCTCCCTCAGGGATAGATAACAATTCAAAAGAAGAGCTAGCCCCTGTATCAAATTCGGCTGGGCAAACAAGGTTTCCAATGTTTTCTAAGAAGACTAAATCAAGATTATCAATTCCGAATCCTTCTAAAGAATCATCCACCATTTTGGCATCAAGATGGCATTCACCAGAGGTGTGAATTTGCACACTTCTGACGCCAGTCTTTGTAGAAATCGTTTCCGCGTCGACGGTTGCGTCAATATCCGCTTCCATAACGCCAATTCTTAAGTCTTTCTTTAAACGGTTGATTAGATTTACAAGGAACGTGGTTTTACCACTTCCTGGGGAAGACATAAGATTTACAAGATAAACGTTCTTTTCTTTTAATTTCTTACGCACCTCCTCAGCACGGGAGTTATTATTTGCAAAAACACTTTGCTTTACCTTAATAATTCGGATATCGTCCATAAAAGCACCTCAATATATGCTCTATTTTAAAAAAAGAACGCTTCCCTTACAAGGAAAGCGACTCGGCTTTATCTAAGTTATAGCGGTAGAAGAAGATGCTTCCTATCGTTGCAGGTATAGGGGTTAGCCAAATAAACCATAAACTCCAGCCAATATCAATATCCATGCCTAGTTCAATATAGAGAGCGAATGCGATAGACCAGAAACAAAATATAGTAAACAACAAGGAATGGAATGGCTTTTCCCAATGTTTAGAAAAGAATCTTAAGGTAATAAAAGAAGCGGGTACCGCCCAAATGAAACAAAGCCATGGGCTCCAGTTTTGAATTCCGGAGAGCATTAAGGCAGAGAAAGTAACGGCTGCGACCGTCCAAACAAAGACAACGCCAAGAGCGACAACGATGATTTTGTTTCTAGCTACATCCTTTGGATCTTTTTTGCCATCTTTCTGTAAGGTTTCTTCTTCATGATCTTGAATAAGATAATCCAAAGTCACACCATAGAACGAAGCAAGCTCGGCAAGGACATTGATATCCGGAAGGCCTTCTCCTGTCTCCCATTTTGAAATGGACTTATCCGTATAAGAAAAACGTTCAGCGAGCTGACCTTGAGTAAGGCCCCTTGCCTTTCTTAGGGTAGATAAATTATGGGAAACAATCTTTGATAAGTCTTTCATCGGCATTAATTTTAGTTAAAAAAAGGCAAAAAGAAAACCGTCCTTAATGGACGGAGGATTCTAACACGCGAGTGAAGATAGATTATCTATCGTCCTCTTCGTCGTGGAAGATTGGGCCTTCGTTGGCGAGAGTGGCGAGTAATTCATCGAACTCTTTATCACTTGCGATTTCGTTCATTTTCTTGCTGAAGAACATCCTGAATTTCCTCCTCTAATTGTTTGCTTCCTTTGAAGCAGCACTAGAATAATCTCTTTTAAAGAAGAAAAAATATGAAAGGCTTTTCAGTAAGTGCTTACAGGAACCGCTTTCATAAAAATAGGTTAAAAAATAGCGTTTTTTACTTGTAAAAAGATCTTTCAAGAAGAGCAGGTTGGAATTTGTTTCTACTGTAAGCTAGAATATCTCTTAAAGGAGGAAAAGAAAGTAACAACTATATGTACAATGAGGAATTAAAATCCTCGAAACTAGCTCAATTTCTAAATGATTATGACTACGTTTTCGTGGATACATGTTCCTTGATGGAAGATTCCTTTCCCTTGTTTATGGATTATTTGTCCAAATCAAAGGAGTATTGGAAAGAAGATTTGCAAGTAATTGTCTTAGGCGAATGTGTTGAAGAACTTAAAAAGCACGCTAAAGAAAAAGAAAAAGACCGTAAAATTGCAGCCTTACGTGCATTAAAAATTATTCGTCATGATAAATGGCATGAGAAAGCATTCACAATTACGAAGGCAGAAGGAAACTCCTTTGCCGATAACGCCATCTTCACAAAAGTATCCGGTTTAAGAATTCATAATAAAATCCTTGTCATCACTCAAGACAAAACGTTGACGACGGATTTATTAAAGCTAAATCGATTAGATTCACAAAAAGGCAGATATCTAAGCGTATATCGCCTTACCCCTCATTCGGAATTAGAAAAGAATCCAGGGGAAAACGGAGAAAAGACTTTTAACAAGAAACATGAGGCTTCGTCTTTTCAGAAAGTAGAAAAAGACAACAAAACCGTGGCTTTGAATAAAGCCCAAAGGGTGATTATTGAGGAAGATAATAAATTAGCTAAGAACCTCTCTAATCCCAATTACAAAACAAAAAATAAGATTAAGGACATTGATAATCAGCTCTCTAAGTTGAACAAACTAGACGCGAATTCATTATCCGCCCTGAACTTACGTTTTAGCAAAGAAGATCTTTTGAAAAAGAAAGAAGAGCTTCTCCCTTCTAAAAAAAGGGAAAAGAAGGAAATTAAAAAAGAAACATCTTCCGTTATCGTTACAACGGGTGCTAGCCCTAGCGAGGCTTTAAAACGCCTTGCTTTGAATTATCATTCTATCGTAAGAGATCCAAGTGTTTCTTATGTTGGAGCAGTTCATGGTAACCTTGATTTAACAAGCGATGATTTAAAGAAAGTAGATCAGTTAGCTGTTTCCAAAGGTAATTTCTCTTATAACAAAGGGAATGTAACCTATTCCTTCGAGAAAGGAAAAGAATACTCGGTTTCTTGTAAGAATCTCTCTTCTAAGAAGCCAGAGGAACAAAAACGCTCGACCCCTGTATCGATGAAAGAAGAAAAGAAGAAAAACCTTCTTCCTAAAAAAGAGGAGAACAAGAAAACAAAGACGGCATCATCTTCCGTGAAAAAGGAGAATAAACCTCTTCCTCAGAAAGAGAAGCCAATCCTTTCTAAAGACGATCCTATTTTGAAGAAAAAAATTCGTATCGTGAAAGTGAAAGGCAGTACATCCGGAGGCTCTTCTAGTGCCATTCCTGAAGGCATTGTTCTTGTTGTAGGGGAACCGAAAGCCAGAGCCCCTAAAAAAGAAAAAGCTCCTGTCTTGAAGAAGGCTGCTTCAAAGAACGATTCTTCTCTTCTTAAGGAAGCAATGGATGCGGATCGAGTTCTAAATGCCAATCTGAATAATCCTAACTATCCTAAGGAAAAAGCTCTCTTAGAAATTCAAAAACAAAAAACAAGACTGAAAAAGCTTTCTTCTAAAGATATTTCTAATCTTCAACTTCATTTAGAAGACTTAGAGAGAATCGAAAAATCTAAACAATAAGAGATGTTGAGAGAAATCTCCATCTCTTTTTTGCAAAACAAAAAACCTGCAAACCATTAGGGAATGCAGGTTCTTTGCCCTATTTTCAAAAGCAAAAGGTTTTGAAAATGAGGTTAGAAAGGAGGTATATATCGGGTATGCCGATTTCTACCTTCAATTTACATTAATTTCTTGAAAAGGGCAACGACTTCCTCGTGGGTAGCTTCTCTTGGATTGCCTGGATAGCAAGCATCGTGGAGAGCGTCTGTTGCAAGGGAGTCTAAATCGCTAGCAAGGATCTTTTCGCATTTGGTTGGGATGCCAACGTCGGTAGAAAGCTTTTTAACAGCGTTAATTGCAGCAGCACGATATTCTTCTTGGCTCATCTTTTCAACGCCTTCAACGCCCATAGCAATGGCGATATCTTTATATTTGGTTCCGCTTACTTCAGCATTGAATTCCATGGCGATAGGAAGAAGCATAGCGCACGCAACACCATGTGGGATGTCATAGTAAGCGCTTAAGGTGTGTGCCATAGCGTGGTCAATGCCTAAGCCGACATTGGAGAAACCCATACCAGCAATATATTGTCCTAAAGCCATTCCTTCACGACCTTCTGGTGTGTTCTTAACGGCATCTCTTAAGCTATGAGAGATGATTTCGATGGCTTTGATATGGAACATATCGGACATGGTCCATGCTCCACGGGTGATATAACCTTCGATAGCGTGGGTTAAGGCATCCATACCGGTAGCGGCAGTTAATCCTTTTGGCATAGAAGACATCATATCTGGGTCAACGATGGCAACAACTGGCATATCGTGAGGATCAACACAAACGAATTTTCTCTTTCTTTCCACATCGGTAATGACGTAGTTGATTGTAACTTCAGCGGCAGTACCAGCAGTGGTAGAAACAGCGATGATAGGTAAGCAAGGCTTCTTTGTTGGAGCAACACCTTCTAAGCTTCTAACATCAGCGAATTCTGGATTGGTCATGATAATGCCAATGGCTTTGGAAGTATCCATGCTGGAGCCTCCGCCAATGGCGATGATGCAATCTGCTTCGGCTTCTTTGCAAGCTTTGACACCGCTTGTGACATTTTCGATGGTTGGATTTGGTTTGATGTTGTCATAAAGGGTATAAGCAACTCCGCCTTTATCGAGTAAATCGGTGACTTTGGCGGTTACTCCGAACTTCACCAAATCGGGATCGGAGCAAACTAAGGCTTTCTTAAAACCTCTGGCTTTGACTTCTGGGACGATGTTTTCAATAGCACCGTGTCCGTGATAAGAAGTCTCGTTTAACATGAATCTGTAAGACATTTCTTTTTAAACCTTTCATTTTTTGTTCTTTTGCAGAACATTTATAAATAAAGTGTACCATCCCAGCCATTTTATCGGTATTCATTTATCAAAATGATTACAAATTTGATAAATGAGCAAAGAAATGAAAAAGCCCATCCGTTTTTGGATGAGCTTGGTTTTTTAAGATGGATTAAAGAAGACTTACAGTAACGACAGCTTTTGCCCCTTTGTGATCTGCGTCTTCAACAATGCTCTTAACCCTTAAGGAGAAATTACATTTCATGCTTTCGTCGATGGCGTAGCAATTGTCATTTCCAGAAAGATAATAATTTTTCTTGGCTTTGTTCCAAAGATTAGAGCCGCTTGGCATAAATGCTTTTCCCCAAGCGCTTGGCTTTCCGCTTGCTGTAGCAAGAGAGAAACGATCGCCAGCCTTGAATAAGGTCTTCGAGGAGGTGGCTTGATAGTTTGCATTTGTCATCCAGTTGGTGGTACCAATGGAGGATTCCATCAAAGAAATCTCAGTGAAGTAGGCTGTTTTGTTTGCACTGTTTGTGCTTGGATTGCCATATTTAGATCCTGGATTCTTAGCCATGATTTCTTTTATCTTTGTAGGTGCGGTTTTGCTGCTCTCTACTGGCCAATAATCGGTATCTATTCCAACCCCGGCTCTTCCGCCATAGGTATTGCAGTTAAGCATATCTCCGCCTTCTTTTCCTAACGAATTTGGATCGGTAACTGGGCTCTTATAATCGGTTTGATACATTCTAGCGTCAACGTGGGTGATTCTAAGACCAGGTTCAGTATAACCTTGGGTATTGGAATATCCATTGATATAATCTGCTTCCGCAAGACCATATGGACCCATTAATTCGACCATGAGATATTCATCGAATGCGGTTCCGTTATAATTTGGAGAAGCAAGGACTAAAGCGTCACCGGAAGTGGTTCCAGCACGTAAGGTGATTTCGGCTGTTTTTCCACCGGCAAGGTCTTCTTCTTTTAAGATATATGGATTAATCCAACCATAGGTGAATTTGGTATAAGCACCATGATCGCCTAAGTTTTGATCCATATAATCGATGCAGCCCATTGGTTTCCAAGAGTTCTTGTAATCATAGAAATCGTTTACGCCGAGGGTGTGTCCGGTTTCATGGATGAAGGTATGAGGATCATAGCCATTGCAAGATTCCGTCATGAATTGGGTAGAAGCCCAGGCTAAAGTCATAACGCTTGGATCCTTTAAATTGGATGAATTTCCAGTATAGGTGACATAAGCCCACCAGAAACTGGTGTCATTTGTGGCGTGTTTATAAGCATAGACTTGCCAAAGCAAATCGATATAACCGTCATCATCGGTATCAAAATCGGTCCATTTATAGACTTCATTGCTTTCGTCCTTGAAATTGGCTAAAGCACCGTGATTCTCTTTAGCGTATTCAGCAAGATACCAGTTATGGACATAAGAAGACATGCTAACGCCAGCTGAGTTGGTGCTCTTTTGGAAGTCTTGGGCAGTGCCACTATATTCAATCCAGGTTGGTAAGACGACAACGTCAAAAGCGCCCTTACCAAACGAAGATTGCTCATAGAAGGATTTAACACTATATAAATCAGAACCGGTCTTTTCTTTCATTGTCGCATCATCGGCTGTGAAAGTGACTTTGATTTTGTCTAATAAAGCGGTAGTTGGCTCGATGTAATTAGAATCACTGCCAGTTCCTTTTTTGAAACTGATAGGAGCAACTAAAAGCTTTTGTTTAACTCCATTGTCTGGATGAGAGTTTACGTGTGGGGCTCCTGAAGCTTTATAGATACCAGAACGGGTAAGATTTAAAGTGGCTCCTTTTTCGTTGGTATAGGTGGTTTTGCCTTTCTCTAAATCCTCTTGTGTGATATCTGGAGTGGTTGTTGATGTTTGAGCAGAGCTTTGTTGGCTGCTGTTTTCACTATTCGTTTGGTTACTGGAAGAGTTTTCAGGATTGTTCACACAAGAAGCAAGAACTCCGATCAGACTCAAGGATAGAACGTATAATAATTTCTTTTTCATTTTAGTGTCTCCTTTTCAAATTAATGATGATAAATAATAAGCAGGATTATTCCCACGATGAGAAATATTGCACTTATTAATAAAATTGCAAGAAATGGTTTTCTCTTTTTGGAGTTTTTTAAGACTTTATAGTCGTAGAAGGTCTTAGGGAAACTCGTCTCTCTGTATTTTGGACGAAAGGTGACTAAGAAGACGACTTGAATGCCATAGGCAAGAATGTCGAAAGCCCCTTGCGAAGATATGAAGGATAAGGCGTAGAATGCCAAACCTAATAAACCGCTTAATGAGAAGGCGTCCACTAAGATATGAAGAATGAGTTTCTCATCTTTTCCACCGGCTGCATTTTGAAGAGAGTAATACTCAATGATGGCGATTAAGCCTGCGGTTAAGAGCAAGAGAAGAAAGACAACAATCAAGGAAATGATGAAGCCTTTGTTCCAGAATTTCTTTTTGCCTTGTGTTTGTTCTTCTTTTGAAGAATCAACATAAGGGATTTTGCTCATTTTTTGAGCTCCTTTTTATATTTAAGCTCCTCTTCATCGTTACAACGGACGAAATGCCCAGGAACGATTTCACGCCAAGTTGGGCGTTGTTTGGAATAATCGTGATCCTTTGTTGGATCATAAGAGATTCTCTTACGGCTCTTTTCGATGATTGGATCAGGGAACGGAACAGCGGAGAGCAAACTCTTTGTATATGGGTGAAGAGGGTGGGCGAATAATTCGTCTGCAGAGGCCAATTCCACCAAGTTTCCATAGAACATAACGGCAATTCTATCGCAGAAATATTTAACGACAGAAAGGTTATGAGCGATGAAGATGATGGTTAAGCCTAAGGTGTTACGCAAATCATTCAAGAGGTTAATGACTTGGGCTTGAACGGAAACGTCCAATGCGGAAACAGGTTCGTCTGCAACGATAAGCTCAGGATTCATGATGATGGAACGAGCAATACCGATACGTTGTCTTTGGCCACCCGAGAATTCGTGTGGGTAACGGTTGGCATGTTCAGGAACAAGGCCAACGAGTTTTAAGACTCTAGCAACTTCATTATTGATGAATTCTTTATCATGAACTCCATTAATGACAAGGCCTTCCGCGATAATGTTTCTAACCGTCATACGAGGATTCAAAGAAGCGATTGGATCCTGGAAGATCATTTGAACTTTGTTGGCTAACGTTGTGTGTTTGGCTTTCTCGAGTTCTTTTTTATATTCTTCGTGTTGAGCTTTTTCTGTTTCGTTAAGCTCTGCGCCAGAATTGATTTTTGCTAATAGGTCTTTATATTTTTCATTCACAAGCTTCATTTCGTGAAGAGCAATATTCTTGTTGTAATGCTTATCATCGTATTTAGCTTGTTTAATCTTTTCCATTTGCTCATCATGGACTGCTTTTTGGTGGGCTTTAATGGAAGCAATCTCTTCATCAAGAGGTTGCATGGCCTTAACGTATTTATCGTAATATGCGTGTTTGGATGAATCCGCTTCATCTTTCAAAGCGTTCACTTTGAATTGAACGCCAAAGGCCTCTTCGAATTCAGCACGGATATCGTCGGCCGCCTTTTTCTTTTTCTCTTCGATTTCCTTGATCTTCTCTTGAGCACGGACGTTGGTCCATTTGATTTCTTTTTCGTTCCAACGTGTGCCAGCAGAAATACGGATGCCATCTAACCAAATGTCACCGCTTGTGAGAGGATAAAGCTTCATGATGTCACGCCCGGTCGTGGTTTTTCCACATCCGGATTCACCAACGAGACCGAAGACTTCGCCTTTATAAACGCTAAAGGATACGTCATGAACGGCTTTGAGGTATTTCACATCTCCGCTTTTGAAACGGAAATATTGTTTTACGTGAGAGAGCTCGAGAACTTTTTCACTGTTTTCGTAGTCGAATTTCTTTTTGAATTCTTCCGCTTTTACAACAGGGGTGACTTCTTTTTCTTGTTTTTGCGCCATATTATTTATCCTCCTTGATGTAATTTAAGACGGAATTCTTCATGTTATCTGCCTTAGGGGTGTATTCAGGATGCTCTTTAAGAGCGTTCTTGATACGAGTGATGACAAGAGCTGGGGCTTTGATATCTTCCGCTTCCGGATGAAGGTTCCAGGTGGCTGCAACGTGAGTTGGAGAAACTTGGAAGAATGGAGGCTGATAAAGATGATCAATTTCCAAAGCGTCTTTGTTACGGGCTGCGAAAGCATCTCCTCTTGGAGGAAGAAGCATATTCGGTGGAGTGCCAGGGATGGCATTCAACTTCTCTTTGGTATTTAAATCAGGGACGGAACCAAGAAGAGCCCAGGTATATGGGTGTCTTGGATCATAGAAGATATCTGTAGCAGTTCCCTTTTCAACGATTTTGCCAGCATACATAACAGCAATATCGTCAGCCATATTGGCAACAACCCCAAGGTCATGGGTAATGAAGACGATGGAGAGATTCTTTTCGACCTTTAAGCGATTGATAAGCTCCAAGATTTGGGATTGGATGGTAACGTCCAAAGCGGTGGTAGGTTCATCGCAAATAAGGATTTCTGGAGAAGAACAAAGGGCAATAGCAATAACAATACGCTGTCTCATACCTCCAGAAAGTTCGAATGGATATTGGTTATATCTCTTTTCTGGTTCGTTGATACCAACGTCTGCGAGCATTTTGATGGCTCTTTCCTTAGCTTCTTTATGAGTAAGCTCACTTTCAGAAATTTTGATTGCTTCATTATAAGAAACGATTGCTTCTTCACCAATTTCGGCTGTTTCTTCAGCTGTTCTTCTAAGAAGCTCTTTTAAATGCTCAAGAAGTTCTTCGAAAGCGGCTTGGAAATGAGCTTGATGCTCTTTTTGTGAGATGATTGTTTCACGGGATTTCGCACGCACAGAAGCGGGCAAATCAAAGAAATCGCTCACACCATATTTGGCGAAATTCTTTTCTCTAAGTTTTTCGTGGACTAAAGAGTCTTTTGCGGCTGCAACATAGTTCTTTGCTTGAATTGGGAAGACGGAAATGATGTTATCTGGGCTTGTTGAGATAGATAGCTCGCATTTTGCTAAGTCTTTGAATAATGGTTTCAAAGCAGCAAAAGTTTTGCCGAAGTCAAAATCTTCTTTGTTGAAGTGTTCTTGATAGACGTTCTCAAGTTTAGGAAGAATGTTTTCAATGGCTTCTTTTTGCTCATCGACAGAGATTTCTGCAGCATGAAGGAACAAATCTCTATGTTGTTCAATAGAGAAGCGGCCTTCTTTTTGTTCAATAAGAAGAAGATTTGTTTCATCTGGATCGGCTTTTTTGATTAAAGCGTTTAATTTTACAAGATGACGCTTTGCTTCTTTCTTATCAGCTTTTTGTTTTAAAACCATGGCTTCGGTAAGTTGCTTACCGACAATCATGATTGGGTTTAAGGAAGATAAAGGATCCTGGAAAATCATGGAGATTTTGACACCACGGATTTTAGAGAATTGATCCTCATTGATTTGAAGAAGGTCTTTTCCATCATAAAGAATTTGGCCATCTTCAATAATCTTATTTCCGGCAAGGATACCTAAGATTGCTTTAGAGGTGACGGATTTTCCTGAACCGGATTCACCGACAATGGCAAGCGTTTTCCCTTTATAGAGGGAGAAAGAAATGCCACGAACCGCTTTGACGGTTCCTCCATCGGTACGGAAGGAGATACGTAAGTTCTTTACGTCTAGGATTTTATCGTTTTGTTTTGTTTCCATAGCCATAATCTTTATTCCTCGCTTCCTTTGAGTGATGTGTTGAATGCGTCACGTAAGCCGTTACCAAATAAGTTGAAGCAGATCATAAGCAACGAAATGATGATGCATGGGAATAACAACATGTGTGGGTGAGCTTGAAGACCTGCATTCTGGCCTTCTTCTAATAAGGAGCCAATCGAAGAAGGACCGCTTGTCGTGAAGTTAATAATGCCTAAGTAGCTTAAAGACGATTCAGAGAAGATAACGGATGGAATCATTAAGACAGAAGAGGTGACTAACGTACCAATGGCGTTTGGAAGGATGTGTTTGAAAATCAAACGTCCATCTTTTGCGCCTAAGGTTCTTGAAGCCAAGACGTATTCTTGTCCCTTAAAACGATAGAACTGCATACGGGTTGTTCCTGCAACGCCAACCCATCCTGAGTAAACGAAGGCAACTAAGAAGGCGAGAACGTAAACTCCTGTATCTCCAAATGTCGCTTTTAAAGCTAAATTGTTCGTGAATTGAACAGAACAGACCGTAAGAATAATGATGGAAGGAATAGCGGAAATAATATCCGTGAAACGTTCCATGATTAAGTCGACTTTTCCGCCATAATATCCGGAAACGGATCCCCAAATAACACCGATAAGAATGTTAATTAAAGAGATACCTACACCAAGTAAAAGAGAGAATCTTGTACCGGTGGCAAGTCTTAAGAAGATATCTTGTCCTGAGCCGTTTGCTCCAAAGAAATAATATGGTTCAAAGCCGTTTTTAAAGGTGAAGTAATCGAAATAATCAACACGGAGAGTATAACGTCCGTTTGCATATTCGAAATAAACGTCGTTGCCTTCTGCGTCTTTCTTATAAATTGTCTCGGGGGTTCCATCGCTTCCATAAACGATACTAGGGGAACCGGTTTGAGTATAACTGCCAGATGATGTTTTGGCGGAGAGTTTGTAATAGATGTCACTATTCTGGTTGTAATAGTTATTCATGAAGTCGGTGACGTTATCGATAGTGGTTTTTATCGAAGTTTCAGCGGCTGTAAGTTCAGCATAGCTCTTATGGGCAAGGTCTTGCGCCATTTGATCTTTATATTGAGAAATGTAGGCTGCCGCATCAACGAGAGGCTTCATGATGGAATTTTTGGTTTTATAGATTCCTTGTTCCTTTTCATAAGAAACCAATTTTTCGTATTGGCTTTGAGAAACATAAACGACTTTGTTTCCGATAGCGTAAGAATCGATTCTTAAAGAATACATCTTGATGGAACTGGAACCGACTTTATCCTCTTTGATGCCGGTTACGGCAACAAGAGGTTGGTGGTTAGAGTCTGTAAGCTTATATTTTTCATAATCGTCTTCAGTTTGACCTGTTTTTACTTCTGTGCCATCCCAAAAACCGCTGCCTTTGAACATTGGATTGTATGGCAAAGCGTAAGAGAAGTTTGCGTCATAGAAACCAGTTGGGTAATCGGTTGTGTTCACATGGGCTTTAGGAGAAGCGAAAGGAACGATAATCGCGTATAAGATAATGACAGCGATGATAACCGAAGCGACAATGGACGCTTTGTTTTTAGCAAAACGCATTAAAGCGCCCTTTAAGAAAGAGATTGGTTTTGTTTCGAAAGCCTGATCGTGCAGAGTTTCGGCATCAATCTTCGATTTTTTGAATAACTCCTTAGGGAGGTTATTTGTTTCAAGAGAAATGTTATTGTTTTCCATTATTTTTTACTCCCCATTCTGATACGTGGATCGACGATACCATACGAGATATCAACGACAAGAGTTCCGACTAAGCCGATGAGAATATAGAACATAGAAACGAATTGGAAGACGTCGAAGTCACGTTTTAAGATAGATTCCAAGAAAAGACCGCCAACACCGTTAACCTGGAAGATGTTTTCGATAATCATCGAACCGGACAAGACGGAGATAACTTCTCCTAAAATCATAGGGAAGATTGGAACTAAGGAATTTCTAAAAGCGTGTCTTACAGTCGCTTGAGCTCTTGTAAGTCCTTTTGTTCTAGCTAATAACATGAAGTCACTGGTTAAGACTTCGGTTAACTCAGCACGTGTATAACGAGCATATCCAGCGATTGAGCCGAAAGACATAGAAAGGATTGGCAAGATAATCGATTGGAAATATTTGATATCGAAATAACCATCCGCGGCCGACCCTGTTGTAGGCGGCAAAACTTGCCAAACATAGCCAAATAAGTATTGGAGCAAGAAGGCATAGATGAAAGAAGGCACGGAAATGACCAACATAATGACGACATTCAAAACGTGGTCTTCCCATTTGTTTTTCTTTAAAGCCATGAAGATTCCTAATGCCAAACCGAGAGGGATGGAAAGAATCATGGAATAAACGTTGATTAAAATAGTTGGAGCCAATCTAGAAGAAAGAACCTCAGTTGGAGATTTAAGCCAATTGATCTTATAAGAAAAACCAAAAGGCATATCAGAGCCTAACCCCTTAAGGAAGTTCCATAATTGTTGGATGATTGGCAATTGATAATAGGTGTGTGTCTTCTCGTCGTAGCCATATCTTCCTTGAGCAACAAGTTGCTTATAGAAGACTTCTTCATCTTTTAAACCAGAATCAATGGAGATTGGTAATAAACGAACGAGGATAAAGCAAATAACGAAAATGACTAAGAAAGTGAAAATGAGCAAAAGGATTCTTTTCAAAATATAAATGAGCATTTCTTTCGTGCTTTTGTTTGTCCAAAAGTTCACAAAAGAAGCCCAAAATTTTTGCCACCAGGTTTTCTCGGTTTTAAGCGTTCCAACGGAGTCGGTGACTTCTACCGTTGGTGAACTTTCTGTTTTGTTTTTCTTGTTTTTCATAGGCTCTTTTTACTGAATTAAGGCCGGTCATAAAAGGCCGGCCTTTAAATTATATCCAAAAATGATGAATTAACTATTAGTTTCTATAAGCTTTATAGAGGTCACCAAGTTGGTTTTTATGGCTAGAACACCATTCGGACCATTGGGAATTGGTGTAGTTGAATTTCAAGAAACGGATTCCGCCGTAACCAATTAAGGATACGTAGGTGTTGGTTGCGTTTTCAACTTTGAATCCCAATAAGGAAGAAGTTCCACGGGCAACGAGAGGGACAGCCTCAAAACGGTTTATGATACCTGCTTCGAGTCCTGCAAGAACGGTGAGTTTCTTGTTATGAATTGTCAAATATTCTTCATAACCAGCATCGCCTTCTTTGATATCGTCACCGAATTTTGCTTCGCTAAACTCTGTTCCGGTGTTCAAGTCGTTATACCATTTATCAAAGCTACGAACTTCGTCAGCGCCTTTATTGCCATCGCCATTAAGGTCAATCCAAAGCTTGGTATCCTGTTGTTTTCCTTTGAAACCATATTCGCAGATGTTATCGAAACTTGCAGAGCAATAGACTTCCATAAGACCATAAGGGTTAACAGCAGCGCCACCCCAAGTCGAGAAGATCATATCGTAATTGCCTTGTCTTGCAGTGGTGTAATAGTCTTGGTCCTTAACCATCTTGACATCCATGCTAAGATTTTGGCTTGCATTTAATGTGCCATTTCCTTTGAGAACGGTAACTGCTTCTTTAAGAAGCCCAACCCATGTGGTTTGGATGTATTTATGAGCAGCAATAGTATTTTCAGAGGAATCATCATAGACACGGAATTCCAAAGAGATGTTGTCTCCGGCTTTGACGTGGTCTGTTGCATCAGATTTGAGTTCTTCCGTAAGACCTTTAGCAAGATATTGAACAGCTAAGGCGTGGTTATAACCGACTGCACTTTCAGAAAGAGCTGGTCCGGTAGCATTTCCCTTTTCGTCGATTTCGATTGTGTCTCCGCCTAAATGTCCATAGACTTGTCCATAAACGCTCTTTCCTTGTGTGGTGGAACGATAGGATTCGCCAGTGGAGTTATTTGCAAGATACAAATCGTTAAGTAAACCAGTGAACGCTTTCGAACCAGAAGTGGCTTGGGAAGCGAATTCGGTACGATTTAATCCTAAGGATAAACCTTTACGGAAATCATCGTTATTAAGAATGGTTTTGTTAACGCCAGGGGTTTGTCTGGCCTTAAGCTTGCTTCTATCGGAATTGAAAGAAAGCTTTTGAGTGTAGGATTCGTAGGTGGTGGTGCAACGACCGGATTGACCATAGTCTCTAACGTCAGAGACGGTTAAATCGATATCGTCTAATCTTCCTGCTAAGAATTCTTGCATAGCCGTCTTGTGGTCGGCATAAATCTTAGTGTCGATCTCATCCATCTGGAATTGACCTTCATGTTTACCATCAGTATAGCCGTACCATTTATCGTTACGTTCGATCTTAATTTCCTTTCCTTGCTCGAAATAGGTGAGTTTGTAAGGTCCATAAGACATATAGCTATTAACGCCATCGGCTGCATAGGTTGTAGCATAGCTGCCAGTACCTAATTGCTTGGTTAATTTTTTATAAAGGTCAGTTTTAACCAACCAGTTGCCAGTTAAAGCGAATTTTAAGTTTAATGGAGTAATGGCTCTGGTTAAATAGAAACGAATCTTATAGTCGCCTCTCTTTTGAATTCCGATTTGTTCTGCGGTGATTGGTTTGCCTTCGTAAGTATATACTTGGGTGAACAAAGGAAGCTTCCAAGCCCATTTTTGGTTCTTTTCAGATCCTCTATAAACTGTTGAAACAAGAGTTTTTAAGTCTTTTTCCAACATATCACGGGTGTAGATTTCGACGTTGTCATCTTGCCAAATATCGAAGCCTTCTGAACCGTCGGATAATTTCTTGATTGTTTTGATTCTGGTTTCTTCGCCTGTTGTAAAGTCTTTGAAACCATTATCAAAGACGTCGAGTTCGATGTTTACCTGAGCGCTTTCGACCATGGAAGCAGAGACATTATCAGCTCTGGTTACGCGTTCCCATTCATTTTTATGAGCGGTATCACCACTATGATCAACCGCTTTCCATAAATAGTAGTTATAAGCATTGGAAATTCTTTCGCAAACGAGCTTAAGAGCTGGATAATTTGTCTCGAAAGAATTGAATGCGCTAATAAGGGTAACATCTTCAGCGTTAGAGAAAATACCATCGATAAAGGAGGTATGTTTACCTAAGTTAAGATAATACAAACCAGAGTCATCCTTAACGGTGCCGTTTGGAGTTTTGTATTTGAAAAACTCTTCAATGGTTTGACGTCCTTGTTTGTAATAGTTTTCAGCGTTGGCTAAAACAAAGTTGCCGCTATAGTAGGAGTCAGCACGGAAGTTGGCATATTTTGGATTAAGTTGAAGCTCCATGGATTCAAGATAATCATCGGCTGTGATTTTAGTGCCATCTTCCCAGCAAGCCTTTTCGTTAAGAGGAATATCCCAAACCATACCCTCTTCGATGTTGCCGAGCTCACCGTTGTAATAATTTTCGTTTATTTCGTCAAATTCAGCATCAGAAACGTCGGCAGCACTTACTTTTTCAGGCATACCGGCAGCCATTTCAGAGACAAATGTATATCCATCTTTTGCTTCATTTAAAATGGCGTCATAAAGACCCATTTCAGTAAACGAAGTGATATAGGATTCGTCGTTAGTCTGCCAGTTATGGACATTCCAGTTAGAAGGGCTGGTAGATAAGTAAGTGTTATACGTATAGTCAACATCCGAAACGTTGCTAGGATTACATCCGGCTAAAGATAAAACAGCAGTAACGGATAATAAGCCAAATTTCCATTTGTTTTTAGTCATATATTTCCTCCTTAAAATTACAAAGATCGATTTATTTTACTACAAATCTCTCTCCCTCATGTTATTTGAGGGAAGAGAAATCGTTTGTGGTTGTGCCAACGTTGCTGATGGTGAGTTTTAATCCCATGTTCTTATTCTCGATGTCGCTGAATGGTAAGTAAGCATTCACAAAGACGGTGACATCTTTTGTGGCGGTATCAACAGTGACCTCTTCGTAGTTAGACATGGAGATTAAAGAACCATATTCGCCGTTGGTGAATTTTTCTGCTTTACCAAGGGCGGTACCGATTTGAGAGAATGGCGACATATTGAAGAGAGCGACAAAGAGGAGGTTGGTGACGTTTCCGGCATTGTCGTTATCGCCACATTGTCCTTTCATGGTCACTTTTGTGCCATTGGCTGTCTTCTTGGTCCAAACGGTGTTATTGATTTCGTTTTCGGTAACGTTTTGAGCAGTCCATGGTTTGACATTTTCAATAGAAAGGACGTCTGTTCCTTCTTGGACTTGTTCTTTGGCGGACATATTGCCATCTTTTCCTAAGGAAGAGGTGTAGCAATTTGTACCATCTGTCCAATAAGCAAGTTCGCCTGCTTTGGCAAGTTCACTAACTGTGACTTTTCCATCCGCTTCTTCGGCCGCTTTTCTTTCTAAGACGGAATGAATACCTGTTTCTGTAATGGTTGTAACGGTCTTTGTGTAAGAAGCGCCAGTGATTGCAACGGTTCCATCTTTAGATGCAGGTGTAGCAAGTGGATTGCCCTTATCATCAGCGGAGAACATTTCCAAAGTAACGGTGTAGTTCTTGCCTTTATTGATTTGATCAAAGACAGTAGTGATTTCATCGGCTTTTGGAATGAGTGGGACATAACTTGCATCAGAGATTGCTTTATTTAAGAAATCAACTTTTGTTGTGCCGATGTCACGGATTTGAAGATAGGCGAAGCTGCCAAGCTCAGAAGTTCCGTCTTTTTTTTGCATGTTAATTAAAGCAAGGAAGAGAGCGCCGTCGTCAACGCCATCGCTGTCATTGTCTTGTAAACCCATGAAAGCCATACCAGCCCAACTATATCCATACTTTGCGAGGGAAGATTCTGGTCTAGATAAGCCAACAGACATAAAGCTGTCTTCAAAAGAAGTAGAGCTAACTAAAGCGGGTTTACTACCACCTAAATCTGTGAGTTCGAAATCGGTGGCATCTAAGGATAAACTTTGGGTGATGTAATAGTTATTCCAGCTAGCATACCCAGGATCAAAAACCGGAACAGGATTTTTAGCAGCATCTTCCTCAACGTGGCCCCAATATGCGTGGCCATCAGCAAGTTTGGCGAGAAGGGTGCTGTTATATTCGTCAGTCTCATTTCCTTTATCGTCTTTCACTTTCTCGGCTGGATCATTGACGTTATAGATGCCAACATAGTTTTCAGTGTGAATGGCGCTATAAAGATAATCGCTAGCAAATAAATCGATGGTGAAGTTTTGTGGATTATCGTTTAACGGAGCAAGGAAATTGATTAACCCCATATGCTCTTCAGTAACGACTTGAAGAGAAAGCTTAGCTTGTAAGCTGCCTGCTTTGACTAATAAGTTATAAGTTCCTGCTTCGGTTGCGATAACGGAATGCCCGTCGATGCTTACGGCAGAATTTGTACAAGTGACACTAAATTTGTGGTCGGAAGAGTTATCCTCATACTTGATGGTGATGTATTGATCCAAATCAAGAACATCTCCAATGGTGATATAAGGTAATTCTTCGTGAGAAATTCTTGTTGCGGCAGAGATCGCAGATTCTTGGGAAGAAGATTCTTCACCACTTCCGCCTGGTCCCCCTGCGCAAGATGTAGCGGCAAGACCCATTGCGGCTGCGCTAAGTATTAATAATAACTTTGACTTTTTGTTCATAAAATGACCTCCTTGGGCTAGACATGTGCAAAGATACACTAGAAAGGTAAAATTTCAATGATTATTTTTTGAAATGCTAAAATAGGCTCTTTATTTTATTAAATAGGATAAGAAACTGCTTACATTTCAGGTTTTTAAAATGTAAAAAATCTTTAAGTGCGTAGGGAAACAAATAAAAATAAACAGAATTCAAAACGGTTGAGAAAATATGTGCAAAGCCTTTTCTTGAAGAAAAGAAACAAGACTAGTAATATTATCGTTGTTCATTCGAGGTAACTATTTATGAAAAAGCACTCTTTATTACCAGGTATAGTTAGCATTGTTGCATTGCTTGCTATCGTTGGCGCTCTTCTTTTCCCTCTTGGGGCTGGTCTTGTTGCTAAAGGCACCTTCTTAGAGGCCGCTCGTGGCTATGATTTCGTTTTTGGAAATGATGCCCTTCAAATCAATAACCCTTATGGTTCGATGATCGCATGGTTCGTCCTCCTTCTAATCGCTGCTTTCTTTGGCTTAATTGGAAGCGTTACCGGATTCTTTGGTGGCAAAGTTGGTGCATTCTTTGATTTCGTCGCTGGCTTAATTGCTCTTGTTTGCGCAATCCTTTTCTTCTTATCACCTATTATGGTTGGCAACTCTTGGGTTTCCGCCTTTAATACCGCTGAAGCCGGGGTTACTGCTAACTTAGGATGGGGCTTTATTGCTGCAGGAGCTTCTTCTGCTGTTGCTGCTGTTTTGAATTTGTTTGTTGGCGGAAAAGGCTTATTTTCTAAAAAAGCATAATTCAAATAACAAGAATGATAAGCCCCTTTAGAGGGGCTTTTTCTATCATATGGAAACACTAGGAAAGAACATCGCATATTACCGAATGAAGAAAGGCTTGTCCGAAGAAGATTTGGCTCGCCTTCTTTCGGTTTCTAAAGATTTGATTCTTTCTTGGGAAAGGGATGAAAGAGAACCATCCCCTCAATTATTAGAAAAGCTTTCCGCTCTTTACCGTGTGCCTAAAGAAGTTCTTTTAGAAACAAAACCAAAAGAAAAAATCATCCCTGTTTATTCGTATGAAAGCCGAGGGAAATTCGTTGGGACGTGCGCCCGTTGTGGCAAAGGAATTTATTCTACGAGTTCCTATGGAATGGGCGAAGTTATTGAAAAGAAACATTTCGGTAAGATTTCCCTGTCTTATAACTATGATCCGAATAAGAATGAGGGCCATGATTATTTTTGCCATAATTGTTGCCAACAAATCCTTGCTTTGAAGAAACAAAATTTTAAAAAAGAAATCGCGGATGAGAGAAGCCGCCTTTCTAAAGCAGGCTTCTTTTCCTTATTTCTTGGCCTTATTGGCACCGTGCTTTGTGTTGTAGGGGCTATCCTCTTTCATATCTTCCTTGATAATCTTCTTTTGACTTATATCGTAGGATTTTCCTCCATTGTTTTTGGCTATTACGTTTTTGCTCTCATTTATACATTATTGCTAAAAGACAACTGGATTCACGATACCGTATGCTCTTATGCGAAGTTTTCTTTTGTGACTTTGCCTAAAAAAATATCGGAAAAAGATGCGAATGACGTTTTGAAAACTGGTTTTGTTAAAGCGGCTTTCTTGGCTGTTTCTTATGTGCTAGCTTTAGCGATTTCGTCCGTTTTAACTTTGTTACTCAGTCTTATTTGTTTGTTCTACTGGCCTATCGCTAGAAAGAAACGTATTTCTTCTATAGAAAAGAGGGAACAAAATGAAAAGCATTAAAACAAATGTGATGCGTTTATTAGATGAAGCGAACATCATGTATACTCCGTATGAGTATGATGAAACGATTGTGGATGGAGAAGGTGTGGCTCAGGCATTAAATGAGGATCCTGAATGCGTCTTTAAGAGCCTTGTTTGTGAAAATGATAAGCACGAACATTTCATCTTTGAGGTTCCGGTTAATGGAAATTTGAACCTTAAAAAGGCTGCGAAAGCCTCCCATTCAAAATCTATTGAATTGATTCCTTTGAAACAATTATTGCCTCTAACGGGGTACGTTCACGGAGGTTGTTCACCTATCGGGCTAAAGAAAGCGATGCCTGTTTATATAGATGAGACAGCGCAGATTTTTGACAAGATATATATTTCTGGTGGCAAAAGAGGATTCCAAGTATGTTTGTCTCCTCTTGATCTAAAAGAATATACCAAAGGTGAATTTGTAGACTTATTAGCATAGTTTTGTCCGTTTTCTATTTCCTCCCTCTTTATATAAGTGGGAGGTTTTTATTTATGAGAAAGGCATTACTAGATGAAAAGAGAACCAATTTGTTTGATTACTTGAATCGTTTGCTAGGAGATTATTTTTACCCTTATGCAGATCAAGGAAAAGGAAAATATCGTGCAACGAATTTACATTCAAAAATCACAGTAATATTCGACTCTTTAGCTAAAGATTTGGAAACAAAAAGAAAAGATAAAGCAGAAATGATTGATTTTGTTTCATTTGAAATTTGCTCTCTTATCAACGAAGAGCTAGAAAAGACACTTAATCGGTCTTGCGAAAGCTCTTATTACTTAATTGACTTCAAAATATTTGCACAAAACGTAAGTAGAAAAATCAAAGAAATATTTGATATTTAAAATATTTTTTAAAAATATTCATTCGATAAAACCTAGTGTTTTTAAATAAACTAGCACACACCACTTGACAGTGCTAAATCATGAAATACAATAGTACTAGCACTTGATGGAAAAGAGTGCTAAAGACCAATGGAGGTACTATTTATGAAGAATGAATTATCACGTTATGGCGAGGGCTTCTTTGACCCATTCTTGGATTTGTTTGCACCAGTAAACTACCAAGAAAACAATAAATATGCTAAAGGACTTCAAATGAAGACCGATATTAAAGAGAACGACAAAGGATATGTTCTTGTTGTTGATCTTCCTGGTATCGATAAACAAAATATCCACGTTTCTTTAAATGATGGATATTTGACTGTTGAAGCCAAGGTTGAAGAGAATCAAAACAATGGCAATGAGAAATATATTCACAAAGAAAGATTCACTGGCGTTTCTAGCCGTTCCTATTATGTTGGCGATGTCGATGAAAAAGACGTTTCGGCAAAATATGAAAACGGTGTTTTGAAACTCTTTGTTCCAAAAGAAGTTCCAGAAGAGAAAAAAGAACACCGTATTGCAATCGAATAAATTGCTTGAAGCTTTCAAGAGAGGGAGAAATCCCCCTCTTTTCTTTTTAACTAGTTAAAAATGGGAATTCTTTTATAAATTGATAAAAGTTTATTGAAATAGAAGGTGGCTAATCTCTAAAATATTCTTTAGTTTAAAAGTTATGCATTACTGTATTGTTTCTAGAGATGATGAACATTCGAAAAAGAAGTCTTTTGAATTTTCTTCTTTTATTGAGAAAGACGCGTTTTTTTCTTTAGATGAAACCTCTCCTGAACTCGTTATTGTCATTGGAGGGGATGGAACCTTCTTAGGAGCGTTACATAGATACATTGATAAAATCAATCAAGTTCGATTCCTTTGTTTTAATACAGGAACAATCGGTTATTACAATGAATTTGATGTGAATTCTTTTGAAGAACTCATTCATTCCATTAAGGAAAAGACTCTTCCAACGAGGGCTTTTTCCTTATTGAAATACTCTTCAGATGATTGTGCCCATTTTGCAATCAACGAACTGATTCTAAGTGGACTTATTAAGAATGTGGAATATGAAGTCTTCTTAGATGGCGAAAAACTCGAAGACTATTTTGGGATGGGTCTTGTCATTTCCTCATCAACCGGTTCAATGGGATATAACCGAAGCATTAATGGTTCTATCCTAGATATTCAAATAGACGGAATGCAAATGACGGAGATAGCTGCAATACGTTCAAAAGCCTATTCTCCAATTGGATCTCCTGTTGTTTTCTCAAAAGATAGAGTTCTTACATTCAAAGAAAAGAACTCCCGCCCAGGAAATTTATTAGCCGACAATATCTTGCTTGAGGAAAAGTGCGCAAAGGAGTTTTCCGTTTCGATAGCGCAAGAAAAAGTGATTTGTTACTCGTTAGAGAAAGATCCTTTCCTAGCGAGAGTAAAGAAAACATTGGGTTTTTAAGGAGGTAATACATGTATAAAATTGTGACAAAACGCGTTTTGAACCCAACAATCGTGGAGATGGATATTCTTGCTCCAGAGATTGCGGCTAAGGCCAAACCAGGGGAATTTATCATCCTTCGTGTGGATGAAGACGGAGAAAGAATTCCTTTAACGATAGCAGGGGAAGATCTTGCTAAAGGAACCGTTAAAATCATTTTCCAAATCGTTGGTTCAACGACATATAAATTAGGACAAAAGAAAGAAGGAGAATCCATCCAAGATTTCGTTGGTCCTTTAGGAAGAGCTACGGAATTAGACGGATTAAAGAAAGTTTGTATCATCGGGGGTGGCGCAGGAAGTGCAATCGCCATGCCAATCGCGCAAGAACTTCATAGAAGAGGTGCCACAGTGCATTCCATTGTTGGTTTTAGAAACAAAGATCTTGTCATTCTTGAAGATGAATTTAAGGCTTGCTCCGATATTTTAAAAATCATGACCGATGATGGCTCAGCTGGAGAAAAAGGCTTAGTCACCAACGCTTTAGAAAACCTTCTTAATGAAGGAAACGTCTATGATGAAGTCATTGCGATCGGACCAATCATCATGATGAAATTCGTTGCTAAGATGTGCAAAGAAAAAGGCATCAAGATTGTGGTTTCTATGAATCCAATCATGATTGATGGCACGGGTATGTGTGGTGGTTGCCGTCTTACGGTTGGTGGCAAAACCAAATTCGCTTGTGTCGATGGGCCAGATTTCGATGGTGCTGAAGTAGATTTCGACGAAGCCCGTTGCCGTGGTGGAATTTACCGCGAATGGGAAAAGCACAAATACGAAGAAACCTGCAATCTATTTAAGGAGGCTAAATAAGATGCCAAAGTATCAAGTTAACATGAGACCGGATAAAAATCCGATGCCTTCTCAAGAAGCAAAAGTAAGAGCACATAACTTTGAAGAAGTTACCTCAGGCTATACTCATGAAATGGCAATTGACGAAGCCTTCCGTTGCTTAGATTGCCCTAAACCAGCTTGCGTTCCTGGATGCCCTGTTCATATCGATATTCCAGGATTTATCGCTAAAATTCGTGAAGATGACTTGAAAGGAGCAAATGACGTTCTTTTAGAAGCATCTTCCCTTTCTAGTATTTGTGGTCGTGTTTGCCCTCAAGAATCACAATGTGAAAAGAACTGCTTAAGAGGAAAAATGCCAATCCGCGTTAAAGATGAAACCACTGGTAAGATGGTTGTTAAAGGAATGGGCGAACCGGTTGCTATTGGAAGACTTGAAAGATATGTAGCCGACTATGCCCGTGAGAATCATCTTGTTGAATTTAAGAAAACCCCATCGAATGGACATAAAGTTGCCATTGTTGGAAGTGGCCCATCGGGATTAACTTGCGCTGGAGATTTAGCCAAACTCGGATATGATGTGACGGTTTTTGAAGCCCTTCATGTTGCTGGTGGCGTTTTATCCTATGGCATTCCTGAATTCCGTCTTCCAAAACAAATCGTTAAGGAAGAATGCGCCAATTTAGAGAAAATGGGCGTTAAGATTCGTACAAACGAAGTGATTGGTAAGATTCATTCTATCGATGAATTAATGGATGATGGATATGAAGCAGTCTTCGTTGGATCTGGAGCTGGGTTACCACGTTTCATGGGAATCCCAGGAGAGAATTTAAATGGAGTTTTAAGCGCCAATGAATTCTTAACGAGAATCAACCTTATGAAAGCCTATAAAGAAGATCCTGAAACACCAGTCGTTCATGGAAAACGTGTTGCGGTTATTGGTGGAGGAAACGTTGCGATGGACGCCGCTCGTTCCGCATTACGTTTAGGTGCAGAAAAGGTTTATATCATCTACCGTCGCTCTTTAGAAGAGCTTCCAGCCCGTAAAGAAGAAGTGGAACACGCGATGGAAGAAGGAGTGGAATTCAAACTCTTAAATAATCCAGTCGCCATTCTCGATGACGGTAAATTTAACGTCAAAGCAATCCGTTGCATCAAAATGGAACTTGGCGAGCCAGACGCGTCAGGAAGAAGAAGGCCGATCGCCGTGGAAGGCAGCGAGTTCGACATTGATGTCGATGTGGTTATTCAATCGATTGGAACTTCGCCAAACCCACTTATTAAAAATACAACGAAAGGCTTGGATACAAACGCTCATGGTTGCATTGTCACTAGCGGAGAGAGTGGTGCAACCACCAAAGAAGGCGTCTTTGCTGGTGGTGACGCAGTTACGGGTGCTGCGACTGTTATTCTTGCGATGGGCGCTGGAAAAAATGCAGCTGCCGCCATCGATGAATATATCAAAGCGAAAGCGAACTAATTAACTTCAACAAAAATGAGACCGATACGACTTCCATCATATTGGTCTCTTTTCTTATTTTAGGATAGCAATGACGTGTTCTTGTCTTCCTGCTACAGGGATTGCTTTCCTATTTTCGATATAAATGTCAGTCTCACTTCTCATGCCATAATCTGATGCATAGATGCCTGGTTCTAAAGAGAAAGTGACGCCATCTGGTATTTCTCTTGTGTCATGCGACTCATAATTATCGATATTGACGCCTGGACCATGAGGAGAAACATCTACGGCGATAGAGTGTCCTGTTCGATGGGTGAAATATTCTCCATATCCCATTTTTTCAATATAGCCCCTCCCTATATCATCGACTTCGTAACCTTCCACCCGTCGAAGTGGGAGGTTTTTCTCTAAGAATGCAATATCCATATCGATTGCAGTCTTTAAGACTTGGAAACGTTTTTCTATTTCGGAAGGAACTTCTTCTCCAACGTATCCCATCCAAGTAATATCCGCATAGACTCCTTCAGGATCGTCCATTTTTGCCCACATATCAATGAGAACGACATCCCCTTTAACGATAAGTGAAGAAACGTTTTCGTCTGGACCATAATGTGGGTTTGAAGCGTTTTTGCCTTTTGCAACAATCGCTGGATCGTCATACACCATTCCCTTTTCATGGAAACGTTTGCAAATGAATTGTTGAACAGCGTATTCCTCAACAGAACCTTTTTCTAATATTTCTTTTTTGATGAAGGCGAACGCTTCATCTTTAATTTGGAGGGCGAGCTTACAAGCTTGTAATTGAAGGGCATGTGCTCTAGAAGAATAAACAGCGTTGAATTGTTGTAATAAATCACCAGAAGAAAGAATTTCAATTCCTAATGATTTTACGAATTCGACGGAACCATAGTCCGCTAAAGCAATTCTTGGCAATAAGCCGTTTTCCGAGATATCCATGTAGACTTTTTTATAGTTTTTAAAAGATTCTTTTTCAATTTGTAACATCTCTTGCCAGCGATGATAAACCTTTAAATCGAAGTCCTTTGTGATTTCAGGAGAATTTAAAAATACCGTATCAATGGAGTGGCAAATGATATAGGGTCTCTCCTCTTTTGGAAAAACAAGAACGATTTTTCTTGTTAACATTTTGTTTCCAAGAAAAGAAACGACAGTCTTATTTTTATTTTCATAATCGACAAGTATCCAGGCATCGACATTGTTCTTTTCTAATTGTTTTTGGATTGTAAGGAATTGTTCCATTTGTAAAAACCTCGCATATAATTTTACACTTACAAACGGTTTTTGTTTAAAATTGAGCCATGAGTATGAAGACTCCTTATTCTAAGACCATGGATAAAAACAATCCGTTAGCTTCTCATCCAGATCCCTATTGGGAAAGAAATGACTTTCTTTCTTTGAACGGACTATGGGATTTTGAAATAAATAAAAAGCAGGATCTCCCTGCAAAGTATACAGAGAAAATCTTGGTTCCTTTTGCCGTAGAAACTCCTTTAAGTGGAATTCTTAGACACGTCGAAAAAACCGATTATTTGCATTATAGAAAAGTCATTTCCATTGACGATAAATATGTAGGGAAAGTTGGTCTTCTACGTTTTATGGCCGTCGATCAAGAATGCGATGTCTTTATCGATGGAGAAAAGAAACTTAGCCATAAAGGAGGATACTCTTCCTTTACACTTTGTATTTACCCTTTGAAAAAGGAATTTGTTCTTGAGGTGTGCGTGCATGATGATACCTCTTCTCCAATCTATGCTAGAGGGAAACAGTCCAATGAAGCAAAAGGGATTTGGTATACGCCTACCTCTGGAATATGGCAAGAAGTATATCTGGAGTTTTTACCTTCTTTAGATTATCTTGAATCCTGTTCGATTCAAGGGGATTTTGATGGGAAAAAACTAATTTTTGATGGGAAAATACATGGGAAATTTGCAAAATACAAAATTGCTGTTTTCTTTAAAAATAAACTTGTTGGGGAGACTTTTTTTGATTCCTCTCTTCATGCGGAAATTGATTTATCTTGTTCTTTCCATCCTTGGTCTAACAAAGAAGCGAACCTATATAAAATCACCTTCTCTTCTGAGAGTGGAGATGAGATTTCTTCCCATTATGGGATTCGTAAAATCGAAAGACGAAAGGTTAACGGATTTGATTATTTGTTCTTAAATAACGAACCCCTTTATTTAAGCAGTTTACTTGATCAAGGATATTATCCCGATGGAGGTTTAACTCCACCTAGCATTGACGCTATGAGAGGAGATATATTGTTTGCAAAGAAGTGCGGGTTTAATTCCCTTAGAAAACATATCAAGATTGAACCACGTCGCTGGTATTATCTTTGTGATCAAGAAGGTATTCTTGTCATCCAAGATTTCGTTAATGGCGGGGCGCAATATTCCAAACTTCTTATTAATCTAGCTCCGTTTTTGCCTTTAAAGATTTCTGATAAAAATCCACTCCTAGGAAGAATTAACCAAGAAAGCAAAAATCAATTTCTCCGAGAAATGGAAGAAACAGTTCACGAATTAGGAAATATTCCTTCCATTTGCATCTGGACTCTTTTTAATGAGGGATGGGGTCAATTTGATACAAAGGAATGTTATAACCGTCTTCGGAAATTAGACTCCTCTCGACTCATTGACGCAACAAGTGGCTGGTATGATAAAAAACTAGGTGATTTCCATTCGAGACATATCTATTTCAGGCCTGTTCATTTATTCAATCATAAAAAGAGACTCATGTCTTTAAGCGAATTCGGTGGCTATGTGATGTATGTCGAAAATCATTCTTGGAGCCAGAAAAGTTTTGGCTATAAGAACTATTCAAGCCTTAAGGATTTGAATGATGGATTGGCTCACCTTTTTGAAAAAGAGGTCAGACGTGGTATCAAACACGCTCGTTTATGCTTGTCTGTTTATACCCAATTAACGGACGTGGAAGAAGAGGTTAACGGCTTGATTACTTATGATAGAGAAGTGGTTAAGGTGGATATAGAGCGTTTACATAAAATAAATGAAGAGTTGTATGAGGAATATCAAAGCATCTATCGGAAAGATAAAAAGCATGAAAAGAATTAAAGTAGCGTTTTTTGACATTGACTGGACGTTATACGACGATAAAGAGTGCAAATGGGATTCTCCCTCCGTTGAAGCGATTAAAAGACTTCAAGAACATGGCGTTAAAGTATTTATATGTACAGCTAGGCCATACGCTTCGTTTAAATGGCTTGGAGCTTTAGATTTAGGGATCCAATGGGATGGCTTTATAGCCTCTTCTGGAGGATATGCGTTTGCTGATGGGAAATACATTTTTACCAGTAAGATGGAGAAGAAAGACGTGGAAGAGTTTATCGCTTTGGCATTGAAAAGAAATAAATCTCTTGAGCTTGTTGAACTTGAAGAAAGAAAACTAATCGCTCCATTAAATAAAGAAGGCGAAGAGCATTTTGCTCGTTTTAATGAATACATTCCTCCTTTGAAAGAATACGAAGGAGAGGATGTTGAAGGAATTAATTTCTTTGCCGACGAGAAAGAAGACGAGCTGTTTCAAAAGACGTTCCCTCATTTGGTTTATTGGAGATATACGCCATATTCGGTTGATGTTATGCCTTTCAAACACAAAAAAGGAGATGGCATCAAACATGTTCTTGATTATTATGGATTTTCGAAAGATGAAGCAATGGCGATTGGGGACGATCTTCCTGATTTAACTATGGCTGAAGCCATTTCCTTTTTTATCTCCATGGGAAATGGCAAAGATGAGGTCAAAAAAGCGGCTTCTTTCGTAACAAAAGAGGTCTGGAATTCTGGCGTGAAATACGTCGTCGATAAAATCATTGATAACAAATGTTATCCTTTGAAATAATTCCAATATCGCTCTTAGGCGGATAGTAGTATTATTTCGCTATGGCAAAATTTGATCAGAGTAAAACACCTTACGTCGATGCATTAAAAAACTATGTTTCGGAAGGTGTTGCCCCTTTTGATGTGCCTGGACATCATATGGGGAATATTAAGAACAAAGCGACCGAACTTTTTGGCCAGGAATTATTTCGTTGCGATGTGAATGCGCCAATCGGCTTGGATACGTTAGGCAATCCTCAAGGTGTGATTAAAGAATCAGCCCAATACCTTGCGGAAGCGTGCCACGCTGACGAGGCTTTCTTTTTAATCAATGGGACCTCTTCCGGAATTATCGCCATGATTATGACGGCAGTAAAAGCAAACGAAAAAATCATTCTTCCTAGAAACGTACACAAATCTGTTATCAACGCTTTGATTTTCTCTGGCGCAAAACCGACCTATATCATGCCAGAGATTGATTTAGAATTAGGCATCGCCAATCAACCGAGCGTTGAACAATGGAAGAAAGCAATCCTTAGAAATCCATCTGCTAAAGCGATATTCGTCATTAATCCGACTTATTTTGGTTCGGTAACGGATTTAAAGGAAGTGACTGATTTTGCCCATGCCCATCATATGGCTGTATTGGTCGATGAGGCCCATGGCGCTCATTATTATTTCCATCACCCTCGTTCACCAATGTCGGCAATGGATGCGGGCGCTGATATGTCTGCCGCTTCTTTTCATAAAACGGTTGGCTCTTTAACCCAAAGCTCTGTCCTTCTTTTGAAAACAGAACGTTTTAAAAGAGAAGACGTTCAAAAGACTTTGAATATTTTGAATACGACATCTCCTTCAGGAATTTTAATTGCTTCCATTGATGCCGCTCGCTCTTATATGGCTTCAAAAGAAGGATATGATGCAATGAGCAGAACCTACGATTTAGTGGATTACGCTCGTAGCAAAATTGCAAAGATCCCCGGTTTTGTTAATGAAGATAGAAACCATTTCTTAGCGCATGGTTCCTTCGGATATGACGATACGAAACTGGTCGTTGGCCTAGAACATTTAGATCTGGATGGTTTCCAACTTTACCATTTGTTAAAAGACAAATACGAAGTTCAAATGGAGCTAGCTGAATCGAATGAGGTATTGGGTATTTTTGCTATTGGAACAAAAAAGAAACATGTTGATCAGCTTCTTTCTGCTCTACGTTCTATCTCTAAAGAACATTGCAACCCATCCTATATCAGAAAAAAGAGCCATTTCGATGCTACGTTCCCCTTCCTTTTGGTTCGTCCACGTGTTTCTTTCAACGCTCCAGGAAAACTTGTGAGCATCGATGAATGTGAAGGGAATGTCTCTAAAGAACAAGTTATGATGTATCCACCAGGAATCCCTCTTATTGCTCCTGGCGAAGTCTGGTCAAAAGACTTAGTGGAAGAAGTAAAAGATCTTCAAAAATCTTCTGAATCTCATACGAAATTGCTTTCTTCTTATCATGATGCTTTTGAAGTTATCGATACGGCAAAATGGAGAAGATTCGGTCTATATGAGAAGAGACTGAATGATTATTACAAAAATAAAATCACGACCCCAATCACTGATGGTTTCCATTTCCCGTTTGAAGGGAAAGAACATCAAGCCACTTTCATTTTGATGCCTTCCCGCCAAGATACTTGGAGAAAGAAAGCAAAACCTGCGCAAACTAACTATATGGAAGTCATTAAAGCTATTGCTTTGCATGAAAAAGTGATTGTCGGTGTGAATCAATCCATTAGCAAGAAAGTCATCGAAGAATTAAACGCTATTCCTAACGTTACGGTTTGGAAACTTCGTTATAACGATGCTTGGGCAAGGGATAACATGCCTCTTTTCGTTACCGATGGCAAACAACTTAGAACCGTTGATTTCCGTTTTAATGCCTGGGGTGGAAAAGTAGATGGCCTCTATTCAGATTATCAAGATGATGATGCGTTAGGGGCGCTTGTTTCTAAGAAACTAAAACTTCTTTCTTATTATTTGCCTTCCTTTGTTCTTGAAGGGGGCTCTATTGCTATCGATGGAGAAGGAACTTTAATCACAACGGAAGCATGTCTTTTATCAAAAGGACGCAACCCATACTATCAAAAAGAAGAAATTGAAGAAATTCTTCATGACTATTTAGGCGTCGAAAAAATTATCTGGGTACCACATGGAATTTATCAAGATGAAACAAATGAGCATATTGATAACATGGTTTCCTTTATCCGTCCTGGTGAAGTGGTAATGGCCTGGTGCACAAATAAAGAAGACCCACAATATCGTTATTGCCAGCAAACCTTTAAAGCTCTTTCTCAAGCGTATGATGCTAAGGGAAGAAAACTCATCATCCATAAACTTCCTTTACCAAAACCGATGTATCTTTCCGAAGATGTTGCTAAAGAGCTTATCTTCTCTGATAGCACTTTGGATACAAGGGTTTCTGGAAGAAGATTAGCTGCTTCTTATGTAAACTATTATCAAGGGAAAGATTTCATCATCATGCCTGCTTTTGGCGTGAAAGAAGATAAGGAAGCTTATCAAATCATGAAGGAGCTCTATCCAAATAAAACGATCCATCAAATTGATACTTACGAAATATTACTTGGTGGAGGAAATATCCATTGCATTACGATGCAACTTCCAAAGGAGGATGAATAATGAAAGCAGCAATCACCCAATTCTCAATGTCGAAAGTCTACGAAGAGAATATTCAAAAGGCGGATAACTTTATCCGTTTAGCAAAAGAAAAAGGGGCTGATTTAGTTCTTTTACCAGAACTCTTTGAAGGCCATTATTTCTGCCAGATTGAAGATTATGATAATTTCTCTCTTGCCGAGGATTTTCATCATTCTAAAACCTTAAAACATTTCCAAGAAATCGCCAAAGAAACACACATCGTCCTGCCAATTTCTTTTTTTGAGAAATCTGGTAACTGCTACTTTAATTCCCTGGCGATGATTGATAACGATGGAAAAATCGTTGGCCTTTACCGTAAATCCCATATCCCTACAGGGGAGTGCTATGAAGAGAAATTCTATTTCACTCCAGGGGATACTGGTTTCCAAGTTTTTTCTACTCATATTGGCAAGATTGGCGTTGGCATTTGCTGGGATCAGTGGTTCCCTGAAACAGCTCGTATTCTTGCTTTAAAGGGAGCAGAGATTCTTCTTTTTCCAACCGCTATTGGATCGGAACCTGTTTTAGTGAAAGATTCTAAGAGCCATTGGCAAAATGTTATGAAGGGTCATGCGGCCGCTAATATCATGCCTGTTTTAGCCTCTAATCGCGTTGGTGTGGAAGAAGCAAAAAACTCTTCGATGAAATTCTTTGGCTCCTCCTTTATTGCCGATCAACATGGTGACTTTGTTACCGAGATGAATCGTGAAGAAGAAGGGATACGTGTAGCGGAATTTGACCTCAATGAGATAGCCAATGAACGTATCGCTTGGGGTGTTTTCCGTGACCGTAGAACGGATTTGTATTCTCCTATTTTAAAGATGTCGGATATTGAAGAGAAATAAACCATTTGATATGGTAAAATCTTTTCATGAAGTTATCCTATTTTTTTCTTGTTCCCTTAAGCCTCCTTATGGCTTCTTGTGTCAATGGGAATTCTTTTGACACGTCCTCTTCTTTTGAGTCTACAAAATCTTCGGAAACAACCTCTTCCGAAGAACATTCTGAGTCTCTAGCATCTCAATCTAGTCTTTCTTATTCCTCTGAAAAGGAAGGCGATATTGCAGAAGTTAGTGGACCCATTACTTTAAATAACAATGATGTTATTGATTTTGCTAAGTCCTCATATCAAAAAGGAACGTGTGTATTTTCTTTTAGTAAAGCAAAGAAGAATTCCAATGGCTTTATCTCCTTGGAAAAAGGTGGATGCTTTACGAATTTCACCCCGTTCTCTAAGGATGTCTCATCGATTGAAGTTTCTTTTACAACGACATGTGATTATGCGTCTTTGGTTAGTAAGTCCTCTTCTTTTAAGATTACTTCTCCGATGAATGGAGCGTATGAGCTTGCAAATGAAACGCCTTTTAGCTTTCAAACAAAAGGCAATTATTTTTCTTTGTATTCTCCTATTGGTCAATACGATATCAAGAGTATCAAGCTCGAATTCTCTGATGTTTTAACTCCAAAAGAAAAGAGTAAGAACATTGAGATTTATACGATTAACGATACCCATGGTGCCGCGGATACCATCGTTGATTCTGCATCAAATAAATATCAATCTGGAATCAAGAAACTCTCCGCTTTCCTTATGGATGCGGAAAGAAAAAAGCCTGAAGAAGTTGTTGCTCTTTGTTCAGGAGATATGTGGCAAGGCGGAATTCAAAGCAACCGTTCACGTGGCAAATCCATGATTGATTGGATGAATGTTACTGGCTTTGAATCTATGACAATTGGGAACCATGAATTTGATTGGAAACCTGAAACGATTGAAGCGAATTCTTCGTTTGCTAATTTCCCATTTTTAGGAATTAACATTCGTGACGAGAAAGGGAATCGCCCTGTATGGGCAAAGCCTTCTACCATTGTTTCCCGCGGTGGAGTTCGAATTGGGGTGGTGGGTGCAATCGGAGATGTTGCCTCCTCAATTAGCGTCTCTTCTCTATCTGGCTATAGCTTCCATTGGTCTGAGACAGCAAAAATGGTTGAAGAAGAGGCTAGCCGTTTACGCTTACAAGAAGGATGCGATATCGTTGTTCTTTCTATTCATGGCTCGAATTCCTCGCGTCCAGCTAATTGCGATCTTTGGAATGGTGTAGATGCTGTTTTAGAGGGACACACTCATGTCAGTTATTCCTTTATTGATAGCAAAGGCATTCCCCATATTCAAACTTATGGAAATGGCTCAAACCTTCGTTCTATAAGATTTGCTTATGATGAGAATACTAGCAAATACAAATATATTTCGAATGCGAATATAGAAAATGCTTATCTTTCTTCTTTAGAAGATGAACCTATGGCCAGCAAAGTCTATAACCATTATGAAAAAGCCGTTTCATCTTTAAAAAATGAAGTTCTTTATCATACCGACAATGCCATTTCTCAATCAGAATTGGCTAGCTTCTCCGCTAAATGTCTTTATGAGTATTATGCGACTAAGTATGAAGGAAATAGGAAACTAGTGGGGGCGTCTATTAATTCTGGTGCAGCAAGACAAGAATTAATTGGTGACATTACCTATGCGGATTTGATTAACGCTTTACCTTTTGAAAATGAAAATGTGTTCGTTAATATTCCGTTAAAATATTTTCAAGCGATGCAAAGAAACAGCTACTATTCCGCCTATTCTAGTGATGTAAGCGACCTTTCCATTAACGAACAAGTGGAAATCGTTATGGTCTCTTATGTTTCAGATAAAGCACAAGAACAATCAAAATATCATTTCTCTTGTGACGATAGGGATGGAACATATTATCTTTTCGATATTGTTGCAGATGCCTTTAGGAAGGGGAAATATGCTAGCTAAAAAAGGAAGTGCTTTGATTGTCCAAGGTGGTGGAGCTAGAGGAACCTATGCGGCTGGTGTCTTGAAGGTTCTTTTAGAGAATGGCTTTTCTTTTGATGAGGTGTATGGGACGAGTGCTGGTGCATTATTAGGCGTCGAATATGTGACGAAAGATAGCGAACGTCTTGGAAAACTGATCGAAGAACTTTGCTGTTCCAAAGGTTTTATTAAAGTGCAGAATTATTTCACCAAAGGATCGATTTTTGATTTTGACTATTTACTTAAAGAATTGCCAAAAGAGAAACTCCCTTTTCGTACAAAAGAGTTCTATGAATCGGAAACGAAATTTTACGCTGTTTCCGCAAATGTAACGGAGAATAAAGTTGCCTATTTTTCAAAAAATAGCTCGTATTTCATGAATGGATTAGCTTCCTCCGCATCTCTTCCTCCTTTTTCTAAACCCATTGAAATTGAAGGAAATGGATATGTTGATGGAGGAGTTTTTGCCGCCGTTCCATTTGAGAGGGCTTTAGAAGAAAACGTTTCTAAAATCGTCGTCATTTCTACTAGGGAAAAAGGATACAGAAAAAAGGCTCCGAAGAGAGCCATGAAGGCCATCTGTCGAAGACAATATAGGAAAAATCCCGCCTTCTTGAAATCCATTTTGAATTCCTATCGTCTTTATAATGAACAGATGGATGAAATGGATAAATTAGCAGAAGAAGGAAGAATCTTTGTTTTTTATCCAAGTCTACCACCAGCTGTTGGCATAACCACTCAAAATAAAGCGAAATTAGAAACACTTTTTGCTGATGCCGAGAAAGATACAAGAGCTTCTTTAAATGCCCTAAAGGAATATCTCTCAAAGTAAAACTTTGATAAAATAAGCGGGTATGAATAAGAATGATAAAAAATTACATCGAACAAAGAAAGGCTTAATTGACTTAAATAAGACCAAAGTTTTTCTTGTGAATAAAGAAACTTATTTACTCGATTTCTTGAAAGAAAAGATTCCAAACCAATCCCAGCATAATATTTGCCGTATTATTGCCAACCACCAAGTCGCAGTGGGTGGAGCTCCCGTCTCTCTTTTTAAATATAAGCTTTATCCGGATGATGAAGTAATCGTTTCCTATAACCGCATTGCGAAGCATCAAAGAAAAGATTTGCCTATCATTTACGAAGATAACGATATCATTGCTATCAATAAGCCAAGCGGCCTTCTTTCCATTGCTTCCGATCGTGAAAAAGGGAGAACCGCCTATCGTTTAATTAGCGATTATGTCACTCAGAAAGATCGTAACGCCCGTATTTTTGTTGTTCACCGTTTGGACGAAGACACATCTGGTGTTTTGATTTTTGCTAAGAATTGGGAAACCAAAGAGGCACTTCAAAATAACTGGCAAGATATCGTTAAGAAACGTGGCTATTATGCAATCGTTGAACCAAACGATATTCCTGAAAAAGGACATCTTGAAAACTATTTAGCGACAGACGAAGTCACTTTTAACGTGTATGTCACCAAAGACAAGAAAAAAGGAAAACTTTGTATCACCGATTACAAAAAGATTACCACCAATAAGAAATACGCCCTCTTGGATGTCAATATCTCCACAGGCCGTAAAAACCAAATCCGTGTCCAATTAGGTCACCAAGGCTATTACATTATTGGCGATGATCGTTATGGCGATCCATCAAACCCAATCAAGAGATTGGGCCTTCACGCCTATGAATTGGATTTCACCAATCCTTTAACCCATAAAGCTTATAAGCTTAATTGCCCAATTCCACCTTCTTTTAAGAAACTTATGGCTTCTACTGGAGAGGAAGAAATCAAGACGGATAAAAAGCAACCAAAGGGTTATGCTTTAGGTAAAAACCAGGCGAAAAAGAGAAGAGAAACAAATAAGGTAAGAAGTAATGGAAAGAGAAATAAGCGAAAATAATCCCACACCTTCTCTTTCTGAATTAAGAAAAGAGAAACGCAGTCAAACCTTTTTGGCGTGGATGCATAAGCATCTTCCGTTTTTGTTTGATATACGTTCCCTCTTTTATTATGGCCTTCTTGTTTTTGTCCTTGGGATCTTATGGTGCATCTATTCTTTAGTGGCAAACCATTTCACGCAGTTCTATCCCTGGACGGACTATACAGGTCAGTATGTGACCTTTACTTATTCTTTTTATGATGCTTGGCATAAGTTTTTTAAAACAGGCGTCTTTGAACTCTATGGGACGGACACTTATTTGGGAACGGATAATATCGGTTCAAATTCCTATTATGGTCTTTTTGATCCGTTCTTAATTATTTGTTATATCTTCCCTAGAGCAATTATTCCTCACACCTTTGTGATTGCCACCTTCTTTAAAGGGGTGGTTGGTGCTTTAGCAACAAGAGCTTATTTAAAATACCTTGGCGTTAGTGAAGGTTCATCCCGTATTGGTGGTTTAGCCTTTGCCTTTAATGGTTATTTAAATTTCATGGTTGGATTCCCTTCCGTTGTCTCGATGTGTTCTATGGTTCCTTTGGTTCTTTTGGGAATTGAAAAAGTAATTAAGGAAAAGAAAGTTCTTACTCTTTCAATTGCTTTAGGACTATTAGGGCTGATTTCTTTCTTCTTCTTGGTTGTCGTTTGTATCTTCGGTGTTTTATATGCCATATGGAGATACCTTTGGAGCATCAAACAAAGGAATTGGAAAAACAACATTGCTGTTCCTTGCTTAGGGGTAATGGCTTTTGCGTGTGGCATTATGCTATGTTCTTGGAGCCTTTTGCCTTCTTTAAGAGAATCCTCTCTTTCGGGAAGAACAATTTCTATTGGTGCAGCTTATTTAAATTCACTTAAGACATCGATTGCGACCTTTGATTTCAAAACGGCTTTTGCTCGTTTATTTGAATTAGTTGGTCGCCATCCTGGAAGGGAATTACAGGGGTTAATTGGATTTTTCTATCCGACTTATGGCTATCTTGCTTTGCCTATTGCCTCTGGCATGAATGCAAATGGTGGCATCCAGTATGATGCATGGGTTGCCTCGTTATTCTGCTATACGCCTTGCGTTATTCTTTTTTGGATTGCCTTTGTTTCTTCTATCCGTAGGAAGAAAGTGTCCCATATGGTGGCTTTTGTTTTGATTGGCTACCTTGTCTTTACCAATTTTGCTTATTATTTCTTCTACGCTTTTACGGGTGATGGATATGGAAGATGGTATATCGTCTTAGTACCAATCATCATTTATTACGCCTGTCAGGAATTAGACCGTTTGAAAGAAGAACCGAAATGGGTACCAATTTCCGGGGCCGCAACATCTTTATTCTTGGCCACTTTGACTTGGATTCTTTGCATCGTGGTTTTGAAAGATAAGAGCTTTGAGACCTCTTTAACTACCTATTGGGTTACGCGTTATAGCGTTCCTTCTGTGGTGAATGGCCATTCCACTTTGTGGATTGTTTATTTCCAATTAGGAATGGATTTAATTGTTTCTTTGATTCTTCTTTTCGTGAAGAAAAGAGAAATCCTTTTAAAGACCTTAGGCGGCATCATCATGGCTGAAACCATTCTTTGGGGAAATATGTCTTTTGCTTACATGGGGACTTGGAATTATAACGGTTGGAATGGTGGAGTGGAGTATCGTAATGATGTAACAGATGCTTTCTCAAAGATTAATTCCTTTGATGGGAATACCTTCTATCGTGCTTTTATTGAGGGCATGCCAGAAAATAACGCTCAGGAAGTCTTTGACTTTAATGGAACGAGTAACTTCCATTCTTTGTTTAATTACGATGTTAACCAACTGGCTTTATATTCCCATATGAACCGTCATGAATATCAGTCAACAGCCTATGATCAAACCTATTACAACAAGTCCTGGTCTGCTTTTTATGGCAATAAGAGAATTGGTGCCGATGTTGCCTTCAACATTAAATATTATGGTGTTAAACGTGAGGGGTACAGCGAGTGGGAAAACTGCAATGTTGATCCAGAAATATCCAAATACGTGAATACGGATAACGTTCCTTGGGATTCGACGTTAGTCTATGGAGACGCTAGAAATAAGGTGCGTGTTTATTGCTCTTCCTTGGTGGATGAGAATAGTTTTGGCCACGCTGTAGATGAGCTCTATAAAGAAAATAGAGATCCTTCTTCCACCTACGTTGATGATTTCTATATGGGAAATGCTTCAACCTATGAAACCTTTAATGAAATTAATCGTAACGAAGAAGTTTACACCAAAGGAGCTATCGTGAAAGATGAAGACGTAGATCTTCTTACTTCCGAAGGCTTCCTTCTTTCCTCCGCCCCAGCTAAATCCTCTCTTTTGAAATCTGTCTCTTTGAAAAAGACAATCTACCGTCATGAAGATACGAATTTCTTAGGATATAGTAGTAAGGATAATAAGACCTATGGTCCTACTTATTTCTTGAACCATTCCGAGAGTAAAAGAAACACAGGAATGAACTATGTTCCCGATTATGAAACGGTCGTATTTACTCCAAACGATGGTTCAAAGTATTTCAATAGCGATCCTAATGGGGCGTATTTCTCTCTTCTTTACAATTTTACCAATTCAACGAAGACACGTATCTATCTAATTGGCGATTATACGGATGATAATGGCAGAACCTATGAAGATCAGCTTTTATCCTACGATTACAATACGATGAGCGCTTATCAATCTAGGAAGGTTGGAGGAGCCTCCTCAGCAGACGTTTTTGGTTTCTATCCAAAAGGAAAGGTCAAGTATCTTTGTTTGAATGCGAAACCAAGTGATTATTCTAACCCAGGCAAAGATAATGAAGCCGCAAGCATTTCCTCGACTTATGGTTTATATGTTGCCAACCGAACTGACGTAGAAGCCTTCTACAATAAATATAAGAACGAAGACTACGCATTAAAGGATGTAATTTATTCGACAAATAAGGCGACTTTCTCTTCGAACTTTGATGCAAAGAAAGTGGTTGTCACCACCCTTGGATACGATGCAGGATGGAGAGTCTTTGCCCATTTTGAAGACGGTTCCTCTAAAGAATGTCAAACTCTAAAATTGGACGGAGGTTTTGTTGGTTTTATCGCTCCTCAAGGAAACGTTTCCTACGTGATGAAATATCAAACTCCTTATTTAAAAGAGGGCGCTATTCTTGCTAGTGTCGCTATCCTAACTCTTGCCACCTATACGATTGCTAGATTCGTCTATCAAGTCAAAAAGAAAGAAAAAGAACTGGCTTAATTCTTCCAGTTCTTTAAATAGATGTCGTATACGCGATTTTTTGGCAACGAATATTGATTTGATATCTCTTTTATAGCATCCTTGCTTTTCATTTTTTCTAGAGCTGTTGCAAGATAGCATTTGATATCTTCATCGGTAATTTCTTTGGCTATTTCTTTTGCTCCCTCAACAACGATTACCATTTCGCCAATGAGGGTGTCTGGAGATAATTCGGATAGTTCACCAAGTGTTCCACGAATGAATTCTTCGTGTTTCTTTGTCAATTCTCTTGCTAAACAAGCTTGTCTTTCTTTTCCTAAGATGGCAGCCATATCTTTCAATGTATCTTCGATACGATGAGGGGATTCATAGAAAATGATGGTATCTTGAAAATCTTTTAAGGACTCGAGTTGTTTCTTTCGAGTGGATGGCTTGCTTTCAAGGAAACCATAGAAATAGAAATGATTACTAGGAATGCCAGAACAAACAAAAGCGCATAAGCCTGCATTAGGGCCGTTTACGACGGATACTTTGAATCCTTTTTCAATTACCTTTCTTGCAAGTCTTTCACCTGGATCAGAAATAATAGGATAACCAGCATCGGACATATAAGCGATTTTTTTGCCTTCTTCCATTAGAGAAAGAATCTTTTCAGAGGCTTTCTCTTCATTATGCTCATGACAGGAAATCAAAGGCAGATCAATGCCGAACTTCTTTAATAACATACCCGAATTTCTTGTATCCTCGCAGGCGACATAATCCATCTCTTTTAAAACAGAAATGGCGCGTGAAGAAAATTCCTCAAGATTTCCGATTGGGGTTGCAATCAAATAAAGTAAGGGCGTATCCCCTTGAAAGTTAAGTTCTCGTTTAAGCATTTTTGTTCTTTATCGTTGGTTGATTGTTTGGCCTTTGGCTATTGCCTTTGTTAGGACGTCTATTGTTGTTATTGTTGTTGTTCTTTCTTGGTTGAAAGTTATTGCTGTTATTATTTTCTTTCTTTTGAGGGAAAGTTTTCTCTTGAGGCTTCTTGAATGCTTGAGGACGATAGTTTGGATGAAGGATTTTGTTATATTCGTCCAAGGTTAAGAATTGAACGTCCTCTTCATTAGCAAGCTTTATGCTACGAGACATGATATTAAAGGAAGAAACGGAGTAATCCCCAGTAGGCAAATGAATTTTATCCCCGATTTTAGGGAAGGATTTCTTTGCTTCGGTATACATATCATCTTCATATAGAAGGCAACATTTCAATCTTCCGCATTGCCCAGATAATTTTGGAATATTTAAGGTGAGCATCTGATTCTTTGCACGAGAGATGGAAATCCCATCAAAGGATTTTAAGAAGGTTGTGCAACAAAGAGGTAAGCCACATATGCCCATGCCACCAACGGATTTAGCTTTATCCCTTGGAGCGATTTGATGAAGCTCAATACGGCATTTTAATTGGGAGGCAAGAACTTTTAAAAGTTCACGGAAATCGACTCTTCCTTCGGCAGTATAAGTCATGGTTATTTTTGAACCATCTAAGGTATATTGAGCATCAATAAAAGACATGCCAAGGTTTAATTTCTTAGATTCTCTTTCCGCAATTTGAAGAGAGACTTTGGCTTGTTTTTTTGCTAATTCGTAATCTTCTAAATCGTCAGGATTAGCTTTGCGAACCACGGCTTTTAATTCTAATTGGGAGCGATACATATCCATGCTTGTTGGAGTGGAAGTTACTATTCCCATTTCAAATCCAGAGACAGTATCGACGATAACATAGTTTCCAATTTGTAATGAGGTATCATTTGTGCCAAAGAAATATGACTTTTCCCCGTTTGGAAAACGTACAGGGACGAAGTGAGTGAAGTTTTTAATCATAGATTTTCCTCCGTGATGTAAAGAAATAAATGCATCAAAGCCAAAGAGGAATTGATGTTGGTATTAAGAATACTACGAATTTTGAGTATTTCGGCAAGAGATGAGTCTAAATGAGGCAAGGTGTTTGCTAATGCAGTGATTTTTTGATCGTATGACATTAAAGAAATGCTTTGCTTTTCTTGCTTAGATAAAGCGTCTTTAAAGGCTAAAGAGAGCAAATCTAGATAATTAAACATATTCACAAAAGAGGATGAGGATTTCTTTTTTGCTTCGTTCAAAGCAGGAAGAATACTTTTTTCAAATTCAAAAATAGCGGAAGAAGAATCTTTTGCAAGAGCATCTAATGTCTTTAGATAAAGGTCTTTTAAGATAAGATAGCCTTCATCCATGCTCTTTTCTTTGAGGATGTCCGCGTTATTAAAGAAATGAACCAATAACTCTGCATCTTCTTCTTTTACACCGTTTTTGATTGCTTCATTTTTAATAATGTCTTTTGGAATGAGCAACATTCTTAATTTTTCACAACGAGAAAGAATGGTTGGTAAGACCTTCGTTTCGTTTTCCGTTGTTAAAAAAGCATAGGTGTTTGCTGGTGGTTCTTCTAAGAATTTTAGTAAGGAGTTGATGGCTTGAACATTCATGTTTTCAACCAAGTTAATGATGTAAATCATGATACCCTTGGCTTCTAAAGGCGTTTTGGAGAAGTCACCGACAATTTCTTGAACATCGCCTTTCTTAATTTGCCCTTCTCTTCCATCAAGAAGGATGAAATCCGTGTAGGTATGGTGATTGATACGTTTGCAAGAAAGACATTCGTCACAAGCTAAAGGATTTGGACAATCGCATAATAAAGACTTTGCTAAATAAGTTGCCGTTTCCAAAAGAGGAACGCCTTTTTCTCCTGAAAGAAGATAAGCATGAGAAATTCTTTTGCTTTCGAGGGCGTTTTTAAAGGTTTGGAATACCAAAGGTTGATACGTTTGCAAATAGTCTTCAAAATTCATCTATTTTAGCCTCTTATCAATTTCCTTCATGACGTCTTCATAGACACTTTCTTTATCTTTTGAAGCGTCGATTATGACATAACGTTTTGGAAAACGCTTTGCTAATTCTAAGAATGCGTTTCTGACAGCGTGGTGGAATGGTAGCTTTTCAACATCGAGGCGATTTACTTCTCTTCCAGCGTTCATGGCAATTCTTTTTAAGCCTTCTTCAGGAAGGATGTCAAAAAAGAAGGTGACATCTGGTTCTAATCCTTCGGTTGCATATTGATTCACTTTATAGATTTCATCAATCCCTAAGCCTCTTGCTCCTCCTTGATATGCTAAAGAGGAATCTAAAAAGCGATCGCAAATAACGATTTTCCCTTCTTTTAATGCGGGGAGAATCTTTTGAACGATATGCTGGCGACGAGAAGCAGCATAAAGCAAGGCTTCTGTCCTTGGGTCCATATCCGTATTTCTTTTATCTAGGATAACGTTTCTGATTTCTTCGGAGATAGGGGTTCCGCCTGGTTCTCTACTTAGGAGAACGCTTTTCCCTCTTTCTTCTAAGGTTTTTACAACATGTTGGATACATGTGGTCTTTCCAGAACCTTCTCCCCCTTCAAATGTAATAAACATAATTAAATCTTCTTTCTCCCCTCAAAGGCTTTTGCTAATGTGAGTGGATCGGCATAATCTAGGGATAATCCCATAGGCAAACCATAGCCTAAACGAGTGACGTTTGCTTTTCCTTCAAGAAGTTTTGCGATAAATAAAGCGGTTGTTTCCCCTTCGATTGTTGGGGAGGTAGCTAATATGATTTCCTGGATGTTATTTTCTTGCACTCTTTTTAAAAGAGAGGCAATACGTAAGTCTTCCGCGCCAATTCCCTTAGCCAAATTAATGGAACCGCCGAGAACATGATAAACTCCTTGAAAAGAATTCATCTTTTCGATAGCGATAATATCTTTCACCTCGCTTACAACGCAAACAAGCTGATGGTTTCTTGTGGCATCAAGGCAAATATCGCATTTTCCTTCATTTTCGGTATACATTCCGCATTCCGGACAAGGATGAACGCGTTCTCCGAGATTATGAAGGGCTCTTGAAAATTCCTCACGGTCTTCGTCTTTGAAATTTAAGACGGCATAAGCCATTCTTTCGGCGGATTTCACACCAACGCCTGGCAATTTGCTAAAGGAATCAATAAGAGCTTGGATGGAGGGTAATTCTTTCATTAAAATAAACCGCCGCTACGTCCGGTGATTTCCTCGTCGATTTTGTTATTTGCTTCGGTGATTTGATCGATGGCTTCATTAATAGCAGCAACGATAGTATCTTGCACCATTTCTGCGTCATCTGGATTCAAAGCGTCTTTATCCACGCTGATGGATTTCACTTTCTTATCACCAGTTAAGACTACGGTGACTAAACCCGCCTTTTCGACGGTAAATTCTTTTGCGTCTAATTCAGCATGTGCCTTTTGAAGTTGACGTTGCATTCTTTGCGCTTGTTGAAGCATTTGTTGCATTTGATTCATATGGGTTCTCCTTTATTTTTATTTAGGTAAGACGAGGATGACCTCGTTTTTCTTTGGCAATTGAGATAGTTGCTGCATTGAGAAGAAGTTGTTTTGGATTCTCGTTTGAACTTCTGGATCAATGGCATAAACGAAGACCTTTCGTCCTAGAAGCGCTTGCAGCAATTCTTGTAATGGTTGCTGGTTAGCTACGATATTCGCTTTCTTAGCCTTACTTTGCAAACGATAGGACAAAATGAGGGCATCGTGACATAAAGCATAAGGCTTTCCTTCAGAGAGAAGGTTTGCCAAGGCGCCAATTTTAGGATCAGTACGAAGTGGTTCAAGACGTCTCCATGATTGCACTAAGGCGGTGCGTTCTGCCTTATCTGCAAGAATCATGATGTTAATGAGTTGTTTATCTTCGATATTGAATTGAACACCTTCACTAGCAATATTTGGTCTTTGAATCTTTGAAGTGTCTAGTGGAGCAACAGGCTTCGCTGGAGCAGGTGCTACTTTTGGAGTGGCAGGTGCTGGCTTTTTCACCTCAATTGGACGGTCTTCTTCAAATAACCATTCTGGTGCTTTTGGAGTGGAAACTGATACAGGGGTCGGCTCTTTTTTAATTGGAGCAGGATTTGTTTGAGCCACAGGCTTAACAGAAGGGACAACTTTAGGTTCTTCTTTCTTAATTGGTTGAGGAAGAGGACTTTCTTCAACTTTATCTTGCTTCGAAGCAATTCTTAAGAGAGTCAATTCGAAGAGAGAACGAACATCCGAAACGTTTTTAAAATCGTTTTGGGCATTAATGAATTCCCCAAGCATGGAGTTACATTCTTTTGGACCAATCTTTTTTGAAAGTTCCTTTGCATCCTCGATAGATAACTCTTCCATCAAGGAAGCGTCACTTGTTTTTTCAAAGATAAGTAAATCTTTTAAGAAAGTAATGAGTTCTGCTACAAGACGTCTGATATCAATGCCACCGGCTAAATACGCTTCGGCTTTACCAACGACTCTTGCAACATCTCCAGCCTTTAAAGATAAAAGAAGATCAACTTTTTCGGCATCGGAAGCAAGCCCATAAATAGCCAAGACATCTTGTTCATATAATGAAGAAGAGGAATAAGCCAAAACTTGATCGAGGGTGGATAAAGCATCACGCATACCGCCATCGGATAGTTTCATAACCAGGCGTAAGGCTTTTTTATCGAATGTCGCATTTTCTTTTTGCAAGATTTCGATAAGTTTCTTTTCCATGTCTTCTTCTGGAATTTTTCCAAAATCAAAACGTTGGCAACGAGAAAGAATCGTAGGCAATACTTTGTACGGCTCAGTGGTGCAAAGAATAAAGATAACTCTCTCTGGTGGCTCTTCGATGGTTTTTAAGAGAGCATTAAAAGCCGCATCCGTCATCATGTGAACTTCATCGATGATATAAACCTTATATCTACCTTTGATTGGCGCATAGGTGACCTTTTCAATTAATTCTCTGACTTGATCCACACCATTATTTGATGCAGCATCGATTTCTATTACATCTGGGTGAGTTCCTTCTGAAATAGAAACGCAATTGGAACAATGATTACATTGTTTACCAACGCCCTCTTCGCAATCTAGGGCTTTGGCTAAAAGCCGGGCCATAGTTGTCTTTCCTGTGCCACGTGGGCCGGCGAAAAGATAAGCGTGAGCAAGTTTGTCATTTGCTAACGCATTTTTCAAAGTTCTGACGATGACGCTTTGGCCTGCAACCTCATCGAAAGTCTGAGGACGATATTTTAAATAAAGAGCTTTGTATGACATATTATTATTTCCGTTCTATATTATATCTTTTTCTTTCTATTCTAACTAGTTAGAACAGCTCTTTTCTCGCCTATCTAGATTGCCTCCTTTATGATAAAATAGCCGCGTTTGGAGAAGTCATTTATGGAAGAGAGCATGCGTAAAAGATTAGAAGTCATCAAAATGAGACACGAAGAGATTGATGAAGAATTGGCGGATCCTTCCATTGGAGATGATGTTGCACGTCTTACAAGCCTTTCAAAGGAAAGAGCTTCTTTGGAAAGACCATACGAGGCTTTTTTAAAATACGAAAAGTTAGAAAGCGATGCGAAAGATGCCTTAGAGTTGATTTCTTCTGGGGACGATCCTGATTTGGTGGAGACTCTTAAAGAAGAAAGAAAAGCCATGTTAAATGAAATGGAAAAGATGGAAGAAGACTTGAAAGTCGAATTGATTCCAGTCGATCCTAACGACAGCAAAAACATCATCGTTGAAATCCGTGGGGCTGTTGGTGGAGATGAAGCCAACATCTTTGCTGGGGATCTTTTCCGTATGTATACCCGTTATTGTGAAGAACAAGGCTGGAAACTTCAATACATCGATGGGGAAGAAGGTGCCTCAGGTGGATATTCCTATGTTTCTTTCATGGTGAAAGGTGAAAACGTCTATTCCAAATTAAAATTCGAGAGCGGTGCTCATCGTGTTCAACGTGTTCCTAAGACGGAAGCCTCAGGTAGAATTCATACTTCAACAGCGACCGTACTCGTTATGCCTGAAGCGGAAGAAGTCGATGTTAAGATTAACCCAGCCGATTTAAAGATTGATACCTATCGTTCTCAAGGTGCAGGTGGTCAAAACGTTAATAAAACGGAATCCGCTGTCCGTGTTACCCACCTTCCTACAGGAATTGTTGTCTCTTGCCAAACCGAAAAGGCTCAACTTCAAAATAAAGAAATCTGTATGCGTATGATCCGTGCTAAGGTCAAAGATTATTATCAATCCTTAGAAGATAATGCGCGTGATAGCGAAAGAAAATTAAAAGTCGGTACAGGCGAAAGAAGTGAAAAGATTAGAACTTATAACTATCCACAAAACCGCGTTACCGATCACCGTATTGGTTTTACGACAAATACATTAGATAGAGTTATGGAAGGTGAATTAGAACCTATCATTGATGCCTTAATTCACTTTGACCAAGAGCAAAAACTCTTAGAAAGCGGTATGAAAGATGCCCAACATTGATGAAGCTTTAAAAGAAGCGTGGAATTACGGCAAGGATAAAGGGGTGGAGCCAATCGATCTTCGCCTTATGGTAATGAAAGATGAAAATCTTCCTGAACAAATTGACGTTTTAATCAACAAAGATAAAGAGATGAAAAATTACTCTCTTTTTAAGAAGCAGTATCATCAATTGATTGACGATGATATGCCTGTTGAATATATCCTCAATGAAGCGGACTTTTTGGGTCAAAAATTATACGTTGACGAGAATGTTTTAATCCCTCGTGGAGAAACGGAAGAAATGATTGCCAAGCTCTCTGAGAAAATCGGCAATTTCTATGACCCAAGGAATTACCTTGTTTGTGGAGATGTTGGTACGGGGAGTGGTTGCATTCCTCTTGCTATTAAGTCTTACTTCCCTAATTGGCTTTGCGTTGCTAGCGATATATCCCCTAAGGCTCTTGAGGTAGCAAAGAGAAACTTTCACGCTAACAACATTAACGTTCAAATTCTTTTAGGCGATGCCTTAACGCCTTATATTGAAAATAAGATTAATTTAGACGTCATTATCTCTAATCCTCCTTATATTTTAAATGAAAAGGACGCTCAATCTTCTGTCAGGAAATATGAACCTGCAAGTGCATTATGGCTTGATAAAAACCATTCTGTTTATGAGTCAATATTTAGAGATTATAAGAAGGTTAAAAAGGGCGATATCCTTATGATCTTTGAAATATCGCCAGATTTAGAAGATTGGCTTGTTTCTTTAATGAAACGTTATATGGATAAACCGGAATATTATTTTGAAAAAGATTTAAACGGTTTCGTTCGTTTCTTGTTTGTTTATGAGGAGTGAAAAAATATATCATTATGGAATACTTGAATCAAAAAAACGTAAAATCAGCGGTAAAAGTCCTTCAAAATGAAGAAATATTAGCGTTACCGACAGAAACTGTATATGGTGTTGCAGTCGTATACGATTCCAAAAAAGCATTTGATAAACTTGTTGCCACAAAACAAAGAGCACCGGAAAAACCCTTTGCCCTTGCTTGCGGAAAAGTAGCAGATTCTTTTGCTTATATTGAGGTTGATGAAGCAAGTAAAAGAGTAATGGAAACCTTCCTTCCTGGTGAATTAACTGTCTTAGTCAATGCAAAAAAGAATTTGCCATGGCACGTTACTCTAGGGACGAATGTAATTGGGATCCGTATCCCAGCTTATCCTTACATCACAGAATTGCTTACTGAATTAGCGAAGCCTGTTCTTTTGACTTCCGCAAATATCTCTGGGCAGCCAACCTCTCGTTCTTATGATCAAGTTCTTTCTTATTTCGACCATAAAATCGGTGGCATCGTAAAAGGGGAGTGCACTTCGAAGGTTGCAAGCACCATTGTTAATTTGTCCGTTCCTGGCAAAATTACTTTAGTACGTGAGGGGCCAATCCCCTTTGATAAAATTAAACAGGTTTGGGAGGGAAAGAAATGAAAATTGCTTTAGGCAGTGACCATGCTGGATTTGATTTAAAAGAAGCCATTAAAAATCATCTTTTAGAGAAGGGTTATGAGGTTCTTGACGAAGGACCATTTACTCCTGAAAGAGTGGATTATCCTGATTATGGCGCCAAAGTTGGTAGAATCGTCGCGAAAAAAGAAGCGGACTTTGGAATTGTTTGCTGTGGATCAGCTGAAGGTATTTCTATCTCAGCCAATAAAATTAAAGGCATCCGTTGTGGAATTGGCTATAACGACGAGGTTTCAAAGCTTCTTCGCCAACATAACGATGCCAATATGATTGCTTTTGCAGGGCGCTTTATGAAGGTTGAAGAAGTCTTGCCACGTGTTGATTTGTTCTTATCCACACCTTTTGAAGGTGGAAGACACGTAACTCGTGTAGAGAAAATTTCCGCCTTAGAAAAGCAAGATTAGAAAATGATTTGCTCTCCTTAGGAGAGCTTTCTTTTCTTAATACGCTTTCTATTAGGCTCCCAAAGTGGTAACCTTTTTAGGGTAAAAAGTTATGAAAAAAATTACAAGAGAAGTATTAAATGATGCCGCGAATCGTTTGCTTTTTACGATGTCCGATGAGCAATACGAAACGTTGGAAGACGAATTTAGAACATTAATCAAACAAATGGGGAAGATCGGCGAGATTTCTGATTTAGACGAATATGAGCCAATGACTTTTCCTTTCGATTGTGAAACTTCCTATCTTCGCGAAGATGTTCCGGAAGAGCCTCTTCCTAGAGACGTTGCTTTAAAAAATGCAGGCAATAAGCAAGACAATCAAATCAAATTGCCAAAGGTTGTGTTATGAGTTATTTAGATTTATCCATTAAAGAGCTCCATGAAGCTCTCGTTAAAAAAGAAGTGACTCCTCTCGAATTAGTAGAGGAAGCTCTTAAAAGAGCACACTCCAATCAAGATAATGCGTTTGAATTTATCGATGATGAAGGCGCGAAAGCTTTTGCTTCTTCTTTAAAAGAACCAGAAGCAGATAATCTTTTATGGGGCATTCCTTATGTCGCAAAAGACAATTTCTCTACCGAAGGGATTCCTACAACGGCATCTAGCAACATTTTAAACGGATACGTTCCTGTTTTTGATGCGACTGTTATTCGTAAATTAAAAGATAGTAAAGCGGTTATGATCGCCAAAGCCACCTTAGATGAATTAGCGATGGGTGGAACAGGTACAACGGGACATTTAGGAAAGACTTTTAATCCTTACGACCCAAGCCATAAACGCGAAATTGGTGGTTCCTCTTGCGGAAGTGCCGTTTCTGTTGCAGCGGATATTGTTCCTTTTGCCTTAGGATCAGATACTGGTGACTCCGTACGTAAGCCTGCTTCTTATGCAGGTCTTGTTGGCATGAAACCAACCTGGGGAAGAATTTCCCGTTTTGGGTTGTTTCCTTTCGCTCCTTCTTTGGACCACGTTGGATATTTCACAAGAGATGTTTATTCCTCTGCCGCCTTGCTTTCTGTTTTAGCGGGTCGTGATTTACATGACTCTACCTCCTCTACAAAACCTGTTGAGAATTATTTAGAAGACCTAGATAAACCAGTCAAAGGAATGCGTATTGCTGTCATTCAAGAGATTTATGATTCTTTGACTAATGAGGAATTAAAAAAGCATTTCGACCATTCTTTAGAGAAATTAAAAGAGCAAGGAATTGCAGTGGATTTTGTGAAATTTGGAGTCAAGTTGCTTGAATCATTATATGCGACATATATGGTTATTTCCTGCGCAGAAGCCACTTCGAATGATGCAAATTTAGATGGTATTAAATTCGGCGAATTCAAAGGTGGAAAAACCTATCAAGAAGTTATGTTTAATGCAAGAAACAAAGGTTTCTCTGAATTAATCAAACGTCGTTTCGTTATTGGTTCTTATTGCTTAATGAGTGAAAACCAAGAAGAACTCTTCCTACGTGCTCAAAGAAATCGTGCAAAAATCGTTGAGACGGTTAATTCTATTTTAAAGGATTATGATTTCATCTATGTTCCGGCTGCTCCAAATGTTGCACCTACTTTTGATGCTGCAAGCGACCGTTTAAGTGATGAATATCTTATTGTCGATAATCATCTTTGCCTTGGTAATTTCGCCGGACTCCCATCCATAACCTTGCCTTTATTTTTCCAAGATGGCCTCCCAATTGGAATTAACTTTATGGGTAGAGCTTTTGAAGAAAAGAAACTTTTCCAAATCGCCAACGCCTTTGAGAAATTAAGTGGTTTAAAAGATGTTAGCGTTCTTAACAAGGAGGAGGGCAATTTATGAACTTTGAAGCAGTTATCGGTCTAGAAATTCACGTTCAGCAAAAAACAAAATCCAAGATGTTTTCTAGTGCCCCAAATTCTTTCTCTCGTGATCCAAATACCCAGGTTGCGCCATTAGATATGGCCTTTCCTGGAACGATGCCTGTTGTGAATAAACAAGCGGTTATCAATGCTATCCGTGTGGCAAATGCCTTACATATGGAAATTGACCACACTTTATATTTTGATCGTAAAAACTATTTCTACTCAGACCTTCCAAAGGGATTCCAAATCACCCAGCAAAGAAGACCTATTGGTAAGAATGGTTATGTCATGGTAGACACTCCAAGCGGAAAGAAACGCATTGGCATCGAAAGAATCCATATGGAAGAAGATACATGTAAGCAAGAACACTTTATGGATTATTCCTTATTGGACTATAACCGTGCTGGCGTTCCTCTTTGCGAAATCGTTTCTTTACCAGAAATCTCCAATGGCGTAGAAGCAAGAGAATATGCCGAAGCCATCCGTAACATCGTTGTTTATTCCGGAACAAGTGATGGCAAGATGGAAGAAGGATCTATGCGTTGTGATACGAATATTTCCCTTCGTCCGTATGGTCAAAAAGAATTCGGAACCAAGGTTGAAATCAAAAACATCAATTCTTTTAAAAACATCGAATTAGCCATCGAATATGAAATGAAACGTCAATCTCAACTCCTTTTACAAGGAATTAAGATTCAACAAGAAACAAGACGTTGGGATGAGGCAAGTGGCAAAACCGTTTTGATGCGTGTTAAGACCGACGCTGTCGATTATAAATATTTCTGCGAACCAAATATCACTCCAATTCATTTATCCGATGAATTTGTACAAGATGCGATTGATACCTGCCCAGAATTATATGATTCTAAGAAAGAAAGATATCTTAAAGCAGGACTTTCCGATGCGGATACGAATGTCATTCTTGCCAATCCAAAAATGGCAGCCTATTTTGAAGAAGGTTTAGCAAAAGTATCCAATGCAAAAGACTTAGCCAATTTCTTGATTGTTGAAATCAATTCCTATCTTAATAAGAATGAAATTGCGATTGAGAATTTGAAATTATCTCCTTTAACCCTTGGGGAAATCGTTTCCTATCAAGAGAAAGGTGGCTTATCCCATAAGCAATGCACCGATATTTTAAACAAAGTCTTGGAAGAAGGTTGCAGTCCAGAAGAAGCGAAGAATGCTCTTCATATTGTCGCACAAGTTTCTGATTCTTCTGTCATTATGGGATTTGTGACTGAGGTTTTAGACAAAAATCCTCAATCCATTCAAGACTTTAAGAATGGTAACCAACGCGTTCTTGGCTTCTTAGTTGGTCAAATTATGAAAGCAAGTCATGGCAAGGTGAATCCTGCTGAGGCTTCTAAAACTTTGCGTCAGGAGTTAGATAAAAGATGAAAGATGAAGAGTTGGCAAAATTAAAAGAGTTCTTAGAAAAAGCATCTTCTTTTGAACTGCCTTCTTATGACTATTTGCCGACCGTTCCTCTTTATATGGAGCAAGTAATTTCCTATGTAAATTCTATCCTTGCCCCATTAAGTAATGACGATAAACAGTTATTGACCTCTTTTATGGTGAATAACTATGTCAAAGCAAAGATTATTGCTGAGCCCACAAAGAAAAAATATAACGTTGATCACTTAGGCTATTTATTAGCTATCAGTTTGCTCAAAAATGTTTTGAACATGTCCGATATTTCTTTAATCATCGGCATGGATAAAGAAGTAACGACCGATAAAGTTGTTCTTTATCGCTTTTTCCGTACGATGTCATCCGACATTTTTAAAGATGTAGGTGGAAGAACAAAGACAAGAATTGATCGTTTCGTAGATACTTATGAGAAACAAAAAGAGGAGGATCCTAATAAAGCGGAGAAACATTTAGATGATTCTATTGGCTTAATCGCCTTAAGAATGTCGATACAAGCCACCGCTTATCAAATCATCTCTCAGGCTCTTTTTGGATATTTGAAAAACGCCGAAATCAATTCGGAAAAAGTAGAGAACTCCAAGAAAGCAAAAGGAGAAATCCGTCGTGAAAGAAAAGAAGCGAAGAAAGCCGAACGCCGTGCTTCTCGCGAAAACAAAAAAGAAGAAACAGTAAAGGAGAATAAAGAATGAAAAAAATACTGGTGACAGGTGGTTTAGGCTTCATTGGAAGTGAAGCGGTTATCTGCTTAATTCAAAATGGCTATGAACCAATTATCGTTGACGATTTATACAATGCAAAATTAGCTGTTTTAGACCGTATCGAAACAATCACTGGAATTCACCCAAAATTCTATCAAATTGACGTTAAAGACGAAGCAAAAACAGAACCCATTTTCCAAGAAAACAAAATTGATGCCGTTATTCATTTTGCTGGTTATAAAGCGGTTGGAGAATCTGTTTCTAAACCAATCGAATATTATGAAAATAACTTAGAAACTCTTCTCGTCATTGTTAAGTTAATGAAGAAATATGGAGTTAAGAACATTATCTTCTCCTCCAGTGCCACAGTTTATGGCGTTCCAACTAGAGTTCCTCTCTATGAATCTGATCCAGTTGCTGAAGCAACAAACCCATATGGCGAAACAAAAGTCATGATCGAAAGAATCTTAAAAGACATCCATTTTGCCGATCCTTCCTTTAATATGGGAATTCTTCGTTACTTCAATCCTATTGGTGGTCATCCATCCGGACTTCTTGGAGAAGACCCAAATGGCATCCCAAATAACTTGCTCCCGTATGTTTCACAAGTTGCAATCGGAAAGTTAGATTATGTCCGTGTTTTTGGCGATGACTATCCAACAGTTGATGGAACTGGCGTCCGTGATTATATCCATGTCGTAGATTTGGCTGAAGGTCATGTTGCCGCTTTAAAGAAGCTCGAAGAAAACCCGGGTTATGTTGTTTATAACTTAGGAACAGGAAAAGGAACTTCTGTTTTAGAGTTAATTCACGCTTTCGAAAAAGCGAATGGTGTTCATATCCCATATAAGGTAGTGGGAAGACGTCCAGGCGACGTTGCTGAAAACTACGCTGATTGCACAAAAGCTGCAAATGAGCTTCATTGGAAAGCAAAATACACGGTCGAAGATGCGTGTAGAGACGCCTATAACTTCCAAAAGAAGAATCCAGAAGGCATTAAATAAGGGACTTTAAGACCATTTTATCTCACAAAAAATAAGAAAAGTAGGCATGCTGCCTACTTTTTTCTTTAACTGTGTAATGGTTTGATTTTACGCCCTGCGTTCGATGTTTTTGGTTTTCCTGCAAGTTCGAAGGGGATTTTCCCTTCTTTTACGCATTGTTTTAAGAAGATGTTAACGGCAGTGCTCATGGACATGCCGATTTCATTGAAGAGTCTTTGAGCATCCTCTTTTAAACCTTCATCAACCCTTATAGTAACAATCGTTTTTTCCATAATCTTCTCTTTTCGTAATAAATATACATTACAAAATATATACAAACAATATTAAACGAATATGAATAGCATACGATAACTATACATTTCTTTTAAAACACGTTGCAAGAATGAATATAGAAAGGAGAAAGGTTATAATCCTATATATTAAGGAAAAGGAGTTTTTTCATGGAAGTCTTCAGCGTCAAAGTAGGAAACTGGGTTCAAAAAGGAAATTGCTGGAAAGCAGAACCCGCTACATCCAACCTTGTCTTTATGACAGGTATGCAAGAACATTCTGAAAGATACGACCATCTTGCAAGATATCTGAATAACTTTGGAATTAGCGTTTACGTACTCGATGCTGTTGGACAAGGTTTAAATGCTCCACGCCCTGAAGACCAACAGAAGTGGTTTAAGGGTGCGTTTGATACGAACGTTTCTGCCGCTCATCAAAAAGTGATGGAGTTAAAAGAAGAAACGAAACTTCCAACATTCATCATGGGTCACTCTATGGGGTCTTTTATGACTCAACGTTATCTTGAACTTTTCCCTGATAGTGCTGATAAGGTTGTCATCTGGTCTTCAAATGGCCCTAGAAGAATGAAAATGGCTTGCGCTTATATGCTTGCCTCCATTCTTACAAACAAACGTAACTGGGATAAACCTTCCAAATTCATTTCAAACGCTAGCTTTGGACCATATGCTCGTACAGTTAAAAACCGTAAAACAGATGTGGATTGGCTTTCTTATGATGAAGAAAACGTTAAAGACTATATCGCTGACCCATATTGCGGTGCAGAAAACACTCATGGTTTTTGGAAAGAGTTTTTAAGAGGCATGAACGAGCTCTATAAAAAGAAAAACTTAAAGAAAGTTTCCAAAAATGAGAAAATCTTAATCGTGGCTGGAGAAGAAGATCCAGTCGGAGAAATGGGAAAGGGTCCAAGACGACTCAAGGAAATGTATGAAAAGCTTGGCGTTAGTAACGTCACGATCTTCATGTTCCCTCATATGCGTCATGAGATTCATAACGAAACCGAAAAACATTTAGTTTATAAAGTTTTATCCGATTTCCTAATTGACTAATTTTTATGGAAAAAGCGATTGCAAAAACAAATAAACGATACTTTTTAGCTTTTATTTTGTCCGCTTTGTTTTTGTGCGCGGTCTCTTTCTTCTTTGAAGGAAAGTCCTTTGATGGCCATACCACCGATCATTTCTTCACAAATTATGAATTCCTTTTTTCTGCTTTGGCTTTATTGATTCTCAATATAACGATTTTCATTTTTGCTAGAAGAAGTTTTGGGATAAAGATGTGTTGGTGGCTCTTTGGCTTTTGTCTCTTTTTCTTCATAACTTCATCTATCGCCGCAATCTTTTATCAAGGGGTGAAATACGAGGGACAACTTATTGGGCAAATTGATGCAGTGGATAAAATTCGTCTGGTGTTGCAAGCCTTCTTGCTTTTCTTTTCTCTTTACGAAATTATTGCCATTATTCCTAAGTTTTTAAGTGGCAGAAGGGCTATTCGTCTTATCTTCTTTGTTGGCGTTATTGTTGGCTTTGTTTCTACAATATATTCTTTTGTTCATGAAAATTCTTTTTACGTTAGCTTCTTTGATGGAAGCTTGGTTTTAGATGGATACAGCGTTCCTAAAAGCTATACGACCAATAGAAATGTCTATGCGTTCGTTCTCTTTTTTGCTTTGGCTGGTGAAGGCTTTTTAGAAATTGAAAGACCTCATTGGTGGAGATGGTTCATCATGCTCTATTTCTATGTCCAGCAATTCTTTTTACTCTCAAAAACTTGTCTTTTGATTTCTTCTTTCTTCTGCCTTGGTATTTGGTCATATTGCTTATATCGCTCTTTCAAAGTTCGTAGGATTTCTGAAGGAACTTTCCTTATCGTTTTCTTCTGTTCGTTGCTTTTGATACTTCTTGTTTTCTTACTTGCTAAAGGCAATAATGGCCCTTTCCTTTTTGCGGCAAATTACATTAGGTTCCTTAAAAGTCAATTTCTTTCAATGTCAAAGAATTCGATTCTTTCACGTATTCCTTCCATTGAGATACCTTTCCACGCAATCAAAGAAAATGGAATATTCACCCTGATCTTTGGTTTTGGATATGGAAATGAATATCGGGCTCTTGGCTGTTTTTCTGTTGGGAATCCAAATTATTATTCCATCATTGATAACGCCTGGGGTTTAACTCTTGCTCAAGGTGGAATTATGGGTTTTGTTTATTCCCGTTTAGTGTGGGATTTTGGACTTGTTTTAATTGTTAAATCCTTTTTAAAAGGTTACAGGTATTCCTGGTTTTCGCTCATTGTCTATATTTGTTTGTTCGGAAGAAGCATGATGGAGAACGACAATATCTCTTATTTGGATTTTGCCGGTGTATGTTATTTTTCCCTTGCTTATCTGCCTCTTCTTGTAGAAGACGCGATGAACAAAGTGAATCCTTTGGAAGAGCCTGTTCTTGAAAAGAAAAAGATTTCCAATCCTTCTTTATTCTTAGCGAAAGCGTTTGCTATCACTTTCTTACCTTCTTTGTTCTTAATCGCCTTATCTCGAAAAATAGGCTATATGTTTGGAATTACCTATTTTGAGAATCTTTTGTTACGTTATGGCGGTATTATTTTCTTCTTTGTTTCGCCAGTTGTCTTAGGCGGCGTTTTATTGGCTTTGAATAAGAAAAAGAAAGCCAATGGCTTTATTGCCGCTGCTATTTATTGCTTATATGCAATTAGTGTCTTTGTTTTGCCTACATTTAACACAAGTTGTTTGTTATTAATTCCGGAATTAGCAATTTTAGTAGCGGACATCTTTATTCTTTCTATGGGTGGCATCTATGAGAAGAAATTCTTCTCCGTTCTTACGATTTTAGGAAACTATGTGGTTTTCGGAATTATTAACGGTATTACCTATTTCTTCTTCCAAAAGTTTGCCCATCTTGTAACCTTCTATGGGGTTTTAGCAACTGGAGCCGTTTATTTCGCTTTATGGATCTATGTTTATTTCATTCCACGCGAGGCGTCTTTTATCTCACCATTTGAAAATGATATCGCCTATTTCGAAAACAAATACGCCATTCGTCGTTCTCAAAAAGAAGCGTCCTTCTTGGAACACACCAACCGCATTTTAGAAAAACGCCTTCGTTAATTAACGAACGTAATATAAAGAAAGAACGTGCTTAAGCTCTGAATTGGAAGAGGAAGGGCGGGAAATATCGTAAGCATAAGGTTTAAATTCCTCTGAGAAGAGGTTTTCATATATTTCATTAGCTCCTTCTTCCCATTTTTCAAATGGGTCTTCTTTTCTTGAGTCGTAGATAAAAAGTGGAAGGATACGAAGATGATGGATATTGCTTCTAAGGAACTCTTCCTTTAACCAAGGATAGGCTTCTTCTAAGTCCTTTAGAGTGGTGTTGCTTAAATCTAAGAAATATAGATCCTCATCATTGATTTCTCCCTTTGCTTCAAGGGGGGAGAAATCACTTTGTTTTAAGCCCTCGATAAAGGAATTAAATTCCTGATTGTTTTGGTTTTGTGATGCAATATAGACTTTCATGTTCGTATTATAACAAAATGCAGTGTTTAAAATGCTGTGAATATTGGGTCCAAAGACTGAATTTTTTATAGGCCTTTAAAGCCTTCCGTCAAAATAAAAATGCTTTGCCTTCGCCTTTTTCTTCCACCTAATAGTTTTTTCAAAAAGATGACAAACACTATTATAATGAGAATGCATTCTTTGGCAGATGGATCATCAATACCAAATCGGAGGATACGTTTTATGCAAAAACCATGTCGCTTTGACACAATACAACTGGCGTTTGTTTTCTCCTTTTTGCTTTTTTCATGTGCTGCCCCTAATTACAGAGTCGACATTTCCTTTGATGAGGGCATTTCTTATTTTCGCGCGTTAAAGAATGCTGACGATATTTCCCTTTATTATTCGAATTTTGAGGAAGAGGGGCTGGAGAGGTCTTCTTGTTATTTGTCCAATGGCGTTTTTCTAACTAAGCATCATAACAACATATATTCTAATTCAAGAGATTCTTCCTCAATCTTTGTTGAATACAAAGGAAGCTCAAAAGAAGAGTTCCTTAAGAAATGCATTTCCTTGGATAAGCCAAAGTCCTTTTTTAGTTATAACGACCTTTATCCATACATGCAAAAGATGGCAGAAGATGTCTCTTCTTTTTATGGCGGCTACGATCTTCCAAAAGAGGATATCTATTTCGATATAAATAAAGGCGAGGCGTCTTTTGTCCCCTTTTCCTCTTTTTTGGAGAAACATCTGCCAAAAAAGAAATTTGACGAGTTTCTTTCCTCCGATAGCCTTTTCTTGAACGCTTTGTTTACTTCTACGAATACAGCCTATTTCTATCTTAAAGGCGAAACAAATTCAGAGGAGATGTTCACTCTTAAAATATCGCCCAAATAATCTTTAAGGGGAACCATAAAAATGAAGTTAAAACAATCCTGGATTTCCTTGTTGTTTTAGATCAATGATAACGAATAATTTGTGCCTCTTTGTTTAGAAAAGAAATGATAAAGAAGGAGAGATTGTTTTATAATAGGAACGTTGACGAAAGGAATTTTGATAAATGGTCAAATTAGTATTAATTAGACATGGTCAATCCGAGTGGAACTTAAAGAATCTTTTCACCGGTTGGACAGACGTCGAACTTAGCGAACAAGGCGTGAAAGAGGCCCATGAAGCAGGCAAGCTTTTAAAAGAAAAAGGCTATCATTTCGATGTGGCTTTCTCCTCTGTTTTAAAAAGAGCCAATCATACAATGGATTACGCTCTTGAAGAAATGGGCGAAACCTCCATTCCTAAGTTCTATACATGGAGGTTGAATGAACGTCATTATGGCGCTCTTCAAGGCTTAAACAAAGCAGAATCCGCTGAGAAATGGGGAGCCGAACAAGTCCACATTTGGAGAAGAAGTGCTGACGTACCACCTCTTCCTTTAACAAGAGACGATGCACGTTGGCCAGGAAACCAAGAAAAATATAAAGAGCTTATTGCCAAAGGCGAAATGACAATCGAAGATTGCCCATTAACGGAATGCTTAATCGACACCGCTAATCGTGTTAAACCATATTTCGATGCCAATATCACCCCTGAAATCAAGGCTGGAAAGAAAGTTTTAATTGCTGCACACGGTAACTCTTTACGTTCTATCGTTATGATGCTTGAGCATCTTACCCCAGAACAAATCATTTCCGTTGAAATCCCTACAGGCAAGCCACTTGTCTATGAATTAGACGAAAAAGATCTTACTGTTTTAAATAAGTATTATTTATAACTTATAAAAGCCTTGCTGATTTCGCTTAGGATCTTCAAGGCTTTTTCTTTTGCCTTTTTTGAAAGAAAAACAGGCTTTTTAGCCTGTCTTATAATTAATCAATTTTTCCAATTAAGTTCTTTAGCAAGGTCGTTATAAGGACGGTGTTAGGGGAGAGTTTGAAGAAGTATTTCGCATGGCTTGCCTTATGACCGGTATTGAAAGATTGATACAGGTATTCAATGAATGCAGGTTCATCCGCTTTCTGAAGCGCTTTATTTTTGTTCGTAGAACGGAATTGTTTCGTTGATACTTTATCCTTAAGAAGCTGAAGGCAGCTTTCTTTGCAAACTTCATAGAATCTTTGAATTGTATATTCTTCATATGGAGAAACCTTAAGAATCTTGCCAATCATTTCCATTGTGGCAATAAAGGTATCTCGAGAGGTGCGGCAATCATATCCTTCCTGAAGAAGAGATTTTTGTATTTTCTTCCAAAGCAAAGGGTCGTCTTCGATACATTCGCGAATAAAGTCATCAGCCATATCTTCGAAAGGCTTTAAGGAAGTAAAAGCGTATTTTTTGCCTAAAACGTCACCATATTTTTTCTTTGCATCCAAATAGCCTAGTTGCATATTTCTCATAAGAACGTCATGGTCAAAATCCATGATTCCCCCAATGTCGTTTGAGTTAGAGATCGTGGTTACGAATGGCAATTCCGTTAGTTCTATATGTTGAGGAACGGGTGGGTAAGATCTTAAAAGAACCGCGACAATTTGGGTTGCCCCCATTTCAATCGCCAAATCGATGGGCAAATTATCTGAGTAGCCTCCATCGATGAATTTCTTTTTGCCTATTTTTAATACGGGGAAAATAGGCCAGCAAGCAGCAGATGCTTCAAGATAAGGGAGGATTTCACTCTCTTTTAACTGAGTAGTGATTTTATTCACTTGTTTCATAGATGGATAAGCCGTAGTGACTAGTCCTAATGGAATATGACTTGCTTTGACTGCTTTTGGATCAACAGCACTTGCTAAAAGCTTTCTAAAAGGAGTGGTATCCGCTCCAGCATTTTTAACGTATGTACGTGCAAAAGCCAATGCCTTTTTAGCTGTCATGCCTTCAAAGACGTTCTTTCCGATGTTCATTCCGTTTACCATGACATCGTTTACCGTTACGTTTTCCCATAGTTTTACGCATTTTTCAAAATCGTGGGATACGTACATAGCTCCAATTAAAGAACCAATAGAAGTGCCCGTTACCAAATCAAAATGAATTCCTTTTTCTTCAAAATATTTCCAAACGCCGACTTCATAGGATCCTAAGGATCCTCCGCCACATAAAACCAATGCTCTTTTCATGGCTCTATTATACACAAACACTTTTTCAAGAACAAACACTGTAATTGATGACATCTAGTAAACAAAACAAGATGTACTTGAAAATAAAACTAGGAGACGCTAATATAGAGGCATGAAAGCAAGAGAAGTTATATTACCAAACTACACGGAAGACCAAGAGATTGCCAATTCGCTCTCGCACGCTTTTGGGGTATTTTTATGCCTCATCGGTTTCCCGTTTATGATTGTCAAAGCGGCAAAAATGCATGATGCGTGGGCGATTGTTGGCGTGTCTTTGTTCTTTTTCGGGGCAATGGTTACTTTCCTAGGATCGGCTATTTACCATGGACTTCCAAAATCCAATGCAAAACGCGTTTGGAGAGTTCTTGATCATTGCAACATTTTCTTCTTAATTATTGGAACGTATTCCCCGTATTGCTTATATTCTTTAAGAAACTATTCAGTGGCTTGGGCATGGTCTATATATGCCGTTGTGGTTGTGTTTGGAATCATTGGCATCATCTTTAATTTCATTGATTTGAAGAAGTTTGCCGTCCTTTCCATGGTTGATTATCTCTTTACCGGATGGGCTATTATCATCTCTTTCTATCCTTTAACCCAATCCATCGGGTTTATGAATGGGACGCTTCTTCTTTTGTTGGGCGGTATTGCTTATACGATAGGAGCGGTGCTTTATGGAATCGGTGGCAAGAAGAATCAATGGCTGCACTTCGTTTTCCATATCTTTGTTCTTCTGGGTTTTCTCTTGATGTTCTTCTCCATCTATTTCTACGTTCTTTAAGAGAGTCTCCTTCCAATTAGTCAAAACGTTTATAATGTTTGGGCTAAGGAGCTTTTATGAGCAGAAAGAAAGATAGTTCAACTTTATTAGAGAACAGAAAAGCGGGATTTGAGTATTTCCTTAGTGATTTTATGACTGCCGGTTTGGTTTTAACCGGTACGGAAATCAAATCTTTACGTGCTCATAATGCGACCATATCCGATGCTTATATCATGCTTAGAAATGGCGAAGCGTATGTAGTTAACATGCATATTGCTCCTTATAAAGAAGGAAACATTTTTAATGTCGATCATCTTCGCGATCGCAAACTTCTTTTGACAAAAACGGAGCTTGCAAAACTGAAAAGAAAATTAACTGCTACGGGAAACACCTGTGTGCCAACCAAACTCTTTTTGTCCCATGGCTATGCGAAGCTTGAAATTGCTATTGCTAAGGGCAAAAAGCTTCATGATAAGAGAGACGCTTTGAAAGACAAAGATCTCAAAAGGGAAGAGATTAAAGCTCGCTCCACTAAGGATTATTTAGACTAAAGATGGATTTAGATTCTTTCCTTCATGAGTGTAATAATCAAACAATCCTAGATGTTTCATCCACTAGGGGCTCTTTTCCTTTGGATAATTTTGTTACTCCCTATATTTTTGTGTCTGGATATAACAACTCTAGCGTAGTTTCTCATTATTTAAGGGAAATATATCTCGAAGGGAATTACCATGTCGGCTATCTTAACCTTTCTCAAAAGATCTCACTTGATAGCATCCAAATTGACCATACTTCTATTTCCGAAGAAGATTTTCTCCGTATCTTTCATTCGTTAAAAGATGGAAAGAATGATACAGGTATGACCTCTTTTTCTATTTTCCTTCTTGTAGCGTTAACTTATTTCCAGGAGAAAAACGTCCCTCTTTTTATTTTGGAAGCATCTCCATCCTTTGCTCTGAATTTAGGGAAAAGAGTGCTTACCATCATTAGTGATTTCCCTTCCAACAATGAGAAAGAATATCTTGCTTTATTTTCTAATAACGTCCCGACTCTTATTGGAGATGTTGAAGAGAAACAAAGAAAGATATGTTTACGTGAAAGTCAAAAGAAACAAAGCCCTCTTTTCTTTTCAAAAGAGATTCGTTCGCCAAAATATGATGAACCTTATTATCGTTTTTCTTATGAACCCTATAAGAATTTAGAAATTCTTTCCGCGTCTTGCGATCTTTTAAAATCTTCTGCCTTAGTAGTTGAAACGGTTCAACTATTACGTTCTCGTTTCCCTTTAAACGAAAACGATATTCGCAAAGGATTATTAGAAAATCCATTACCTTGTAAATTGGAACGTTTTCATAACGTTTTAGTGGACGATTCTCATAATTATGATGGAGTTCTTTCTTTGACAAAAAGCCTGCAAAATTTAAAAAAGAATGAGGACGTGTATGTGTTATTCGCCTCTGAGAGGAACTCTAGTATCCTTTCTTCTCTGTCCCTTTTATCCAAAAACACTCAAGAAGTAGTGCTTACGACATTTGAAGGAGAGGGCGCAAGAAAAGAAGAAGACTACGCTTCATACTGCTCTCAATTTTCTTATCAAGAAGATTGGAAGATGGCTCTTCATAATTTCTTGATTTATCATAAAAACGCCTGGATCTTACTTACTGGGTCCAGCGTGTTTGCAAATCAAGCAAGAAAGTATTTAGCAGAGGTTTTAAAACTATGAGTCGTCGTTTCAATTCTATTGAGAAAATCACTCTTGCTGCGACATTGCTTGCCATTGCCGTTGTTTTAGGAACGATTACTAAAACAATCCGTATCCCTCATCTTTCTTTTCTTTCTTTCTCTTTTACACCTGCACTTGTGGTCTTCGCCTCCCTCTGCTTAGGCCCTGTTTATGGAGCAGTGGTTGGGGGTCTTTCGGATTTGATTCCTGCTTTTTTATATCCAACAGGCGCTTATAACTTCTTGCTTACTATTGTTTTTGTTTTACTAGGAGTCTTCCCTTGGCTTTTAGAAAAAATCACCAAACGAGTCCGTTCCTTTTTCCCTTTTAGTTATGTAACGTGTGGATTGCTTGCCATCTTGTTTGCCTTAGAATGCTATTTCTTTTATGGAACGGATTTGTTAAATAAACGTCTTTCCTATTATGGCGAATATGCCAAAGTGATTCTTCTTTGCTTAAGTGCCATAACGGATATTGCATGTGTCGTAGGCCTTCTTTTTACTGAACGTTATTACAGGAAAAAGAAAGAATACTTATCTTCTTTGCCCACTGCTGGCGAGATTTCATTTTTAGCGTTTTTCTTAGAGATAACTTTGTTGGTTCTCCTAAAAGGTCTGGCCTATTATTTTTATTTTATTGTCATTAGTTCAACTTCTTATAGTATTGACTATTGGCTGATCGTCTCAATGATGGTGATATCCGCCCCATTGGATTTGCTTTTTATTAGCCTTTCTGTACCATGGATGCTTTTCTTTGTGAATCGTTTCCATGCGTCAAAATAAAACTGTTTTTAACCAAAAATGCCTAATTAATTTAAAATTATGAAAAAGTCCGTGCTTTTTATTATATTTCCGTTTATAGTCAATTTAAGCGATTTAGTTTCGTTCGGAGAATGTTATGCCTATTGTTGATATTGAACGTGCAGATTACTCTATTGTTAAATGTGATACTGACAAACACACCCTCTCTTATTGCCGCTATCACGTGAAGTTCACTCCTCTTGAATGGAAGATAGTGAAGGCACTGTATTTAAACCGTCCACATTTCGTTAAGAGAGAAGATTTGATTGCCTTGGCTTGGAACACGGACTCCGGCAAGGAAAAATATGAACAATTAAAAGCGTCCGGTAAGAAATACCCAACGCGTACCATTGATGTTCACATTTCTTCTATTCGTAAGAAACTAGCTTATATCAAAGGCGCTAGAATCGACTCCATTTATGGTGAAGGTTATCGCTTATTGATGCTTCAACGTTTCTAATTTGAGGGGCAAACCCTCTTTTTTCTTGTAGAATAGTGCTATGGACCATAAATTTTTTCAAAATCAAATTGTTTATCAAATCTATCCGCGTTCATTTTGCGATTCTAATGGAGATGGCATAGGGGATATTCCTGGCATTATTTCCAAGCTTGATTATTTGAAAAAACTTGGTGTCGGAATTCTTTGGCTTTCTCCTGTCTATAAAACAGCAAATGCTGATTTTGGCTACGATGTTAGCGATTATTATTCCATCAATCCTGAATATGGAACGATGCAAGATATGCTCCGTCTTATCGATGAAGCAAAAAGAAAAGGCATACGTATCGTGATGGATTTGGTTGTTAACCATACCTCCGATGAGCACGAGTGGTTCCAAAGTTCCATTCACCCCGATTCACCATATCGTGATTTCTATTACTGGAGAAAAGGGAAAAAGAATAACACAGAAGCTCCAAATAACTGGACATCCAATTTCGGAGGATCTGCCTGGACGTATGTTCCTGAAGCAAACGCTTATTACCTCCATGTTTTTGGTAAGAAACAACCAGATTTGGATTGGCATAACCCCAAAGTCTTAGATGAAGTGGAAAAGATTCTTCGTTTTTGGCTCGATAAGGGCGTGTATGGTTTCCGATGCGATGTCATTAATCAGATTTGGAAAGAAGACCTTAACGATGGCAAAAAGAGTCTTTGGGTTACCGGACAAGAAAAATATCTGATGAAGGAAGAGAATCACCGTATCCTCCGTCAAATCTATGAAGATGTCTTCTCGAAATACGATTGCATGGTGGTTGGGGAAACCTATAACGTCGACTTTAAGAATGCTAGACGTTTCACCGATAAAGAATTGGATTTGGCTTTCCAATTCGATACAGTAAATTCCGATAGATTTTTAGTTCCGATTTTCAAAACAAAATTTAAACCTAAGAAATTCAAGAAAACCTTCTTTGATTGGCAAAGGGAATTAGATTGGAACACTCTCTTTTTAGAGAACCATGATCAACCTCGTTCTATAAATCGTTTTGGTGATACCAAGAAATATTTCAAGGAATCTGCCAAAGAATTGGCAATGATTTTGCTAACCTTACGTGGCACGCCTTTCCTTTATCAAGGGGAAGAAATCGGTATGACAGATTATCCTCTTTTCCAGCCAGAAGAATATAAGGACCCTGTTAATTTTTGGTTACTAGACCTTCTTCCTAAATTCCATTTCTCGAAGAAAAAGACATTGCAATTAATTCATAACTGCAATCGTGATAATGCTCGAACTCCAATGCAATGGGGCAAAGGGGAAAATGCAGATTTTACGAGTGGGAATGAAACTTGGCTTCCAATAAATCCAAATTACCCTGAGATTAACGTTGAAGTAGAAGAAAAGGACCCAGACTCCATTTTGTCTTTCTACCGCCAACTCATTCAATTTAGAAAAGAAGAGCCAGCTTTGCTTTACGGTACTTTTGAACCTATAAAGACAAAAGGCAGCATTATGGCTTTCTACCGTTCCTATCAAGGAGAGATGCTTTTCGTTCTCTTGAATTTAACGAAGAAGAGCCAACGTCTCCCTCATAAAATATCCTCTCTTGTTGGCCAAGTTCTCTTTTCCAACTATTCTCATGCAGGCTTTACTTTCAAGAAACGTCTCCGTCCTTATGAAGGACTTATTGTGAAAATCAAATAGCTTCTATTTATTTTAGATGAAGAATATCTTTTAAAAAGATATACTTTAGAACGCAAAGGAGTTTTTAGTATGCAAGAAAAACATCGTGATGACTATATCTCTTGGGATGAATACTTCATGGGAATCGCCCAATTGAGTGCGATGCGTAGCAAAGATCCTTCTACCCAAGTGGGTGCTTGTATCGTTGATGACAACAATAAAGTGGTTTCTATCGGATATAATGGCATGCCTTGTGGGGTGAATGATGAAGAAATTCCTTGGGGACATGGAGAAGGATTAGATAGTAAATACCTCTATGTCTGCCATGCAGAATTTAACGCCATCTTGAATACAAGAGATGGTGGTCACTTAAATGGCTGCAAAATGTATGTGACTCTTTTCCCTTGCAATGAATGCGCTAAAGCGATTGTCCAAGTAGGGATTAAAGAAATCATTTATTTAGACGATAAACATTCCGATGATCTGATTTATGAAGCGTCGAAAAAGATCCTTCGTCTCGCAGGGGTAAAAATGACCCATTATCAAGGAAAGGTTGTTAAAATTTCACAATAATGAATGTCATCGAAGTAGAAAATCTGACATATTCGTACGATAAAAACGAAATCAAGGCGGTTAATTCCGTCTCTTTTAGTGTTCCCCAAGGGAAATATGTTACTTTGATTGGGCATAATGGCTCAGGGAAGTCCACCTTAGCAAAACTTCTTAGCGGTCTTATTACTTCTTATGAAGGAAAGATTTCTCTCTTTGGAGAAGAACTAAATAAAAATTCCGTTTACGCGTTACGTAAAAAGATCGGCCTTGTTTTTCAAAACCCGGATAACCAATTCGTGGGTTCAACCGTCAGGGACGATATTGCTTTTGGCTTAGAAAATAGACAAGTTCCAACTGAAAAGATGGATGATATCATCAACACTTATTCTAAGAGAGTTGGCATGTTTGATTCTTTAGATAAAGCGCCAGAGAATCTTTCTGGCGGACAAAAACAGCGTGTGGCAATTGCTGGTGTCTTAGCCATGCATCCAGATTTAATTATCTACGATGAAGCGACATCCATGCTTGATCCAGTAGGGAAGAAAGATATTTTGGATATCACTTTCTCTTTAAGAAAGGAAAATCCTTCTCTTACCGTTTTATCTATCACCCACGACGTTGAAGAAGCATTTCGTTCCGACTATGTCCTTGTGATGAATGGTGGAAAGATTGTTTTGCAAGGGGAGCCGAAAGAAGTCTTCTCCCATCAAGAAGAACTCAAAAGCATTCGCTTAGATTCGCCTTTCTTTGTGGCCTTGAAAGACGCTTTAATTGCCAAAGGGATGAATATCCCAGCTGAAATTGATACAGAAGAGAAATTGGAGGAATACTTATGCCGATAGAATTCCACGATTTATCTTTTACCTATAATTTAAAAAGCCCTCTACAAAGCTCTGCTTTAAAACATATTAACCTTGCTTTGGAAGATCGTTCTTTCGTTGCTGTTGTCGGAAGAACGGGGAGTGGTAAATCTACCCTTATTCAGATGATTAACGCTCTTCTTTCTCCAACAAGTGGCTATGTAGATGTGAATGGTTTTATGAACCATCCTGAAAAGAAAGAAAAAATGCCTAAGAAGCTTACTGCTGAAGAAAAAGCACAATTCAAAGCGGAACAAAAACGCATCTATCAAAAACATACGAGCAAAGATATCAAAGCTTTACGTAAGAGAGTGGGGCTCGTTTTCCAATTCCCAGAATATCAATTATTTGAAGACAGCGTTGAAAAAGATGTAGCCTTTGGCCCAAAGAATTTTGGGATGAAAAAAGAGGAAGCCATTAAGGTAGCGCATGAAGCCCTCTTACGTGTTGGCTTGAACGAATCTTTCTTCCAAAGAAGTCCGTTTGAACTTTCTGGCGGTGAAAAAAGAAAAGTGGCAATTGCCGGTATCTTAGCTACCTCTCCTGATATTTTAGTAGTGGATGAGCCAACCGCAGGATTAGATCCAGCGGCAGCTAAAGAAACAATGGAACTCTTCAAAAAGATCGAAGAGAATGGCACAGGCATCATCCTTGTTACCCATGATATGGATTTGGTTGCAACCTATGCTGAAAAAGTCATTGTTATGGAATATGGCGAAGTGGAGAAAGTGTGTTCTCCTTCTGATTTATTCGGCCAGGATTTAACCCGTTATTCCTTGCAAAACCCACATATTTTTGATTTTGCTCTCCGTCTAAAGGAAAAAGGATTGAATATCGATACGAGTAATATGCGTAATGTAGATGATTTAGCGAATGCAATTATAAGGAGCAAAAAGAATGGCTAGTTTCACAATGGGCCGTTATGTGCCTTATAACTCATTTGTTCACAGAATGGATCCACGCTTGAAGATCTATTCTTTGATCGTCCTTATGGTGGCTATTTTCGTGAATTATCCAACATGGACGATGACCTACACCATGCTAGGGATTCTTTTCCTTTTCACCTTAATCCTTCTTTGGACTTCCCATATGTCTCTAACTTCTTTGTTGAAGTCTTTAAGCGGTCTATGGTTTATGGTCGTGTTCCTTCTTTTGATTTATATCCTCGTTCCTCGTTATACCGAAGGAAACCAAGATTGGTATTTCACGATTGGGGATTTCAAGGTCTATTACGAAAGTCTTCTCGAAGCGGGAAAGGTCTTTTTCCGCTTAGTGATTATGCTTTCTTTGTCTTTGATCTTAACTTCAACGACAAAGCCTCTAAGCCTTACAGATGGTTTGGAATGGTATTTGACTCCCTTACGTTGGATGGGGGTTCCTACACCGATTTTAGCGATGATTATCTCTTTGGCTCTTCGTTTTATTCCAACGATTTTAGAGGATGTCGAACGTATTTTAAAAGCGCAATCTTCTAGAGGGGTAGACTTTAAACATGGTCGTATCTTTGCTAAATTCAAAGCCATTATTTCGTTGATTATTCCTCTTTTCGTTTCCTCTTTTGTTCGTTCTGATGAACTAGCTAACGCGATGGAATGCAGAGGTTATGATCCAATGACCAAACGAACCAAATATCGTCAGCTTCATTTTAGATGGTGGGATTTGTTGGAACTTGTAATTGTTTCTCTTCTCGTAGCGGGTTTCTTCTATATTTCTATTACGGGAACGGACTTGTACGCTTTATTGTTTGGGCTGACATTAAAATGAAGATTTTTGGAGTCTTACAATATAACGGTCAAGCTTATTGGGGCTTTGAGAAACAAAAAGATTACCCATCCATTCAAGGGAAAATAGAAGAGATATTATCTTCTCTCTTAGACCACAAGATTGTAATTCATGGCGCAGGAAGAACGGATAAGGGGGTCTCTGCAAGAGGACAAACCTTTACTTTCTTCTCTGCTAAAGAGATTCAGGATATTGAATGTCTTCGTGTTGCCTTAAACCGCTTATTGCCAAAAGATATATATGTTCTTTCTTTAAAAGAAGTGGACTCTTCTTTTGATGCAAGACATTCCTCTTGTGGAAAGATTTATTCTTATTCATTTCATTTTGGAGAAAGAGACGTTCTTTCTCTCTTTGAGTATCAATTAGAATTGCCACATTTCTCTTTTTCTTCTTTTGAAGCATGCATGAATCTATATTTAGGCGTTCATGATTTTAAGAATTTCACCTCGAAACCAATGGACGTGGATCATTTTATTCGTCATATCAGAAGAATAGATATTTCAGAAAAGAAGGGACACGTATGTGTGTTGTTGGAAGCAAATGGCTTCATGACACACCAAATTAGGATTATGATAGCAGTCGCTTTCCGCGTCGGTTTAGGAAAGATGAGCTTAAACGAAGTCAGGGCCTTATTAGAAAGCAAAGAGAGAAGAATCATCTCTTATCAAGCAGACCCTGTAGGCTTAGTTTTGGAGGAAGTGCAATATGGAAAATAAACCATTTGAAGTAAATTATCATTCTCATACAAAACGTTGTGGACATGCTGAAGGAGAAGATGAAGAGTTTGTTCTTTCGGCAATTAAAAACGGATACAAAATCTATGGTTTTAGCGACCATATAATTTTGCCTGGCATTGATCAACCTACGATTCGTGGCAATTATGAAAGAGATGCGGAAGATTATTTCAAGAGCGTTCGTTCTTTGCAAAAGAAATACAAGGACCAAATTGAAATCCATCTTGCTTTTGAAGCCGAATGGTATTTTGAGCAATACGCGGAATATTATGACAATCTCCTTCGTAGTGGGACACTTGACTATATGATTTTGGGACAACATTGTTTTTTAGATAAAACAACGCACTCTTTGGTTTTTTATGGACAGGTTCAAGATAAAAAAGAGGGGACCCGTATGTATGCTTATGACCTTATTTCGGGTATGAAATCCCATAATTTTATCTATGTTGCCCATCCAGATTTATTCATGCAATGGTATGGGAAATGGGATTCTTTTGCTGAGGAAATAGCAAGAAAAATTATTAAAGCGGCGAAAGAAGAACATATGATCCTTGAAATCAACATGGGTCCATCTCGTTGGGGTAAAAGAACGGGTGGAGAGGATTTCGAAGTCGCTTATCCGAATGAAGAATTCTGGCATTTGGTAAAGCAATATGATGTTCCTTGCATCATTGGCGTGGATAATCATCGTCCATGGGAGTTAGAAACAAGCCCATATGATTGGGTAAGAAGGTTTGTAAAACGTCATAATTTGGAACCATTAACGTTCTTAAACCTCCCATTTCATAAGCCAGAATGAAAAAAATCTACTAGGCTTTCTTGCCTAGTGGTAAAATACGGAAGTCAAAAAAAGGAGTTTTTATTATGGGAAGACACTTTGAAGTTCGTGCTGCAGCTATGGCAGCCACTGCAAAAGCAAAAAGCGCAATTTACATGCGCGCATCGAAGGAGATCTATGCCGCGGCTAAGAGCGGCGTCCCAGACCCAGAAAGCAACCTTGCTTTAAGAAGTGCTATTGAAAAATATCGTAAATCTTGCCCAAGAGATGTCATTGAACGTGCTATTGAAAAAGCAAAAGGCGGAGATGCAACCGCCTATATCTCTGGTCGCTATGAATTCTTTGGACCAGGCGGAAGCTATATCATTGTCGATACTTTAACCGATAACGTGAACCGTGCTTTGGTTAGCGTTCGTACCATTGTTACCCGTAAAGGTGGAAAGATGGGAAGCGTCGCTTACAATTTCGATTACAAAGGCATTCTTCAATTCAAAGGAGATGCAGCCTTACGCGATTCCGTCGAAGAGAATTTAATTTTAGACGATATCGATGTTCAATCCGTTGACTTTGATGAGGGTGAAGTCGAAGTAAGACTTGCTCCAAACGATTTGGATAAAGCCAAAGAAATCTTAAAAGGTCTTGGTGTTACCGATTTCGATGTCGCTGAATCGACCATGGTTCCAAATGAACCAATCGAATTAAGTGGTGACGACCTCCAAAAAGTCAAAGACATGATGGCCGCGTTGGACGAATGCGAAGACGTTCAAAACGTTTATACCAACGTTTCTAACTTATAAATCTTTGTAATTTGGAATAAGCAAACACACATAGAGGGCGCTCATAGAGGCGTCCTTTTTGTTTGCTTACTATACGATCTTGGTATGTTTCTTATTGCGTTAACGAAAAAACTTTGTAAAGGCTTTGAAGTTCTTTTAAGTTTACATAAGGCCAAAATGGGTGAAAAGCAAGCAAACTGGTATGCCAACTCCTGCAGAAATAATAATGAAGAGAATGGTATTTATCTTCTTCTTAAAGATTAGCTTATAACCAAAATAAATCAAAAGAAGCACGCACATGCTTGCTATACCAGCATAGCTAGGTTTAAAACCTTCTGCTTGAATGGAATCTAAACTGGTGTAGCCAATGCATTTTGCAAGAAGGATGACACCTGTTGATATAATCAAACCAATGATGACTGGTTTTAAGCCGTTTAAGAAACCTTGAACGTAGCGATTTTTAATAAACTTTGCGAGGATAGTGGCTACAAGAATAATGATAAGGAAACTAGGAAGAATAACTCCGAAAGTCGCGATTAGACTTCCTAAGAATCCTGCTTGAGTGGCTCCAACATAGGTGGCAAGGTTCACCCCAATAGGTCCAGGAGTAGACTCACAAACCCCAATGAAATCATAGAATTGGGATTCGCTAAGCCATTTATTAGAAAGTACTGTTTCTTTAAGAAGAGGAACCATCGCGTAGCCCCCACCAAAGGTGAAAACTCCGATTTTAAAGAACTCAATAAATAACTGCCAGAAAATCATTTCTCATCCCCCTCTTTCTTTGCAGATTCGTTTGATTCTGCTTGTTTATTTTCCGGAATTTGAGGGGATGTCTTCGCTCTTTTTTCCTTAATGGCAGAATAGAATGAAACGAATAAACCAATCACGCCTCCCATTAAGATGATCCAAATGGAAGAGAAGTTGATACTAAAAATCTCTAATAGAAGCATAGCAATGAGAACACTGATGAACACGATTAATGGAATGACCTTCTTTTTCATTTTTATGAGCATCTCAATGCCAGAGATGCTAATAAGTAAAGCAACCGCGGCTTTGACTCCAACGAAGGCGTATGCCACATATTGGTTAGCTAAGAATTGGTCAAAGAACAAAGAAATTACATAAATGACAAGAAGGGAAGGCAAACTGACAGCGAGGGTGGATAAAACAGCTCCAAAATGTTTCCCCACTTTAAATCCGACGTAAGTTGCAATATTAATGGCGATAGGTCCTGGGGTTGATTCAGCAATGGCCACCATGTCAATCATCTCGTCCTCGTCCATCCATTTTCTTTTTTCAATGATGTTTTCTTTGATGACAGGGATCATTGCATAGCCCCCACCAAAGGTGAACGCTCCGATTTTAAGGAAAACGAGGAAGAGGGCTAGCATCTTTTTCCAATATGATTGTTTTTCATTTGTGATTTCTTGCTTCATAACATGGTTATTGTAGGTCGGATTGATATATAAATAAAATAATATAGAAGTATATAAAACATAACGAAAAACATATAATAAAAACATGACCATTAAGGATTTACGCGTGTTTGTCGCAGTTGCTCAGTTTGAAAACATTACTCAAGCAGCATCTTATCTTTATATGAGCCAACCTCAAGTTTCCTTGATGATTAAGGAAATGGAAGATGAAATTGGTTTCCCTTTATTCACTAGGGTAAAGAAAAGAATCCACTTATCTCCTAAAGGAGAAGAGTTCCTTTCTTACGCGAATAAGGTTCTTTCAACTTTCCAAGAAATGGAAGATTTTACCCGTGGGGAACAAAAGAAGAAAAGAGTGGTGGTTTCCTCTTCATTATCCATGGGAGAGGTTTTTCTTTCTCCGCTATTTAAATCTTTTGAAGAAACTGGGGAATATGAGTTTACCTACCGAATTGAACCAGGGGATCAGGTGGTTAACAACATTGAATCCGGACGTAGTGATATAGGTTTTATTGAAGGTGGATCCTATGGGCAGGATTTAGACGCGACCCCTCTCTTTTTAGACAGGCTTGTCCTTGTTTCTTCTCAAAATTATCCGGTTCCTGAACGTCTTTCCTTAGAAGAATTAGGGAATTATCCATTGCTTCTTAGAAATTTAGGATCAGGAACACGAGCAATCTTCGATTCTGCTTTAGCTAGTAAGTCCGTTCGTTTATATATTAAAGCCGAATCCGTAAGCAATTTGGCTCTAGTAGAGATGGCTAAGAATGGCTTTGGAGTTGCAGTCGTTCCTTTTGCTTTTGCTAAGAAAAGCATTGATGATGGCCAATTGAAAACAAGTGAAATTGAAGGGGTTTCCTTTGAACGTACATTTACGTTAATCATGAGGAAAAAAGCCCTTTATCCAGAACTATCCAAAATGATTGTTCAATCTCTTTCTAAGAAAAAATAAATAGATTTGTTGGAATTTCTTTTTCTTGCATCATCTTCGACTCTAGCAATTTCTAAAATTCGCTCGGAAGCGTAGTTAAATAACTTTAGAAATGAGGAATGCAGTAGTTGTGTTTATTTTGCCAATCGTTTTTAACGACCATTACAAAGTTTCCTATAGTGGCAGTGACAATCACAAAGGTTTGATAAGAAAATTAATAAAACGCATAGGTGATTTCGTTCCTTTTTGATGGGGTGTGTTTCTTTTATATGGAATGAATTTTTGATATCCAAAGGAGACAGGACTTTAGTGTTTTTATGTCTATCATAAAAGCCGTTTTAAACTCTTGCTTGTGAGTTATATTATTAACTTTACCTTTTGAGTTTCCCCATTTTTAACAATGCCTAGAGAAATAAATAGCGTTTTTGAATA
>CAVGNR010000007.1:0-122172 GCA_963630675.1 Escherichia coli
CAGAACTGATGCTCGAAGCTATCTCGAGGTGTTGCACTTAAAATTACAATTTACAATTTAACACTGATTTTGAAAATATCGTTCATGCCTTTGGCGGATATTTGGCCATGATGAATAGAGACGATTTCTTTGGCCATTGATAGACCAATTCCATTTCCGGAAACATTGGAAGAACGGGCTTCTTCAAGACGATAGAAACGCTCGAATACAGCATTTAAGTTTCCTTCAGGAATGCCATTTGTGTCATTTTCCACTTTCATGAAGATGTTTTTATTGCTGGAGTAAATCTTTATCGAAATAAAGGATTTGCTATATTTCACGGCATTATCTAACAAAATAGAAATAAGTCTTTTGATTTTCTCTGGATTGCCAATGTAGGTTAAATTCTCTTCAATTTCATATTTAAAAGATTTTTGATATTGATTGGCGATTCCTTTAAAGGAAATGATTGTTTCTTTTGCTAGGGTTGTTAAATCGAAAGGAGTGAAAGGCACTTTTTCATCTTCATCTAATTTTGCTAATTCATTTAAACTGGCGACGATCTTATTTAATTGTTTGACTTGCTTAGAAATATTTGCGGTATTGGCATTCTCACCATGCTCCGCCATTTCAATATCGTTATTTAAAGCAATGATTGCTAAAGGAGTTTTTAACTCATGAGAAGCATCGGAAATAAAACGTTTTTGCTTTGCGAAATTCTCTTCAATTGGTTTGACCATTAAATTAAAGATAGGTAAAAGGATAAGAGAAATAATACAAAGAGCAACAAACGAACCAATAAGAGAAGCCCATAAAACATGAAAAGTGGGTTCTAATTCTCTTTTTTGATCAACTAAAGTTACATAGCTTTTCCCATCAAGGACATATTTTTTGTAACGATAGTTGCTTTTAATCCAACCGTTGTTTGAACTTTTATTCTGCACCTGGATGACAATTTTTCTCGCTTCTTTTCTTGATAAAAAAGGAATTTGATAAATCACTTCCTTAGGCGAATTATTTTCAAAATAATAGGTACAATATCCCATTCCATGAGAAAGCTCGACGGGTTTTGTGTTTTCCTCTGAATCAAAAAAGTCTTTTTCGGGGTATATACCACGATTATTGGCGATGATATTAAGGGCGTTATCGGCTTCTTTGGTAGTTCGGGCAAAACTATATGCGTTAACGGAAGCGATCATGATAATAAGAACCCCAGAAAGGGAGGTTATTGTGACACCGACGATTTTTCTTCTAATACGTTTAATGCTATCCATCATTCTCATTATAAAGTATTTCTCTTTTCATGTATGATGTTTGCCGTTAAAATAACCCGGCTTACATTAAGGAGGAAAACCATGAAACCAAAGAAATGCCTTATTCTATTGCTTGCACCAGCATTATTGTTTTCGTGCCTAGAAAAGAAGAACGATTCTTCTAGCGAGGATTCCCTTCCAAGTTCATCAAATTCCGTGGCTTCTTCGCCTGATGTTGTTTCTTTGTTGAAGGAAGAGGTTCTTCAAACGTTAAACGAAATGAAAAAAGGCAATTTTACATTGACCTATCGTTTTGCTGATGCAGATCTTACGGATATTGTCACTCCGAATTATTTCTATACTGGTTATTTGAATAATGGGTCCGTTCTTTTAAACACTTTCAACGATACAAAGATTGCCTACGATTACGAAATTATTGACGGAAAAATCAATTTAAAAGGACAGACTTTTAATGAAGAGCAAACCGCTCAAGGTCTTACTTCTCTTTCCTATATGAACCGTCTTTCTTCTTTTGATTTCTCGAATATTCCATTTGTTGCTCAAGGAAACGAGATTGTTACTTATAACGAAAACGTCGTGAAAGCCTTATCCGCTCAGCTTGATTTTAGCGATGGCCTCGAACGTGCTGTTTTTTATAAGGAAAATAATGTTTTGACCTTCGAACTTCAACAAAAACAAAGCGGCATTTATCAAACTCCTCAAGGCGGAAAGGTAAAAATCGAAAACGTCGGAACAAGCAAAATCGATGCGATGGATTCCTTCCTTTCTTCTTGGAAGAAGCCAACTGAAACCCTTGAAGGCAAAGGAGATAATATCTTTGGGAACGTCTCTTTCTCTTCCTCTGTGAATTATTTTGACTATGCCGCTCAACGTTATTTCCCTGAAAGTTCAATCAATTTTGATATCTATGATTCTTATTTAAGAGTGGAAACAATCAATTCTGACGATGTTTCTTATGTCACCACTTATAAAAAAGGAGCAGGGGATTCTTTAGAGATTATCGGGGTTGATGGCCATAACGAAGTTGTTTCTCAAAATACGACAAAGAAATATTCGGATTTTGCTTTGGTCGGTAAAGAGGGCTTTGAATTAAATCAATTCGCTAAGATAAACGCAGAAGATAACTATTACCTTTATCTTGGATCGGATGCTCAAAAACTTGCCTATTCCGTTACTCAATCCGCAGTCTTCTCGCGTTTTAAATGCTTAAAAATCCAAGCAAGCGTTACGGATGGCAAAATTGATTATCTTCATTTCTATACAGGCATCATGCAAGATGCGAGCACGGGAGATTTCTTCTACTATCGTATTGATACGCAAGTTTTAGCTACAGCAAACATCATCAGTGAAAGCGATAAGAAAACACCTTCTAAAGATGATGCAAAGATTAAAACCTATTTGAATCAAGTGAAGGAAGGCAAATATGTCGCAACCGCCTCTCTTTCTGGTCTTGCCTCTTCGGAAATACGAGTGCTTACCAAGGGAGAAAACTTCTTTTTAGAGGAAACTCATAAGTATGATGGTGAAACGATCGGAGAACTTCTTAGGGGGAATGCCTACTATCTTGCTAATGGAAAGACTTATTTTTTCAATTACGATTATCAATATAATGTCAAACGTATAGGAGGAAATGAAAACAGCTTAGAAGACAACATTAATTTCTCTATTTCAAGCGAAATCCTTTCCTTAAAAGATAATGCTTTAACCACGACGTCAGATATTATCAATTTAGGCGACTCACTTGGCTTTATTAGCTACAAGCCAACGATTGATCCCGCTTCTTTGAAAATGACCATCGAAGATGAGAAGATTTCTTCTCTTTATTACGTTTATGGTGGAGATGGCTTCACAGGCAACGAAACAATTCATTTTACCTATCAAGAAACCTCTTTGCCTGCAACTTTAAAAGTCAATTTCGATGCGGCGTTGCCAAGCGAGTCTCAAACATGGAAAAACTATTCTGAAAACGATTATTTATATGAAGCGATAGTGGAGGCTTTTGGCGCAGAAATTGCAAACAAAGTCCCTTATTTAGAACCAGTTCTTGAAAAAGGAAATGCATTTGATGGAGACTGGAACTATGAAGAAGGCGCGGATTCAGCGGTCAACATTGGAGTGAATATCCCTGACACCTATGGTTACATCAATACTTACAAGGAATACATTAAGACATTGGGATATCTAACAGCAGATAACAAAATCTTCGAAAAGAAAGAAGATAACATCCGTTTAACGGTTGGTGACACCCTTGAAGATTTCTTAAAGATCAGTTTGATTACCCCTGTTACGAAATAAGATAACTAAGTTTATAGGAGGCTCACTAGAGCCTCTTTTCATTATGATTTTTTTGCAAAACATTCCTATTTTTTGCTTTTTTTGAAAATGAAACAATAAAGCAAAAGAAACCTTGATATACTTTTCTTACAAACAACACATACCTTAAAAGGAGAAAAGTGATGGAATTTAAATCTAGACTAGTCGGATCCTATCCTGTCATTGGAATTCGCCCAACCATTGATGGAAGAAGAGGGAAACTCAAAGTAAGAGAGTCCTTAGAAGAACAAACCATGGCGATGGCAAGAGCCGCAAAAGCGCTTATTGAAGAAAATATTCGCTACAGCGATGGCGAAAAAGCCAGAGTCGTTATTGCAAAAGAAACCATTGGTGGAGTAAGAGAAGCTGCCTCTTGTGAGGAAGAATTCCGTAAGGAAGGCGTGGAAATCACTTTAACCGTGACTCCTTGCTGGTGCTACGGCGCTGAAACAATGGACATGAACCCTCTAACAATCAAAGCTGTTTGGGGATTTAACGGAACAGAACGTCCAGGTGCTGTTTATTTAGCAAGCGTTTTAGCCACACACGCTCAAAAAGGCTTACCTGCTTTCGGCATTTATGGCCATGAAGTCCAGGAAAAAGATGACAATTCAATACCGGAAGACGTCAAAGAAAAGATCCTTCGTTTCATGAGAGCAGCTGTTGCAGCAAAAACCATGCGCAATAAGAGCTACCTTCAAATTGGCTCAGTGACGATGGGTATTGGTGGTTCGATTATCGACCATTCTTTCTTTGAAGATTACTTAGGCATGCGTGTCGAATCCGTTGATGAAGTGGAAATCATCCGTCGCATGAACGAGGGCATTTATGACCACAAAGAATACGAAAAAGCCTTAGCCTGGGTGAAGAAGAATTGCCATGAAGGCTTTGATAAAAATCCAGCTGAGCTTCAAAAGAGCAAAGAGCAAAAAGAAAAAGATTGGGAATTCACCGTCAAGATGTGTCTTATTATCAAAGACTTATTTAACGGAAATCCAAATCTTCCAGAAGGAAACGAAGAAGAAAGCAATGGACATAACGCCATTGTGGGTGGTTTTCAAGGGCAAAGACAATGGACGGATTATTATCCAAACTGCGATTTCCCAGAATCCATTTTAAACACTTCTTTCGACTGGAATGGTCCGAGAGAAACTTATGTTTTAGGAACTGAAAACGATACTTTAAATGCTACAAGCATGCTCTTTGAAAAACTTCTTACTGGAAGAGCCTCTATTTTTGCGGATGTTAGAACCTATTGGTCTGCCTCTTCTGTTAAACGTGTCACGGGATACGATTTAATTGGACACGCTAAAGAAGCTGATGGCTTCCTTCATTTGATCAATTCCGGTGCTCAATGCCTAGATGCAGCCGGAGAAATGACAAACAAAGAAGGGGTGCGTTTAATGAAACAATGGTGGGATGTAACGGAAGAAGACATTCAAAAAACGATGGACGCTACAACCTGGCCATATGCGGATTTAGGATATTTCCGTGGAGGAGGTTTCTCTTCTCGTTATCTTACGCGCGCTGAAATGCCAGCAACGATGATTCGTTTAAATTTGATTAAAGGGTTAGGACCAGTGCTCCAAATTTGCGAAGGTTGGACCGTTCGTCTTCCAGATGCTGTAAGCGATATTTTATGGAAACGTACCGACTATACTTGGCCTTGCACTTGGTTTGCCCCACGTTGTACAGGAAAAGGTGTCTTCTCTACCGCGTATGATGTTATGAATGCCTGGGGAGCGAACCATGGCGCTATTTGCTATGGACATATTGGAGCGGATCTCATCACTTTATGCTCGATGTTAAGAATCCCTGTTTGCATGCATAACGTTCCAGAAGAAGATATCTATCGCCCAGCTGCCTGGAATGCGTTTGGAATGGATAAAGAAGGCGCAGATTATCGTGCTTGCGAAACCTACGGTCCTCTTTATAAAAACATTCGAAAATAAAGAAACAAAAAGAAGAATAAGCGTCCGTAACGGACGCTTTTTTCGTGTTTTACGGAACACAAGATATGCCCAAATCTACAAAAAACACGGATTTTCCCTGTTGGTTTTAGATATTTCCAAAAATCAAAGAACGTATGGCAATAAGGACAAATTGTTCAGGAAATTATCGGCAAAAAATCAAAAAACTTATAAACTAATGCGTTTTTTGCCGATAAATGTATAATAAAGTTATGAATAAATTCATAGGTGTCAAAGAAGCATCAATTAAATGGAATATATCGGAAAGAAGTGTCCGAAATTATTGTGCCTTAGGCAGAGTAAAAGACGCAGTTTTGGTTGGAAAAACTTGGATGATTCCTGAAGATGCTAAAAAACCTATTAGAAGTAATGGGAAGGAAAATAAAAATTATCTATTAGAAAGACTTCGCTTTGAGAAAAACAATCAGATCAAAGGAGGCATTTATCATAAGCTAATGATCGATCTTACATATAACTCGAATCATATCGAGGGAAACGAACTCACTCATGATGAAACGAGATATATTTTTGAAACCAGAACCATTGGGGTTGATAAAAACACTAGTAAAAAAGTAGACGATATTATTGAAACAATTAACCACTTTACGGCGATTGACCACGTGATTGATTTCGCTAACTACAAGTTGAGTGAGACGTTTATTAAGAAATTGCATAAAATACTAAAATCGAATACAAACGATTCAAGACTTCCTTATTTTGCTGTTGGAGATTATAAAAAAGTTGCAAATGAAGTTGGAGGTTTAGAGACTACCCAACCGAGATTGGTCCCATCTGAAATGAAAAAAGCTTCTTGATGATTACAATCGAAAAGAAAGCCATTCATTTGAGGAAATAGTGGAGTTTCATGTTAAATTTGAAAGAATACACCCCTTCCAAGATGGAAATGGTAGAGTTGGACGATTAATAGCATTAAAAGAATGCTTAGCTAATAATGTCGTGCCTTTCATTATTTTTGATAATAAAAAAATGTTCTATTTTCAAGGCCTTAAGAAGTGGAACCAAGAACGAGGATGGCTTATTGATACTTGTTTGGATGGCCAAGAGAAGGTCAAGACATATTTAGATTACTTTTATATTCCATATAAATAAAAACCCTTTGGATAAAATCTTTAGGGACATTTAAAAAGAATGGTGTTGAACAAGCTTTTTTAACTCAGTAGTGTTTGCCGCTAGTATATGTCCTTCTCCTTTTGAAATTACATAAAAAGGAGGGAAGTACGTTTCATGGATAAAAAAACTTTGTAACCTCAATGGGGATGGCAAAAATCGCCATCCCCATTGAGGTTACAGCTTTGGCGAGTTGCTTTATCGCCATCCCCATTCATCCCCATTAAAAGTTACAGAGCCTAAAAAAACACGGATCTCTCCGTGTCAATTTTCAATGGCGGAGGAATAGGGATTCGAACCCTAGCGCAGTGTTACCCGCCTACGAGCTTTCCAAGCCCGCCCCTTCGACCACTTGGGTATTCCTCCATTGTTGCCCTTAACAGGCAAAAAAGATTATAAATGTGGAAGTATTTTATCGCAACAAAAAAGTTCGGTTTTTGGGCATTTTCATAAGAATAGTGATTACGAGACAAATAAAATTCGTTATAATTTTTTCGTATGAAGGAAATAACGATTACCAAAGCGAATGACGGCCAAAGAATTGAGAAATTTGTTCGCCATTATCTTTCAGAAGCGCCTTTGGGCTATATTTATAAAGCTTTTCGCAAAAAAGATATCAAAATTAACGGACATTGGGTGAAGAAAGACGCCGTTGTTCATGAAGGAGATGTGGTTCGTATTTATGTTACGGACACCCAATTAGAAGACTTTGCCAAACCAAAAGAAATTGAGGCAAAGCCTTTCAATCATCCAATTGTTTACGAAGACGAAAACATCCTTATCGTCAATAAGCCGGCTGGTTTATTGGTAATGGGTGATGAAAAAGAAAAGCGCGTCACTTTAGCAAACGATGTTCTTTCCTATTTATATGGAAAAGGAGAATATGATCCTCATGATTCTTCTTTTACTCCTTCTCCAGCCCACCGTTTAGATAGAAATACATCCGGAATCATTGTTTTTGGGAAAACGGACGAGGCTTTAAAAGAGCTTACTCTTCTTTTTAAAGAAAGAAATAACATCGATAAACGATATTTAGCCCTCGTAAGTGGTATTCCTTCGGAAGAAGAAGGAACAATAAACGCTCCTTTAATAAAAGATGAAACAAAAGGAATCGTTCGCGTCTCAAAAGAAGGCAAGGAAGCCATTACGAAATACCGTGTAGTGGAGAAATATAATGACTGCTCACTTTTAGAATGTGAGTTACTTACTGGAAGAACCCATCAAATCCGTGTTCATCTTGCTTCGATTGGACATCCAATTCTTGGAGATGGCAAGTATGGTGATTTTGAAATGAATCGTCTTTTCAAAATGAAATATCGCCTCAATAATCAATTTCTGGTCGCTTATTCCTTGGCGTTTGGAAAAGTAGAGGGATTATTGGCATATTTGAGTGGAAAGACATTTAAAATTTCTTTGGAAAAAGAACAAAAAAATCTATTGGATATGTTAAAAGTTAGTAAAATATAACTAGTAAGGAGATGAAAATGGATAACATCGTCGAAAAAAACTATGAACGTTGGATAAATTCCGACAAACTAAGCAAAGAAGAAAAAGAGACTCTTTGTGCCATGAATGATGAAGAAAGAAGCGACGCTTTCTTTAAAGATGCGGAATTTGGTACAGGTGGAATGCGTGCCAAAATCGGCTTAGGCACAAACCGTATTAATAAATACGTGATCCGCAGAGTCACAATCGCTTTCGGAATGTATTTAAAGAAAGTTTGCAAAGATATCGAAAATAGAGGAGTGGTCATCTCTCATGATAATCGTTTCTTCTCTCGTGATTTTGCTATCGAAGCGGCCAATATTCTTAATGAAGAAGGCATCAAAGCTTATTTATTTGATTCCTTACGCCCAACCCCAGAACTTTCTTATGGCGTCCGCTATATGCGTGCTGGTGGAGGAATTATGATTACTGCCTCCCATAACCCAAAGGAATATAACGGTTACAAAATCTACGATGAAACTGGTTGCCAGCTCGTTCCTTCTCAAGTGGATGGGCTTTTGAAAATTTTAGATAGCCTTCCAAATGAATTAGAAGCGGAGGTTCCTGCCGGTTCAAAAAAGAATGAGACTGTTATTCTTCCAAAGGAAGTGGACGACACTTATTGCAAATTAGTGGAAACTTGCCAATTAAATCCAGACATGAAGAAAGATGACTTCAAAATCATCTATTCCCCTCAACATGGCACATCCTATGAAAATGCTATGCGTGTCTTCCATGATTGTGGCTATCAAGTTATCCCGGTTGAAAAACAATGTATCCATGATCCTGCTTTCGCTGGAACCTTATCTCCTAACCCAGAAACAGCAGAAAGCTTTATTGAATCGATTAAACTCGCTAAAAAAGAACATGCAAATCTTTGCGTTATGACCGATCCTGATGGTGACCGTTGTGGTCTTGCTTATCTTTCTAGCAAAGGTGAATATGAAAGGTTCACTGGCAATCAATCGGCAGCTCTTTTATTAGACTATTTACTTTCCGAAAGAAAGAAAAAAGGGCTTCTTTCCTCAAATGGAGTCATTTATGACACGATTGTTTCTAGCGATTTATCTAGAAAGATCGCCAAATCCTATGGTGTAGGAGTAGAAAGTTTCCTCACAGGCTTTAAATATATTGGGAACCGTATTGGATATTACGAGAAAATCGGACATGGTCCTCATTTTGAATTTGGCTATGAAGAAAGCTATGGTTGCTTAATCGAACCATTTGTTCGTGATAAAGACGGTATCCAAGCCATTCTTCTTTATTGTGAAATGGCCCTTCATTATTATCGTCAAGGCATCCCACTCGACGTGGCTTACGATAACCTTGAAAAGAAATATGGTTACCATGCTTCAGAAACCCTTTCCGTTTATTTTGAAGGAGAAAAGGGCCATGCAGATATGATGGCTTTATTAGAACATGTTCATTCTTGCCCATTAAAAGAAGTCTTTGGAAAAAAAGTTGTTTGGGTTGAAGACTACGAGACATCCATTTCTAAAAACATGATCACCGGAGAAGAAAAAGCAATCGCTTTAGAGAAATCCAATGTGGTTCGTTATCTCTTTGAAGATTCTTCTTGGTTAGCAATTCGTCCATCGGGAACAGAACCAAAATGCAAGTTCTACCTCGAAGTCTTCCAAAAAGAAGAAAAAGGAATCGAGGAAGTGGCTAAAGGAATGATGAATTCCTTAAAAGAACAACTTCACTTAAAATAAGTGAAATATCTTGCTTAACTCATAGGCAACGCCATCTTGGTCGTTGCCTTTTTCTGTTTGAGGGAAATTTTCGTTCAAAAGAAGAGATTTGCTATTTTTCATCCCGAAAGGATGAGCAACCATGGATAACATCTCGAAATCATTGTCGGAATCTCCGAAGGCATAGCAATCCTTTGGATCGATATGAAGAGTAGAGAGGATATATTTTAAAGCAGAGCCTTTATGAACGTTTGGAAGAGCCGCTTCTGAATAATCGTTTCCATTCCAATGACGAAGAAGAAAGCCTTCTTTTTCTAAACTCTTTTGGAGAGCTGTTACATTCTTGTCTAAGCAATTAAAGATGGCGGTGTAGCAATCTTCCTGAATGATTTCGTCCATTTCCCCGATTTTATATTTTTCTTTTTTCCATGGGAAATAATGATCTAAATAATCGTCCTTTTTTGAAAGATAGATATTGTCTTCACTTTCGGCCATAAAAGAAAGAAGGATATCTTTGTTAGCAAGAGCAATTCTTTTTAAAGACGAAGAAGGAAACCTTCTTTCAAGTTTAGGAAATGAAGAGAGGTTAGGAACGAAGACATAGCCTCCGTTATAACAAATAAGAGGAGAGGAAAGAGAAAGATCTTCATAGAGTTTTTTCATCGCTCTATAGGGTCTTCCAGATGCTAAAACAACTACATGTCCCTCATATGTTAGTCTCTTAATGACCTTTTTCGTAAAAGAGGAAACGCTTAAAAAAGGGCTTAAAAGAGTGCCGTCTAAATCAATTGCAATCAGTTTCTTCATTCCGCTTTCTTTGAAAAAGTAATGGACTCTTCGAAATGAGCCTGATGGGAAATGGAATTGATGTCTTTCCAGTTTCTCATCTCTTCGTCTCTACCTTCATAAATTGCCATTCCCCACCAAGGTTCTATACAAAGGAAAGAAGATTCTTTGCTCGGTGACCATATTGCAATGTAAGGCGAAGGGAAATGGTAGGCCAAAAGATAGCCAAGACCTGTATCTAAAACAAGTTCATTTCGTGGTTTCTCAATAAGAATTGTTTCAAATTCTGCAAAATCTTTCTTATTTAATAAATAATCTTTATCTCTTAAAAAAGAAATAGGTTGGGCTGAAAAAGCAAGATTTTTTCTTGGGTAGAAAAAGATGTTGCCTTCTCCTAAGTGAAGGATGGCTTCTCCAAATTTCACTTGATAAGCCGCATGATCTCCTAATTGGAAAGGAAGTTCTTCTTCGTTTTGGTTGATGATTTCGTATTCGCGTTTCAACGTTCTATTTTCAAGAGAATAGATGGCTCTTAAAACAAAGTGGAAAGGATAGGATTCAAATGTCTTTTCGTTATCATGAAATTCCATGACGAGTTTGTCTTCTTTTTCTTCTACAAGTTCAAAACGGGATGTTCTAATAAAACCATGTTGAGTAGGGCAAGAATATTTCCTTCCATCAATTTGATAGGAAGAATCAGGCCCGATGAAAGGAAAAAGAATGACATCGTGATGTGGCCAGACTTCGTTAGCTTGATAAAGAAGCTCTTGGTTATTCTCTTTATCGATAACATGAAGCAATTCACCACCAAGGAGGCTTGCTTCGACTTTTAAATATTCGTTTTCAATAATTGGCATGCAACTATTTTACCTTCTTTCTAAAGAAAAAGCCTTAGGAATTTCTCCCAAGGCTAGGAATGTCAAAATCCCTTTATTTTAAGCCTACAGCGTATTTAACAACGTAAATAGCAACGAAGGCGATAGAGCAAATAGCAACAGGAAGGTCACTCTTTTTGAATTTTCCAGAAGCGAGCGTCATTATCGAATAAGTAATGAAACCCATGGCGATGCCATCGGAAATAGAATAAGAGACGCACATGAATAAAGTGGTGATAAAACCAGAAGCTACAGCAACCCAATCCTTCCAATCCAATTGCTCTAAGCTCTTAAACATGCAAATACCCACATAAACAAGGGCTAAGCCTGTAGCAGCAGAGCAAGAGAACATAGCAAGTCCAGGATAAATCAAAAGAGATAAAGCAAATAAGAGACCGGTAACAACGCTGGCAAGTCCGGTTCTAGCGCCTGCAGCAACACCCGTTGTTGATTCTACGAAGGAAGTAACGGTGGTGGTTCCACAAATTGCACCAGCGACCGTGCCAATAGCGTCAACAACCATGGCCGGTTTATCGTCAACAAGCATATTGCCATTTCTATCAATCATGCCAGCACCCGCTTCAACACCCACTAAAGTTCCAGTGGTATCAAAGAAATCAACGAAAAGAAGGGCGAAAACCAAGGCATAAGAAATTGGTTGAGCAAAGACATCAAAGCCCATAAAGCAAGAACCAAAGATCTTGGAAATGCTTCCAATGTTACTAATATGATAAGAAGCATCGTAGAAAGTAGAGAAAGACTTACCGCCTTCAATACCAATGCCAGCAGTTCCTAAACATGCGCAAACAATGCCCATCACGACAATCGCAATAATGACAGAGAATTTATTAATCCAGAAGAGGGCTTTATTCTTTTGAGGCAAGGCAGAAAGAATAAGAACAAGAACAATGCCAAGAAGCCCGACTAAAACAACTGGATCCTTGAAGTTACCAAGGGTAACAAGGGTAGGACCATCGCTAATTGCCCCGATATTTTGCAAACCGATGAAGGCAATAAAGAAACCGATACCGGCAGAAATGGCGAATTTCAGCGATTTTGGAATAGAACGAACAATCCAAGCACGAAGAGGAGTGATGGAAATAATAAGGAAAAGAACGCCATCAACAAAAACGATGGCCATAGCTTGAGCAAAATTAAAGCCCATGCTAAGCATGACATTAAAAGCGATTAACGAATTAATGCCTAATCCGGAAGCTAATCCAACAGGAAGTTTGCCATAAACACCCATGAAAATGGTAGTAACTGCCGCGGAAATGGCGGTAGCGGCAAAGACAGCGGCTCTAACTTGATCAACACTTGCCCAATTATCCCCGTAAATAAGGATTTGGCGAACGCCTTCGAATATACGGAAGTTTGCGGTGTTTCCTTGAAGTGCTCCAGTCCAATCTGAAGAGAGCATATTCCCGTTTAGGGGAAGGATGTAGAACATGGCTAAGAATGTAACTAAGCCACCTAGAAGTTCTTTTAAAATTGAAGAACCTCTTTCGGAGATGTGAAAATAACGGTCAAGAAAACGCCCAAAACGGGTTTTTGGTGACCAAGAATCCTCTTTCACGGGATTCTGCGCGACTTCTTCCATTGAAATTTCCTCCTGTTGGAAGTGTTTTTTGAATAAGACCAAATAAAAAAACTACTTTTCTTAGTCATTCAAATCAACGACGACTATACTATACCATTCTTAAAGAGACTTCTTGATGAGAAATTATGGGTAAGCGTTTTCTTACCTCTAACACCTTTCTAATGTAACGAATAAAAGGTAAAATAATAGACTAAAGAAAGGTATTTTTCGTTTAAAATAAGTCTCTTTTATTGTTGTCGTTTTAGTTTGTTATAATTGGAGAGTCAAAAAGAGGAAAGAATATGCGTGCATTTGAAATAGCAAAAGGTTATGAAGAAGCAAACGTCGTTTTGCCAACAAGAGCAACCGAAAAATCGGCTGGATATGATCTTCGTGCATTGGAAGGCTATACTTTGAAACCAGGCGAAACTCATTTCTTCAAAACAGGCTTAAAAGCCAGAATGGAAAAAGATGATGCTCTTTTACTTTTTCCCCGTTCGTCTCTTGCCATCAAAAAAGGACTTCGCTTAACGAATTCTGTAGCAGTTATCGACGCAGACTATTATGGCAATGAGAACAATGATGGCCATATTATGATTTCTCTTTTTAATTTCTCTGACCATGAAGTTACGATCGAGGACCAAGAGAGAATCGCCCAAGGCATCTTCATTAAATATTTAACGACGGACGATGATCAAGCTTCTGGCGAAAGAAAGGGTGGCTTTGGTTCAACCAAAACCAAATAAAGTATGATTACAATTTATTATTCCCCTAGTTGCTCATCCTGTAGAAAAGTCCGTAAATGGTTTGATGAGCAGAAAATTCCTTATGTGGCGAAAGACATCTTCACTTCTTTAACCGATGATGATATCAAACAAATGATTGCCAAATCGATTGACGGGACCGATGAAATCATTTCTTCACGCTCAAAAATCGTTCAAGAACAACATATAGATTTCGATAATATGAAAATATCGGAGTTGGTTAAGTTTATCAAAGCGAACCCTTCTGTTTTAAAACGTCCTATTATTGTCGACGATAAGCGTCTTCAAGTTGGATATAACGAAGAAGAAATTGAAATCTTTATTCCTCAGGCTAGACGTATGGCTTATCTTCTTTGCAAAGAGTGCCCTAAACATTCAACATGCGTTGGAGCGCCAATTATTAAAGAAAAAACTCAAAACTAATTCTTTTTCTCTTTTCTTTTTTGCCAAAAGAATCCTTTTTTCTCCTTCTTTTCCGTTTGAAAAACTTCTAATTCAGGAGAAATTTCCTCATATGTTTGTTTTAAAATGGCTAAATCGTCGTCTTTAGATAAGGGCCTGCCCTTTTCTTTTTCTATTTCATCTTTCTTTGTTAAATAAAGGAGAGAAGCGGTAGCGGAAGTTACTGTATCCATGTTTGTTTTGGGATTCCCTTTCTTGAAAAAGGATTTTAAGAAAGAGATAAGAGGAGGTATTTTCTTACTTTCTTCCGAGTCTTCGGCGAAAGATAATTTCTCCGCGTCTTTGATTAATTTCTTTCTTTCTTTTTTGCTTTCTAATACATGGGTCGCGTCTTTTTTAAGGTTGGAGAACAATTCAAGAATCTCTTTGTTAACGGGAACGACTTTGATTTTCTTTTTGCTTTGCTTTTCTTCTTCCAGACGATCAGCATTCTCAAGCAGATAAATAATCCGTTTCTCTTCCTCTGTATAAGTCTTTTGGTCTTCTTTTAATTCGTTTACGTAATCCTTATGGTTGAAATTGAGGACAAATTGTATGAGTTTGCTAGAACGGACATCTTCCTCTAAGGCTAATTGAAGGAGATCAACATAACGATTCACGAGCAACACAATAGAATCAACGAAGACTTGGATTAATAAAAGAATTCCCGAACCGATGGTAGCTAAGATGGACAAATCCGATGAACCATGAGAAGAAATTTCATAAACTGCAATCAAAATAGCAACGAATTTGCAGATGTATTTCATGCTTTTTAAGAAGAGCAAAGCGATACGTTTCTGCTTCTTTTTGCTACGAATCACGCTTTTTTCATCATTCGTATCAATTTTATATACAGGTTCAATAAGGATACTTGCTAAAGAAACGGAAAGAATAAGTGAATAAATGATGACATAGCTCAAAGAGTTTAAATTCGAAAAAATCAAATAGAGAAAATAAGCAAGGAAAAGCACCTGAACAACGATGTTTAATATCTTTTTGATTTTGGCGAGTTCTCTTTTGATGATGCGAACCGCGGATAAAGTGTGACTAAGAGGATTTGCCATAAAGAAATTATAGTTAAAAGAAGGGCAAAGAAAAAGGTTACCAAATGGTAACCTCAAGAAAGAGAATGTTTATTTCTTGCTTGCGCGATAGGCTTCCATCGCACGAACAACCTTGCTCTTTTTGTTCAAAGCATAAGGGATGCCGTTTTCTTTAAGTAGTTGCTCAAGATATTTTTCAGCATCGCCTTCGTTGTTGTGTTCTAATTCGATTTCGTAATCGTTCATGCCAGAATAAGTATTCTTATCGATGGAAAGCTTGCCATTTTCATACGGGGCATCAATACGTTCCGTGGTTAAGGAAGTAATGATTTTTAAGGATTTCGTATGGATGTCTAACATGTTTAACATTTTCTTGATATCGCCATCAGGGAAGATGCCATTATCACGGAAGTTAACGAAGGTTTCTTTATTCCATGTGCAGTTCTTTTCCAATAAGCCTTGGGAGAGTGGAACTTTTAAGGTCATTTCAAAATGGTTATCTCTCTCACGAATTCTTAAAGCTAATTTTTCTTTCGAAAGAATACCATCCGTTGAATCAATGTAGTGGTTTACTTGGATATAAGCTCCATAGTTTTTGTATTTTAAAGCTAGTTTTTCGTAGTCCGCTTTAGAGACTAAAGCTTTTGCTTCGATTTCAATTGCGTTGCTCATTTTATTACCTCGGTGTTATTATAACGCAAGTATGATATTTCTAGATGATGAATTCTTATTAAGAAACCTTTGGTGGGTAATTCTTCTCGCCATAATCTGCCTTGCTGGCATTGTTATTCTTCTTTCTTATATTGTCCACAAAAAGAAAAAAGAGCCGACCCATGTAGTGAATATTAGTGATAATCTTCAAGCTATCGGTGGAAAAGATAACGTTCTTTCTCATTCTTTATCAGGCTCCCGCATTATTCTTCATTTGAAAGATTATTCAAAGGTCGAACGTGAGAAACTAAAGAAAGCAGGTGCGATAGGCTTTATCATGAAAAGTGATAAATTAACCATCGTATTTAAAGAAAACGCGAAGGACGTGTATCAAAATTTATTTAAGGAATAGATTATGGAAACAAAACAAAAACGTTCTTTTAAATCTTTTTTGTTAGATTTTCTTAAAGGAATTTCTTTAGGGGTATCAGCTGCAATCGCGGGTTTATCGGCTGGAACAATTGCTGTAGTGGAAGGATGTTATGACTCTTTAGTTGAAGCCGTCTCTAGTCTTCGTAAAAACTTTAAGAAAAGCTTCCTCTTCCTTCTTCCTTATGCTTTAGGCCTTTTGCTTGGCGCTCTACTTGCCCTTGTTGGTATTCAACGTGGTTACAAAGCGGCTCCATTCTCTTTAACTAGCCTCTTTGCTGGTTTGATTTTTGGATCTTTGCCCGTTGCTATAAAAGAATTGAAGAGAGGAACGAATGCGAAAGAAAGAGTTTCTCACTCTCTTTCCTTTCTTTTCTGCCTTCTTTTGGCTGCAGGTCTTGGAATTATGACTGCTTTGCTTAAATGGCAATTAAGTTTCTTCCAAGAAGATGGAACTCTTTATTGGTGGGTTTATATTTTAGCTGTTGTAGGGGGATTTATTGGCGCCTTCGCATGCGTTGTTCCAGGAATCTCTGGATCAATGTCCCTTATGGTTATTGGTGTTTATTACCCATTATTGAATACTTTCACAGGCTCTGATGCGATATGGCATTCAGGAAATTTATTAAAAATCACCTTAGGTATCGTAATGCTCTTTTTGTTCGCTATAGGTGCTTTAGGCGGGGTCTTTTTTGGCTCTAAGAGTATGAAATATCTTCTTAACAAACATCGTGTGACGACCTTCTTTGGCATATTCGGCTTAATTTTGGGCTCTCTTGTTTCTATGTATGTAAACTCTTCAATCTTCCCTTATTACACAGGGACAGAAATCGCTGGGAAAGTCTATCAAATTCAAACCTGGAATTATATTGTTGGCTCTATTCTTTTTGTGCTTGCTGCTATTTTTATGTTCCTATTGCTACATTACCTAAATAAGAAAAAAGCTTCCGAAGAAGCTAATTCCTAAACACGTGTTTGGCAATATCTTCCGTTGGAAGACCCACAATATTGTCATAGCTCCCTTCAATACGAGAAACTAAAGGGAAGGGGTCCTATATACCATAAGATCCTGCTTTATCGAGAGGGAGAAAACGATCGACGTATGTTCTGATTTCTTCTTCTGTCAAAGGATTGAAATAAACGAATGAGCGAACGGTTCGTGTGATTTCTTTTCCTTTACCTAAATAAGTATAAGAAGTAAGCACAACCTGTTTCTTGCCACTTTCTTTTAATAACATCCTAACAGCGTCTTCTTTATCTTTTGGCTTCCCTAGGACCTGATTCTCTAAAACGACGATAGTATCCGCTGAAAGAACCTCATCGTTTGGATGGTCTTTGAAGATGGTGTAGGCTTTTAAAAGACTTTCTTCTTTCGATAATCTGGAAGGATCGTATAAAGCATCTAAAGCTCTTTCATCAACATTAGGTGAAAGAATCATAAAATCAGAAACTAATTTCTTGAGAAGAAGTTGTCTTCTTGGTGAAGAGGAAGCAAGGATGAACATTTTATTTTTCAGAACTCGACATGATGATTGGGACAATCATCGGGCTTCTTTCTGTTCGACGATAGATATAATGGGAAAGGGCGTCTTTAATAGCAGATTTAATTTCACCAAACGAAGCTTTATGAGCCATTACTTGATTGACCACTTCCTGAGCGTGCATCTGGGCATGACGAATAACGTGCGTATCTTCGGAAACGTTAAAACCACGAGAATAAACGATTGGAGGAACAATTAATTTGTTCTTCTTTGAATCTAGAGTCATAAGAACACAAACGATACCGTTATTCTTTAATTGTTCACGATCATTAATTACAGCGCTAGAAAGGCCATCTAAATCCGTTCCATCGATATAAACGTCATCAGCAGGAACATGCATTCCCAAAGAAGAAACGACGTGATTACGTAGTTGAAGCATATCTCCATTCTCGCAAATAAAGATATTTTCCTTAGGAATACCAACTTCCTGGGCAATCTCGCCATGAAGTTTTAACATACGATATTCACCATGCGCTGGCATGAAATATTTTGGTTGAGTCAAACGGAGCATTAAGCGTAATTCTTGTCTAGATGGGTGACCAGAGGAGTGAAGAGAGAAAGCCAAACCGTTTTGCTTGACATCCGCCCCTTCTTTGACCAATAAGTTCACCAATGTATCGATTAAAGCGCCGTTTCCTGGAATTGGATTAGAGGAGAAGATAATGGTATCTCCTGGCACGATACGAACGTTTTTGTGCTCACCTTTTGCAATACGGGAAAGAGCAGCCATTCTCTCTCCTTGGGAACCGGTGCAAAGAATACAAATTTCACTCGCGCGATAATTACGGATCTGATCATCTTTAATTAAGGATGAATCTGGAATTTTGATATAGCCATATTGACGGGCAATGCCAACAACCGTTTCCATTGAGCGTCCTAAAATACAAATCTTACGGTTATGCTCAACAGCAACCTCAACAACCTGTTGGATACGGTTAATGTTACTTGAGAAGGTGGAGACAATAATTCTAGCAGGGGCTTTATCGAAAATTTCTTCGACTCCCTTACGAACATGGGTTTCTGATGGAGTGTATCCTTCAATTTCCGCATTCGTGGAATCGGCTAATAAAAGATCAACGCCTTCAGTACCTAACTTAGCAACTTTAGAGATTTCAAAAGTAGGTCCGACAGGAGTTAAGTCGATTTTAAAGTCACCTGTATCAACAATTCTCCCTTCTTTTGTGTCGACGCAAATACCAAAAGAATCTGGAATAGAGTGCGTAACACGGAAGAAAGAAACGACAAAATCATCGGCAATTTTTACGATTGTATCAGAATCGTATTCCACGATTTTGATTTGATCTTTGATACGGTTCTCTTCTAACTTGTGACGAATTAAAGCGGCCGCTAATTTTGGCGCATAAATCACAGGAATATAAACTGAACGAATCAAGAAAGGAATGCCACCGATATGGTCTTCATGACCATGGGTGATAAAAAGTGCTTTAATCTTATTACGGTTATTTTTTAAGTACGCGTAATCAGGAATGACATAATCAACGCCTGGAAGGGACGCTTCGGGGAAACGAACGCCAGCATCAAGAAGAATAATGCTTTTCTCCGATTCAATGCAGTATGTGTTTTTACCAACTTCGCCTAAGCCGCCAAGCGCAAAGACGTTTATACCATTTTGAAAACCTATCATAAAGGCCTCCTCCAATAATGAATCACGAAATTTTATGTACTTCCGCTAAAGAAAATATACCACAAGAACAATACGTTTCCCTATGGAATTTTATGAAAGCGTTTTCCAAAAGAATCACTTCTCTTTTAACGCCCTGATGAAGAAATAAAGAGCATATCCAAATGAAGGAATGCTGATGAGGTAAAGGAAAAGAGTCAAAGGACCCATGAAATCTAAAGGTAAAAGGACTTGGAAATTTTCAATGACAAAATAAGGGTTATAAGCCAACAAAGAATAAATGGCTATCGTAAGAATGCTAATGAGCCCAAAGTGACATGAAGCGACAATGATCTTGACTTTTCTATTCGTTTGAAAGGAGATTTCCCCATGGTTTCTTACAAAAAATTCATAGAAGAATAAAATCAAGGCGTTCCAAACAATCAAAATATAAACAGGAAAATATGGTAAAGAAGAAGGATAGAAAGAATCAGAAATTAAACAATTGATGAAGCCCCCAAAGAAATAAAGGCTAACTAAAACATAGAAAGGACGGAAAATAGACCCAAAGACTTTATGAATCATCTTTCCTTCATAAGGGTAATAATCACGTACATCCTTCCTTTTCCATAAAGAAAGAAGGCTTCCTCCAAACAAAATGGATAAGAGCGCAATCAAATAAAGCTCGATTGGGAAGAGAACGGAGAAATTCTTATCCCCAAAGAAATAGATTCCTTTGCCCCAATAAACACTTGTGATAATGATAATGAAAAGGCCTAAACAAACAGAAATAATTCCGTTGACTAACGTGGTTAAACGATAACGTTTTTCATTTTCAGGATAGATGATTAAATGCAAAACGAATAATAGATAAATAGGGGTGAAGTAAGCCAATTCAATCGGGAAAATTCTTCCTTGGTTATAAAACTTATCCAAATCGGATGCGAAAAAGGCAAATCCACGGAAGAACATGATGGAAGCAAAAAGAAAAAGCAGAACTTCAAGAACTTTAAGACAAATGTTAACGCTTCGTTTCATAAAGTGGACTCCCAAATTGAGCTTCTTCTTACTTCTCTTGTGGAATAATCCATATAAGTATGTTGAATGCTCCAGCTTTGATCTTTTCTTAATTCATAGAAGGCATAGCCTGTTTTAGTAAAACCCTTTTCGTCTTTATAGTAATAAAGCTCTGTATTGGATTTCACACCATAGCCCATAACCATTTCCTCATATTTTGTTACGGAATCGTTCGCATGATCATGCCCAAAGAACATCCCTTTCATATTGATTTCTTTGGCTGTTTTGAAAAAAGAAGAATCAATTAAAGTAGGGCATGCTTTTTCGTCGTTCTTCCCTAAAAGAACCTTGCTTGGGTCTTTCTTAAGGGCTTCCTCTGCAAATTTGTATTCTTTTGGAGGAATATGGAAAAAACCTAATGAAGGAAGATAAGAAGAACCTTTCTTACTAGCATCCGCTATGCCTTTCATCCATTTGACTTGATTCTCATGGATACAATCATATTGATATTTCAGGACATCTTTCGGCGCTAAAGAATTTGAGTCAATCATGTAGACTTGCCAAAGTGTATTTTCACCATCTTGGATATCAATGTAATAGTTGGTATCACCGTAAACGTTATCGGAAAGGGTTTTGGCGATAAAGTTTTTGCTTGTTGAAACCATTTTGTTCATCCAATCAAGATTCCATTCGCCTTCTTTGTCGTGATTTCCATAAGTGACAGCAATCGGGGTATCCCATGAAGAAAGGAAGGAAAAGAGTTCTTCAACGATGGATTTATTTGCTTCTAAGAAAACATCTCCGGTTATGGTAACCAAATCAACATGCCCCTTTTCCTTTTTCGCATCTAGGAAAAGAGCTTGCAAATAATCTTTAGCTTCCTTGATTTTCGTCACATAGGTCCAATGGATATCGGTAAGCTGTAGTATGTTAAATGTATCATCCTTAAAAGAAAGGACGTTGCGGTATTCCTCATACGATCTTTCTAAAGCGTTCCCGGCCTGACAAGAAGTTAGGAAGAGGAAACTAAGAAAGAGAGATAACTGTTTATGCTTCATATTTTCATTTATTTTAAGAGATAGAAAACTAGATGGCAATTGCACCCATCACTTTTTTAAACGGTTCTTTTTTATCAATCCTATCATAGAAGAAAATACCAGAAAGGTGATCGATCTCATGTTGTAAAACAATGGCGTCGAAACCTCTTGCGTTGATGATTATGTCTTTATTTTGAATAGCGTCGAAAGCCTTCACAGTGACTTTAAAATCACGATAGGCATACCCAGGATGCTCCCCATCAACGGATAAACAGCCTTCTCCGGATTCTAAAAAACATTTCTTCACGGAGTTAGCCACAATTTTTGGATTTATTAGTTTATATTGCACATATTCTTCATTTTCACCGGCTGGGTAATAAATGACGAGCATGTTCTTATAGACCCCAATTTGAGGGGCGGCTAAGCCAACGCCTTCTCGGACACCAGGATGTTTTTCTCTAAAAGAAGGATCTTGAGTTTCTTTTAAGTAATCAAACATCTTATCAATGATTTCACGATCCTCTTCAGAAAGAGGCATACTTACAGGTGTAGAAGGTTGGTGGATTCTAGGATTTGTGTCTTTAACAATTTTGAGATTCATACATGAGGAATTGTAGCATAGAAAATAGAAAATCGTTAAAATGTTGATTATGAATGAAGAGATAATTAAATCCGTTGAATCCTTAGCAAAAGCTCTTAAGGAGGATCCTAGAATTCTTCACCTCAATCAATTGGAAGAAGAACTATCTTCTAATCCTGAAGTCATTGAGCTTAGCCAAAAGAAAGATAGGTTAGAACGTGAATATGAAACAATCCTTTCCTATGCAAAAGAGGATTCTCTTGAAGCAAAAGCCTACGAAAAAGCTCTTTATGAGGCTAAATTAGCTTTGGATAGTCATCCTCTTGTTCAAGAATATAATTCTCTTTACGTTCCAATTCGCGATTTGTATATGCAAATGGATGATATTCTTTTTGGCCCATTTCGGTCTAAAACTCTTTCTCATGAGGCAAAATAAATGTTAAAAGTAGCAGGTGGAAAATATCGTTCTAGGCTCTTAGAAGTCCCCCCTCTCGTTACTGTTCCAACAAAAAGTATGGTAAGAGAAGCGTTAGCAAACGCTTTAAGAGAAAAGATTCCTGGTGCCATTGTTCTTGATATGTTCGCGGGTTCTGGTGCATTAGGGATTGAGATGCTTTCCCGTGGAGCAAAATACGCTCATTTTGTAGATTTATCTTTGGATGCTTGCAAAATCATCCAAAAGAATCTTTCATCTTTAAAAGAGAATAACGCTCACGTTTGGAATATGTCTTATGAGAAAGCTCTTTTGAATCTTCCTTCTCAAGTGGACATCGTTCTTATGGATCCTCCTTATAAGGATATAGATTTCTATCAAAAAGGAGTTTCCCTCCTTCTTGAAAAGAACATCTTAAAAGAGGATGGTGTCATTGTTTTAGAATATGAAAATGAAATAAAAATAGATGAAACCCCGTTTCGTGAAGTAAGAAATTACCGTTACGGGCGAAATAAAATTAAAATCCTTTGGAGGTAAGAAATGAAAATCGCTGTATACCCTGGTTCTTTTGACCCTATTACGAATGGTCACATCGGTGTTTTAAAAAGATCTTTGCAAGTGTTTGACAAAGTCGTTCTTCTTTTAGCGGTGAATCCGGCGAAGAAATCTTCTTTCTCCGTGGAGGAAAGACTCGAGATGATGAAGGAAGCTACAAAGGACATTCCTGGTGCTTTAATTGATTATGATCCAGGCCTTGTTGTGAAATATTGCGAAAAGGTTGGAGCCAAACACATCATTCGTGGTCTTCGCGCTGTAACGGATTTTGAATATGAGTTTCAATTAGCCGCGTCTAATGAATTCGCCAATCCAAACATTGACATGGTCTTCTTCATGGCAAGAAAAGAAGAAACGTTTATTTCTTCTTCTTCGGTAAACGAACTCGAAAAGAACGGCGTGGATATTTCCTCTTTGGTTCCTGCTGTTGTTTTAGAACATTACGAGAAAAGAAAATAACCTATTAATAATAAGGAAAAGAAAAAGCCGTTAACGATGATGTTAACGACTTTTTAAATGTCTTCAAATAATTAGGCTTGTTTGGTGAAGAGGTTTGTGGTGCTAAATTCGTCTGTATGGTTCCACATATTTAGAAGAAGTTTGGCACGATCCAATTCAGAGTCACCAGAAACGCTGAAGAGAATTTCACTTAATCCGCCACGTCCAGCAGAGAGTGCTTTATCGGTGAAATCAACTAAGCAAACACATGGAAGAGGGAATTCGCTTAAGACATTAGCAGTAGAACTGCTGGTGTTATTTAAACCAAATTGGTCATAAGAAGTTTCGGCAACGGAAGCTCTGGTGCGATAAGAAGTTTCGGAAAGAACTGGACCAGCGATATTGAACAAATTGGCATTGGTATAAAGGAAACGATTAAATGCGCTTTGTCCACCAATGGTAATGGTATATTCGGAATCATTATCGGAAGTGAAGGTTGCATCGATAGCTTTTAAGTTAAAGGCAAGATTTTTATCGTCATTGACGGAAAGATTGTATTGGGAAGCGTTCCAGTTGTTTTTCAAATAACGTAAGCCAGATTCGATATTATCGGAAGAAGCATTGTCTTTCTTGTAGAAAACAAGGAAGAATTTCTCACCATATTTGTCGGTGAAATCTTTATAATCAGCGGCTTTGGTGGCATGTTCTTCGTCGTTATATGCTTTTAATGTGTTTTCATATAAGTCTTGGGAAAGGTTATCGCCATCGGTAACACGTTTACCGGAAGTGAATTCCTCGTTATTAATAGAGACATCGTATTGTTTGAAGAATTGTCCGTTTTCTGAACCAGAGAAGGACTGCGCCCATTTCGTGATGTAAGGAATGGAGAAAATAATCGCAAAGATGGCACCAACGATAAGTAACGGTTGGACCCAAGCAGTTTCCTTGATCCAACGCCAAATCTTAACGAAGAATGCACCAATCGCTTTAAGTAATATCATGGAAAACCTCCGACAAAAAGCAGCCTGTTTTTATAAACAGCGATGTAATCTTATCATTTCAACTTGCTATAGGCAATAAAACATGTCTCTTTTTTCTTTAGAAAAATGGAAAGAGAAAACAAGAAGCACTTTTCTACTTGTTTAAGATGGGGCAACCTATATAATCATTTCGACATATGAAAAAGATACATAATAAATTTTCGACTTTGAAAGAAAGAGTAAACGATTGGTTATACGACCATCTTCGTTTGAAACACACATTTGATTTCATCTGGGCCTTGTTGATTTCTACTCTATCCGCCTTCACTTTCGCTTTTGGCTTTAACTGCTTCATTTCCCTTCAAACTCTTAAGGATGGTGTTTGGCTAATTGATAAATACGTTGCCGGAGGGGTATCGGGTATCTCTCAGACTCTGATTATTTTCTTAAATTTATGCGGAGTTCGTTTTGATGTTTCCGTGGAACACTTAATGTTTTCTGTCCTTTATTTCGTTATCAATATCCCTGTTATTATTCTGTCTTTCTTTGGTATTGGTAAACGTTACACTCTTCTTACCCTTATCAATGTTTTGGAAACTTCGATTTTTACAGAACTATTAAATCCAGAAAAAATAGAAGTCATCTATCAAATCGGACAATACGTTAGTGCCCATGGTGGTCTTCTTGCTCGTGTTATTTTTGGTGGCGCAACAACAGGATTAAGCACAGCTATCGCCTTTAAGGGTGATTTGTCTACGGGCGGAATTGATGTTATCGCTTATTGGATCGCTTTAAAGAAAAGAACGGCAGTTGGCAAGTATTCCGTTATTATGAACGGCATAACCCTTACCTTATTCACGATTTTCTCTTGTGCATTAGATGGTTGGGGCAATACAGCCATTGTTGGTGAGCATTTTGCACGTGCCGTCTTCTCTGTTGTTTATCTTTTCGTTACTGCTCTTGTAGTAGATAGAATTCACACAAGAAATAAGAAAGTAAAGGTCCAAATCGTTACCAATGAAGAGGAATTAGGCCAATTCATCATTTCTCACCTTCCTCATGCTGCAACAATGATTAAAGGAAAAGGCGTATATTCCAACGCCGATCGTTATATCTTTGATATCGTCATCTCTTCTTATGAATTAAATTCTGCAATCAAGCTCATTAAACAAGAAGATCCTAACGCTTTTATCGAAGTACTTCCGCTTGAACAAGTTGAAGGGCGTTTCTATATGCGTCCAATTAAATAAGGGTTTAACGAATAAACTCATTTTATTAGAAATCCCCTAGACAAGCGTGCGTCTAAGGGATGTTTTTAATGAACGTAAACGATACGATGATTTTTCCTTGGCAATTTCTCTTTTTGAGGAAGAGCAGCGTATCCAAGGGTAACGTTTCCAATTCCTTGCCATTCATTTGGATCGAAACCATTTTCTAGCAAGAGTTTCTTCCCAAACTCTCTTTCAACCTCTTCCTTTGCACGGTGAATCCAACAGGCGCCAACACCTAAAGAGGAAGCGGCATTAAGCATATTTCCAATCATCAAAGAGCCATCATAAATGCCTGTAGGTCCTTTTGCGATAACAAGAACGACAATCGGGGCGTTATAAAAAGGATGGATTCCCTCTCTTCCTAAGATGCGCGCGTTTTCTTCTTCTAACTCATCACGAATCTTTTTGTTTGTGATAACAATAGCTGCAGCATTTTGTTGGCCAAGGCCGCTAGGTGCATATAAACCCGCTTCGAGTATCTCTTGAAGGATATCTTCAGGAATCATCTTATCGGTATAAGCTTTACAAGAACATCTTGTCTCTAACGTTTTGATTGACTCGTTCATTTTGAATTCCTCCTTAGTCATTTTATCCAAAAATGATTTTCATCAAAATTAATCATACACCATGTTGCCAAAATGATTTCTAATGAAACCCATAAAAGGCAAAGACATTTATCCAGTTAACAAAATGAAGTGATTTTCAAAAATCGAAAAAACATAAAAATAAAATGGTTCATCTTTTTTGAAAACGAACCATCCATTTGCGAATTATATTTTCAAACACTTTATTTTCCAGTATGTTCTTTTTAAAACGTGATAAGTACATGTCTGGGTGTACAAGTTGACTTCCTTTCCATGGGCTTTGTGATAGACTTCGAGTTCACATGAACGTAAACCTCCATCATCATACTTGGGTGCGCCCATTCGTGGCCGACGTCAGAAGGCGAATGATGAAAATGAAAAAAAGAAAACCGGGATTGCTCCCGGCCTTTTCATTGATAGATGTCCCTTCTATGTCCTACTTTCACGATTTCAACAACAAGCTCATGATCGATTATCTCGGCAATTACCCTGTATTCGCCTATGCGATACCTCCAATAATGGTTTAGTTCCCCTTTGAGCGGCTTCCCCGTTCTTCTTGGGTCGTCTATCCCATCGAGGTTTCTCCTCAGCCAGTTCGCGATTATCACTCTCGTGTAGCGGTCCAGCTTGTTCATCTCCCGGATGGCTTTCTCCGAGTATCTTAAATGATATCCTTCTCCGGTCATAAGCCCATGAGCCTCTCGGCTTCATCCACCGAGTAGGTTTTCTCGGTGCCGTTTCTGATTCTTTTGGATACCTCTTCGGCCTCCGCTAAATCGTACTTTTCCTCAATGGCTTCGAAGAAAGCTCTCTTTATCGCCTCAGAGAGCGTGACTCCTTCGCATTTTGCGTAGGTGTCTGCGATCTTCCTTTGCTCGTCGGTCATTCTTATTGTGACATTCATTTTCTTCCGCCTCCTTCTTGGCATCCTTAATGTAGTGCATTGCAAGGCAATTTTCAAGATAAAATAAAAACCATGATCTATTAATTATGGTTTCTTTTCTATTTTAGGCCCTTGAAGTATCTTTCTATAACTGTTCTTTGCTTTTCCGTGCCATGTTTTCGCCGTTAGAAAATTAGGGGGGCTTGCCTTGACGTTAAGCCCTTAAGAGATTAAATTTTTAATGCAAGAGAAGATTTCTAGGCCTAGGAAGATTATTTCTAAGATAACCTTGACTATGTCTAGATTTTTCTTTTTAGGGGGCTTGAACACCCTTTTCTTGCGTTTCTTAGCCATTTCTCTCAAATAGGCAAGCCCTTTCTCTCTTTTCTTTTCTACCGGTCTTTAATGCCTGCCTTTCTGTCCCCATTTTTGGGACAGCCACAATTACAAACGTATTTATAAATATGTAACCACGTTTTAATAAAATTTCCTTAAAAAACCTTTGAAAAGGCAGATTTAATCGAAAAAAAGAATTTGAAACAATTTTGTTAAAAGTGACTTAAAAACGGAAAATAAAGGCACGATAAACCTTTATATATTTATTTTTATATATCCAAGGTAAACGAAATAAGTTGGTAATATACAAGTAAACTCTTAAATAGCAAATATGGTTTGAACGCGCGTGATTTAGATATAGCAAAAATCAAGAAAACGATAAAAGCATTTTTTTAGTAACATTAGCAGTGTTTAAAACGCATACGCATACAGGTATAAGAAAAAACGGCTATTATTTTTGCCGTTGTCGTCTTCTTTACTTCTTCTTTTCAAATGGTTTATTTTTTCGAAATGAACCATTCGTTAATCGACTGCTTTTTATATATTTCCAAGCACTTTATTTCCCATATGTTCCTTTTTAATATCTTGTCGAGAACACATATGAGTGAACAAGCTGTCAAAAAGTGCCGATAAAAACTACTCTGGCGGAGAAGAAGGGATTTGAACCCTTGCTAGGCATACACCTACTAGCAGTTTTCGAGACTGCCCCCTTCGGCCACTTGGGTACTTCTCCACAGCGCTAGTAATAATATCGCTTTAGGAGGGTTCAAACAAGGAAATGCGAACATTTCCATTTTTTGAATTCATCTATACGTGTTAACATAGTTAAGGTTAAGGAAAAAGACCTGTTTTAAGTATGTTCAATTATGAATTCGTAATGAAAACAAACACAAATGTCTTAAATGACTTTGTAAGTCGTTTCTCTCCCGCGGATTGGAGAACGATTATAGGCTGGATTACTTTTGTTATCATCCTTCTTTCCTTTGCTGCTTTGATAACGACTTATTTCGTCCTTCGATATTTCGATAAAAAATTTGTTCGCACGGTGAATTATGAATCTAGTGGAGCAAGAGCTTATCGCATTGACTCAGTCCATAATTCCGTTACGTATTTCGATTTATCTAACCTCCGCGAAAAAAAGAGCATCACCATGGAGCAGTTCTATGATTCTTTCCCTGATGAAGAAAAAACGAAGGTCCACACTTGGATTGAAAACATTCTTTCTGGAAAACAAACCACAGACTTCTTACAAACCAACGTTTACTTAAAAACCCATAAGAAAACAACTTCCTCTTTTTTACGTATTACTAAATCAAACCCTTCAAGTGGCTTGCTTCATCTTGAAAGTTATCTCCTTCAAAATGCGATTCGAAAGAAGGGGAATGTTCCAAATACTGTTTTTGTAACGGAAACGCAATTCGCTAACTCCATTAAGAAATACGGCTCTTCTAGAGGAACAACATTTTGTTTCACTTTGAAGAAAAAGAAAGGCGATGCCTATGAGAATAACGTCCCGAGAACCGTTTGCAATAAGTTCCGCACAGCTTTGGATCGATATATATATGGCAACGCTCAATTAATGAGACTGGCAGATAATGAACTTCTCGTTTGTAACTTCGATATCAACGATCATGAAGAAGCGGTGGCCTATGCTTTAAGAACGATTAACGGGGTTACGAATGCTTTGACGACAAAGAATAAAATGAACGATGCTATCTATGTTGTTAAAGCTGGCATTGTTGCAAATAAAGATCTTTTTGGTGATACAGAATCGCTCATTGATTATTCTCAAAGAACGGCAATGAATGCCTATGACACTTCTTCCTCTTTGGTCTATTACCGCAAAGGAGTGGACGATTATGTGAATTTCGATGTCTCCAAATATCGTTCTGAAGTTGAGAAAATCATTTTTGATAAACGCATCAACAATTTCTTCCAACCGGTTTATGGCGTATCAAGACATTCCGTGCTTGGATATGTATCAAAACCTGTTCCTGATGCGGATAGAACTTCTTTTGCAACTATTGAGGAACTAAAGAACTACGCGATTCGTGCCAAAGACCAAAATAACCTCTTTGGTTATCTTGCAAAGACGATTGTTTCTCGTTTCGTTTCCGAAAGACCGCTTCGCTCTCAGCGTCTTTTCTATCCTATTATGGTAAGAGAACTTCAAACGATCCCGGCAATCTTCTCCAATCTTAAGGGGGCTAAGGACGCAAACCTAATGTTCCTTCTTAAAGAAAATGACGTCCTGGCTGGTTCAAAACAAATAGGAATGGATAATTTATGTTCCTTGCTTAAAAACGTTCATGAGTCCGGTTTTTCTATGGGACTTATCGTCCAAGGCAAAGCGATTAACGCGGATGAAAACATTTTGAAACTAATGGATATCTTCTTCGTGGATTTTCGTAATGATGACACAGATAGCAAACATATGGACATGGTCATTCGTTCTCAACTCCACGCCTTGGTAGAAAAACTCCTTAAATACAAGAAGATTATCGTTGGTTCTAACCTTGCTGATTGGAATGCGATAGAATTGGTAGTTGGCTCTGGAATTGACTATGTTGCCTCTGACCAATTTGGCCCTTATCAAAATGGGTTTGTACCGCTCAAAGAAAAAGACGAGATCCGTCTAAAAGAAATGAAAGGAAACAGACAATAAATTATGGAAAAGAAAAATGATGCCATCACTTCGCGTGATGTTGACTTTGCGAAATGGTATACCGATGTATGCCGTAAAGCAGATTTGATGGAATATTATTCCGTTAAAGGATTTATCGAATACCTTCCTTACTCTTATGCGATGTGGGAAGAAATTCAAAGCTATTTGAATGGTCGTTTTAAAGAAAACGGCGCCGAGAACGTTTATCTTCCTATGGTTATCCCTGCTTCTGTTTTCAACAAAGAAAAAGAACACGTGGAGGGCTTTGCCCCAGAATGCTTAGTTGCCACCATTGGTGGAGGAAACCAACTTACGGATCCTTTAATCATTCGTCCAACATCCGAAACAATCTTCTCTGAACTTTTCAAAAAGAGAATCAATTCCTATCGCGATCTCCCTATTCGTTATAACCAATGGTGCTCTGTGGTTCGTTGGGAAAAGACAACCCGTCCTTTCCTTCGCGGAGCGGAATTCCTTTGGCAAGAAGGACATTGTCTTTTTGAAACGGAAGAAGAAGCTCAAAAGAACTCCATCGACATGCTTCACGTCTATAACGATCTTGGAAAAGACCTCCTTGCTATCCCATTTTTAATGGGTGAAAAAACGGAACACGAAAGATTTGCCGGTGCAAAAGATACTTATACCGTCGAAGCTTTAATGCATGATGGCAAAGCACTTCAAAGCGGAACTTCCCATTATCTTGGACAAGGCTTTGCAAAAGCTGCAGAAGTCTCTTTCTTAGGAAGAAAGAACGCTCTTGAAACCCCTTATCAAACTTCTTGGGGCGTTTCTACTCGTCTTCTTGGCGCAATTATCATGGTTCATGGTGATGATAATGGCTTGGTTTTACCTCCGTACGTTGCTCCAATTCAAGCTGTGATCGTTCCTGTTAGAATGCAAACTCCAGGCGTTTTGGAAGCGTGTCGTAAACTTTACGAGGAAATCAAATCCCAAGGCATTCGCGTGAAATTAGATGATGATGAAAACCGTACTCCAGGATGGAAATTCGCCCAATATGAAATGAAGGGCGTCCCTCTTCGTATTGAAGTTGGACCTCGCGATCTTGAAAGAGGCGAAGCTCTTCTAACCACACGTGTGGATGGAAAGAAAGAAGCGGTGAAGATTGAAGGTCTCGCTTCTTCTATGCCAGCTATCTTAAAAGATATCCATAACCGTATGTATCAAAAAGCATTAGATAATCTCAATGCCCATATCTCTGAAGCAAACACCCTCGAAGAAATGACAGCTATCCTTGACCAAAAAGGTGGTTTTGTTAAATTTGCTTACGATGGAAGGCCAGAAACGGAAGACATCATTAAAGCGAAGACCAATGGAGCAACTGCTCGTTGTATCTTTGAAAAGCTTTCTGCCGATAGCGATAAAGTCGACCCTGTTACCGGAAATAAGGCTACGGTTATCGCCTATTTCGCACGCGCTTATTAATTTACGCCCTCTTCAGAGGGCTTTCTTTTATGGACTTGACCAATTTTAAATTAGACCTCATCTGTGACATTTCTTATTTAAATGAACAGTTTTCGTTTTTAGAAATGATTCCTTTCGATGAAAAAGAGAAAGAAAGACTTCATGAAGCGGCTATTTCCTTTCTTAATGGTTCTAAGAAAGATGAGGCGATTCTTTTAAAATATCATCAAAAAGAGTTTCTTTCTTATTTTCTTCAAACAACGTCGGATTTGGAAAAATGGGTCAAAGAGAAAAAACCTTTTTCTTGGGAAGAAGATGATGTCAGTTTCTTAAATTTCCTCCTTCACTCTTCTTATCTTCATTCTGAGAAGATGAAAGAGAATTACCCAGAATATCTTAAGAACCTAATTCAAAGAGTTTTGTGCCCCCTTGTCCTTTCTTCGACGGAAGAGGATCCTTTCTACCATGACCTCGATTTTTGGTTCTCAAAAGAAGGGGAAGCCTTCCTTGATTCCCTCTCTTTGCTAAAAGAGAAAGAAATTCTTAGAGACTATTTTTCCAAAACAAAAACGGTTTTCGATTAGCGTTTTCTTCCATTGACTAAATTCTTTTTTTCACTCCTCTAAAAAAGATGATTTTTGGATACCTTAAAAGCCGTCTTGATTGCTATAATGAATCATATGGCAGAGAGTGGACTTTCTTTAGAAATTCAAGCGGAGAAAAATATCTCCTACGTTAATTATCAAGCTTATCTTTTACAAAAAGAGGCGACCCATGGTATCGAAACGAACCCATTTTGTTTCTTAAAATCGATTTTAATCAAGAATTCAGGGCAAGAAGATGTGAAGGATGCGACCCTTCGTTTTGATGTGGTTCCTTCCTTGATTGAAATCTCGAATATTCCCCTCTCTTGCATCGAAAAAGGAAATAGAGGAACTCTCATTCGTCAATTCCAATTTTTTCTTGATCCTTTGAAACTTTATCAACTTACGGAAAGCCTTCCCGGCTCTTTAAGAGCAACCTTATTCAATTCGAAAGGGGAGATGTTAGCGACCTCCTCCGTTGATCTTCGTTTTGATCCTATTGAGTTAAGCGTTTCTTCTTACCGCATTCGTGACTTGCTTGCATCGTTTGTAACTCCAAATGAAGAAGGGGTAAAGCAAATCGTTTCTTCTGCGATCGATTATCGTAAAAAGAAATACGAAGACGCTTCTTTTGATGGTTATCTTTCTCATGATCCAAACGAAGTTCTAAAAGATATCGACTCGGTATATCAAACTCTCAGAAGCCTTTCCCTTCGCTATATCATTTCGCCCGCTTCTTTTGATAAACTCTTCCAACGTGTTCGCCTTCCTAAAAACGTTTTAGGGGATAGGATGGGCAATTGCTTGGATTTCTCTTTGCTTTTCGCTTCCGTTATTGAAGCGATTGGCCTTCGCCCTGTGCTTATTTTGCTTGCTAACCACTGTATGTTAGGTGTTTGGCTAGATGAAGAAATGTCCCTTTCCCCGCTTGAGGAGAATGGCCAAGTCATTATTAACGCCGCATCGAAGGGCTTTGAACACCTTTGCCTTTTAGAATGCACCGCCATCAGCAAAGACGATCTTTCTTTCCAAGACGCAAAGGATTTAGCATATAAAACCCTCCAAGAGGAAAAGAATTTCCATTATGCTATCGATATCCATTCTTGCCGTAATGAATTGATCTGGCCTATTCCCTCCATGAAGGAAGAAAACGGTGAGAAAAAGATTGTGATTCCTTCAATAGACGAGAAGAAGAATGAAAAAATCTCGGAAGTCGATTTGGACGCAAGACGTTATCTTTCCAATGAGAACAAGCGAAATAAGAACCGTTATGAATATTGGGAAGATAAGCTTCTGGATTTAAATCTTGCAAATAAACTCTTGAACTTAAAAATCAAAGCGAACACTTTGCAAATCATGGTCGATGATGCGGAAAGCTTCTTAGATTTCCTTTCTAATAATGATAAAGTCTCCCTTCAAGAAGTGGAGCAAAACATTCTTTTTCCAGATGGAGAAATTCCTTCTTTCCAAGACGCCTTGTCTTTAAATCTCATTCATGAAGGATATGGAAAAGGAAAAATCTCTTCCTTTTGCAAGGCGGGCAATAAAATTGATGCGGCAAAGAACTTATCAAGAAAAGCCAACACCTCTTTGGAAGAAAGTGGCTGTAACCCTCTTTTCCTCACTCTTGGTTTAATTCGTTGGTACGACAATGAAATCAGTGCAAACCACGCCAAAGGGGAGATGTACGCTCCATTATTGCTTCTTCCTGTTCGTATTCCAAAAAGAAAGACGGGCAATTCTTACGTTTTGGAATATGACTACGATGAAATCGGCTTAAACCAAACCCTTTTTGAATATTTCAAACAAAACTTCCATTTGGATTTCTCTTCTTTAAATGAGTTACCTAAAAAAGAAAACGGAAAGATTGATCTCCGTCTCATTTATAACGAAATTAGACGAATTATCACTCCCATGAAGAACTGGCTTCTTTTAGAGAACCCATCCATTCTTTCTCTTTTCTCTTTCTCCCATTTCGTGATGTGGAGTGATTTAAAAAACAATCGAGACATCATGCTTTCAAACAAAATTGTTTCGAGCTTTGTAAACGCGGATAAAGATTTGTCTTTTAAAGAAGAAACATCCGTAAAAGAAATCAAAAACGATGAAGTCATATTCCCTTTAAGCGCGGATTCTTCCCAAATTAAGGCCATATATAACGCAGATAAAGGAGAATCTTTCATTTTGGATGGTCCTCCAGGAACAGGCAAATCCCAAACGATTGCCAATATGATCGTGAATCTTCTTTATCATGGCAAGAAAGTTCTCTTCGTTGCTGAAAAAGAAGTGGCTCTTGATGTGGTTAAGCGTCGTTTAGACGATCTTTCTTTAGGACAATTCACCCTAGAACTTGCCAATATCCAAGAACCAAAGTCTCAAGTATTAGAAACCTATCAGAAATTGCTTTCGTTAGGGGGACCTGTCGCGAATCCTGATGGTTTTAACGAATGCAATGAGAAAATCGAAGAAAGACAAGCGGAATTAAATTCTAAAATCTCTTCTTTGCACGAAAAAAGAGAATTCCTTTGTTCTCCTTATCAAGCAATTCTTTCCTATCTTGAAAACGAAGATAGCGGGGACGTGTATGCGTTTTCCTATGAATTCTTAACGAATTTTAGCGAAAACAAATATGAAAAAACGCTTCAACTTCTCAAAGATATCGCTTCAACATCCCTTTCTTTTGACTCTTATATTTCTTCTCCTTTCATCGGTTTCCAAGAACGCTCCTATTCGATGGAATATCGTGATTCAATGAAGAAAGAAATTGATAATCTTCTTCCACTTTTAGAACGTCTCAAATTAGATTTATACAATGTCTTCAATCGTCAGAAACAATTAGAAGAAACCTACAATAACGCTAAGCGCTACGTAGAAATCCTCGAAATTCTCCGTGAAGGGGAAAAGAAATGGCCTGAACACTTTCTCGATGAGAATTTCGTTGAAAAAGAAGATGAGATTCGTTCCGCACTAAATCTCACCATCGATATTACAAAAAGCAAAGAAAAAATTCTTGTCTCCTTTAACGATTCTTTCTTAAACCAAAACGGTGAAGAATTAGAAAAAGAGTTCCTCCTTGCTGAATCTCAGTCTTTCTTTGCCCGTCATAAAGCTCTTTCCATTTTAAAGAAAAAGCTGAAGCCTTTCGTTAAAAACAAAGAAGCGTTAAAAAACGATAACTTAAAAGACGAATTAGAACTTTTAAAACATATCCAAGAACAGAATAAAGAACTATCTAGCTTCGATCCATACGTCCGTTTCTTCTTAAAGAAACACTCATTCTTGACTTATCCAGATGGAGAGGAGATCTTACATGAGTTCGAAACGACTTTGAAAATCAGTAAAAACATCCTTTCTTTGGACTATCTTCCAAATAAAAAAGAGGCGTTTGCTACCTATTTATCCGATTTAGACCAAGGAAGTTTGTTCTCTAAGATACAAAATACTTTCCTTAAGGATTTCTATGAATTCGAGAAAAAGAAAGAGGAACTTCTTGTTAACGCTTCTTTTGATATCAATCTTTATCCAGATGACAACAAATTCTTTGGTGTGCTTTATAGCAAACTCCGTTCTGCTTCCGGGAGAATTGGAAGCCTAGCCGAGTGGACATCTTTGTTATTGAAGTTAGATGATTTGGAAACTCTTCTTCCAAAAGAATACGTCTCTCTTTTCAAAAAAGGAAAAATCAAAGAACAAGCTCTCCTCTCCAATTTTGAAAAATCCTTGGCAAACTCCGTTCTTTCTTATCGTTTGAAAGAGGATAATCTCGCTCTTCTTTCTAGCAAAGAAATGAATAATCTTGTTCATCAATACGCTAACGATATTCAGGAATTCTCCAATTTGGCTACCATTACCACGGCGGCAAAAATCTCTTCCTCTTATCCAAGAGACGCTTTCCATTTTGCTGAATCAACCTCCTTTAATCAGTTGGCTAAATTATGCAAAAACGGTGGAAGAGGTGTGTCTTTAAGACAAATTTTCCATAACTACAAAGACATCATTCAGAACTTAACTCCATGCTTTATGATGTCGCCAATATCCGTTTCGCAATTCTTAGATATCCACGATTATCATTTTGATGTCGTAATCTTTGACGAAGCCTCTCAAATCCCTACCTCGGAAGCCATCTCAGCGATTGCTAGAGGCGATAGCGTGGTTATTGCAGGTGATGAAGAACAAATGCCTCCAACCTCTTTCTTTACCACGACAATCGGAAATAATGACTCCGATAACGCTTTCTCTTCCTTAGATGAAGATTTGGAATCTCTTTTGGATGACGCTTTGGTTTTAGGCTTACCTCGTAAAAGACTTCTTTGGCATTATCGTTCTCGCCATGAATCCTTAATCGCTTTCTCTAATAACAAATTCTATGACAATTCCTTGCTCACCTTCCCTTCGCCTACAAACGATGAAAAAGCAGTTGGTTATCGTTATGTTAAAGGCGTTTATGAAAGAGGTAAGGGCATTAACCGCACGGAAGCGAAAGAAGTGGTCAAAGAGATCCTTCGTCGTCTTAAAGACAAAGAACTTCGTACGCATTCTATTGGCGTCATCACTTTTAACGAAGCTCAACAAAACGTTATCGAAGATATGCTAGATAAAGAGACCTCCAAACTCGGAAACGGAAATCTCGAACCAGGCGGAGAAAAGATCTTTATTAAGAACCTCGAAAACGTTCAAGGCGATGAAAGAGACGTGATTCTTTTCTCAACGACATACGGTCCTGATAAAAACGGAACCATTTCTTTGAATTTTGGTCCTCTTTCTTTGAAAAAAGGTGAAAGACGTCTAAATGTAGCGGTTTCCCGCGCTCGTGAGGAAATGGTTGTTTTCTCTTCCTTAAATCCTGCGGACATTAAAGCGGAACGTGCAAAGAATGCTGGCGCCCAATATCTAAAAGACTTCCTCTCTTTTGCTAAATTTGGCTATGATTACCTTCCTTTTAACGCCAATAATCTCGAAAAAAGAGAGATTGGTATTGAAAAGTATCTTGCAGAAGATATCCGTAAGCTTGGCTATCACGTTGAAGAAAATCTGGGAGAATCTTCCTTTAAAGTTGACCTGGCCATTTCTTTAAAAGAAAAACCAAACGAATATCTATTAGGTGTTTTGCTTGATAATGAGCATTTTGCGAATATGACATGCCGTGATCGCAACATCAATGAGCCTAACATCCTTCATCGTCTTGGCTGGAATCTTTGCCATGTTTATGCGGTGGAATACCTTGATCATCGTAAAGAAATCGTTCAATACATTGTAACGGCCTTAAATGAAGTCCTTACGAATCCAAATCAAGGGAAAGAGAATAACGTTTTTAAGAAGAAACCTCTCTTTATCAAACAAGCCATGACGAAAAAATCCATTCCTTACACCTTATCGGAAGAAGCGTGTGATAAAGCAAACCTTGCTCCATACCTTCTTTCTTTAATTCAGTATGAGGGCCCTATTTCCCTTGAACTGATTAACCGCCGTTATTGTTTGGCGGTTGGTAAGAAACGCGTAGGATCTATTTCCCGCGGAGAAATCGAAAAAGCCTTGCAAGAAATCGCCGATAGAGTGACTTATTTCATTAACGATGGAACAAAATTCTATGTTCCAAAGGATTTTGAAGAAGCATCTTTCTTAAATTACCGTTTAGATCCAGAGAATAAATCCCTACGAACATTAAGCGATATTTGTTATCAAGAGGTTGCTAACTGTGCGGTAGACATATTAAAAGAGCAAGGCGAAATGGATCTTGGTGACCTAGTCAAACAAGTATCCCTTGTCTTTGGCTATAAAGTCCTTCTTCAAACGAAGAATGCCTATCTAACGAGAGCAATTAAAGATTCTTCTTGCAAAAGGAACCGCATCAAAGTTAGAGAATCTCGTGTTCTTCTTGCTGAATAACGTTTTTCTTTGGACGATAAATCGCTAGCAACATTGGGATAAGCATCGTCAAAGTAGCTAAAACCCAAGCGCCAGGATCGCCTAATGAGGCACCGATAAAAGCCCAAATCGAGGCAGCCGAATTTATCGGTCCGCCATTGAAAAGGGCTGGTAAGAAAGAACAAATAAGCACACGGGCAACTAGTTCTGCAATTCCTGCTAAGAACGGGAAGAGAGGTTTTTCTAGACCTTCCAAACAATTTCGGAAAAGGAAAAGAAACATTAAGATAAACATCAATGGGATGGCAACATACAGGTAGGTGTTACCCCATTTGATGGAATCGGCAGTTACTTTTTCAGTTGAAAGGAAAAGATATTGATAGGCTCCATTGATGGTGAGTGGAAGAACAACGACGTTGATGAAAACCGTAATGATCATTCCATAAAGAATAGAAACGTGGAAGCCTTTCTTGATGCGCTCATATTTTCCAGCACCTAAGTTTTGAGCCATATAAGAAATCATGGCAAGACCTAAAGATTCTTGGAAGCCCATCGCTAATTGGAAGATTTTACCTGCAACACCATAACCAAGTTGAGCTGGTAAAGCAGGATTCATATTCCCGTTTGGAAGACGGTCGAAAGCAATGACTGCTCCAGACATAATGACGGTTCCAATGGAAAGAATAGAGAAATTGAAAGCAAGAGGAAGACCGTTTTTCAGATGTTCAACGACATCGTTCCAAGTGATTTTTAAATCTTCCTTTTGGAAACGAAGCTCTTTGTAATGATAAAAGAGATAAAACCAAGAGGCCAATCCCGCTAAAGCTTGGGCCAGAACGGTTGCCCAGGCGGCTCCAGCGACTCCCCAATTAAAAACAACAATAAAGACCAAATCTAAAACAATATTCAAAACAGTGGAGATTAGTAAGAAGATGAAAGGCGTGAAAGAATCGCCATATGCCCTTAAACAAGTAACGGCCAAATTATAGACAATTTGGGAAAATGAGGCGCCTACGATAATTAACAGATAGGTTTTAGCAGCTTCGTACTCCGCTTGCATATAGGGGTCGGCTGTCGAAGGATAAATGCCAATCCAAGCTAAAAGAAAATCCAAAACAAGGCAGCCAACGACAGATAAGATAATGGTGATAATGATAGAAAGAACAATCTGAGTCCAGATTGATCTTCTTGCACCTTCCAAGGAGTGCTGGCCGATCTTTTTTGAAAGAACTACTGAGAAACCTGAAGCACATCCTATCGAGAATTGAAGAATCATGAAAACGATTGTGGTAGTGTTAGTAACTGCAGCAACGGCCGCATCATTAAGGGTTTGCCCACAAATAACCGTATCAATTAAAGAATAGATTTTCTGCAATAAAGTAGACAGCATAATCGGAAGGGAAAAGATAAAAATATCTTTCCATATCCCTCCTGTCGTTAAATCAATTGGATCAAATAATTGTTTAAATTTCTTCCACAAGCTCATAACGCGATTATTTTATCTTCTTTCTTTCTACTTTAAAGAGACTTGAAAACACTTTCAATAGGAGGAGCTAGTTGCCTATAATTTTCTTATGGAACGTAAAAGAAATCCCACTTATTTAGAAAGACGAAAAATGTTAATTCGGCATTTTTTAGGACAATCCCTTCTTCAGAATGCTTTTGAGGAAATTCTGAAACTTGATGTTCGTTATTTTCTTTCTCAAGAAGAAGTCCCTTTTATGAAATTGAAATATCATTTCACAAAAAGAATTAAAGAGAATGAAAAATGGAATGACAAACCTTTTCGATACGGTTATTTTCATTTGAAAGGAAAACTTCCTGCGGGAATCGATCTTTCCTCTTTATATCTCCATTTTGATGCCGGTTCGGAAGGAATCCTTTTTGATTATCAAGGCCAGCCTTTAAAGGGGTTCTCTTTAGGAACGTATTCTTTAGAGGATGAAAGAAACTACGCGACTTTAAAATGCCATTACCCTTTAAAGAATCTTGTTATAAATAACCAAATCGATCTTTGGATAGAATGCCAAGATAACATCTATTTTCGTTCTCTTTTCCCTCAAGCCGGTTTCTTCCACAAAGCAGCACTTGTTGTTATTCATCAAGACGATCTTTCTCTCTTATATGATTATGAAGTCTTGTCGAATTATCTTTTCTCTATTTCTCCCGAAGATCCCTATTTCAACGACATTTTGCTTGGACTTGAAAAAGTAAGAGACCTATATCTCTTCTCTTTTGCTGAGAAAGAAAAAGAGGCAAAGAAAATCACCTCATCTCTTCTTTCTCTTATCTCAAAATCCGATTTTACGATTACCTGTCTAGGCCATACCCATTTGGATTTAGCTTGGCTTTGGAACTTTAAAGAAAGCAAAAAGAAGGCGTTACGTACCATTTTAAATGCCATATACCTTTTAGAAAGATATCCTTCTTTTCATTATTCCATCTCACAACCTTGGCAATTAGAGCAGATAAAAGAACTTTCTCCAGAAACTTTTTCTTTGATACAAAAATACGAAAAAGAAGGAAGAATTGAACTTCTTGGCGGAGCTTACGTCGAAAATGATTTGAATAATGTTGGCGAGGAAGCACTTTACCGTCAAATGTTATATGGACAGCATTTTTATCGCGATTATTTTGGGCATGATAGCCAAATTGGTTTCTATCCTGATGATTTTGGCTTTATCCCTGCTTTGCCTAGTGTTTTAAAAGACACCAATCAACGTTATTTCTATTCCGCAAAGATGAGAATAAATGAGCAAAGCATTTTCCCTTATTCTTCTTTTATATTCGAAGGGTTAGATGGTCAAAGTGTTCTCGCTCATTTCTCACAAAATCCTTATGGATATAACGGTTTTGCTCTTCCAAAAGAACTTATGGACACGGAAAGAAATAGCAAAGAGAAATCTTTCTTGAAGAATGCTCTCTATCTCTATGGCTGTGGAGATGGTGGAGGTGGTCCTAGCGAAGATATGTGTGAAAGACTTCCTAGAATGAATCGTCGTCTTTCTTTGCCTGCAATAAAGGAAACGAGCGCTCTTTCCTTCTTCCAATCCTTAGAACCATATCAATCTTCCTTACCCCACCAAGAAGGGGAAATCTATTTAGAAAACCATCGCGGAACCTTCTCTTCCCAAGCAAGAAATAAAATTTGGAACCGTTATTTAGAAGAAAAGCTTCGCCAAACAGAGATTTATCTTTCCGAATTAAACATCAAAGACTTCTCCAAAGAACTTGATGAGATTTGGAAAGAAGTTCTTCTTTATCAATTCCACGACGTATTGCCCGGTTCTTCCATAAAAGAGGTTTATGAGGTTACGGATAAACGTTACCCTCTCCTCAACGAATCTTTGGATAATATCCTTGAGAAAGCGTCTAACAAGAACTATTCCCCTGTCTATAAAAAGGGCTATTATGTCCGTAATTTCTCCTTAAAAAAGACTCATTATGAGAAAGTAGGCAACTCCTATCTTATTTTCTCTTTGCCTAGTTATGGAGAAAGCCAGGATGCGGAACGTTACAAAGGGAAGAGCATTCCTTCTTTAGACACTCTAGACACGAAATATTTCCGTATTGTTTTTGCTCAAGACGGTTCTATCTCCTCCCTAAAGGATAAAGAAACAGGGGAAGAGTATTTCTCTTCTGAAGCAAACCGTTTCCGTGTCTTTTATGAGCCCGGTGACCCAAAATATGCGAATTGGAATATTTTGGAAAACTATCGTAACCAACCAGAAAAATACATGCGTCTAGAGAAAAGAAACGTTAAACGTTACGGCCCCCTTTATGAATTTAACGATACCTACGTTTTCCAACAATCCCATTTATACCAAACTATTTTGATCGATGAAAACTCACGTATTATCCGTATTCATCATAAGGTTGATTGGAAAGATGATAATTATCTTCTGAAAGCGGTTTTCCCAATGAAAGATATGCCAGAGGAAGTTTTCTCAGACACCCAATTCGGTTATCAATCTCATTCCACAAAGAATGACTCTTTTATAGAGAAGGCCCAATATGAACTTTGTTCCTATAAATGGATTGAACTTTCCAAAGAACGAAGTGGATTTGCTTTATTTAGTCCTGTAAGGAATGGCTTCTATGCAAAAGAAGGAAACTTGGAACTTACTCTTTTAAAGAGCAATTCCTATCCGATGGAACACATGGATCAAGAAGCATACGAATATGATTATGCGCTTTACCCACATAAGGAGAGATTGGAAGATTCTGATGTAGACGAAGAAGCAAACTCCTTTTCTTCCTCCGTTTTCTTCTTCAAAGAGAAAGAGGAGCCAAAAAACGCTTTCTGCATTAGCAATCCTCGTATTGTCTTATCTTGCTTTAAACCTTCTTATGATGGGAAAGGCTTTGTAATACGTATTTATAACTCCACAAACACCCCGCAAAAATGTTCGATAAATTTGCCAGCCTGTTTCCAAAAAGCTACCCAATGTAATGGCTTAGAGGATAAAAAAGAAGAAACGAATTTAAACGATCTTCATTTTAAAGCATTTGAAATCAAAACGATTTTGCTCTCCTAAGCTATTTTTCATTCATTTCTTTAAATATTTAATGCTAAATTCTTTTCTTTAGTGTATATTTACACATGCACGGAGGCGTACCCAAGAGGCCGAAGGGGGCAGGTTGCTAACCTGTTAGTAGGGAGTCATCCCTAGCTCGAGTTCGAATCCCGACGCCTCCGCCACTTAAAAATGATAGAAGTGATGTAATGTCACTTCTTTTTTGCACCTCATTTTGAGAAATCCAATTTGATCCGATGGTTTTGATTGTTTCCCGCATTTTTAAAGAGAAAAGTTCATTCTTTATAAGAAATGTCCTAAGATATGCATATAAATTTTGAAAGGTCAGAAAATGAAAAAACGAATAATGAAATTAGCGCTCCTATCGATTAGTTTGAGCCTTTTTTCTTGTGCATCAAATGAAAACAATCCAAGCGTTTTTTCTAATGAAACGTTAAAAAGCGAAGAAACTTCTTCTAGCAAAGAATCAGTAAGCGAAGAAACTTCTTCTAGTGAAGAGAAACCAACAGCGTGGTCTGAGTCGGACTTACAAAAGATGTCTACTTACCTTAATGGATATACCTGTTTGCCATTCCCAATTGGGTTTACTTCCTCATATGTTGAAGCGAGCGGGACAGATGAAGAAGGGGAAAGCTTTATTGTCTATGACTATAAATCTGGCGACCTTTCAGAAAGCTATGGCCAGCAACTTGTTTCTGCCTCTTTTGTTTTCGATGGAAAGAGAACCGAATATGGTGACGATTATTATTGTTACCATTATCCAATTGCCGACACCAATGACCAAATCATGGTGCAAATCGATTATTATCAGGATGCTTTTGAAATTTTTGCTTGGTATGAAGAAGGAACCCCGATTTATGAAACCTTCCCATATGAGGTGATTGCAAACTTCTTCAATTTAAGCAAAGTAGACGAAACGATTTTGCCTTCTTTTGCCTTAGCGGAAAACAAAAAATACGATGCTTACCCATCGGGTGAAACTTATTTCTTAGTAGGTGGATATTACGATACAAGCATTGAAGAAAGCACCTATATAACCAACTACGAAACCTCTTTAACAACTGCAGGATACGTTGTTAATAAAGAAAAGGGCTATGCCGTTAGCGAAAAGAACCTTCTTAAAGTGGAATATATGGCAACAGAAGGCTATTTCTCTATTCAAATTTCTAAATACGCACCTATCCTTCCAGGAGAAAATAGCCTATCCTTCCTCCCTTCTGATTTCCCTACCAGTTATGCCGATATGGAAATAATGAAAAATAACGTTTCGTTCAAAATTTCATTTGTTTCGAACGATAATAAGGGGATCATTCAATTTAGAAATGCGAATAAAGGCTCTGGATATCTTTATAATGTTGATTCTTTAGGCAGACTCTCTTCCATCGCCGTTACAGAAAAAGACGTTAATTCTCATCAATATTATGGTGTTTTAAGCTGCTATGTTTCTTCTTCCGTGATTTCTGAAACCAACGTAGGAGTAGCGGTTACTCCAACCTATACGGATGGCGTTTACACCTATCCAATTCCAGAAGGAAACTCCTATTTTAAGCTGATTGATGAAACAAAATACGCTTCTAAAAACGCTTCAATAACAATTAACTACGTCGTTGAAGGCTAATCAAAAGCTTCCGTATTCTTTTACGATTTTAATATAGTCCACATTCCTTAAACGTTTTTATGTTTTTGGAGGTGGACTTTTTCTTCCTTTATCGAAAGGGTTAATGTGTAGGTGGTATCTTTCGAATAAACATTCGATCCATCTTTTCTTACATAATATTCCAAATTGATGGTTTGGTTAGTTTCATTAATAGAATAATTAGAAAGAGGTTCATAAAAAGAAACCAAATCAGAAAAAGTCACCGTTTTTTCCGAAGGTTGAAGAGAATCCGTAAAACAGTTTGTAAGATAAGAAGGGAAATAGAAGAGAGCTTTTACGCTCTTTCCTTCGTTTAGAACTAAACCAGTGAAATAAAAGGAAGGCTTAAGAGTGTAACAATATTTATAACGTTCACCTTCGTTATTTAAATATTTCTTATAGGAGAAGACGCTGGTATTTGTGTAAATGAATTTATCGTCTTCCTTGAAATACGTGGCTTTTAAATTTTTAAAAACAGTCGTTCCATTTTCTTTTAAAGCTTCGAAGGAAATGTCTTCATTTGAAGAATAGTCATATTGGGAGCATGATTTGTATACATCAAAATTAAAGAGGAGTTCTTGTTCTTCTGCTAAACCTAATGCGCTTGAAACTTTCGCGTAGTCATTTGAGCAAGAAGAAAGTAGTAGAACTGGTAAAATAAGAAATAAATGTGTTCTTTTCATCTAAGAGGCCTCCTTTTTGAAAGACGAAATAAGAAAACAAAAGAATCTTTCAATTTCCGTATTTCATTTCGACAATCCCATTATCGCAAAGGAAATGAAAAAAACAAATCCCAATTAAATTACGTTCCTCGCTTATGAAACGTTATGAACGCCAACATTTTTAAAATAGGGGGTTTCGTAGTTGTTTTTAGAGAATTCATAAATATGTCTAGACGATTTCTCCCGTTTCCTTCGTATAAAATTCATTTTTTGTTTTCACGATGAATTTTCTTTCCCTTACTCAAATTGAATACGTTCCTTGTTATTTGACTGTTTTTTTGAATGAATCTTTGCTTACTTAAATGGAAAAATTCATTTCTTTTTTGGGTTTTGAAAACGCTTTCTTAAAAATATCAGAATACCGAATGAGATATCTTTTTCGGTCAAAGAGGTTTGGATATCTAACGATAGTAAGCCAACAAAAGCAATATTTTTTAAAGTCAACCCATTAAATTTAGCAAAAAGAAGGGGACATATATGTCTTTTAACCTGAGATATTGTTGCTATAATCCTAGAACTATGAGTAAAGCAGTAGTCTTAAAACGTTCAAAGAAAAGAGCATACATCTCTTATGTAATAACGGGAATCCTCTTTATTCTCTCCCTTCTTTTCGCTTTTCTCTTTTTTAATCAAGAAGACGATTCTTCTTCCCCTTATGGAATTTGTTATCTTCTCATTGATATTTTCTTTCTTCTTTGTTTGGCCTTTTCGGTGTATTCCACTTTGCAAAAGAAAGAAGTTCGTATTGCCAAAGAGGAGGATTTCCTCCTCATTGAAGAAAGAAAAATCTACAGAATCCCTCTTTCTTCTTTAGAAAGTATCTCTTATAAAAACGGAGGAAGGTTCTTTGCTAATGGAAGCCTTACTTTCTCTATTGAAGGTAAAAAGATACAAATCAAAAATATCACCAATGCCAAAACTAATTGCCTTGCTTTGCAAGAGATGCTTTCATTTAGCCCTGTTTCATAAATATACCTGCTAAAACTCTAAGAATAAGTTGCTTTTTCTCTCATTTTCAAGGTTCTTTTTAGGGAAGCTTGATTGTCTTCTCGCGAAAAAATAGTGTATATTTAAGGCATGAAGCATTTCGTTAGCGTTGCCATTGTCGAAGACCAAGAAGAAGATTTAAAATACTCGAGAGTTTCATTAAAAAGTATGGAGAAGAAAACTCCGTTGGTTCTAATGTCTCTTATTTTAATAGCGGGATTTCTTTCATTGAGAAATACCGAAGCGATTACGACATCGTTTTTATGGATATCGATATGCCAAATCAAAATGGTTTGGAGACGGCAAAAGAACTTCGCAAGCTCGATGACAAAGTAATTCTCGTTTTTATCACCAATCTAGCCCAATTGGCTATAAAAGGCTATTCTGTTAATGCTTTTGATTTTGTCCCCAAACCAATTAATTACACAGAATTCTCTACCTTATTTAAAAGAGCACTCGTCAAGAACAGCTACGAGAAGAAAACGGAAATTACGATTAAATCTAATCGAAAAATAATGAAACTGGATGTCCTCTCCCTGCTTTATGTCGAGGTGGTTAATCACAACCTTTTATTTCATACCTTAGACGAGACCATCAGCGCTTGGGGTAGTCTTTCAAACGTATATGATGAGCTTTCCAAGTTTGGGTTTGTTAAGGTAAACAATTCTTTGATTGCCAATATCCGTCACGTTAAAAACGTGAATGGATACGAGATTACTTTGGATAACGATAAAGTCTTATATCTTTCTAGAGGGGAGAAAAAAGACTTTTATAACGCTTTTTCTTCCTATTCCTTGGGCGATGATTAATGTACGAATTGACGGGTTTATTTTTCTATAAAGTTCAGTTCATGGCTGAACTGCTTGTTGCGGAATATTTGTTTTTGCTAAACATAAAAAGAAGAAATCATTTCGTATGGAGAATTGTCATAGGGATCTTACTTTCTTTTAGTTTTGCTTTCGCCATCCCAATTGTGAATTACACCAGTTGGTACATGATCATCATGTTTTTTACAATGTTTGCCTTCACGGTTGGCGTTCAATATTTTTGCTTTGATACCTCTCTTATTAATATCTTCTTTTTGACTTCGGCTGGTTATTTAGTTCAACACATCTCATACGCCATAAATCAATTGGTTCTGATTGTCACCAAAATTGATGGCGATTTGGCTTTTAAGATGTATGGCAGTGGAGCAGCCACATTCATGAATATCTTTTCTTTCTTGATATACTCCGACTGCTACGTCACAACTTATCTTTTGATATACGTTCTTTTTGGAAGAAGAATTTCTGATTCTGATTTCTATATCACCAAGGTATGGGTCTTTATTCTTTGTGCCATTTTTGTTTTTAGCGCGATTATTTTGAATTCCTTCGTCGTAAATACATTTAGCGTAAAAGAAAACGAAACGTTCATTGTCATTTCTTTGCTTTATTCGATCGGTTCTTCATTGATTTCTCTTTTGTTCTATTTCCAACTTAAGGATACAAAGAAAGTGGAACACGATAGAGACATGATTCGCCAACTTTGGAAAGAAGACAAGGAACATTACGAAATTCAAAAAGAGAACATCGATATCATCAATTCTAAATGTCACGACTTAAAACATCAGCTCCGCGCCATTCGTCAAGGAAAGAACCTTGATCCAACTTATATTAAGCAAATCGAAAAATCTGTTTTAATTTACGATTCCGTAGTGAAAACCGGATGTGATGCGTTGGATGTTGTTCTAACGGAAAAATCTTTCATTTGCCAAGAAAAGAAAATCAATCTTACTTATATGATGGATGGAGAAAAATTGAATTTCATGAACGAAAGCGATATCTATTCCATCTTTGGGAACGCGATTGATAACGCGATTGAATATTTAACTAGTAAAGTCGAAGAAGGAAAACGTTTCATAAGAATTTCAAGCAAGGAAGATAAGGGAATGTTCCTAATCCATATCGAGAATTACTTTGAAGATAAATTAAACCTTGTTGACGGTCTTCCTGAAACCACGAAAGGGGACCGTTCTATTCATGGCTTCGGCTTAAAATCCGTGCGAATGATATGCCAGGAATATGGCGGAGAATTGTATGTTAAAAACAGCGGCAGTCTCTTCGTCTTGAATATTTTTCTTCCTATCAAACAAGAAGATACAAAAATGTAAACGCTTACAGGATACGAAATCAAAATGACCGTTTAAGTAATGTTTTTTGCTTTGAAAGGGCGCTTTGACTAATCTAGGCTTACTAAATTTATTTCAAGAAAGGAAAACCCATGAAAAAGAGTAAATTTAAAAATTTATTGGTGCTAGCCGCTTTAGCAAACACTATTTTAGTGATGACTTCATGCGGAGAAACGGTAGCGACTTCTAGTGAAGAAAGCCAAGCTCCATCTTCCGCTCAACCAGCTAAAGTTGATGTCAAAGAATTATCTCTTGAACTTTCTAAGAGCGTTGCAAAAGTTGGGGATGAAATTGAAGCATCTGTCTCAATCAAACCATCCAACGCTACAAACAAAGAATTTAAGCTCATCAGCGCTGATGAAAATGTTGCCAAAATTGAAAACGGCAAAATCAAATGCGTTGGCGCTGGAACGGTTATGATCACCGCTCGTTCGGTTGCTAATGCCACGAAAAAAGATCAAGCTAAACTCATTGTTCTTGGAACCGACGAAAAAGGAAGAGTAGAAAACATCTTTGAGGCCGAAGAAGCAAACATCATTCCGTTTGGCGGTAGCCATATCAAAGCGGAAGCTAAAGAGGATGAGAGATTAACCGGTACTGGGGTGGTTGCAAGCTGCGATAAGAATGACCGTATTATTTGGGGAATCAATGCCAGCGAAGCGGATGATGCCGCTTTATTGAAATTTAGATTAATGGGTCCTTCTGGCTGGCTTGGATATTGGGATTCTATTCCGTTCACCTTTGCCGATTGGTATACCGTTAAAGTGAATGGCAAGGTAATTGATACGGAAAACATTCATGTTGATGGCACTTTAAATCGTGCTTCAAGTGCGGATTATTATGCCGTGCAAGACATCCAAATTGGTGAAATCGCTTTGAAGAAAGGCTTAAACGTTATCACCTTTGTTATCTCCAATCGTTTTGATCAAACGACAATCAACGATGATAATTACAACGGAACTCTAAGCTGCTGGGGAAATATCGATTCCATGAAGTTATCTTCCAAAGCGGATTTAACCTATGTTCCTAATACAACTGAAGTGGAAGGAGCTGATTCAGATGTGATTTTCGTTGAAAAAGAAATGAAAGTCATAGATGCCACAACGGCAGCTTTCTTAAAAGGGAATATTACCAAAGAAGACTTAACAGGCAAGTCCTATTTCGAACTCAAAAACGGAAATAACGTTGTTTTCGGCTTCGATACCACAAAAACTTGCAAAGCCAAAATCGTAATCAAAGTCTCCGCCCCATTCAAAGATGCGACACAAGTCACTCCTGATATCAACGCTTCCGACTTCATGAACTTGGTCGTTAATGACGTCAAGGTAAACTTAGGAGACGCCAAAGTCCTTGGCCATGAAACAAAAGGAGATAAGGAAAACTACACTCTTATTGAAACGGGATGGGTCGCTCTTTCCGAAGGAATGAATAAAGTTGTTGTCTCTTCTAAAGCCAGCACAGACTTTGCTTTTGCGGGCGGTCTTAGCTCCGTAACCATTAAAGCAATTAACGCAACCATCACTCCAAAATTAATCAATGAACCATACGTTTTATCCACCTATCGCTTTGAAGCCGAAGGAGACTTAACAAGACGCATTGGCTACGATACTCTAGCCTCTGGCGCAACTTATGTTGAATTCAAGGATGCTTATAAAGTTCAAACAGATGTTTATAACAACAAGAAACAAACCAACGGCATTCTCTTTGGAGTCGAATCTGATTCGGAAGGAACCGCTACGCTTAGACTCAGAGTCTCCGCGCCATATATCAACGCTTCTACTGAAATGAGCGATGTTTCTCTTGGCGATTTAGGAGATTTATGGGTGAATGGCAAGATGGTTTCCACCCCAATGGCCTTAAAAGGAAACAATGTCAAAGGAAAGAAGGACAACTTTACCGTTTGCGAAGTCCCGGTCTCTATTGACTTAAAGAAAGGCAAAAATAGAATCGAATGGGCTCCACAAAACTATACAGGCAACACCTATGAATTCTTAGGCGCTCTCGACTATATCGAACTTGAATCCTCTAGTACCCTCACTCAATATAAGCCTTATTTCAACACCGATAGATATACCTACATGGATGATAGTAATAATGAACCAATCATCATTTCTTGCGATGCTGTTCCAACTGAGGATTATTGGTTTGGCTTATTCCGTGGAGATGATGATGTCGTCAATGACTGCCCAGGGTCTATTTATTGGATTTATCCATCGACAAGCAAGAAGACAATTCTTAACATTATGGGACAAAATCCACATTCCAGCAGACCTGGAATTGATGCGGAACATTATGGTCAATACAAGATTGTCTTAATGCCAGTCTCTTCTAAAGTTGGAAATGGCTATCCGGTGGAAGATGAAGTTTATATTAGCGTTTGGAACGATCCGGACCAATATGGTGGACGTATACAATAATGAAAAACATTAGGCATTTGCAAAGACTTCTGGTGGTTTCTGCATTGTTCTCGGTTGGATGTTCTCCAACCGAGAAGCCTGATACGTCTTCCAAAGAAGTATCTCAAAGCAAAGAAACCATAGTAAAAGAAGAGGACAAGAAGAGCGACGCTTTTTCTTTAGAGTTCTATTCTGATACGGAAATAAAAAACTGTGCGGATGGCTTACTTGTCATCAATAAAACCAACCAATTCTCCAAAGAAATTAAAACCTTGAAAATCAGTTGGGGCGATGGTAAGGAAAAGCTTCCTGACTACAACGAAATTGCTCTTTTAGAGAAATTAGAGGCGAGCGAGATTGATTATACTTTCACGAATCATTCCTTAATTCCTGATAAAGCCACTAAAATCTGGGTGGAAGCGTTAAATGAAAGCAACGACGTTTTAGAAAAGGCAACTATCGGAGTAGAAGATTATAAAGAGAAGAACGAATTGCTTTATAAATTCGAGGTCATTTCCGATCAACAAATCTCAAGAGGGACAAGTTGTTTCTATCGCAGAAGTAAAAAAACTTTTGCGGATATTAAAGAGGAAGCTTCCGATTCCATTGGAATCTTCGTCAATGGCGATATCGTGGATGAGGCTAAAGCCGAAAACTACGATGATTTCTACGAATCCTATAACGAAGTATTTCAAAACAAAGAAATTCCTATGACCGTTGGGATAGGAAATCATGAATTCATCATTCAATCTGAGGATGGAAACTATACTGGCTATAGCGAAAATCAGCTGAATCAGATGTATCAAGAGCGTTTGGCTTTGTGGAAAGAAAAGACGAAAAACGAAAACCCTTATTTTTCTTTAGAAAAAGAAGGCTCTAAGTTTATTTTCCTTGGCACGACGAAAATGCCAAAGACTTTAGACGGAAACGCAAGAGCGGATTGCACCCTTGGTGAAGAAGAACTTTCTTGGTTCAAAAAAGAAATAGAAGACGGAAAGAAAACAAATAAACCAATCTTTATCTTTTCCCATGGTTCCTTAAGAAACACCGTAAGCGGTTCCTTAACAAGCGAAAATCAGACCTGGTACGGTTATTCTTTAGAGGAAGAAAACAAAATCCGGGAAATCATCAAAGATGATTCGAAAATTCTTTTCTTTTCCAGCCATTCCCATTGGTCTTTCGAAAATAAAGATCCCTATAGGATAGAAGAAAACGGACCTTCTTTTTTTAACACTGCAGCTATTGGCTACCTCTGGGAAGGAAAAGGAGGGGGGCATATCTATAAAAATGGTAGTTACGAAAAAGGAGGAGCTCAAGGCCTCTATCTTGAAGTCTATAAAAATCAAATCTTGATAAAAGGGAGACAATTTGAAGCCGCCGATGGTAAGAGCAAATATTACTATTCCGGCTATCAAGTGGTCTTACCTATCGAATGAAAGGAAAATTATGAAACTAAAAAGTAAAGTCGTAATTATGTCTGCTCTCGGACTTTTGAGTGCCATTCATATTGCCGGGAATATCGTTTGCTTCGATGTTCTAGGTGTGGATTTCATCAATAGTGCACTTGTTGGAACAGGTGCAATATATGGCAGCAATGAAAGCGCAAAGAAAGGACAAGCTCTTGTTAACAAAATAACGGAAGATGGCTGCGTTTTGCTAAAAAACGAAAACAAAACCCTTCCTTTGAACATCAAGCAGTCTAATAAAGTGAACGTTTTTGGACTCACTTCATGTGATGACGCATGGGTGTTTACAGGGGTTGGAAGCGGTTCTTGCAAGCCTGACCCTGAAAAACGTATTGGCCTTTTGAAAGGATTGGAAAACGCAGGTTTTTCTTATAATAAAACTCTTGCGGACAAGTATGAGCGATATCTAAAAAGAAATACGGACGACCGTTGGGCATCTATGAATAAATATGGCCAATTAATGCAAGTGGACGATACTTTTTATGATGATGAAACGTTAAATCAAGCCAAAAACTATAGTGATACGGCCATCGTTGTTTTTAGTCGTATCAGTGGGGAGAACACAGGTGAAATCCCAACTTATCAAAAGGATGCCTTCACTGGTGAAGTTGACGAAACAAGAAATTACCTTCAAATTTCCAAAAAAGAAGAGAAGATGCTCGAAGTCGTTACAAATAACTTCTCTAAAATTATCGTTTTATTAAACACTACCAATAACATGGAATGTGGCTTCTTAAAAAATGAGAAAATTGGTGCTGCTATGTATGTTGGCCCAACAGGTCTATCTGGAACCGAAAGCATTGGCAATCTCCTTGCCGGAAGAAAAATCCAAACTAAGGAGAATGGCACAAGTGAAGAAGTAGAAATTTCGCCAAACGGAAAGCTTGCGGACACCTATGCCTTAGACTTTAAGAACGATCCTTCTTACGCCAACGCATTTATTAAAAAGGCAAAAGATGGTGGCAACATCGTTTATCAAGAAGATATTTATTTCGGATATCGTTGGTATGAAACTGCTGATGCAGAAGGATATTTTAACGGCTTATCCGATGGCTATCATTCCGCGGTCATGTATCCATTCGGCTATGGTGAAAGCTATACGAATTTTGAATGGAACGTCAAAAAAATCAATCTCAAAACAGGCAATGAGCTAAAGAAAGATGGCAAAATAGAATTAACCGTTTCCGTAACGAATGTTGGTGAGCATGCCGGGAAAGACGTGGTGGAACTCTACTATAGCGTCCCTTATTACAAAGGAGAGATAGAAAAGAATGCAGTTACTTTAGGAGATTTTGCTAAGACGGCTTACCTAAAACCAGGAGAAAGCCAAGAGTTGACCCTATCCTTAACTGCCTATGATATGGCTAGCTATGATTGTTATGATAAAAACAACAATGGCCATACAGGATACGAGTTAGACAAAGGGGAATACAAGCTTTTATTAAAAACGGATGCGCATAATTTGAAAGAGATGAAGGAAAACACCTTCACCTATAGCATCCCAAATACGATCAATTTTGATGCAGATCCAGTCACGGGCTATTCTGTCGTGAACCGTTTTACGGGAGAAGATGCCTGTGCAAACGTACCAATCGATGGAAGCAACGTCAATTTAAACTGCACCTATTTCTCAAGAAAAGATTTCGTTTCAACCTTTATGGACAACGCTTGTTCTTATCCAAGTGATTATCAAAGACTCGCCAAAGGAAGAAGCTATAAAACTAGGGCAAACAATCAAGATGAAATGCCAGTTTTTAATGAAAACAAAAATCTGTATCTCTTCACGAAAAAAGACGGCAGTAAAGCTGGTTATGATGATCTCAATAAAAGAAAAGATCTTCAATATAATGATGAGCTAATTGACCGCCTTGCTGCTGACTATGATGGCTCTTTATGGGACGATCTTGTCTCACAAGCTTCAAAAAAAGATGTTAGAAACCTTGTTGAAAAGAGCGGCTTTGGCTCATTGCCAATGGAATCGATAGGCAAAATTAAAACCCTAGATTTTGATGGACCTAGTGGATTTAACGAAAATACTCAAAAGATTGCCGAAGATAAGTCCAATTGGACAAGTTATCCGCCTGAATGTGTCGTTGGGTGTACCTGGAATCAAGAGCTTGCTAACGAAATTGGGAAATCCATGGCTTTCGAAGCCCATGAAAGTGGCATTAATGGTTGGTATGCACCAGGCGTCAATTTGCATCGTTCCAATTTTAATGGAAGAAACTATGAATATTATAGCGAAGATCCAATTATTTCGGGAAAACTCGCCAGTGCGACAATTATTGGCGCTAAATCTGGTGGACTCTATTGCTATTTGAAGCACTTCGCCTTAAGTGAAGAAGGAGACAATCCTAAAGGTGTAGACACTTGGGCAACCGAGCAAAATCTTAGAGAAAATTACCTTAAGCCATTCGAAATAGCGGTTAAAGCTGGTGCTAATGCTATCATGACCGCTTTCAACCGAGTCGGGTGTGTCTGGGCTGGAGCAAGCTATGAGTTACTTACAGAAGTCTTAAGAAATGAATGGGGCTTCAAAGGAAGTGTTATCACCGACTGGAGCAGTGGAGACGAAATCATGAACGTCAATCGTGGTGTCCTTGCTGGAAACGATATGTGGCTCAATCCAATGCAAACCAATGGCACTCCATTAAAAGAAGACGATCCAACGGAAATGTATTGTGCTAAATTAGCCTTAAAACATAACCTCTATACTTTTGTTTCTACTTATAAGTATGCTAGAGACTATAATCCGGAAAATGACGATTATAAAGTTGATTTGATCATCAAAGAAAAGAGCGATGGGGTCAATTGGTGGATTCCAACCTTGATTTCCATGGATGTTGTGGTCTTTACTGCAACGATAGCCTTTGGGCTTTATGCTTTCGTCCCATGGTCCAAACTTCTTAAAAAGAAAGAACAAAAATAAAAAACGAATCAATGCGGCTGATGAAAATCGGCCGCATTTTGATTACTCAAATGAATCGATTTGAAAGTCCTTAACGTATATTGCGTAAGAAGATTCGTTCGCTAAAGTGAAATAATCTTTTATCTTGCAAGAATAGACATTCCATTTATCTTCTTGAGCCATCTTTAATTCGACTTTGTTTTCTATAGGGTGTTCATTTTCTCCTTGATAAATGGTAGGAATACCCGTGAAATCACCAGAAGGGGTTTCGTTTCTAAGAACCTTAAAAGATAAGGAACCCGCTAATTTCGTCTTATTGTAAAAGAAAGAAACGCCTTTCTTCATTTGAATGTGGCCATCTCCTTTACCGCCCGCTTGCATACAAGAAGAGATAAAGAAAGTGGAGCCATCGCCAGAAACAATCTCTTGATCGGCTGGATACCCTCCAGCGACATTTTTAGGAAAATCGGTCGTATTCAAGATACATCCTTTTATTTCAGAAGGAGAAGATTCGCTAGAAACCGTTTCGTTTAAAGACGTGTTTAACGAAGAAATGATCTCTTCAGATGAAACAGGCTTCTCACTGGAAGGAGCATTTTCATTTTTGCAGGAAAATAAGAAAGGAAGAAGAAGGAGTGAAAGAAGATTTTTTATCTTTTTCATCATGAAAATATTGTGGCAAAAAAACGAGGAAATAGAAAGATAGGAAAAAACCGAAGGAATTTGCTAAAATACCCATTGTTATAGATTATGAGCGAGATACAAGATTATTTTGACGCGATGGCAAATTCCTGGGATACCATGGAAAGGAAAAAAGACGAAGAAATCCTCCCTCTTTTAAAGAAGGTTGGTATCCAAAAAGGCGATTATGTTTTGGATTTAGGATGCGGAACAGGAAGAATCACAGGCCTTCTTCATTCCTTAAACGAAGGACCTGTTTTAGGCTTAGATATTTCTCCTAATATGATTTCTCTTGCCAAAAAGAAATACGAAGGCAAGGAATACGCGACTTTTGACGTTGGAGATTTTTTAACGAAGACTTTTGAAAAACCTTTTGATGTTATCGTGATTTATAATGCTTTCCCTCATTTTTTGGATGTTGATGGCTTTTCCTCCTCTTTGGCAAATAATCTTAAAGAAGGTGGTAAATTTGCCATCGTCCATTCTTTATCTCGTGAGCAACTCTCTCATGTTCATAACAAATGTGATCATAAAACCACACGCGTTCTTTCTTCTCCTAAAAAAGAGAGCGAACATTTCGAAAAACAATTTGATATTCTTCTCGCTGAAGAAGACGATTCATCCTACCTTATCGTCGGAAAGAAACGTTAATTCTCTACACAACGTGAAATCACTTTCGGCAAGATACGAATGATATCTTCCGCAATAATGGAATATTCGCTCTCTTCTTCCAAAAGAAGATCTGCGCTTTTACCTAATAAATAGGATCCGAAGGCAACTTTCAAAGGAATGGACTTTTCTATCTTTTGAGCAAAAATGCCGCAAAGAATCCCACTAAGAAGGTCACCTGATCCGGCTTTGGCAAGCCCCGTATTCCCAAAAGAAGAGAAGTATATTTCTTTTCCGTCTGAAATATAAGATACGTGCCCCTTTAAAAGAATGGTAATTTCTTTTTCTTTAAGATAAGACAAAAGACATTTCACTGGTTCTTTTTCTACCTCTTCGCGAGAAAAGCCACTTAAATAAGAAAATTCCCCGGTATGTGGGGTAAGAATCAAATGACAGGATACATTCTTTAGCTTTTCGCTTGGAATATGAGCAAAGGCTCTTAAGGCTCCCGCATCAACAATTAAATAACCATGATAATTCTTTAAGAGATACTCCAATATCTTTTGGCATTCCTCAAAACCAGTGACGCCCATCCCAATAGCAATGGCGGTGGCTTTCTTTGTAATTTCTTCTAAATAATCTGAATCAAAAAGAAGGTTACCATCTTTGCTAGGGAAAGAATGAACAATTATTTGAGGATCTCTTCCAACATAGATAGAGTAAAGAGACTCAGGAACATATAAAGTAGCAAACCCTGCTCCTAATCTTAAAGACGATAAAGAAGCCAAGGAAAGAAGGGGCGCTCCTCCATAATCTTTAGAGCCACCTAAAAGAACGGCTCTCCCATAATCGAATTTTGAAGTGTTCTCATTTCTTTTCGGGAGGAAGGAAGAAAAAAGGGAATCAGAGGTAGAAATTATCTGCATGCATATATTCTAAAACAAGTTGAATATGAATACATGGGTCAACTCTTTTTATTTTTTTCGGCATTTAGGTATTTTGATACTGATTAGTTGGCAAAGGCTTCAATATAAGGTAAAATAATTCGGTATTTCGATAAGGGGCTATGAATTATGAAGAAATATTCCAAAAATCAATTAGAAAGATATCCAATTTACTTAAAATATTTCAAGGAACTTGAAGCACAAGGGGAAGAAACTATCTCTTCACCAAAAATTGCCAAAGTTCTTGGATATAGCGAAGAACAAATTCGTAAAGACCTTCAAGCGGTTTCCGCCGTTCCAGGCCGTCCTAAAAAAGGAAGAAACATTGCTAAGCTTGTTGATACTTTAGAAACATTCTTAGGATATAAAGGGGAGATGAAAGCAGTCATCATCGGCTGTGGCCATTTAGGACAAGCTCTTCTCCATTATCCAAATTTCGCGGATATGGGTCTTGCGATTGTCGGCGGCTTTGATGTTGATTCTTCTCTTATCGGAAAAGAAATCGATGGTAAAGCCATCTATCACCTTAATGACATTAAAACCAAATTAACAGAACTTGGCGGAGAAATCGCTATCGTTACCGTTCCAGCAGGACATGCTCAAGAAGCGGTGAATAAAGCGGTTGAAGCGGGTGCAAAAGGCATCTGGAATTTCGCCCCAACACACGTGACTGTTCCAAATAATGTCGTCATTGAAAACTTTAATTTCTCTTCTTCTTTAGCGGTTTTGATGCATAACCTCAAAGAGTAATTAACCTAAAAAGGAATAGATACCGATTGAAACGGCATTATCTAAGTTCAAGGAATCAACCTTGCTAGATTGTTCAATTTTGATTGGCGTACCAACCTTTAAGAAAGAATCTGGAAGTCCTGTTGCCTCGTTTCCGAAAATGAGGGAATAGGGCTTTTCTTTTTTCGTCTCTTTCAAAAAATGATCAGTTTGTAACATGAAAGGATATAAATGTCTTTCTCCCATGACTTTTTGATAATCTTCAAAAGAGTCAAAATAAGCAAAAGGCAAAGAAAAAATAGCGCCCATCGTAGAACGAATGCATTTTGGATCGAAAGCATCTGCAGCTGGGCGAATAATTCCTAGGAAATCAATATTAAAGGCCGCACAAGAACGGAAAATCGTTCCCAAATTGCCCATATTCGATGGAGACACTAAAATCACATGGTTTCCTGATGGTACATTTTCCGTGTGAAATTTCTGGAACTCTCCAATTACAAAAGTGTTTTCTTTTTCCGATAAAGAGAAAATCTTTTGGTTATTTTCAATAATTGCAACATGATTCTTTTTTGCCAAAGCGACTAATTTAGTATATGTCTCATCTCTTTTTTGCTTTTCCGAGATATAGATGCGTTTGGCTACTTCAGGTTTTCTTAGCAATAGTTCAAAAGTGAGAGTGGTCCCTAGAGTGTAAGAAACATCACCTTTTTTCTCATACTTCATCATATGTAGTGATTATAACTTATTTTCATTATTTTCGGCATTTTCTTCTTTTATCCGTCTTTTATAAGGTGGAGGAAATAATGATGGAAGAAGAATATGTCCGTTTAGGGAACATTCCAAAGAAAGTGGTGCGAATGTTTCATTTAAAAGAAAACATAAATGTTGTTGTTTGGAATAAAACGCTCGATGAATTTGCTAGGCGTTACCCTAAGGACTATCTAGCGAAAATAGCAGAATGCAAAAGGATCTTAGGAAACCCGTTGTACGCTACGTATGATTCTAAGAAAGAGATCCTTTACCTTGTTAAAGAATACATTCTGGGCGGTATTTTTAAGAAAGTAGCGCTCGCAATCGATATAAAAGAAGAAAGGCTTATCGATTTCTTTCTTTTAACGCCTAATAAAATCAAAGAAATCTTCCACGAGGATATGAGATGGAAACTGATAACACCTACGAAGAAATAGTTCTTCTGGCGTATTTGCCACTTAATAAATAAGAAAGGAAAACCATAAAGAAACTAACGGAAACATAAAGAAGGAAAAGGGTTCCAACAGAGAGAATCACCCCAGCCCAACCATCCCATTCGCCTAAAACAGCGAAATTTAAGAAAGTATTGTTATCAAAAAGAAGACTTGCGAAGGTCGTAGAAGTGCGGATGTAATGGTTTAAAAGAGAGAAAACGGCATAAAAGGAAGGAACAGCAATCAAATAAATCACCCAATGCCATTTCCAATTTCCTTTTTCAGAAAAAAGAAACCAATCCCCAAAGAGAAGAATTGGGAAAAAGATATAGGTAAACAATTGAGTTAGTAAGCGATCATTAGAGAAATAAGGAGTTAAAACATTTCCTCCATTAATAAATAAATAAGAAATCGGGCGACTTAAGGCTAGGCCTACTTCTAAAGCTAAGGCAACGAAAAGAAGCTGGCCATACACTTGGGGAATTCCTCGTTTGCTCTTGTGCAGAAGCCAAAAGAAAGAAAGAAAAGTTTCTAAAAAGAGAACAAAAACCCCATAAGAGGTAACCCATGTTCCAAAATATCTCCAGGCATTCCATCCAATGGAATCGATGGAATCGGAATTAAAAATGCAAGCTAATGTGAAAATCCCCATAGCAAGTGCTAAGAATCTATAGATGAAGTTGAGGATACGATTTCTAATGACCATTGCTTTCGCCTTATAATCTAGCAATGGATATTATAAAGGAATTTAAGGATGACCAATACCCAAGAAAAGGAGATTGGAAAGAAAGAAGGATCGCTAGAGGTATCGTCATAAATGAAGATGGCTTATTTGCTATCCATCAGATAAAAAGAAACGACATCTTTGGAAACTACACCTACTATGAAACACCAGGTGGGGGAATTGATTCTAAAGAAAGCCCAGCTCTTGCCTTCCAGAGAGAATGCGAAGAAGAACTTGGTTATCAAGTAGAAATACTCGAAGAAATCGGCATCATCAAAGATGAATACGCGCTTTTATCGAGGAAAAATATAAACTATTATTTCCTAGCCAAAACAACGAAATATGTCGGAAAACACCTTGTTAGTGAAGGAGATTCTCTTATCGAGAAAACCCTTTATTTGCAACTCGATGAAATTCTTTCACTTTATGAAAATCTTCCAAATAAGGATATTCCTTTTCTATTAAAAAGAAGGGAGCTCCCTATCTGGTTAAAAGCAAAATCCCTTTTAATTAGAGAAAAAGACGTTCTTTCTCTTGCGAAATCTCCTAAACTTTACTAAACTTATCAACGCTGGCGGAATTGGTGAAGTGGTCTAACACAACCGGCTGTGAACCGGCCATTCACGGGTTCAAATCCCGTATTCCGCCCCATAAGAAAAGCATAGGTTTGATACAAATGTTATCAAGCCTTTTTTCTTTGCAGATAGGAAATTTTATCCTTTCCGCCAGCAATATTTAGAGCCTTGTAGAAGTGTCAAACGGCATTTTTATGAGGTTCTTTTTATTTTAAGATATTGCTACGGAACGAAAGCGTTATCAATGGAACGATAAGTGCTTCAACGGAACGAAAGGTGGCACTGCGAGAGTTGCAAGATGTTTGTGTAATTCCTAGTCACATCGCACCACCCCTTCAAACGCTGGAGCGCACACACTTTATTCATCAGCCACTCTAAAGTTATCTTGAATTGTAAGACCTCATCGGTATCACATGTAGTAATAGCAATGCAAAGGTCTATATGATAAAACATATATTTAGGTTCAATTATGATTAATTTTTTAAACGATTTCGAATAGGAGCGACCTGCCTGCCTGCCTTGGAGTCTTGTTCCGATATTATGTGTTTTAATCGGTTTAATGACTTTGGTAGTCATTGCTTTCCTCGCAAAATATATCAACAAAACAAAAAAACTATTGAATGGCATTATCCTTATATATGGATTGCTCTTCCTAGGGCTGGAAATCTATCATGAAATCAATCGTTACTTCTTCTTCGGGTACTATGACTTCTCCAGCATTCCCTTCCAGTTCTGCAGCATACCGATCTACCTATGCCTGATTCTTCCCTTTATCAAAAGCGAAAAGATCAGAATGCCGATATTCTATTACCTAGGCATCTACTGCATGATTGCCGGCATCTTCCCGTTATTGTTCGGACAAGGACAGCTATGCAGATGGGGCAATATCTTCGATGTGATCCGTTCCTTCCTCTGGCACGTTCTGATTCTTCAGGTCTCCATCCTATCTGTCGTCCACGCAGAAATTGGAAAAAACATCAAAAAAGATTATAAATACTTTCTTGGCGCTGTCGCAATATTCGTCGGTCTTACCGTCATCGCTCAACTAATCAATGTAACACTGCATTACACCGGAGGCATCAACTACAAACCGACAGACGGAAAACCGTTCAAAGATGTCATGAACACTCCGTTATTCGATCCAGATGTCGCTTCCTGTTTCTACATTTCTCCCTTCTTCGTTTCCAATATGCCTGTCTATTCTAAAATATGGCTGAAATTCGGTTGGTTCGCAAACTATATCATCTATGTCATCAGTTTCTCATTCCTGGCAACAATCGTCTATTTCCTCAATAGTCTGATCAAATATTGTATGAGAAAATATGCAGCATGGAGAATCAAGAAGAAAGAAGACACCATATCAAACAATCAAAACTAACTATAAATTACTAAGAAGCAAGATGAGATGGTTTTCAAATTCGTCAACATGGAACGATCCAATTGATGTGACAGTTATGTATTCTTTGTCCGAAACTTATTCAAATAACCATCAATGGGCTATGTATTCTGATGGAGGAAAATGATTCTGCATCAAATGTACCATAACACCAAAAAATAAAAGAGAAGTTAGCCTGCTTCCTGAGTTGTTGCCTATTTTTATGGAGAACGGAAAGAATTGTTGTTAACAAAGATGCTAGACGAATGCTTGGAATACTCCATTAGTCCAGAAGCGCTCCAGTATTTGATAAATCAGGAGACAGAAAACTTATTTGTCTCACTTGATACGAAATCTCATGAATGGGCCGGAGAGCATGAATGGAGATTTGTGTTCCTATAGTAAGCGACGAAAGAAATTTAACTGATTTTGATTTTGCTACGGCTATTTATTTAGGAGAAGGCATTGAAGATGAATGGAAGTAATGCTGTAGCCTCAATGATGAAAGAAAACACAAGAATAGTGCAAGAACAAATTGAATTCTCAAACAAGTACGAAGCATTGACAAAGCAATACGAAGAGCAAAAGAATTCTCTTGATAAAGTCGCAAAAGAAAAAGTCTACAAGACAGGCAAGACAACTAAAATGCGAGCTTACCTTGAGGCTATGAAACAGGCGGACGATTACATCGAAGAATGGTCAGAAGAGGCGTGGATACTGATGGTTGAAAGAGCCACAGTCAACAGAGATAAAACCATAACATTTAAGTTCGTGAACAGCAAGGATATCCAATTTTAGGGTTTGGCCTTAGACCAATCAAAAGAAAGAGCACATTCGGTAACGGAAACAGTTACAGACTCCCTGCTTGTTGGGAGGCTTTTTTCTTTTCAGCTGTACGCATTTTTAGCAAATTGTACGCACTTTTTAAGAGGTGTATGCAAATTGTATTAAAATAGGTTGTTCCGCGCATAAAAGCTTATCATTTATCGCGTTGCTTAAAGATATTCTAAAAAGATAGAAACATTTGGTGGCTCTCTTTTCTTAATAATTTCATTGAAAAAATGTCGGTCAACCGACATAATATTGTTATGACATTCTTAGATTTACTTTCAGAAAAGAAAACAACCGTATATTCACTTTCTTTAGATTGTGGAATTCCAAGAACGACTTTAACAGATATCGCTTCTGGTAAAGCTGATATTTTAGAATGTTCTGGTAAAACATTATTAGCAATTTCCAAAAGTCTTGATGTTTCTATTGAAGAACTTCTATCTTTAGAAAGAGAAGAAGCCAAAACGCTTTTGCCAGGCTTTTTATATGATTCAATAAATGATTATCGTAAGGCAATTCGAAAAGATAGCACTCTTATTGATTGTTATAGCGATCAACTAAATAGTTCTATAAATGTTGCAGAAGTGGAGAACCTAATTTCCAAAGAGCAAGCCGATAGGCTGCGAAAGAGATATTTTTGGAAACGATAGATATGATAGATTTTACAAACTTATCAACTAGAAAAAAGCTTGTAGAAGTGAAAGCGGTAGTGATTATACATACTACCCAAGTGGGAATCTTGGATGATGAGATACTGCAACCTTAAGCCTGAAATTAGAATTTGCTAGACCTTTGAAAATTTTGGCCTTCCCGACTATTGCCTGTGCGCAAACAACTGCGAAAACGGAATTTGCAAAATCGCTATCTTCGATTCGTATCAAATCGCTAAGGCTAGTTGATAACACTCATACGGATGTCCCAAAAATATTAGTAAAAAACGATGACAATTTTGAAATACAAATATGGCGACATAGTTTATTGCATAGGCAACTAAGATTGATGATGACTCCCTTCCTATGCAAGTTCTATCTTATGATCAAAAAAACGAACATTCTGAAAGCAAAAACCTCTTATATATTTATCGACTATTTCCGAGAGAGATAGGAACGTTATATTCGAACAAATCGGTAAAAAAGTAACTCGTTTCAATCCTTTACACTATAGAAAAAACGCAATATATGCAAACAAATATTGCAATAGTTATTCTTTAAACAACGCAATAAAATTTTTTTGTAGAAAGGGCTTTCACCGTTCTTTTGAACAAACAGGAAAGACGAAAAATATGAAAAAAACCAAAGTCATTATTCTTAGTTCGCTATTTGCGTTAACTTTTGGGGGAATTTTAACCTCCTGTGGAGAAAACAACCCAGGATCTACGGAATCTTCCAAACAAAACGTTGGAGATACAGATGTAGGGCTCACCGTTTCTAAAACAGAAGTAACTTTAAATGTTGGGGAAGAAGAAACAATTACTGCCACAACAAATGATGATTCCTTATATACATTAAGTTGGACATCATCTAATAAGAACGTTGCTAAAGTTCGTAATGGCGTGATTACGGCTATCGCAGATGGAGAGGCAACCATAACCGTTAATGCTAGAAAAAATAAGAGCATAACTATTCTTCAAAGCAAAGAAATAAAAGTGGTTGTCACAAGCCATTCGATTACATTGAATGAAACCAATATAACCATTTCTCTTTCTGAGACAAATACTTATCAATTGTCTGCGACTGTTAACGATGATAACAAGAATATCACCTGGTCTTCTGATCATGAGGATATTGCTAGCGTATCTCAAAGCGGTCTTGTTACGGGACATAAGAGCGGGAAAGCAACCATCACCGTAACAAACGGAACTTTAAGCGCTTCTTGTGCTGTCATCGTGCGTGCCAATGATTTCTCTTTTGCTAAAGAAAAAGTGGTTGCAACATTGGGCACAAATTTAACTTTGGAATTAAAAGGAACCCCATCGGCTGATGCTGCTTATAGCATTGAAGATGAAACGATTGCTTCAGCAGCAGACGGCGTAGATGCCACATGTGTTTTGATTGTTAAAGAAGCAGGTGAGGCTGAAGAATTAATGGTCGGCAAGAAAGCCGATGCTGCAAAAAATCCTACAAAATGGGTCTATCTTTGTGAAAACGAAGAAAACGTTCAAATAGAATCGGCTCCAACAATTGAAGGCGGATTAATCAATGTCAATATCTTGCGTGTTGGGGATGCTGAAGGAAATCTTAAAGGATCAAACTTCTTCTATTTACGCTATCAACCAGATGCAACCGGAGGATATTCCTATAAAGAAACTCTTTATTTCTACGCTGAAAAGGAAGCGAAATTAAGCATTAATGGCGGTTCTGATACAGATTATCCAGCAGGATTAAATAAAGTTGAATTGTCCTTCGACTCCTCTGATCCGGCCGATAGTGCACCAACTCAAATCAAATTCAAATGCACAGGGAAATTTGACATTCTTCCTATCTTTGAAAAAACAGGAGAAGTAAAACGTCTCACCTTAAGCGAAAAGAAAAAGACTCTTGATTTGGCTGGCGAAAAAGAATTCACATTAACAGCAAGAATTCCAGGAGAAGAAAACCCACAAATAGAGTGGTCTTCGAATAACGAAGCGGTAGCAACAGTGGAAAATGGCAAAGTAACCGCCAAATCAAAAGGCGTTGCAACAATCACTGCTATCTCTGGTTCTTTCTCTGCTTCTTGCGATGTCACTGTTATTGATTCCACAGTCGAAGATACACGCACAGATTTAACTTCCGGGAACAACGCAACGGTCCTTCAAGCTGAAAATAGAGGAAAATGGTTCTATTTCGATGGAAATGGATCTAAAACATCCGAGCGCAAGATTAGCCAAGATGGAAAAACCATCGATTTCGTAATCAGTTCGAATAATGGTGGAAAGGAAGCCTTCTCCTATTTACGTTATGCGCCAAAAGATGACGGAACGACAACCGTTACATATAAATTTGCATATGTAGGAAAAGAAGTTCCATCTGTCACCATTACGGGAGCAACTGCAACAGAAAAAACCGTCGACGATCTAACAAAAGAAGCAGAAGGAACCTACACTTTTGATTTCGATTCGACTGCTAAAAAGCCATTCCAATTCAAACTCAAAGCCATTGGTTCATACAAAATCACCGTTGGTGTGAGCACCGTCGCAAAAGTCGCAAAATAGGTGAAAAAATGAAAAAATATCTTAACGCATCCTTTTATAAGACAGTGGGGTTCTACTTTGCCATTGTTTCTATACTTCTTGCCCTTCTGGGAAATATCTTCTATTTAGGTTTTTCTGGAACTTTATTGGAGTATCGTAATGCATTAGCGACAATACCAGCTTTTGTTGGTATTGCCGTTTATGCTGGATTATTGCTTTTTAAAAAGACGAGCAATTATGCATCCATTGCTTTATGGGTGCTTAATTTGGTCACATTTCTTTTATTCGTCCTCTATGTCTATATGTATTTTAGTGGTGTTTTCTATAACGGGGTTACTCCTGAAGCAATCGCTTTAGTTGATAGCAAAGTAATTCTCTGCATTGTTTTTTATCTATTGGCGGCCGTTTTTTCTAATGTGTCGATTTATCTAAAAGGCACCAAAGACTGCTAAAGGAGAAAAATATGAAATTAACAAAACTCGCAAAAATCGTAGCGAATATATCGACTCTTGCTTTTGGCGTTATGGCTGTTGGCGGAAAAATCGCCATGGATAATTCTGGCGCCATAACCGCTTTTTTAGGCCAAACAACGCAAGAAAAAGTGGATTCAGGTGATGAAGTGGAGAATATCTATTATTTCTCTAATTATTCTTCAATAGCCGATTTGCAAGATGATGCAAAGGATGCTACTTCTAGAATTACCCAAGAAGGTGCGGTTCTTCTTAAAAACGATAACCACGCTTTGCCTTTGAAGGCTGGAGCAAAAATCAATTTATATAGTTCTTCCAGTGTTAACTATATTTACTCAGGTGGTGGTTCTTCTTTTGCGAAACGTTCGGAATTTGTTTCTTTAAAAGAAGGCCTTGAAAAGAATGGTTTTCAAGTAAATCAAGGTCTTTGGGATTGGTATTCAACCAATAAACAATACAATGGCGATCATACAACGAACACCTCTTCTGATGCGGCAAAATATACGATTAATGATGCAAAATGGTCACAAATAGGAAATAACAAGAACGACCCAGCTGAAGCAGGCATTTTCGTTCTCTCTCGATATGGAACGGAAGCAACTGATTTAAAAAACACCGGTGGAAATACTTCAGATTATTCCCATGGAAATTATCTAGAACTTTCTCCTTCCGAAATTGACGTTCTTAAAAATCTTAAAACTTTAAAAGATAAAGGAACCATTCAAAAAATCATTGTTCTTCTTAATAGCGTCAACCAAGTGCAATGCGACTATGTTGATTTAGAAGAATACGGAATCGACTCTCTCCTTTGGGTTGGGATCGGCGGAAGCAATTGCACGGACGGTATTGCTAAAATCCTAAATGGCAAAGCAAATCCATCTGGGAAATTAACCGACACTTATTGGAAAAAACATGCTTACAACCCGGTGTATGCAAATTTTGGCTCTTACACTAATGAAGGTGATCCTATCTCAACAGCAAACGGTGGAAAAAGTAACCGTTACGTCGTTTATCAAGAAGGCATTTATAATGGCTACCGCTATACGGAAACACGTTATGAAGACAAAGTTTTAAAGACGGATAACGTTGGTGATTTCTCTTATAAAGATATAGTCGCCTATCCTTTTGGATATGGTCTAAGTTACACCACCTTCTCTTATTCCGATTTCCAAGTCAAAGAAAATACGAAAGAAGATACCTATGAATTGTCTGTTAAGGTAACAAACACAGGTAATGTTTCTGGCAAAGAAGGAGTGGATTTCTTTCTTCAAAAGCCATATACAAAATATGATAAAGACAATCACGTCGAAAAAGCGTCCATTGAACTCGTTGACTATGCAAAAACTTCTTTACTAAAACCAGGAGCTTCGGAAACGGTTACCGTCACGGTTGAGGGAAGAGAACTAGCTTCCTATGATTCCTATAAAGCAAAAACATACATCCTTGATGAAGGAGACTATTATTTTGCGACTGGAAAAAACGCTCATGAGGCTTTGAACAATGTTCTTGCAGCAAAAGGCTACGACACCTCCAAAGGAATGGATGCCAATGGAAATGCTCAATTAACCTATAAGTTCAATAAACAATTCTCTGACACCATATATTCCCGTAGCAAAGCCACTGGCGAAGCGATCACCAATCAATTCGATAATGCGGATTTGAACCTTTACGAACATAGGGGAGATAATTCCGTTACCTATATCACTCGTTCAAATTGGAATGGCACGGTAAAGTTTGGTTTAAACGAAAATAACGCCAAACTCCCTAATAATGTCAGAGTCAAAACCAATTCTGGAATGATTCAAGACGGAAAGAAAAAATCCGAAACAATCCAACCTGATGATATTCCAAATCCTACGTATGGAGAAGATAATGGCTTGACTCTTGCCTCCATGATGTCAATGGATGAAAAGGGTAATCTTTTCTACAAGGAATACGATGATCCTGAATGGGATAAACTATTAAATGAATTAACCTTTGAAGACACGGTTATGTTGCTTTCAAACGGCTTAAGAAAAACGGCAGGCATTGAAAGCATAAGCAAACCACAAACAATCGATGGTAACGGTGCTTTAGGCCCAGTTGGCGGAACTTCTTATAGCTATGAAGATAATGCAACCGTTGCCACAAACCGCTTTACTTTCTTATATGACGATCCTGATTCGGATGCCTCACCTATATCTTATCCAACTCCATCCTTATTAGCGGCTACAAGAAATAACGATTTAGCGGAAGAGTTAGGCGAATATGTTGGTGAAGATTGCCTATGGGCAGGCTATTCTGGCTTATATGGCTTAGGAATCAACATCCATCGTGGTTCTTATAATGGACGTGCTTTTGAATATGCCTCTGAAGATGGCACTCTTGCTGGAAAGGTGGCCGCAAAAGAAGTCCAAGGCATTCATAAGATGGGCGTCTATGTCTATATGAAACACGCTATTTTAAACGATCAGGAAAAGAATCGTGAAGGCGTTAACACCTGGACGAATGAACAAACCATCCGTGAAAACTATCTCAAACCATTCCAAATTGCTATCGAAGAAGCGGATGCCGAAAACGTTATGACAGGATTTAACCGCATTGGCGTTACTTGGACGAGCCAACAAGGCTTCATCAACTCTGTTTTAAGAAAAGAGTTCGGCATGAGCGGATTTGCCGTATCCGATTATTGGCAAGGTGGCTATATGGATATGGTTGGTGGAATCCTCGGCGGATGCGCTTTACCTGATGGAGATAATGCTGTTAGTGCAGATAAATCGGCCTTATACAAATATAAAGAAGGCTATGGCGCTCTAACGAATGCGATGAGAGAAGAAGCACATCGTATTCTTTATACCGTCCTTCGTTCTAATGCCATGAATGGAATTGATGTTTCTACCATTTTCCGTACCGTCACCCCTCCATGGATGAAAGCCTTAAACGGTGTAAGCATTACTGTTGATACTATTTTCGGATTAAGCGTTGCTTTCTTTGCTTTCACTCTCGCATATGATGAAATTCCTGCTTTTAGGAAACTATTCCAAAAGAAAAAGAAAGAGTAACCACTTCATAAAGGGAAAAGAATCATGAAAAAAGGACTATCTCTTGCTTTAACCTTACTTACATTAACTCTTTTATCTTGCACGCAAAACGAAGAAAAAACTTCTTCAAGCAATGAAGAATCCATCTCCTCTGAAATACAAGAATCGAGTCAAATCGAATACGGATCGACCTATTTTTTCGATTCTTCAAAAGAAAACGGAGACGGAAGTGAGCAATCTCCGTTCTCTTCTTTCGAGGATATAAAGAAAATCAATCTTGAAGCAGGGGATAGGCTCCTTTTCAAAAAAGGCAGTTCTTTCTCTGGAGGAATCACTTTAGAGGACCTTCATGGGGAGAAGAATAAACCAATCGTGATTTCTTCTTATGGAGAGGGCTCTTTTCCAAAAATTGACGGCAACAATCATCTAGGGACAGGGATTGTCTACATCAAAAACTGTTCCTATTTAACTTTTAGTGACTTTGAAATATTCGATTCTTCAAAAGAAGAAGGGGACCGTAGGGGTGTTTTGGTAGAACTGTCTAGCGACTCTAACGAAATTAAGACATACGATTCCATCCATCTTGAAAACCTCTATGTTCATGACATATATGGAACAAGCGATGCTCAAAATATGGGAATGAGTATGGCTTCAAAAGTCACGGGAGGAATTCATTTGTGGAGCAAGGATGGCAAAGCTCGAAGCAATGACTTCCTTGTTCGTAATTGCCATATCGAAGATGTATCGAATGTAGGCATTGCAACCTGGTATAAAGTCGTTGGCACAAAAATTGAAAAAGTCTCGCCATATGATGAAACTTTTAGCCAATACGCCCATACGAACTTAACGCTCGAAAATAACGAAATAAATAACATCGCAAAGAACGCCATTTTCCTTCGAAATGCTCTAGATAGCAAAATAACAAACAATCTCGTTCATGATACGGCAACGACATGCAAAGCAGGAAATAGCATTGTTACCTCTTATGTCGATAACATTCTTGTGGAGAAAAACGAGGGATATAACAATCTTGCTAGCGTTCGTGAGAATGGGAATATTCAAGATGGTGCCATGCTTGACCCTGATTTACAAAGCAAGAAAGTTCTCTTCCAATACAACTACTCTCATGATAATTCGTTTGGCTTGTTTTTAAATTGCAACTCCGCCTCCAAAACCAGTTTGGATGAAGTCATATTGCGTTATAACGTCTCCGTGAATGATTTCGGCAAAAAAGGCATTATTTACATGAATTACCATATTGGGAACATGGAATGCTATAACAACACGATTATTTCTACCTCCGTTTCTTCTCCTATCCTTCTTGAAGTCAACAATGATCGCAAATTGAATTTCTATAACAATTTGATTTACTGCACATCAGAGAACCCTTCCTTAAAACTTGGAAACCAAACGAACTTATTTACCACTTGTAACGTCGTTTATTCGGAGAAAAAGATTGAAAACATCGAAGATTTAGAACACTTTGAATCCTTTAATCCAAAACCCAAAACGATATGTGGCGACTCTCTTACGGAAAGAATAGGCATGGATAAAGCAAAAGAATTCGTTCTTATGAGAGAAAGCAAATTGTTTGATCCTTCTAATTGCATTTCTATCGAATCCAAACCAGTAGATTTCCTTGGAAACGAATACAAAGAATCCATAGGTGCAATAAATAGGATCTAATTCTTAAAAACATATGATATCTATCCCTTCCGTTATCGATAAGGGAGGTTTTGTTTTAGAAACAAAATATTGTAATATGTTTATATTAGGGCTCAAAAATGTACAAACTCATAATCGCAGACGATGAGGAAGCCACAAGATCAAGGTTGCTTTCCTTATTGGAAAAAGAAAAAGACAACTTTGTAGTTAAAGGCTCATATCAAAATGGATATGACGTTCTTGAAGATTTAGATTCTTTATCGGACGTAGACATTGTTATTACGGATATTAAAATGCCTTTCGTCACAGGTTTGGAATTGGCCAAGAACCTGAAAGAGAGTTACCCTCTCATTCAAATTATCTTTTTAAGCGGTTTTGATGATTTTGATTATGCTAAGCAAGCAATCCAACTTGATGCAGTTGCCTATTTATTGAAGCCTCTTTCTTATACGGAGCTAAAAGAAGCTCTTTATAAAGCAAAAGATCGTTTGGATACCACAAATCAAATTGACAAGGATATTAAAAAAGCGAAAGAACACAATGAAGCTCTTTTAAAAGCGGAACAAAATGCTGACCTTCTCAAACTCATAACATTGAAAGGTATCAGCGAGACGTTCGATGAAAAACTAAAAAACGATGGCATTGATTTAAAAAACAAATACATCGCTTTTGCCTTATTCGATCCAGATGCTGAAGAAGATTCTTTAGGATACGAAGAATTGGAATTGGCCCATTATTATCTGGAAGAAAACCTAAGCCAGCTCTTCCATAATGACATACGTTTCTTTACTTTCGGGGAAGTAACCTCGCTTGGCGTCCTTTTTCTTTCCGATAAGCCGTTCAATGAAGAAGAGCTTGAACTTCCTCTTTCGACGATCCTAGCAAAACTTAAACGTGCCTGCTTTATTCCTTTTTCCTGCGCGGTGAGCGAAATATCGGAACCAAATAAAGAAATGATTTCTTACCGAAAACTATTTCGTCATACAAGGTGGGCACTCGAATATCGAACCATCATGGGAAAAGGGCTAGTCCTTTTCTATGGCGATCTTGCATCCAAAGAAAAGAAAATCGGCAAGGTGGATGATAGTGATTATAAAAACATCGCGAACGCTCTTCTTTATGGAAGAAGTGCTGAAGCAAAAGAACTCGTCAAGAAAATCGTTCTGAATATCTCCAATGTAGAGTTTCGTGACTCCTATCTTCTTGTTTTGAACGATTTGCTTGCTTCCATATTAAAGGGATGTGTTTCCATCGATAAACTCCATGAAACTTATCATTCTCACATTGATTTAATCAATGAGTTCTATGCCAAAAAAGGGAAGGAAAGCATTCTGGAATTCTTAAATACTCTTATCGATAAAATCGTCGAAATCAATAACGGAACCCGTCTAACAGGGATCGATACGGCTTATCTTCATATGAAAAACTATATCGAAGAGCATTATCAAGAAAGTGACATTTCCGTCGAATCTTTGTCCAAAGAATTAGGCTATTCCAATTCTTATGTCTTTGCCATCTTAAAAAAACAAGGAACTTCTTTTACCCGCCTTTTAACTTCTAAAAGAATGGAAATGGCCCAACGTCTTTTGCTCGATCCGAATAATAAATTAGCGCAAATAGCCCACGAAATCGGCTATGAAGACCCATACTATTTCTCGCATTGCTTTAAAAAATATTATGGCATCTCACCTCAGGAGTATCGCAAAAAATGAGAAAGCCACGTTCCCTTTATACGACATTGTTATCTATATTAGGGGGCATCCTTTTTCTTTTACTCGCCACAACCGAAACAACCGCCATTCTTCTTTATCGCAATAACGTCTTAACTACCTCCAATCAAAATCTTCAAACGACGGGAGAGCAATTGCTAGGAACTTACGATTCCTATTTTTCCCAGATTCTTAGGAATTCAGACGCGATTATTTATTCCTATAATTCCATCGATGATGAGGGAAAATTCGGAACGAAAATGAACGAATATTTCAGCAATATCCTCGCTCTTCGTGAAGAAGTCATTTCTCTTTCTCTCTATAAGGCTTCAAGCGGCGAGAAAATCGCCTATGCTGGTAATGTTAAAGAATATGCAAATGTCAAAGAAGAAAAATGGTTCCAAGAGACCTTCCAAACAGAAGAAAACCGTTTAATTCCAATCCTTACTCTTCCTGAAGAACAAAACCCCCTTTATCCTTATTCTTTCTCTCTTTCACGCTATGCCTCATATGATCGAAACGAAACTTGTGATGCGGTGCTTCATATCGATTTTTCTTTTGATTCCATTGTCAATTTATTGAGTGAAACGGCTCTAGGCGAAGGAGGAAACTTCCTTATTTATGATAAAGACTATCAAATTGTTTACTCCTCCTTACCAAATGATTTGGATAAGAAAACAAGCATTTTAAAAGAATTCGTTGTAGGAAATGGCCTATATGAAATCGGAGGTCATTCTTTCTTCGTGTTTGCTTCTTCTATTTCTAATACCTCGTGGAGACTGGGTGTGTTTTTAAACCGCGATGGGATAAAAGAAGCAATCGTTTCTTTTAGCGTCACCATTCTTTTGATTGGTGGGGCACTCTTGGCCATTGGCTCCCTTATTTTCTTCTATGTTATTCAACAATCCGTTCAACCAATTCGCTTATTAAGCAAAGAAATGAGTGAAATCGTGACCTTAGAAGATATGCCTTCAAAAAGATTAAACATCCAAGGCTCTAAGGAAGTGGTGGAACTAGATGATTCGTTTAAAACCTTTATTGAGCGCATAAACGATTTGACTAAAAAACTCATTCATGAGCAAGAAGAACAAAGAAAGAGCGAATTGCGAGCCTTGCAAAACCAAATCAATCCGCATTTCTTGTATAACACGCTTGATAGTATCATTGCTTTGATTGATAAAAACCAAAATGCTGAAGCGGAAAAGATGATCGTGGCTCTTTCACGTTTCTTTAGAATCTCTATCTCTAAAGGGAAGAACATTATCACTCTGCAAAAAGAAGTTGAACATGCGACGAATTATCTCTTAATTCAAAAACTTCGTTTTGGCGACGCTTTCGATTATTCTTTTGATATCGACCCAACGATTCTTCAGACAGATGTCGTTAAACTCATTCTTCAACCAATCATCGAAAACTCCATTTATCATGGCTTGAAAGAAGGGGAAAAAGGGAACATTCTCGTAAAAGGTTACAAAAAGGACGACTATATTTACCTAGACGTTTGCGATAACGGCTATGGAATGCTAGAAGAAACAAGAAAAGAATTAGAAAGATCGATGAAAGGCGAAGAGGAAGCCAAAGGGGTTGGCTTGCATAATGTCTACCTACGTCTTCGCGTTTATTATGGCCCGAAAGCAGACATCCGTATCGAAAGTAAGCTTGATGAAGGGACAATTGTCCATATTATGATTCCTTTGAAAGGAGAAGAAAAATGAAAAAATACCAGATTTTAAGCCTTTTGCCTTTGCTTCTTCTTCCTTCTTGCAAAAACGAAGGAAAAGACGCGAATTTATTCCTTTATACCGACAACGATCCATTCATTAATTCATTGGTCTCCTCAATTAATGATTCTTTTCTCCAAAAAGGAATCTCTTTAAGAAAATATGTGGCTTCGAGGAAACAAAGTCTTCAAAACAATCAATTTGTAAATCTTTTAGATGAGAATGAGCATAAACCGATTTTGCTAAATATATATGATAGACTTTCGGCGAGTGTCTTAATCGAAAAAGCCCAAAAAGAAGACACCCCTCTTCTTTTCTTCAATCGTGAACCTCTTTTACAAGATATGGAAAGCAATGACTGGGTCAAAGAAAACGTCTATTACGTAGGCGCTTATGCGGAATATCAAGGCGTAGCTCAAGCGGAGATTGCAGCGGATTATTTTAAAGACGCCTCTTCTTTTAAAGGCTCTAAATTCGATAAAAACAACGATGGAAAACTTCAAGTAGCCATTCTCCGTGGCGAACTCTCTCACCAAGATGCTTTAAACAGAAGCAAATATTCGATTGAAAAATTACGCCAACTTGGCTTTGACGTAGATCTAATCGAAGTTGCTTATTGCGATTGGGAAGAAGGGAAAGGCTATGATGAAACAGGCAAGATGATTCTTAAAGGGGATAACATCGAACTTCTTTTGTCTAATAACGATGCCATGGCTGTAGGCGCTATCCGATACCTTAAAAGCCTCATGAACCCAGACGTTTCTTTTTTGGAACAATTTTTCCCTATCGTTGGAGTAGATGGAACAGCAGAAGGGAAGAAGGCAGTGGAGGATGGCTATATGCTAGGAACCGTTTTAAATGACGCCTCCACACAAGCCCAAATTCTCTTTTCTTTATATACCAGCCTTGTCGATGGTCTAGAAATGCCTACTTTTGACGATGAAATCATCGTGAAAGGCAACTTTTATAAAGTAAAAGGCATGAAAATCACCAATAAAAATTAACTAAAGCGCTTACATTTGTAGAGTTTATTACAAATTCTTTAGAGTTTTTTCCATTCTTGTGAAAGCGCTTTCTAGAGAAAATCATAATGCAAATGGTGCTCATATTCGTAAGAAGTGGCGCCAAGGAATTATAAAGGAGAAAATATGAAAAAACGTTTAATTCCATTATTCGCATTATCCGCTTTAGGCACAATTCTCGCTTCCTGTGGTGAAAGTGCTGGAAGCTGGTCTTGGGAAAAGGCCAGTGAAGATAAGGTCTTGAATTACGCCTTATTAATCGGCCAAATCGACCACAATGATTCGGCTGCTCGTACAGCTGGTATTCGTGAAGCCTTAGGCACACGTCCTACAACCCACGATACCAACGCCAATAAAGAAAAAGCCGTGAAAGGCTCCCTTAAATTGGGTGAAACAACATTCGAAGTGAATGAAGTTGCCAGTGGCGAACAAAAATCCACAGCTGGCGCCACATGGGATCAACAAACAGCAACAACCTCCACCGAAGCCTGGCTTAACGCAAATCCAAACATCGACTTCTTCGTTTCGAATAACGATGGTATGGCAGAAGGTGCCATCGGTGCCTCTAACTGGGTCGAAGGTATGCCAATTTTCGGTTATGACTCCAACCAATCCACCCTTTCTTATATCAAAGAGGGCAGAATCATGGGAACAATTAACCAAAACGCCCCAGCTCAAGCAGCCTCTATTTATATGACTGCTAGAAACGCCATCGACGGATTAACTGGCGCCGATATCTATACCAAAGGCTTTACCGAAGAATCTACCAATGGATACGGAAAGATTGCATCAACCGTTCATTATGGCGAAGCAGCCCATAGCTTATTAGTCGATAACGTTGCCGTTACGAAAGATAATGTCGAGAGCTTTATGACAAAAGACATTACCACCTTAGCCGAAAAGAGCGTTAAGAAAGGCACAACGAAAAAAGCAAAAGTGTGGCAATCCTACTACAGCGAGAGTGATAACTTCTTGAACTCTTCCATGGCACCTTTATTTAAGTACTATGAAGGCTTATTCAACTTCGAAGTTACCGAAGCAAAAGGCGATGGCTCTGACGACACAAAGACCATGGGCTTCTTAGATACAGCCAAAGACTATGATGCTTATGTCATCAACATGGTTAAGACAACCGGAACCCAAGCTTATCTTGATAAGATCGCTGGCTTAACTGGTGCTACCGAAGCTTCTCCAACCGCCAAACCAGTTATCTTCTGGAACAGACAAGGCACCAAATCGGATGGAACAACCGATACGGAAGTCATGAAGGATAAGCGTTTCAAATCTATCTACTATGTCGGATTTGACGCTATCCAGGGTGGAAAACTACAAGGTGAAATGATTGTCAATTATTTCAAAGACCTTGCGAAATAAAGCGACAATTTGTTGAAAATGAGTCCACGGAAGAATTTCTGTGGACTCATTCATTATTAGAAAAAAGAGAAATTATGGCTGATAAATATGTATTAGAAATAGATGGTTTATCAAAATCGTTCGGCAAAAACAAAGTATTGAAGAACATCAGCCTTCGTTTAAAAGAAGGCGAGATACTTGGTTTAATGGGCGAAAATGGTGCAGGTAAATCAACCATGATGAAATGTTTGTTCGGCATTTATTCTCGTGATTCAGGAACGATCAAACTCGATGGTAACGCCATTTCTTTTTCAGGGCCAAAGGAAGCCCTTGAAAAAGGAGTCGCGATGGTTCACCAAGAATTGAACCAATGTCTTGATCGTACTGTCCTAGACAATATGTTTTTAGGAAGATATCCAACCTATGGAAATATCCTTGTTAACGAGTCTCTCATGAATCAAAAATGTACCAGACTCTTTGCTAACTTAGGGATTAACGTATCTCCAAAGACAGTCATGAGAAAAATGTCCGTTTCTCAACGTCAAATGGTCGAAATTGCCAAAGCCGTTTCTTATGATGCCAAAGTCATTATTTTAGATGAACCTACTTCCTCCTTATCGGAAAGAGAAGTTAAAAAATTATTTGCAATCATTCGAAAGCTTAAAGAAAGAGGCGTTAGCTTTGTTTTCATTTCCCACAAAATGGATGAAATCTTTGAACTTTGCGATGATGTTGTCATCCTTCGCGATGGTATGGTGACCCTTGATAAGAAAGTCAAAGACACAAATCTTGATGAACTTGTCAAAGCGATGGTCGGGAGGAGCTTAGACTCTCGTTTCCCACCTCTTACAAATAAACCAGAAGAACCAATCTTGGTGGTTAAGAACCTTTGCACGAAATATGCACCTTGTTTAAAAAACATCTCCTTTGATCTTCGTAAAGGCGAAATATTAGGAATCTATGGTCTTGTTGGATCAGGAAGAAGTGAACTTTTAGAAGCCCTATTCGGTGTGAGAACCATTTCCGATGGGGAAATCTATTTTAAGGGAAAACGCATCTTCTTTAACTCATCGAAGGATGCTATGAAAGAGAACTTTGCTTTCGTTACAGAAGAAAGAAAGGTCAATGGCATGTTCGGCAAAGAAGACCTCGTTTATAACACTTGCATTACAAACATCGATAAATACAAAACATTTGGCATTATCGACAATGCAAAGATGCGGAATGCAGCTTCAAGAGAAATCTCTGCAATGAGTGTTAAGTGTAACTCAAGCAATGATAAGATTTCCTCCCTTTCAGGTGGTAACCAACAGAAAGTCATTATTGGAAAATGGCTGGAAAGAAACCCAGATGTCTTCTTAATGGACGAGCCAACAAGAGGCATCGATATCATGGCGAAATATCAAATTTACGAATTGATGATCAAACTCGCCAATGAAGGGAAATCCATCATCATGGTTTCTTCGGAAATGCCTGAAATATTAGGCGTAACCAATAGAATCCTTGTCATGAGCAATTATCATCTCGCAGGGGAAGTCATTACCAAAGACACCAACCAAGAAGAACTTCTTAGATTGTGTGCCAAATACTTATAAAGGAGAACAGAAATGGAAAGCGAAACAATCATCAATCCTTTTGAAAACGATGATAAGTATCAAAAATACCTAGATGATCTCTCTTCCTTAAGAAAAGAAGGAGAAGATAAAATCATCGCTTTAAAAGAAGAGATACGCGATGTGAAAGCCAACAAAGTTCTTGAAAAAGACGTGAAGGATAAAATCATCGCCAAAGATAAAAAATTAATCAAAGAGGCGAAAAAGGTCAAGGAAGCCAACAAAGAGCAAGTAAAAACAATCGTCAAAGAAGCTTCTGAGATCGCTAAAAAAGAAGGAAAAGACTACTATCAGAAAGAAACTGCTTTAGCAAAAGAGGGAAAAACTAAAGAGAAAGAGGCTTATCTAGCAAACGTCTCTCAAATTAAGGAAAAACAAGCTCTCGCTTTAGAGAAATTAAAAGCAGAAAACGCTGAAAGAATCGCCAACGCATCTTATGATAAAAACGATATAAAGAAAGCGAAAGAAGAAAACGCCAACGCCTTAAAAGCGAACAGACTCTCCTATCGTTCCGCTTTAGAAGAAGCGAAAAAGGAATACGAAAGCAAGATTGCTTCTCTAACCTCTGAAGAAGAAAAATCCAAAGAGAAAGAGGCTTATCTAGCAAACGTCTTAGAAATCAAGAAACAACAGTCTATTGCTTTAGAAAAACTCAAAGACGAAAACGCTGAAAGACTCGCCAAAGCCTCCATCGGAAAAAAGAACTTAGAGAAAGCGAAAAAGGAAAACGCGATTGCTACGAAAGCAAACCGTATATCCTACCATTCGGCTTTAGAGGAAGCGAAAAGCGATTACGAAAGCAAGATTCAAGACATCAAGAATCGCCAATACGATGCCTATCTTGAAAAAGATGGATTCATCTTCAAAGCAAGAAACGGCCATCGTAGCATCATGGGCATCCTCGAAAACAAATTCCGCACATACCTCTATGAATTTAAGCTGTCTAACTGGTTATTGAGAAACGCTTTAAACCTCATTGTCGTGGCTTTCTTCCTTTTCTCTATTTTCTATGGTTTAGGAATTGGGAAAAACCTCTTCACTAGCAATAACATCATGTCCATTCTTGGACAAAGCTCGGTTAAGATCTTCTATGCTCTAGGAGTTGCAGGGCTTATCTTGCTTGGTGGTACAGACCTTTCTGTAGGCCGTATGACGGGATTGGGCGCAGGATTCTTCAATATGATTCTTGCCCGGGAAGTTTATAAATCCGCTTTCGGCTTTACGATTGACGTCGTTTCTTGGCCAGTGGTGCCTAAAGTCATCCTTGCCTTCTTGGTTCCAATCATCCTTTGTACCATCTTCTCTACGATCGCAGGATTCTTTACTGCCAAATTCAAGATGCATCCATTCATCACAACCTTATCAACTCAATTGTTGATTTATGGCTTATTCATGATTGGGTACGGCTCTTATCCTGCCTTCAATGCCGACTTATCCATTTCGAAAAAATTAAGAGGCAATAACTATTTAAATATCATTATTGCTGCAATTATCGTCATTGCCATTGTTTGGTTTATTTGGAATAAGACAAAGTTTGGCAAGAATATGTACGCTGTCGGTGGAAACTCAGAAGCGGCCGCTGTTAGTGGCGTTTCGGTTTTCTGGACAACCCTTCTCGTCTTCGTTATGGCCGGTGTTTTATATGGCTTGGGTGGTGCGGCAACCGCTCTTCAAGGAGCAGGTGCTAACCCTAATACGGGCTATGGAACCGAACTAGACGCCATTGCCGCTTGCGTTATCGGCGGAGTTTCCTTCTCTGGCGGTATTGGTAAGATTTCTGGCGTTGTGTTAGGAACGATCATCTTCCAAGGCATGACTTATTGCTTAACCTTCCTTGGCTTTGATGTGAATATCCAATATCTCTTCAAAGGTATCATCATCATGGCTGCTGTCTGCTTAGATAGCATGAAATATCTCAAGAAGAAATAAGCTTTAAGTCCTATAATAAAGTGGCTTTCGGGCCACTTTATTTTGTTCCATTATGAAATTCATTGCATTTTTCCCTATTATTATCGTCCTCTTCGTTATTTGTTATGGATCTTGTATTTCCTATGTGAAAAAGCTCCGTAATGGAGATGATAAAGGACTTAAACATTATCAAGTCATCCTTCTTTGTATTTTGTTCGGAGGACCGGCGTTGTTAATTACTTATATGTTCAAAGAAATCAGAGAGGAAGATATTTTGCATCATTATCTCTATTTGATTTCGGGAATTGTTTTAAGCGTGTTACAAATATTGCTTGTTTTCCTTCTATGCTATTTCCAGGTTTTAACCTTTTAGGGGTTAAGCCTTCTTTTTTGTTGGATCGAAATCCAACTCATCATAAATAAGAGAAAGAAAGAAACGGATGGCAAACATGAAAGAAGAAGCGTCATTGCCTTCTTTTAATACCAACGCGAAATGCCCAAGATGATATTCGATCTCAAACTTAGCAGCCAAATCATCGAACAACGTCGATGGTTTTTCTTCTTTGGAAGAACCCCAGGCAAAGAGATTCTTGCTTAAATTTGAGAAAAAAGAGTTTTTCGCTCTGCCATTTGTTTCAAAACGTTTCAAGAAATAATTCGAGATGGAGAGGATAAATTCGTTAAATAAAGTAAGAAAGGAAGAGGATACTAAAACAAGTGTCGTACTATCGTAGAAGACATCTTCCATTTTCTTCTCTCCTTTATAGAAAGGATTTATCAGGATATTTTTTCTGTCCAGCCATTGATCATTTTGAAAACAGACGAAATCTTTTTGATATTTCTCATTCAAAGAGAAAAACTCATCGAAAGAATCGTTATTCGATGTAACGAGAACGAATTTCTTTTGAAAAGAGAAATACAAATGGAAAAGAATCTTATCTCCTTCTTTTCCTTCATCGAGAATCTCGTATTGAAAAGACTTTGTTTTATCCTCTAATAATTTGATTTCATCAGAATAGGAAGAAAAAAGAGAGACATCGTTGTCATTTCCGTCGATGCAATAGATTTCTTCTTCTCTATCAAGGGATACTGCTTTCAAAGCTTGAGAAAACAATTTCTTGTTTATTTTTTGATTGTTTAATTGGACTCTTATTTCTTTCATACTCCCGAATTATAGCATCCTTAAAATCCTTGAATAGAAGAAGAGGCTTTAAAAAGAACAAAGAGGACATCAGCAATGTTATTATCATAGAAACAAGGAGCGAGATTTTCGATGCGTAAAATAGATTTAAGCAAAAGGAAAATTGATGAAAAAGAATTAATTCAGTACGGTTTCATAAGAAGAGGGGATGCCTTCTTTTTAAGGAAACATCTGCCATCCTTTCCTTTTAGCGCTTGCTATATTTTAAAAGGGGAAACGCTCGAATCCCGCTTAATCGATGATGATTCAGAAGAAGAATACGAATTGGTTGATGCCAAAAATGGCATGGAGGGTTATTCAAGAGGAGTAAATGAAGAATACCAAGCGTTAACGGAGGAGATTCTCTCTTCTTGCACGAAGAGAATCAAAACCCAAACGGAACGAATCGTCCTGTATGTAGCCAATCATTATGGGGATAAGATAGAACATTTGTTTGAAAAATCTCCCGAGGTTATCGTTATTCGAAAAAAAGAGAATCGGAAATGGTACTGCCTTTTTATGAGAATAGAAGCGAAAAAACTTTCCCTTAACGAAAAACAAATTTTCGATGTTCTAGATTTAAGAGGAAGAGAACAGAGAATCCTTTCCATCGATTATGAACTTACTTTTCCGGGATTTCATATGAATAAAAAACATTGGTACACCATCATTCTTGATGAAAGAATGAAAGACGAAGAGATTATCTCTCTCATTGAGGAGAGCTATTCTTTAGCTAAATAAAAAATTCTGAACCTTTATAATCAATCTCTCTCCTTTGTTTAAAAACGATGGATTTAAGAACCAATTTATACGAAGAAACCTCGTTTCAAAAAGAAAATCATAAAATTGATGAAATTATTGTTGACAATAGATACTTGAGTTTTAGAATTCAACACGGATTGATAGAGGCGCGATTCATAAGAGTAATTAGCGGAAGAGGCATCTAAGGAAGCTAATGAAAGGTAAAATCGCCGAAACCAATTTAAGGCATTAAGTTGGATTGGGCTATGAGAGAACATCCCATAGACTCCTAGATTATCTAGAGGCGCTATCGGTGTGGTATCTTATGAATTTGAATAGGATTGCATCGAGCGATGCAATCCTTTCTTTTTTAGGAGGTATCATTTGTATGAAAAAGAAAATTTTATTAGGAATCATCGCTTTATCGGGTTTATCGATGATGACTGCTTGCAATAACTCTGGTGTCACAAACGATGTCTTAGTTATTGGCATGGAATGTAACTACCAACCTTTTAATTGGACAACGAGCAAAAGCACGGATTACACTTTGCCAATCGATAAAACCAATGAATTTGCCGATGGATACGATATCGCGGTTGCTAAATATTTAAGCCAAGACTTGAAAAAGGAAGTCATTATCAAGCGTTTAGAGTGGGGAAGTTTGATACCAAGCTTAAATGCCAATGAAATTAATATGATTCTTGCGGGTATGACCGACACCCCTGAAAGAAGAGAATCCATCAATTTCAGTAACCCTTATTTAACAAGCGACCTGGCTTTCTTGGTGAAAAAAAGCAACGTAGACGAGACTTTGGGCACAAAAGAAAACCCTATGTCTTATGATGAACTCTTGAATTTATTCGATGGGAAAACCCTTGTTTGCCAGGCAAACGTTGTTGGCGACGACTTTATCAATACTTATTTTGTGAACAATAAACAAAATAAAACGATTCGTCACTCTCCAGCACAAGCAACATATCCTTTGGCTGCCAACGATGTTTTGGGCGGAATTAGCTTTGCTATGCCAGCAGAACTTCCTGTCATTGAGGCGATGACAAACTTAAATAAAAACGAATTAAGAGTCCTTTATTGCGATTATAAAGGTTTCTTATCCAGCGATGATTTGAATGGTTTAAGCGTTTCTATTGGCATTAAGAAAGGAAATTCGGAACTAGAAGAAGAATTAAATACGTCTTTAGCAAAATTAAGTGCCGAAGAACGCTCTTCTTTGATGGCAGGGGCTGCCACAAGATCCAGTGAAAGTGCGTTATGATCGATTTTGAAAAATTAGGAAGACTTTGGGGAGAGAACTTCGCCTTAATCGGCTATGGGGTTCTCTCTACCCTGATTCTTTCCATTTTGGGGACGGTGCTAGGCTTAATCCTAGGCATTTTCCTCGCTTATGGAAAAAATCTTAAAATCAAAAGCAGTGACAAACTCATCATCAAAGTTTTAAAAGGAATCTGTTTGGCTTTTTGTAATGTTTATTCCGTTCTTCTTAGAGGAACGCCAATGATGGTTCAGGCCTTGCTTTTTAAATTTGGATGCTCTGCGATTGGTATCAACTGGGGGAACATCTATTTTAAGGGTGAAATCAACAACGTTTTTAACGGTTGGATGTTCGCTGGCCTTATTGTCATTACCTTCAATACGGCAGCCTATATGGGTGAAATCGTCCGTAGTGGTTTAAACGGAGTGGATATTGGTCAAGTCGAAGGGGCTAGAAGCCTTGGCTTAAGCTCTTCTATGACGAGCTTTCACGTCATGTTGCCACAAGCCTTGAAGAATGCTTTACCTACCATTGGAAATGAACTCATCGTCAATATCAAAGATTCTAGCGTTTTGAATGTTATTTCAGTGACTGAACTTTATTACCGTATGAATCTGATTGCTGGTTCAACTTATGCGTTTATGGAAGCCTATTTGATTCTTGCTATCGTCTACTTGATTATGACTTTGCTTGCCTCCTTCATCTTAAAAATCATCGAGAAAAAACTAAATGGAGTGAAATTCTCCTTAAACCCTTTCAGATTCTTAAAGAGATATACCTATGGAAAATAATAAAGAATTAATTCTCAGCATAAAAAACATCGCCAAATTCTTTGATACGAACAAAATCCTCAAAGATATCTCTTTAGATGTCTATAAAGGGGATGTTATCGCCATTATTGGACCTAGTGGCAGTGGAAAATCCACTTTTCTTCGTTGCATCAATCTTCTTGAAGAACCAACTCGTGGAAGCCTTATTTACAAAGGAAAGACCTATTTCAACATTTCTAAATGCAAAGATGATTTCGTTGATTATGCAAGATATAGAGCGGACAAAGAGAAATACAAAGAAAAATTGATTGAAACGGAAGACAACCTAGCCATTTATCAAAACAAATATATCGAAGATAAATCGGATAAAAGTCTTAAGAAGCTTATCAAAGAAGCAAAAAAAGAATTCGATGAAGTAAGAAAAAAGCCAATCAATAAACTCGATTATCTCAACAACGAAGAATATCAAGCGTCCATCAAAAACGATCATCCAATTATTCCAAATAACAAAGAACTTAACGAATTAAGAAGCAAGATAACGATGGTTTTCCAATCCTTTAATTTGTTTAACAACATGAACGTTTTAGATAACGTCATTCTTGCTCAGAAATTGATATTAAAACGAAAACAAGCCGAAGCGAAAGAAGTTGCTATCAAATATCTCACCCTTGTAAACATGCAAGACCGTATGAATTATCGTGTAAATGAGCTGAGTGGAGGGCAGAAACAACGTGTTGCTATCGCGAGAGCCTTAGCGATCAACCCTGAAATCATCCTTTTTGACGAGCCTACAAGTGCTCTCGATCCGGAAATGGTTGAAGAGGTTTTAAACGTAATGAAGAAGCTTGCTGGCGAAGGAAAAACGATGATTGTCGTCACCCACGAGATGAATTTCGCTAAAAACGTGGCCAACAAAGTCGTCTTCATGGACAAGGGCCTTATCGTTGAATCGGGAGATCCTAAAGAAGTCATTAATCATCCTCAAAGCGAAAGGCTTCAAAGCTTTTTGAGCAAAACAAAATAACTTTTTTCTTCTCAAAGAGTGATTTTTCTAATTCGAATTCCCATATTCTTTTGTAATCTTTTGGAAGAATAATTAAAGAAATGGAAGAATAATTGAAATTTTGGAAGAATAAATTATACTTTTAGCGTAGGAGAAAGACTTTATGGAAAATGAGAATTATCTAAAAACGTTAAAAGAAGGCCTTCAAATAGAACTAAAGGAATCCGGGAAAAAGATTCCCGACAGTCTTTACGAAACGTATTCTTCTTTTTCTAACACAAAAGGCGGAATCATTTATTTAGGTGTCAAAGAAGGAAAAACAAACGATATAATCGGCGTTTCTAATCCTGAAGAGCAAAAGAAAGCGCTCATTTCTACCCTCCATTCAAAAAGCAAGGTTAGCTATTGCGGCATTACCGATGAAGATGTGCAAATAATAAATTTCGACGGGAAAAAAGTTCTTCGCTTTGCCATTAAAGAAGCACCTCTTGAAGCGAAACCCGTTTACCTCGATGGAAATTTGTCGAAATCTTATATCAGAATTGGGGAAGGAGACTTCCTGATGTCGGAAGATGAGATCGCTTCTTTTCTTTTAAAGAAAAAGGGAGTTGGTTTTGATATGCTTCCAAACTCCCTTGATTTAGATGAGACAAACCTCGATCAAGAATCCATAAAAGAATTTTTGAAACAAATGAACGAAATCAATCCAGACAACATTTTTAGAAATCTTAATGACCACGATTTTCTTTTGCGAGCGGGTGTTTTGATAAAAAACAACGGAAGAGAAGTGCTAAAAAATGGTGCCGTTCTCTTTTTTGGCAACCAAAGTGATATTTCTCAAATTTGTCCAAATTATTTTCTAGATTATCAAGAAAACTTCTCTGGAAAAACAAGATGGGACAGAAGAATCGTTTCGGATGAAAATAATTTCAACGGTAATTTATTCAACTTTTTCTGCTTGGTCCGTAAGAATCTGATTGAAAATTTACCGAATCCTTTTAGGACCGATGGAATTAGTAATATTAACGGGAAGGATATTCAACGTTCTGTGATAGAAGGACTAGTCAATGCCATCACAAATTGTGATTTTTCTTCGTTACCTGGAATCGTTATTAAAAAAACATACGAAAATATTACCTTTACCAACTCCGGTGATATTCCTGTCGGAATTAAACAAGCCATTTCAGGCGGAGTTACGAACCCTCTTAATAAAAACATTATGAATTATTTCAGACTTCTTCAAGTGTCTGACAGAGCGGGTTCTGGCGTGCCAAGTATTTTTGAAATGTGCCGTTCCTATGGCTTTTTAACACCGAGCCTGACTGTTGAAAACAATCCAAAAAGAACGATTCTGATAATTAATTTCACTCAATTAAACCAAGAAACGCCACACTATAATGAGAAAAAGATAATATTGTCCTATTTGGTTGCGCATCCAGAAGGTGCTTCTACAGAAGAAATTTCTAAAATGATTGGAATGAAGAACTCTTCAACCGCTCTGATAATTTCCGAACTCTTATTAATGAATCTTATTAAAACGAATGGTAAAAAAACGAAAGGCAAACGCTATTTCGCGACAACTAATTAAAAAGCGGTATTTTAGGGATATTTTGACAATCTCCCAGAATCTTTTGGAAGAATATTCAAAAAATGGAAGAATAATTGATTTTTTGGAAGAATAACGAAAATGATTTTTTGAGTACTTCTCATCTCCTTGTATGGGTTGATAGATAGAAATGCAGAGTCAAAAGGGAGAAAAACGTAAAACGATAGTTATTTCTTTTATCGAGCTATCCAAGAACGACTCTTCTCTGTCTACTCTTGAATCAATTCAAGCAAAAAACTTAAAATAACGTATATGTATCCAAAGATTTTTGGCGTGATTGATTCCTATTCTTTAATGCTTTTATTGGGTGTTTTAGCTGCAATATCGGTCTCTCTTGCTTATATGAAACACATCAAAAGGAGCACAGATTACCTTTTAAGCCTTGCTTTAAGCGGTATTGTTTCCATCATTTCCGGCGTCATTTTTGCTTGCTTATTTCAGAACTTATACAACTTCATTTCAGATCCCTCTCATTATATTTTTACCTTCGCCATGACTTTTTATGGAGGCCTTTTTGGTGGAGTTTTGGCTTTCATTCTTATGTATTTTTTATATTTAAGAAAGAAATTTGGACCTTCCATGAAAGAAATACTCATCATTGCCCCAGGGGCCATCACCTTAGCTCATGGTTTTGGAAGAATAGGTTGCTTCTTATCTGGCTGTTGTTATGGGAAGGAAACGAATGCTTGGTATGGCATTTATTTTCCAATTCTAGGAAAAAGCGTTGTTCCGACTCAATTATTTGAAGCGGTATTTCTTTTCGTATTATCTTTCGTTTTGCTTTATTTGGCCTTTAAGAGAAATTTTAAATTCACAATGATTGTGTATTTGTTCTCTTATGCGATTTGGAGATTTCTTATTGAATTTCTTCGTGATGATCCAAGAGGGGCTTTTCTTGGAATTTTTTCTCCTTCCCAATGTTGGAGCATCCTCTTATTTTTGTTTTCTTTCCCTTTGCTTTTTATCTTCAAAAACGTGATTTTCAAAGACAATAAAAACAATGAAGAAAACTAATGTTTTAGATATTTTATTCGTTTCTTTTATTTTTTTGTTTTTCGTCTCTTTTCCTTTTGGTTTATGGATAAAAAGTTCTTTTTATCTCTATTTGGCGCAAACTCTAGCGAGAATGACTTTTATTGCTTTTCTTCTAATCTATAATCATTTTAAGAAACTAATAGCCATACCCATTTGTCATTTTAAAAAGACGGATCTATTGCTATTGCCCCTTTTACCTATACTTTTTTGTAATTTCTATTATCTTTTAGAAATCGGGAATGGTTTTCAAATCACATTAGATGAAACATTATTCATTCAGGTTTTCTTTCAAATAAGCGTTGCTATAAGTGAAGAATTCTTATTTCGCTCCCTTATTCAAAATTGCCTATCCTTGAAGAAGACTTTGACTAGAATCTTTGTATCTAGCCTTATTTTCGCCTTATTCCATTTAACCTATTTCTTCTCATCTTTCAATTTGATTTCTTTATTCATCCCCCTTTATACGTTTGGATTGGGCTTTCTACTTGGCTTTATTTATGAATGGAGTGAAAAGAATTTCCTTTATATAAGTGGATATCATTTTTTGTTCAATTTGATAAATCAGGTCCTTTATACCTACATGTTGAATGTAGGGGGAAACTATCTGTTTTATGTCAATGCTGTATGCGTAGGTGCATTTGGTGCGGTCTATCTGATATTCCTTCTCTTTTTATCAAAGAGGGTTAATAAATCGTTTCAACGTTGAATTTCTTAAAAAGAGCTAAATATTTGTCATCAGGCTTTTCATTTAAAACGATCGCGTCGATATCTTTCAATGTACAAGTGGTGAACAAGAATGTTTTGTCTAATTTTGAATTGTCTAAAAGAAGAACTTTCTTTTTCGCATTTCCGATCATTTCGTACTTATTTTTTTGCGTATCAGGATTTGCTTCAGTGATTTTTCCGTATTCATTCAATCCCTTGCATGAAAAGAAAAAGACGTCGCAATTAAAGCTTTGAATAACGTTGCTAGAAAATAAACCAGAAGTCGAATTTGTCTTTCTTGTGATTAAACCACCAGCTAGATAAACATTTAAATTCGTCGATTGAGAAATGGATGCAGCCACATCCAAAGAATTTGTGACAATGGTAATATTCTGAAATTCTTTAAAGCAATAAACCAATTGACCAACGGTGGTGGAAGAATCAAGGAAAACGGATTGTCCTTCGAACAAAAAGTCCTTTGCCAAGGAAGCAATTTTTCTTTTTGCGTTGGAGTGTTCTAATTCACGAACGCTGCGGCTAGACTCAATGGTTTTGGTATCGATACTCGCAACCCCACCCTTTACAATGACGAGCAAACCCTTCGCGTGCATGTTGATTACGTCACGTCTGATAGTCGATATAGACGCATACAAAGAATCACTTAATTCTTTATAGCTAACAAATTTCTTAGCCTCTAGTAGTTGCAAAATTTTGGATTGTCTTTCATCGATTATCATAATTTTACCTTCTTTGAAAATAAATGAACTAATATGAAAAAAATATAAAGTAATAATGAAAATAATTCAAGTTATGTATCAAAATGTGTTAAAGCATTCCAAAGGGATAGCGAAATTGGTAAAATGGAAGCGCTTTCTAGGAGGAAACAAAGATGAAAGGCATCACGAAATTAGCTTGTTTTTTCGTATTAGCAGGGGCTGTTGCTGGTTGCGGTGGGCCTGAAACGTCATCGATAGAAATCGATATGAAACAATATCCAAATTACGTCGAAAATCTAAATGAAGCGAAGTACTCGTTTGGAGACAAAGAGCTTCAAGACCCATTCTGGCTTGGAAACATCATGTATAACGAATCCGTTTTGATGATGCAAAAAGAAGGAGAAACGAAAATTTCTGGGAAACTGCTTTACACCCCTAAAAAGATTATTTCCGTCTATGATTACACTCTCGAAAAAGAATATGTAGAAGGAACGGACTTCAAAGTAGAGGGAAACGAAATCATTCTTCTAAACACAGACATCGAATATCGTACCGAAGCAGAAGTATCTGGTAGCGAAAGCAAAGAGCATTATGCCGAAAAAGGCTACATCCTTGATGAAGTATCCTATGTTAACACGGTTGCTAATATCGCGAATATGGGCGGAACCATTTACACCGAATCGAAATTCTATTACGGTGCTCAATTATGGGTCTCCTATGCATACGATCTTAACGAAATGATAAAGGATAAGGATGTTTTCCCTTCCTATTGCGCAGATAAGCTTCCTCTCATTAAAGACAAATTAGAAAAGAAAGAACCGCTAAAAATCGTTGGTTTGGGAGATAGCGTCCTTGAGGGATGCTCTTCCTCTGGTGGAATGAATCACAAGCCTTTCTTAAAAAACTTCATGGAATATACCAAAGATGGTTTAGAAAGACTATATGGCACGAATGTCATTTTAGACAATCAAGCGGTTGGTGGAAAAGACGCTTCATGGGGATCGGAAAACACCCAATTGAACAAAGTTATTGCCGCTAATCCAGATTTATTGATCCTTCATTTTGGTATCAATGATTTAGGTGCTGGACATGGTTCGATGCAATATTACGACGATATGCAAAGCATCGTTTTAACAATAAAGAATAATTTGCCTAATGTCTCAATCCTTCTTCTTTCCCCATTTGCCCCATTTAATGGCGTTTATGGAGAAAACAAAATGGAAGCATATGCCGAACAACTCACTTCCTTAGCTGAAGAAAACGACAATACCGCTTTCTTCGATATGTATCATTTCAGCAAATTCCTTGAAAACAGAAAAAATTACTACGATATGACGGGAAACGGTATCAATCACGTCAATGATTTTGCAAGCCGCATCTACGTTCAAAGCTTGCTTCAATACTTTTACGACTTTCAAAAAGGAAACAGCAAATAAAAATAATTTTCAAAAAAGGAGATAAAATCAATGAAAAAATTATTTCAAAAATTGACGTTGCTTAGTGTTGTTGGAATCACAGGGGGAACGCTTGCTTCTTGTGTTAACAAACCCCAAGAAAATTCCTCTCAGGAACCAGAGGAAGCAGTGGTTGAATTGGACAAAAATTACAAAGCTGATCTCTCTATTTTGATTCCAAGCGGAAATGAAAATGAGACAACGATGATTGACAATTTGATTGAAGTTTTCAATGAAGACTATCCAAATATTACCATCAGCAAAAAGAACGTCTCTGTCTCTAGCTATGAAAACACAGTTAGAAACCAATTGGCCGCTAAAACCTTACCGGATATCGTTTGGTCCAATTCTCCTGATTTCTATTCTTTAGTTGGCATGAAAGCCGCCTTGCCATTAAACGATTACATCGAGAAAGCGGAAGCAGCCGGTCACTTCAATTTCAAAAACGACTACCTAACAGAATATTTCGATATGGGATCTAGCGCTGGAAAATATTATTGCGTCCCTCGTTCCTGCGATAGCGTCGTAACCTTCTATAACAAGAGATTGCTTCGTGAAGCGGGCGTTGATACAAGCAAGATTAAAAACGGCTGGACTTGGAGCGATTTCGAAAGTGTTTTAGCTGAATATCGTAACTATCTTGACACAAGCACGAAGATGGCAAGCAAAAAAGACATTTATTATTGTCTTGATGCCAACTTAACTTCTTGGCTCTACACATGTTATCCAATGCTTCGTTCCTTTGGCGGAGAAGTAGTTAATGAGAAAAAAGAAATCTTATTAGATTCCGCTGAAACAAGAGAAACTCTTAACTTCTGCAGAGATTTGGCTCTTAACAAACGTTACATTCCTAAGAGTGGCGCATCCATCGGTTCTTCTTTTGATGCAGGAACCTCACCTTTCTTATTCCAATCTGCATCTATTTCCTTATTCAACAATAAGAAAACCTTGAAAGGGGATATCGATATCGTTTCCTTCCCTCTTATCGATCAAAAAAATACCCCAAAGATTGGCTCTGGTATTGCTGGGTATTGTATTAATTCTCAAAGCAAAGAAAAAGCAGCTGCTTGGCAATTTATCGAAAAACTGATGTCTTACGATGGACAACAAGCCATGGCACGTGGAGGCCTCCATCTCCCTTCCATTCGTAAAGATTTGCAAGATCTTAACGATTCTAGCATTGAATGGGTAAAAGGTTATGAAAGCTTCAATCTTGCTGCTTACACGTATGGCGGCGAATACAAAATTACTACCGATTTCATCGGCAAAGTAGATACGAAATATAAAGCGAACTTAGATGAAGCGGTCAAAACAATGTTCGACTATTCCATCAAAGAAAACAAAACCATCGATCAAGCGATTGAAATTGCCGTTAAGAACATCAAGAACGCATTCAAGAGATAAAACGTTCTTCTTTAAAGGAAGAAAGGGAATAATATGGAACAATATGTCTCATTAAGAAGGAAGGGCAGAAATAATAAATTCACCCGATTTATTAAAAGCAACTATGTTGGTTGGCTCTTTAATTTGCCACTCATTCTTGGCTTAATTATTTTTACTGCCGTGCCAATGTGCCTTTCCCTCTTTTATTCCTTTAATGACACTTTCGTGGAAGCAACGGGTGTTACGACGGTTTGGTGTGGTCTAAGGAATTACATCTCCATTTTTGAAGACGATGAAATGTCAATCATTGTGAAAAACACCGTTATTTTCACCTGTATCAGCGTTCCTTTGAATATCGTTCTCTCTTATTTCTTGGCGTTACTCGTTAATACCAAATTTAAATTCACCAATTTCTTCCGTGTTCTTTATTACCTTCCTTGCATTATTCCAGCGGTCGTTAGCGGTCTTCTTTGGAAAGACTTAACAGATCCTTCCTTCGGGGTTTTCAATCAGCTTTTGAAGTTTGTGGGATTGCCTCCATTTACCTTCTTCTCTGATGCAAAAACGGCACTGGCTTCCTTGCTAATCATGAATGTATGGGGAGTTGGGGGAGGTATGGTCCTTTGGCTTAGCGCTTTCAAAAATATTCCTAAGAGCTTATATGAAGCCGCAAGAATGGAAGGAGCCAACGCTTTCCAAAGATTCTACAAAATCACCCTTCCATTATCGACGCCAATGATTTTCTATAACGCGGTCATGTCGATTATCGGAACTCTTCAATTTAATGGAACTCTTACCCTTTCCGATGGTAAAGGCCCAGATAATTCCCTTTATTTCTATGGCGTTAAAGTCTATTGGGAAGCTTTCCAAAAAGGCGATATCGGATATGGAGCCGCCTTATCTTGGCTTCTCTTCCTTGTCATCGCCATTCTCACCTTCATCTTATTTGCCACAAGCAAATGGGTCTACTATCAAGAGGATTAGTTTATGGTTTTCCAAGATTCATTAGTTTATCGAGCCAGAAAGAAAAACGACATTCAAAGAGGCTGGAACAAAACAAAAGTTTGGATTTTCCTCTTTGTGATGATCATTCTCGCCATCATTCTTGTTTTCCCTTATGCTTACATGATTTCTAAATCTCTTATGGATGAAGCGGAAGTCTTAAGCCCAGAAATCAAGCTTTTCCCGGATAAGCCAATCTGGGAGAACTATGTGAAAGTCTTCCAAGCGGATGATGGAAAATATCTCAAGGGTTTACTCAATTCTGTAATCATTTGTTTGTTTAACGCGATTGCAATACCTCTTAGCGCATCAATCACGGCCTTCTCTTTTGCTAAATGCAAATGGAAAGGAAGAGGACTGATGTTTGCTCTTATGATGTTTACCACCATGCTTCCAAGCGTTGCAACGCAGATTCCTTTATACGTTATGTATTCCAAATGGGGCTGGATTGATACCTTCCTCCCTTTCACTCTTCCGAATTTATTTGGTGGAGGTGCTGGTTCAATCTTCCTTCTTAGGCAATACATGATGGGTATTCCAAATGATATGCAAGATGCAGCTCGTATCGATGGAGCTAGCCCATTCCGTGTCTATTGGAACGTCATCCTTCCAAATTGCAAACCGATTCTCATTTATATCGCTGTCACAACCATTATTGGTTGCTGGGGGGATTTCTATGGACCTCTCATCTATATGACAAGTGACAATGCTCCATACACATTTGCCTATTTGATTTATAAAGCTTCTGCCGATGGAGAAAACTCCGGTGCAAGACAAGCAATTCAAATGGCTGCAGGTGCCTTTATGACGGTAGTACCTGCCATCTTATTCACCGTTTTCCAAAAACAATTGACCGACGGCGTCTTAACAAGCGGCTTAAAAGGATAAAAATATGAAGAAAGTAACCAAAATCACTCCTCTTGCATCTGTATTTCTTTTATCCCTTTCTTCCTGTGGAAAAACAAGCATTCCTAGAGAAGAAGATAAAAGGAATTTAAGCATGGAAGAAAGCACGTTGCTTAATTTATCCGCTACCGATGCCCTTGGAAGAGAAGTCAAAGTGCAAGACGCTAGAAACACAAAAAGAAAAACAGGCCTTTTCTATCATATTTGGCATGGCACTCATAATACGAAATGTGAGGATATTTCTAGCCGTTTTAATATTAGCAATTTGCTAGAAAACGACCCAGAATCCCTTTGGGATGCTTCCATCGATCCAGATAAATTCTTCTATTGGGGTGAACCTTTATATGGTTACTATAATTCAGCCGATCCATGGGTTATAACGCGCCATGTTGAACTCCTAACGAATGCAGGTATCGACTATCTTGCCTACGATATGACCAATACCGTAATCTATCCGCAAGTAGTGGATAAGCTTTTTGAGATTCTTGATAAATATCAAAAACAAGGCTTTAACGTTCCTAAAGTTGTTTTCGTTACCCATTCTAGTTCTGGGCAAACCATGAAGAGATGTTACGAATATTGGTATAAAGACGGAGCCTATAAGAACCTTTGGTACTCAAGAGATGGAAAAAGACCATATATCATTGGTGATTCTTATGACTTACTTGATGTATATCGTAAGCAAGGCAAGGAAGAAGAAGGGCAAGAAGTTGTCAATTTCTTCGATGTAGGCGAAGTCCTTTGGCCAGATGACGTCTTTCAAGATCCGGAAGGCTCCCCTTGGATGGACTGGACTTACCCACAAAGAAACTACAACGGGACAATGGTTGTCTCTTTAGCTCAGCATCCTGGATACAAAATGAGCGATCGAGAAAGCACAAATCATGGCAGAGGCTTTGACTTTACGGATTTCACGAATAAAAGTTGGAACGTTCCTTCAGGTACAAACTTTGCTCAACAATTCCAAACCGTTTTCAATTCCAACGATCCAACCCATCCTTTATATGATGAAGAAAATGAAGTAAATAACGTTTTCATCACCGGTTTCAACGAATGGATTGCCGTCAAACAAATCGACCAACAAGGCAATCCTTTCTGGTGCGATACATTCAATGAAGAATATTCTCGCGATATTGAGATGTGCAAAAACGGATATGGAGATAATTACTATCTCGAACTTCTCGAATTAAACCGCCAATACGCTTATGAAGAAGGGAAACACTATAACTACAATCTCAATACAATCGACATTACCGATACAAGTTTAGAGGGTTGGAACAAGGTTAAAACAAACTTTAAGGATTTCGAGGGAGACGCTCTTTCTAGAAACTTCATTAGTTCAGACCAAACACATTATTTAACCAACGATACCAATCGAAAAGATATCGTAAAAACCTCTATCACCCACGATGCAAACAATCTCTACGTTAAAGTGGAAACAAAAGACGCCCTTACGGATAGAGATCCAAGCGATATGACCTTCATGAATGTCATGATCAACACGAAGAAAAATCCAAACGATAATTTCATGGGCTTTGACTATGTCATTAATCGTTCTCAAAACGGAGATAAATGCTCGATTGAACGTCTTAAAAAAGGTTTTGAAACATCCAAGGTAGATGAAGCGAGAATCAACATTTCAAACAATGTGATGCAACTAGAAATCCCACTTAAATCGTTAGGTTTGAGCAAAGAAGAATGCAACATCTCTCTAAAAGTTTCAGACCATGTTGAAGAGCAAGAAAACGAGCTTGCTTATTATGTAGACGGAGATTCCGCTCCGATTGGAAGGCTAGGTTACGATTATGGCTACTAAAGTTTTCTTCAAAAAATGCTTAAGCCTTGCCGCTTTAACTCTTCTTTTAAGTGGCTGTGTTAATAACAACAGCTCTTCGATTTCTTCAAATGGAGAAGATGATATGAAAGATCAAAGACATTTAAACGCGATAGACTATGCTTTCTCTAACCTTTGTGGAGAAGATGCTTTAGGAAGGCAAATCAAAAGAATCAACGGCCTTAAAAAGGACAAAACCCGTTATGTCGGAATGTTCTATTCCTTATGGCTTGGAGGTCATAAAGGCGGAACACAACAGGCTGTTTATGATATAACCGAATTAGAAAAAACCCCAGAAGGAGTGGAAGCCTTAAACGATTTACGCACAGATCCAGGAAATCCAAATTCTCCGGTTGGTGAATTCCATTTCTGGGGGCAACCTCTTTATGGCTATTATGATATGTCTGACCCTTATGTCGTAACGCGACATATCGAGCTTTTCATTAACGCAGGTCTCGACTATCTTTGCATCGACGCCACAAATTCTGTCCTTTATTATGACGCGACTTTTAACCTTTTAAACCTCTTAAAAAAATTCCAAAAACAAGGTTATAACGTCCCGAAAGTCATGTTTTATACAAACAGCCATTCTGGTCCGACCGTAAAACTCATCTATAACAAGTTCTATAAATCTGGAGAATACGATTCTATTTGGTTTGCTCCAAACGGAAAACCAATGATTATTGGTGTTACGATTTTTAACGAAAACGCTTCTGATCAAACCAAATATGCAAGTGGGTACGGCTGGGAAGAAAGCGATTTTGTTTCAGAAGATTTCAGAGACTATTTCGACATCAAAGAATCGGAATGGCCAAATGGTGATCATAACGAAAACTCCATTCCTTGGATGAGTTGGCAATATCCTCAACAAGTTCATACGGAAAGCAATTCCATTTGTGTAGACGTTGCTCAACATTCTCACTCAAAAATCAATGTTTCAAGCAAAGATCCGGAATGCCATAGAGGATATAACAACATCACCAAACAAGTAGAAGGAGATTGGAAAGAAGGCCTTTCTTTCCAACAGATGTGGAATACCGCCCTCGAAGATAAAGACAATAACATCAATAACGTTCTTGTTTGCTCTTTCAATGAATGGATGGCGATAAAACAACCAACCGGTGCTTTTGTCGATGTGTATGACCAAGAATATTCTCGTGATATTGAAATGACTAGAGGAGGATATAAAGATAACTATTACCTCCAATTGGTCGAGAATATTCGTAATTATAAATATGAAGATTTTGTGAAATACGAGAAAGAGGAAACAACCATTTCATTTGGTGAAACCCTCGATCCAAAATGGAAAGACGTTGTTTCTCAGTATCAAGATTTAGAGGAAGACGCTATCAATCGTGATCATTCTGGCGCTGTGCATGGACTAAATTACAAGCTCGATTCCAAAAGAAACGACATTAAATTAGTCAAGGTTACAAACGATAAAGATTACATCTATTTCTATATTGAATGTGTGAACGATCTTGTCTCCTATAACGGTGCTGACCAAAACTACATGAATATCCTTTTAAAGACAAAAGAAAGCTCTAATAACTTCATGGGATGCAACGTTTTAATCAATCGTCAAATCGTTGGAAATAAAGGCAGCGTGGAAATTTCTAAAGGTGGATATAACTGGGAAAAAGTGGATGATGCGGACCTTCAAATCTCAAATAACGTCTTACAAGTCAAACTTCCAAGAAGAAACATCGAAACAAATGAAACCTGCGATATTGAATTTAAAGTGTTCGATAACGTCTTAGACCCAACAGATGAGATGGAATATTACGTCAGTGGCGATGTCATGCCATTAGGAAGAATGAGATATGGCTACTAAAAAAAGAAAACTTCTATTTGTGAGCTTATTGCTTGCTGGCTGTTCTGGAGGAGAAAGCGTGAGGGAAATGCATAATTATCCAATTTATAAAGATGGCATTCCTTTTTCGAACGACCTTTGGAATACGCCAGATAGCTATGAAGTGGAGGAAGAAGATATTTCCGAAAACATCAAAGGCATCTACCTTCGTAGCGATTGGAACGAAAAAGAAAGTTACGCTTTTGCTTATTTAGGGAGACCATCTATCAAAAAAGACAAATATCCTGCCGTTCTTTTGCTCCATGGAGGAGCGGGTTCTGCCTATTACCAATGGGTAGAAAAATGGACAGAAAAAGGCTATGTCGCGCTTGCCGTTGATTTAGAAGGACACGTGCCAAATAAAGATGCAACTCTTCAAAGCATGCCTTCTGAACTTTATCGCCCAAGCGAATACGATGCTCCTCATAACTCCAACCTTGAGGATGAAAATGAAGACATCACAAAGACATGGCTATACTATGCGTGTAAAACGGCCATCATTGCAAATTCCTATCTTCATTCCCTTGAAGATGTTGATAAGAATCAAATTGGCGTTACTGGCGTATCTTGGGGAGGATTCATTACCTCCATAATCACAGGATACGATGATAGATTTGCGTTTAGTTTACCGATTTATTGCACGCTCGGTATGGAAAATTCGGGCTCACCAATTGGCGAATACATTACCAATCATCCATCATTTAGAATCTTTGATTCTTTGAAACCGCTTAAAGAAATAAACACCCCTTTCCATTTGTTCATTTCTAACTGCGATCGTTTTCAAAATCCACATTCTGCAAGTGAACTCATCAAAGGAATGAAAAACGCTGGATTGTCCATCTACGACAAATTCCTTCATTCTCAAGCTGAAGCTACTTATTTAGAGGATCCCTATATTTTTGCTGATCGCTTTTTGAACAAAGAGAAAGAGATTTCCATCGAAATCAAAGATAACAAAGTGAAAATCTCAAATCTTGGAAAAAATAATATTAGTTTTGCAGAAATCTATTATTCCGAAGACGCTCTTCCTTCTACGGAGGCTCTTTGGGGGAAAGATATCCTGGATTTAGATTCTTCTAGTGAAGGGGAAATTCATTTGGAAACAAATACCCAAACAAGTTGTTACGTATCCATTCTTGACGTCAAAGGAGCGACAACGAGTTCTCAGGTATTGAAATTATAAAAACGATAATTAATAAGGAGGAAAATATGAAGAAATTATCAATTATCGCATTGACGGCAACCGCGTTTATGCTTTCAGGAGCAGTAGCGCAAAACGCCTCAATGAAACCAACCATCATAAGACATGAAAACAAAGTCTTAAGAGCCGAGGATGCGACCAAGCATTCCGTTAAAGCCGCCGGCATGCATTTCTGGAACCAAGGATGGATAAGCAACGGAGCCATCACCCTTGATTTGGAAACAATAGAAGGAAACAATGGCTTTGGCGTCTTTTCTAGCGTAGAAATGCTTACTCCTGATATCAAGACAGAGCAATACGATCCATATGGCAACCCATTAGCTTTCGAATATGGCCCTGAAGGATATGCGAAAGGCCTTGCATATAACAGAACCAAAGGGATCGATTATACGGGCCGTATGTATAAAGTTCCAAAAGGCATGTCTTTCAAGGTGGGTGCTGCTTGGCAAGGAGTTAACGATTTTGTAGATCATACCTTCACAATCAGCGAAGATGCATACTTTATTTGCAATCTTGCTGCTGGAGTTGAGGGAGCTTTTGAAACCTTACAAAATCCAACCGATCTTACCTTGAATCTCGAAGATACGACCTTAGGGTTGAACGCAAAGACGAAATTAACCGCAACCCCAGTTGGTGAAACAAACGCGGCCGTTCATTACTCCTCTTCAAATCCAAATGTCGCGACCGTTTCTTCCGATGGTGAAATCACAGTTGTTGGTGCAGGCGAAGCAAACATCATCGCCAACTGTGGCTTAGTTAAAAAATCCATCAAAATCACCGGATTAAGCACGGAACATAAACAAACTGGCATCAAAGTTGTGAAAGGCGCAACCATTACGACCTATGCCGGAGAAGGATATAACTTGTCTCAACTTAAAGTTGTCAACGTCTATAACGATCAACCAGAAGGAGAAGAAATCACTTTAACTTCCGCGATGATTAGTGGAGAATTCAACAAAGATGTGGCAGGGGAATATACCTTAACCATTACCTCTGGAGAATTTACGACAACCTTCAAAGTCATCGTCAAATCCTTATTTAATTTCGATGCAACCGAATTAAAGAAAGGATATAACTTCGGAAACAACTCCGGATGGGGCAACTTCTATTTCTGGGGTGATGCTATTGCTTCAAGCGAGGTTCCAACCCAATATTTGAACCTTAAGGAAGAACAACTTGCAGACGTTAATAACTATGTTTTAATTAACGGAAATAAAAACGCCATAAAGTCCATCAAAAACTTAGGCGGTACAAGATACGAATTCTGGTACAACGATGATGTTCTTTCTTCTTTAAAAGCAGGAGACACGATTGAATTAGCCAAAGGAATGCCTCTTTACTACTACTCTGGAACAGTTAGCCAAGCACATGATAGCCAAGGCGATGGAGAATTCCAAGTGATTGGAAGATCCACCAAATCCTATAAGTTTGTTTACACGAACAACAATGATTATGAAGTGTTCGTAGCTACCGCTTCGGAATTAACCCTAAATCAAGAAAGCCTTGATATCTCTATCGGTGAAGAAAGCGTCATCACTTATCAAATTGGGCCTGCTGGCGCATATGGCACCCCAACCTTCGAATCCAAAGACACAAGTATCGCAACCGTTGATGCTTCTGGCAAAGTTGTTGGCGTTAAAGAAGGAAGCACAACCATTGTGGTTAAACTTGGTAGCATCAGCAAAGAAGTTTCTGTGACGGTTAGCAAAGCAAAAGAAATTAAGGCAATCATGCTAACAAACATTCCTGCCACATATAGTATTTTAAAGGGAAGCGCGAAAGCCTTTGCCCCTCAAATTAAGACTGCGAAATTCATTTTCGATGATAACTCTCTTGGCAAAGAATTCACTTTAACTGAAGAACAAGTTTCCATTGGAACCTTAAATATCAATACTGTCGGAAAAGTGGACCTTCCAGTCACAATCACAATTGAGGGCAAAGAATACAAGACGAGCATAGAAGTCAATGTCTATGAAAGGGAAGAACAAAAAGCGGATCAATTAGCGGTTGTTGATTGGTTTAATTACGCGATGTTTGCCCAATTCCCTTCAACAAGCTCCAATGCTAGAGGCAATTTCACTGCTGGTGGAGAAGCAGGACAAAGTACCATCACAGAAGTGGAATCTGGCAAGAGCATCAAAGAACTTCTTAAAGAACAACAAGACCTCATCACCTACACCCGTAAGGATGGAACGAATGTCAAAGTCACTGGAACTTACCAGCTTCAAACCAACATTGCCATCTTCCCTGAGTTCCTTAACGAAGTAAAAGACAAAACTGGTAAAGTCACTCACGAAGCTATCGGCAAAGAAAACTACAACAAGAAGGGATATTACGAAGAAGGGGATACCGTCACCATCAAAAAAGGCGTTCCTCTTATGAAATGGACGGGCGATGTTGGCGTAACCGATGCCACCTTAATTGAAGGAACAGGCGAACTCATTATCGAAGGATATACCCAAGAAGATCTTGTGTATAAATTTAGTAATGATAAATGGTCCTTCTGGAAGGAATACACCGACATGCAACTTGCTTCAACAACCCTTGAAATGGAAGTGGGCCAATCGAAAGCCATCAATGTAAAACGTGTTCCAAATGATGCAACACAAGGTAGCTTCACCTTTGTTTCTAGTGATCCAAGCGTTTGCACCGTCAATAGTCATGGTGTTGTAAAAGGCCTTAAAGAAGGTACAGCCACCATTACCATCACCTTAGCAGACGAAAACGATCCAAGTAAGACAAAGACTGCGACCGTTACCGTCACCATCAAAGCCAAATCGACTCCAACACCAACTCCATCTTCTTCGGAAGAAAAACCAGGCGAAACACCAAGTGAAAACAAAGGCGGATGCGGTGGTTCCATTGCTGCTACGTCAGGTATCATCTCTGGCCTTGCTATCGCTGGAGCCGCTATTGTTGGCGTGATTGAAAAGAAAAAGAAGAAAAATAAATAGCCACAAACAAAACTACGAATAACAAACGAAAGGTAAACATCAATATGTTCAAGCTCAAAGAAATTAAAGTCGATTACATGATCGAACCTATCACAATAAGTGGAAAACCTACTTTTTGCTGGAATTATGAAGACGGGTCTAATGAAGAACAAATAAGCTATCAAATAATTTGCACTTCCTTAGACGGGGAAACCCTTTACGATTCGGGCGTTATTCGTAGTTCAAGAATGACTGACATCTCCTATGAAGGCAAGCCATTGCCTTCTAGGAGCCTCATCAACGTGGAAGTAAAAACCCAAAGTAACAAGGGAACTTCCTCCGAAATGAAAACACATTTCGAAACCACACTCAAAGACTCGGAATGGCACGGAAAATGGACATCTATCCCTGATAATTTCAATGGAGGAACCCTTTATTTCCGTAAGCAATTCCAACTAAAAGACAAAGAGATTAAAAGAGCTCGTTGCTATATCTGTGGCATTGGTTATCACGAATTTTATCTCAATGGCGAAAAAGTCGGTGATGCAGTTCTTAACCCAGGTGTAACAAACTATGATAAAACCTTACTTTTTGACACTTATAAAATTGAAAAATATCTTCGTAAAAAAGACAATGTTATGGGTGTTGAAGTCGGATATGGCTGGTTTGGAAGCAGAAAGCTTTTCCTCCAACTTTATATCGAATATATAGATGGCGAAATCTATGAAGATTATAGTGATTGCAACCATGGTTGGTGGGTTAGCGGAACCCCTGTTATCGACAACTCGATTTATGGTGGAGAAACCTATGATGCGAGAATCGAAAAACTGACTTCGCCACATTGGTGTTCTTTAGAATTTCAACCAACTTGGGCAAATGGCTGGATGTATACTATCCTTACTCAAATCCCTCAAGGAAAACTCACGCCTCAGCAAGTTCCTCCAATCCAGATTTTAAATGAATTTAAAGTCAAATCGGTTAAGAAATTAGATGAAACACATTTCGTTTATGATCTTGGCCAAAATATGGCGGGTTGGGTCCAAATTAAAGCCAAAGGGGAAGAAGGAAGCAAAATCACCCTTATTTACGCAGAAGGCGTGAAGGAAGATGGACATGCAAACCAACTTAACCTTAGAAGTGCGAAATGCCGCGATACCTACATTTTAAAAGGAGAAGGCGAAGAAACATATGCCCCACGCTTTACCTATCATGGCTTCCAATATGTTGAAGCTGTTATCGAAGGAAAAGCCGAAATCCTCGAAATGGTTGGCAAACACGTTCATAGTGATATCGAAGTCATTGGAAAATTCGTTTGTGACAATGAAAAACTGAATCGTTTACATCGTATGGCCGTTATCACCGAACAAAATAACCAATATTCTATTCTTACCGATTGTCCACAAAGAGATGAGAGATTTGGTTGGTTAAACGATGTATCAAGCCGTGTCTTCCAATCCAATTACAACTTCGACATGGATAGAATGTATAACAAAGTTGTCCATGATATTTATGAGACACAAAATGAAGAAGGATGCATTGCTGATACCGCTCCTTATTACACTGGGGGACAACCAGCCGATACCACAACGGTTTCTTATCTTTTACTCGCTTTAAGCGCTTATGAATATTATGGCGATAAAGAATTACTTCAAAAAGAATATCAAGGGCATAAAAAATGGGTGGATTATCTTCTCACTCGTCAAAAAGACTTCATCATGGATTATTACTATTATGCCGACTGGGTGTCTCCACAAAGCTTAAAGAATCCAAATTCGGATGGTATCTTCGTTTCCTCTATGTTCCTTTACTGGCATTTAATCACTCTTTCAAAAATCGCTCATATCATCGGGAAAACAGAGGACGAAAAGAAATATGCAGATTTAGCCTCTCTTTCTAAGAAATCCCTTAACGAGCATTATTACAAAAAAGAAGGATATTATTGCAACAACACCCAATGTGAAAACGCCATGCCAGTTTGGCTTGGAATTTGCGAAGAAAAGAACAAAAAGAAAGTCGTGGACCACATTGTTAAAGACATCATCGATAATAACTATCATTTAACTTGTGGAAACCAAGGCTATCGACATGTCTTCTACCTCCTTTGCGAATACGGACATGCTGATTTAGCAATTAAAGTATTAGAAAATCCAGAATACCCAGGCTGGGGATATATGCTAGAAAAAGGCGCAACGACGGTTTGGGAAAGATGGGAAGCGGAAATGCAAAACGAAATGCATTCCTTCGATCATCCAATGTTCGGAAGCTATGATGCCATTTTCTATCGTTACTTCTTAGGAATTCAAGTTGGAGGAAATGGCGCAGATGATATTCGTATCGAGCCAATCATTCCAAATTCTCTAACCTATGCAAAAGGAGAATTCAAATCGATTAAAGGAACGATTTCATCCTCTTGGGTCAAAGAAAAAGACAAGATACGTTATTCCTTCCTCATTCCTGGGAATACATCCGCAAAAATCAAACTCATGAATGAAACATTGACAATCAACGGCAAAGAGATCTCTGAAAAAGAGTTCACCCTCCAAGGTGGAAGATATGAAATTACGACCAAAATATAGGAAGGAAACAACTTATGAAAACAAAAAAGAACATATTCGATTGGAAACTTCTTCAAGATGTGTGTGACATCATCGATAGAATGTACATTCTTGGCTGGGATGAAAGAAATGGCGGAAACGTTTCTTATCTTCTTGATGAAAAAGAATTAAGCGAATATATCGATACGAATCATGTGATTAGAACATATCCTTTAAATTTCGATGCTAGCGAGGCTAAAGGCAGATATTTCCTTGCAACAGGCACAGGCAAATATTTCCGTAATACAAAAAAAGACCCAGAAACCAACTTAGGAATTTTCCGAGTCAGCGAAGATGGAAAGATGGCTGAACTCGTTTGGGGATACAAAGATGGGGGAGTTTCCACAAGCGAAACTTACGCCCACCTTATGTGTCACATCGAACGTTTAAAAGTGGATCCGAATCACCGTATCGTCATTCATTGTCACCCAACTTGCACCTTGGCCTTAACGCACATTCTTCCAAACGACGAAAAAGAATTCACCAAGACTCTTTGGAGAGTAATGACGGAAGGTATCGTCGTTTTCCCAGAAGGTATTGGGGTTCTTCCTTGGATGCAATCTGGAACCTATGAAATTGGTTATGCAACCGCTGAAAAAATGAAAGACAGAAGACTTGTCGTTTGGGGACTTCATGGCATTTATGGAGTTGGCGAAAGCATCGATGAAGCCTTTGGCCTTATCGAAACCGTCGAGAAATCCGCTGATGTATATCTTCGTTATCACCAATTTAAGGAAATCAACACCATCAGTGATGAGAATTTAAAAGGAATTGCCAAATTCTATGGCAAAACTCCAAGAGAAGGCTATTTAGACTAACATGAAATACTCTTTAGCAATCGACATAGGCGCAACCAGTGGCAGAGCTATGCTAGGCCATTACGAAAATAGCGATCTTATTCTTGAAGAGATACATCGTTTCGATGGTTATCAAATCGAGAGAAATGGTCATCTTTTTTGGGATACAAACAAAATCGTTTCGGAAATCATCAAGGCACTTTGCAAATGCAAAGAAAAAGGACGTATACCTTCTTCTTTAGGAATTGATACTTTCGGTGTGGACTATGTTTTGCTTGATGAAAATGATAAAGAAGTTCGTCCAGTCTATTGTTATCGAGATTCTCGCACGGAAAAAAGCAAACACGATTTCGAAAAAGTAATGGATACTCTCACGCTTTATCAAAAAACGGGTATTTATCCTCAACTTTTCAATACCTTATATCAACTTTACGACGATAAAGAACAGGGTCTTTTGCAAAAAACAAAAACAATCATGTTCTTGCCTTGTTATCTTGCTTATCAACTGACAGGTGTGAAATACAACGAATTATCTATTGCTTCCACAAGCGGTTTATTAAGTAAAGATTCATTCTATTATGACAAAGACATCCTTGATCTTCTTGGAATAGAGGATACGATTTTTGCTCCATTTAAGAAAAATGGGGAAACTATCGGTTTTCTTAAAAAGAATATCCAAGAACAAATCGGCTTTAATTTAGAAGTTAAAAACGTTCTTAGCCATGATACGGGAACTGGTGTTTATGGGGCGAAAGTCCATCTCAATCAGCTCTTTCTCTCTAGTGGAACCTGGTCTTTGCTCGGCGTTTTAAAAGAGAGTTACGATACGAGCAAAGAAAGCTATGAAGCGGGTTTTACAAATGAACTAAATGGCTACAAGCAAGTTCGTTACCTGAAAAACATCGTTGGTATGTATATCGTTAACAGGGTGAATCAAGAAGAAACGAATCCTTTGCCAATTACGGAAGTAGTCGAATTAGCCAAGAAAGGGCAAAATTATCAAGAAATTTTTGATCCGACTCAAAACAAATTCCTCTCTCCGAAAAATATGCGACAAACCATCTTGGATGATTTTCAAGAAAGAGGACGGGTTTTGCCTAAGAATTTAAGTGAGCTTTATTTCTCAATTTATAATTCCTTAGCGAATTGTTACAAAGAATCCATTGAAGAAATCGAAATGTTAACGCATCAAAAATACGATAGCATCGTGATTTTTGGAGGGGGTTCAAAAAATCAATTCCTCAATAAGCTAACAGAGGAATTAACGAATAAAAAGGTCATCGTTGGACCTTCTGAAGCAACTTCTATCGGCAATATCCTTTGCCAAGAAATCAAATAACATAAAGGAGATTATTATGGCTATTTTCAAAAAACAAAGTAAGGAAGAAAAAATAGAAAACCGTGAAAGAAAGAGAATCCATCAACAAATTCTTAAAAAAGAATATGAATTCTCCAAACAGGATAAAATTCCTCCTAAAGGCTATTTCGTTTCTTTGCATAACATTAACAAAATCTATGATAACCACGTTCAAGCCGTCTATGATTTCAATTTGGACATCAAACCAAAAGAATTTATCGTCTTTGTTGGCCCATCTGGGTGTGGTAAATCCACAACCCTCCGTATGATCGCCGGTCTTGAAGACATTACTTATGGTGATCTCTTTATTAATGGAATGTATGCGAATGATCTCCAACCAAAAGATAGAGATATCGCTATGGTTTTCCAATCCTACGCTTTATACCCTCACTATGATGTTTTTGATAATTTGGCATTTGGCTTAAAGATAAGAAAAGTCCCTACATTAAAGATTGATAAAAAGAAATACAACGAACAGCTTCGTATCGTCGTAAAGAAAGAAAAAGAGCTTTATAAATTAAGAGACGATTTAAGCCTTTTGAAGAAAGCAGCCGCGAAAAACGACGATGATTCCTTAAAAGATAAAATATCCGCAAAACAAGAGGAATACGACGCTATCGAAAAAGTCGTAGAAGTTGAAAACGAGAAACTCAAAGAAATTGGCAATCAAGCTGTTTTAGGCATCGATCATTCTTCCATTCGTAAAATCAAGAGAGATATCGCCTATTACACAAAGATGGTCAAACGCTTTGAAAAAGAAAATGAGAAACTCGTTAAAAAATCTGAAGGTAACACTTTAGAAGCGGAAACTTGCAAACATCTTATCGAAGAAAATAACAAGAAACTCAAGATGGCTCGCGAAAGTTTAGAGAGGACCACGAATTCTTTAAACTATTACGAAAAAACAGAGGTCCCAATCTATAAAAATAAGCATCTTTCCAAGCGTGAAATTCGTCAAACGGTAGAAAATGCCGCAAAAATCCTTGATTTAGGTGAATACTTAGATAGAAAGCCAAACGCTCTTTCCGGTGGACAATGCCAACGTGTTGCCTTAGGAAGAGCCATCGTCCGTAATTCAAAACTTTTCTTAATGGATGAGCCTCTTTCAAATCTCGACGCAAAACTCCGTGTCCAGATGAGATCGGAAATCGTCAAACTTCATAATCGTTTAGGAACGACGACAATCTACGTTACACACGATCAAACCGAAGCAATGACAATGGCCACAAGAATTGTTGTCATGTCTAAAGGGCATATTCAACAAATCGGTGAGCCAAAAGAAATCTATAACCATCCTGCCAACATCTTCGTTGCCTCTTTCATTGGCTCTCCGGCAATGAATATCTTCGATGTTACCTATGATAAGGGAACATTGATGGTAAGCGATAAATATAAACTCAAGCTTTCGAAAGAATACGTTAAAGCCCATGATGAATTCTATATGAACGCCATCGTTGAGACAGAAAAGAAAATCGACAAGGTAAAACTAGAGATACACGCTTACGAAGAATATCAAAAGAACTTAGCCGAAAAGAAAGTCAAAAAGAACAAAGACGAGATTCTGAATGACCAAAGCCATTATGAATTCAATACCCTTGAACTTCGCAAATTGGAAAAGACTTTAGCTTCCTACGAAGACATTCTAAAAACCAAGAAACACGTTTTAAAGATGGGTATCCGACCAGAAGATATTGTGAGAGTGGAGGATAAGACCTCGAAACACGTTCTCTCCGCTCCATTTAAGGAAAGTGTCACAGTGAGCGAACTTCTTGGACATGAATATTACGTGCATTTCAACATTGGTGCGAAAGAGGTAATCGCTAAAACACAAGGCAATGACAATATTCAGATCGGTGATGAAATTGAGTTCGCCTTCAACCTTCCTTTCTTACATTTATTCGATGAAATATCAACAAAACTAATCAAATAATATAGGAGCCATATGATTGAGGAGAAATGGATAACATATCTGGATGAAAAGACAGACGTCCCTTTATTTAAAAAGGAATTTCGTTTGCCAACGTTCGTAAAAAAAGCGGTCCTAAAAATCACTTCATTGGGTTTTTATCATCCGATTTTAAACTACGATAACGTAACGGAAAATCTTTTCATGCCTGGTTGGACAGACTATACCAAGCGAGTACAAGAACAAGCATTTGAGGTTACAAAACTTTTAAAAAAAGGAAAGAACTTCATTGCTATTTTCTTAGCAAAAGGATGGGCTTCAAGTGACTTATTTGGTTGGAGCAAGCATCCATATTCTCCTTATCCTTTGCTTAGGGCTCGTTTGGATATAGAACTTGAAAATGGCGAGAGAATTCAAATTCTTACCGATGAAAGCTGGGATGTCTATTCCTCTTATATCCTTTATAGCGATATTTATAATGGCGAAGTCTGGGACTTAAACAAAAAAGAGGAATACCTAGGCAAGGCTCTTACGAAGGAGTGTCATATTCCAGTTATTCCCCAAGAAGGAGAAGACGTAATCAAGGGGGAGACGATTTTTCCTCGCAAGATATTTCAAGATTCCAAAGGGAACCGGATTGTCGACTTCGGCCAGAATTTTGCCGGCAATATCGAAATAGACATCATTTCCAAAGGAAACGAGAAAATATCATTTGTTCCTGCGGAGATTCTAGACAAAGATGGGAACTTCTATAACGAAAACTATCGAAAGGCAAAATCCTTTTTCTCCTATTCTTTAAGAAAAGGAATCAATCATATTTCCCCTTTGTTTAGCTTTGAGGGGCTACGTTACATCAAACTCATTGATATGCCTTCCCATTTTCATGTCGATTCTCTTAAAGGAAGAATGATTCATTCTTCTTTAAAAAGAACGTGTTATTTCGATTCAGGAAACGAAAAAATCAATCAGCTATATCACAACATCATATATGGTCAATTAAGCAATTACATCGACGTTCCAACGGACTGCCCTCAACGCGATGAACGTTTGGGTTGGTTAGGAGACGCTCAAGTTTTTGCTCGTACGGCCTGCATCAACTTTGATTGCCATAACTTTTTCAAAAAATGGCTACATGATCTTAGCTTAGATCAAAAAGAAGACGGATCCTTAGAAGGAGTCTGCCCAACAATTCCAGGCCATGAAGTGGAAATCTCTAGCGGTTGGGCGGATGCTTCGACGATCCTTCCTTATGAGGTCTATATGGCCTATGGGGATAAAGAACTTCTCCGAGATAATTTTTCGATGATGAAAAAATGGGTCAATTACATCAAAAATACTGGTGATAATCCATATTTATTCGATTCTGGCTTTCATTTTGGAGATTGGTTAGGGATGGATAGCCCATATCAATCTTTGTTTGGGGCAACAAATATCTATCTCGTTGCAAGCGCCTTCTATGCCTATTCCGTAAGTCTTCTTATCAAAGCCGGGAAAGAATTAGAAGAAGATGTAACGGAATACGAGTCTCTTTATGAAAATATTTTAAAAGAATTCCGAAATGCCTATCTCAAAGATGGACTTCCAACAGGCAAAAAAGCTTTGGAAGCCTCTTGCCCGGAGAAATCAACCAATTTCACTCAGGCGGCTATTTCTCTCATTCTTTATTTCCATCTAGCAAAAAAAGAAGACGAAGAAAAACTAACGAATGCTCTAGTGGAACTCATTCAAGAAAACGGTATGAGGATGACGACAGGTTTCTTAGGAACACCGTATATTTTGCATGCTTTAAGCGAAAATGGTCGAAGCGATATTGCTTATAACCTCCTCCTTCAGGAAAAGAAACCGTCTTGGCTATATTCTGTGAATAAAGGTGCTACAACCGTTTGGGAACATTGGGATGGCATTAACGATGAAGGAAAACTTTGGGATCCTTTCATGAATTCCTTTAACCATTATTCCTATGGAGCCGTCTTTGATTGGATTTTTAATGAAGCGGCGGGTATCCACATCTTGAAAGCAAACTATGAGGAAATTATTATCAAACCTCATGTAGATAAACGTTTAGGCCACCTGGACTTGAAATACTTAACGAAAAAAGGTCTTCTTTCTGTTAGATGGTATTTTCAAGATGATGCTACGATATATGAAATCGAAATTCCAGATGGTTGCAACGCCAAAGTCATCCTTCAAGAAAAAACATATTACCTTAAAGGTGGGAAATATATGTTCTCTCACGTTTTCGAAAATCAAAATGGTTCTAATCTTCTTCAATGAAAGAAGAAATATAAATTCGCTTTTTACAGTTTGAAAGGAGAAAAAAGAAATGAAAACGGTAAAAGACAAATACTTAGTGGTAGGAGCAGACTTCGCTGGCTACCCACTCAAAGAAGCGGTTTGTGCTCATTTGAGAAAAAAAGGCTGGAAAATTGAAGATTTAGGCGTCACAGATCCTAACGATAATAACACCGAAAATATGTTCCACCGCGTTGGCTTAAGAGTTGGTGCAAAGATTGCGGAAGGAGAATACGAAAGAGCTCTCCTTTTCTGCGGCACCGGTATGGGAATCCATATTGCTGCAAGTAAGTGCCCTCATGTTCACGCTGGCGTTGTAGAATCGGTTCCTGCCGCTTTAAGAGCCATCACGGGAAATGGCGTTAACGTCCTAGCAATGGGTGCTTTCTATGTTGCACCTGCGATGGGTTGCGATATTGCTGACGCTTATTTAAATGCCAGTTTAGGAAGTGAGCAAACTTGGTGGCATAACTTCTATGAATTCCATAAACTCGCTATCGATGAGCTTGAAGCATTTGACTACGAAACTTATAAAAAGAACGGCTTCAAAATGCCTCATTTAGCCGATTACGATCTCAAACTTGAAGAGAAACCAGATAACGTAAAATAACAAGGAAGTGGGGTTAGTTTACTAGCCCCCTCTTTTCAAAAATATTCTTCGTATTCTTACGTTTTAGAGAAGGGGATAAAATATGGAAGAAGCAGTTATCAATCATCTTTTTAGAGTGGAAATCTTTCCAAAAATCATTCATATCGAACGGGCTAAAGATGGCCGTTTTTATGATGGCAACACCTATTTTTTCAATCATAAAAAAGATATGAAAAGACTGGATTTTACTTTGGAAGAAAATCAAACGAGTTTCTTTATTTGTTATTTAAACGTCACTTTTGTTTTTCCTAAAAATATGAAAAGCATCGAGGAAATTCAAATCATAACAAATAAAGAATCTTTTAAAATCCATAATGGCCTCAATACAGGAGAATTACCTGAACTGGATAAGACTCCTTATATTTATTTCTCTTTCGATAACCCTAGAATCATTCTTCCGGAGAAAAACTATTCTAGCAAAGCGAAAGAAGAGTATCTCGTGCAAGAAAACGTGGAGGATGTCTATTGCATTCTTGCAAAAAAGAATCCGTTTGTTCTAAGAAAAGCCCTGGTGAATATTTCTGGCGGAGCGGAAATGATTCGTTTAAAGAATTTTGGGCTATGGGATTCAAAATATTATGAATATACGGATAAAAGTGCATTGGAATGTATCCATAAATTCGAAGAATATCGGATTCCTTTGGATAATTTCGTCATTGATAGCGATTGGAGAAACGCTTTAACACAAGGCATTGGATACGATGTGAATGATAAATGTTTCCCCGATTTAGAAAAATTCTTTGCAGAAGCACATAATTCCGGGGTTGAAATTATCTTTAACGATCATCCGGAACCCCTTGATAAAAAAGAAATGATTCTAAGCAAGAAAGAGATTCTTTTCCGTGAGGAGAATCTCACGAGGTTTTTAGAAATGGGGTTAGATACTTGGTGGTATGACCGTAACTGGCATACGCATCTAATTAGCCCAAGCGATAACATAACTTGGGAATCCTTAGGATTAATGGCTTATCATGATATCACCAAGAATTTTTATGAAGATAAAGCTTCTTCCAAAGAATTCGCTAGAAGACCTGTTATTATGGGAAATGTTCCAGAAATTTTTAGCGGAACGTATCTAAGCATCAAAGATATTGCTTCACACCGATATTCTGTTCAATGGACAGGGGATATTCATTCCTCTCTTTCTTCTTTAAGAGACCAACTTTATTGTTTTTTTAAAGCGGGAAAAAATCTCAACCCTTACACGAATTTTGATTGTGGGGGATATTATGAAGAGCCTACAAAAGAAGACTATCTTCGCTGGATTGAATTAGGAGCTTTCTCTCCCATCTTCAGAATTCATTCCATCAAAGGCCTTTTCCGTTATCATGAACCTTGGAATTATGATGAAGAGACGGTGTCTTTCTTCCGAAAATACACGGAGATGAGATATCATTTATTGCCTTTATTCTACAAAAGCGCATACGAATCTTATCGTTATGGAATGCCCATTTGCAAACCTCTTGCTTTCCATTATCCGAAAGATGAAGACGCTCTTCATTGTGATTTAGAGTTTATGCTTTCTAAATCTATTTTGGTCGCACCATTTTATGAAACAGACATCCTTCCTTTGCCAAAAAAACATCTTTTAGGGAAAATCAAAGCTAAATTTTATCGTGGGATTTCCTGGGAGGGTAAGCCAATTTTTGAAGAAGAATTGGAGGAATTGAAGTTCCGACTTGGGAATGATCAAAAATATAGTTCTATTGTTGGGGACAAAAACTTCAGTGCCGTTTTCTCTTTTTACATCAAGCCAAAAGAGACGTTCGACTTATATCTCCGAAACGATGATGGAATTCGAGTATTTATCGATGACAAAAAAGTCTTTGAAGATCTTTCTGAAAATGGGCATCCTTCCCAATTTATCAAGACTTTGAAACAAAATATAGAATACAAAGTGGATATCTATTATTACCAGAAAGAATGGGAGGCAAACCTCTTCTTAGAATATAAGAAAAAGGACATTGATAACTCACGTATTGAAGCCTATCTCCCGGATGACGAATGGGTTAGCGTCTATTCAGGCGATCTCTTCCCAAACAAAAGCAAGGTCACCATTTTGTCTGACTTTAAAGAACTCCCTCTTTTTGTTAAAGAAGGCTCCCTTATTCCTTTATTGAAGGGGGCACAACATATTGATGAAGAAAAATGGGACGATATGATTTTTGAATACTATCCTTCTAAAACGAACAATTTTGAAGACTATCTCTATGAGGATGATGGTCATAGTGTTGCTTATCAATATGGCCAATACCGCATTACTCGTTTTTCTAGCCGTTTTGATAAGAAAACGGATGAATACGTGATAAAAATATCCAGAGCAAAAGGTGACTTTAAAGGGGACAAAGTAGGAAAAGAAAGACATATTACTTTCAAAATATTTAAATCTCTCTTAGATAAAGACGTGAAAAAGATTCTTTATAAGAAGAAAGAACTTCCCTTCGAAATCATCAAGAAAGACGGAAGATACTATCCATTTAACGACATGGATGGATTTATGGGCAGCGATGCCATTCTTTTCCATGTTGATATCTCTCTCCAAGAAGAGAGTGTCATAAGGATTAAAATATAGGAACGAAACGATGAAACAACAACTGACGCGTCTTTTAAAGGCTTCAAAAGTGGAGCTCTCTTTGAAAAATACATGTGCAAATCAAACTGCAACAATCCTTCTTAACCATGAAGAAACAAAAGAAAAAATCATCTTTAAAGATAAGGAAAATCAATTTCTCTTAGAGTTTTTTGTGAATGAAGACAAAGGGACTAGCTATATTTCTTATCATTTGACCATTGCTACAAATCTAACTTGTAACCTTCTTTCTATGCGTATCCTCTTTTCGTTAAAAGAAAGAGACTATTTAACCTTTAACAACGACACGCCATTTTGGACGACACCTTATTTTTTAAGAAACAATCAAGACTTTAACGACAATACAAGGCTCTTTGATTTCTTTGACCGTTCTTATTATTCCGTGTTTAGTTTATCGAACGATTCTATTCACTCTGTTTTTGGAAAGGGAGGGTTACAAATCGATTTCTTTAATCAAAACGTGGAACAAATCAAGGATATCGTTATCATTTCAAAAGGGAAAAGCTTCGATTCCTCTTACAAGAATCTATTATCCTCGTTAAGAAAGAGAGGACTTTTACTCTCACCTAATGTCAAAGAAAAAGCATTTCCAAAAAGTCTTAACGGCCTAGGTTATGCAACATGGAATGCCTTTTATCGTGATTTTAATGAAGAAAAGATATGTGCTCTATTGGATGATTTTTCAAATAAAGGAATCCATCTCGATTTCCTTTTGCTAGATGATGGTTGGAGTGAAGTGGATAACAATTATCATTTGCTTTCTTTCAAGGAAGATTCCAGGAAATTCCCTCATGGTTTGAAAGAATTCATTACTAACGTTAAAAAGAAATACGGAATCAAGCACGTTGGAGCTTGGCATTCCTTAAATGGTTATTGGAATGGCGTCAGAAAAGAGAATTTCCCGGATTTTTCTTTCTATGAGAACGAAGAAGGGAACTCTTTCGTAAGCCTCGATTATGAAGAGGCCTTTAAATTCTATGATGCCTGGTATCGTTATTTAAAAGATTCGGGCGTTGACTTTGTAAAAGTGGATAACCAATCTGGGTATTTCTTTTCTTTCTTCAAAGATCATGAAAAAGGAAAAGAATTAGAATACCTTTCTTCCTTGAACCATTTGAAAAAAGCGTTAGAAAAAGCAGTTGAAAAACATTTTGGCAACAACCTCATCAATTGCATGGAAATGGATTTCGACATCATGAATAATACGAGTCTTGGCTTAGAAAGAAATAGTGGAGACTACGCCCCTGATAACCCAAAAGATTTAAAACGTTTTCTAATGGAAAATATCTATAACTCTCTCTACCATTCTAAAACGGCTTTTCTTGATTACGATATGTTCTTAACGAACCGTTCATTCCCTGAGATAAACGCGATTGTTCGTATGCTATCCGGTGGGCCTATCTATGTTACAGACGAACCCGAAAAGATTAAAAAAGACATCATAGATATGCTATATACGGATGGGAAAATTCTAAGAATGAGAAGAAATTTACGCCCCACCTATGACGTAATGTATAAGTTAAATGACTCTCCGATTAAATGCTTCAACGATTTTAACCATAAATATGCTTTTCTCTCTATTGGCGTGAATCCAGAAGGAATTCAAAAAACAACATTTCGACTTTCTGACCTTCATTTGACAGGAGAATATATCGTTCATGATTTTTTGAAGAAAAAATATTTCAAAATGACAAATGATGACATATTGGAATACTCCTTAAAATATGGGGAATTTCTTCTTTTGAGTCTATATCAATCAAAGAATGGACAAGCCGTTGTAGGTGATCCTAATTCCATTCTTGAAATACTGTCTAAAAACACCCATAAAGTCTGTCTATAAAATTTCTAGAAAGAGAGGAATAAAAAGAAACTTTATGACATCTTTTATTTAAGTGCCTTGAAAAGATGTTCGTAACGCTAAGAATGCCGATTATGTTTCTAACTCTAAGAAAACCCCAAGAATGCTTGCTTTGAAGGATAAAGGCTCTTCCAGTAATCCTGTAATTGGGGTATTCTATCTTACCAAGGACTTTCTTGGTTAATATAAGGAAAATAGACTATGACGAAATTCAAAAAAACGGGCGCCTTACTTGTTCTATCTCTTTTAGGAATCGCTTCCGTATCTTGCACGAACAATTCTTCTTCTAATAATAATGGAGGCTCGGAAATTCTTTCGTCTAACAACGAAACTTCTTCTAGCAACGAAGAAAATTCTAATCTTGTTGATGGATATCGTTTAATTACGAGCTTAGAAGAGTTATCCAATGCCAAAAAAGTCGTTATTGGCGCTTATAGTGGAAGCACCCTTTATGGTTTAACATCATCGGCTAAATCTCCAACCCTTCCATGGTATCTTGTTGGAGAAACCTTAACGGAAGTCAATGCTCACAAAGATATTCAAAAGATTACCGACACAGCCGTTTGGGAATTAAGCAAAGTGGGGGATTCCTTCAAATTTAGCTTAGATGGGAAAGATCTTTATAGCTACGTTGATGGGACGCATTACAGCATTGGCTACGGTTCTGGAAAAGAAGGAACGGATTGGAAAGTCAGTATAGATTCCACTGGGAAATCCCAAGCTCTTTCTTCCAAAGATGTCTATTTGCAATACTATAATGGTTCTTTCTGTGGTGCATCCGCGCAATATAAAGCTAATGCATATGTCTATTTTTATACCCCAGATAAAATCTCTATTGAGCAAGGAAATTCTTCCTCTTCTGGAAACTCTTCTTTTGGGACAACCACAGACGATAGTGGCTGGAAAGGCTTAGACTTTAGCACTTATGGGAATACTTTCCGCGCTTCTTTGCAAAAACTTATCAAGAATTACAAAACAAAAACGACAAGTTATTCTGCATGTTTAGAAATTGGTAAGGAAGCCGCTACCTATCCAGCAGGCTCTAATACCTATGTCCCTTTCTATCATGCTGCTACGAATGTAACAGAAGGTGTAAGTGGAAATGGAGCTTACATTTTAGAGAAATCTTCTAGTGGGGTTAACCGTGAACATACCTGGCCAAATTCCCGTGGGTGTGGAAAGAAAAGCGGTCCTGCGGCAGACCCTTTCATTATTCGTCCAACCTTATCAACTGAGAATTCTGGACGTGGAAATTCTTTCTATGGCACCAAAGGTGGAGCTTGGGATCCTGCCTCTTATGGATATGAAGGAGCGAGAGGAGAATCTGCGCGTATTATGTTCTATACTGCAACAGCATATTTTGGAACATGTGGCACAGGCGGAAGTAGCAAAGGTACGAAGCCATTGGAACTTTCAAATAACCCAAGCGATGATCAAGATGAACATACCATGGGCACTTTAAAAGAACTCCTTGAATGGAATGCCAAATATCCTGTCACGGCTATGGAAAAACAAATCAATAACTATCTTGCTTCGAAAGGATATGGCCGTAATCCCTTCGTCGATCATCCTGAATACGCCAATCAAATCTGGAACGCTAACGGAATCCGCTCATAATTTTCATTCATTTTAAAACCATTGATTCGTCATCCATACGATTACAATGGTTTTTCTTTTGTACAAAAATCACTTTAAAAAGATAATCTAGTCGAAAAAAACCAAAGACTTTGGAAAATTTCGAATAGATTTTTTTACTTTGTAGGAAACATCTAGCCGTCTTATCTCTTAATCCCTATGTTCGAGGGGAGGCTCCGCTCAGTTGACGCTTTTTTCTTTAAAAAGACTTTATGGTATACTTCCTTTAGAAATTCAGGGTGGAAAAAGATGAATAAACTCCTTTCAAAGAAGACGCTTATCGTTTATTCTTTTTCCCTTTTTCTTTTCCTTTTAGCAGGTATCTTTCAAGCCTTTGATTCTTACCTTAGTGAGTTCTATCACGTTTTATTCGCTCTTTTGGCCCATTTCATCCTTATCTTTTTAGCGATAGGGTGGGGTGTTTCTTTGCTTCTAAGGATGGTTCGTAAAGATCTTAAGTTTTTCTTTCTTTTTATGGATGCCCTGATTGTTTTCTTTCTTTTTGTGAGGATGGTGAAATACGGCTTAACCTCTAGCATGGATGCATTGAACCGATATATGTGGTATTCCTACTACGTTCCTCAGTGTTTTATTCCTCCGACGTTACTATGTGTGGCCCTTAGTTTAGAAAGAAGACCTCTTAAGAATTATTTCTATCTTCTTTATTTGCCCGCTATTTTGCTCGTCCTTCTCATTTATACGAATGATTTTCATAATTGGGCCTTCTCCTTTTATTTTGCTAACGAAAAGATGAACTATACCCATGGGGTTGTCTTTTATTTAGCTCTTGCTTGGGAGTTTCTTGTTACTTTGCTTGCTCTTTTAACTCTTTTCCTAAAATGCAAGGTTTCCGCATGTAGAAAAAGAATATGGCTTCCTTTCTTTTGCCTTCTTTTCTGCATTCTCTTTTCCATGACGGCCTTTCTTTTGGATGTTTCTTTCTTCAAAGTGCCAGAACTTCTTTGTTTCACTTGCATTGTTCTTATCGAAAGCGCAATTTCCATCGGTCTAATTCCAACGAATCTTTTCTATGCGGAATATTTTCATATTTCAGAATGTTCTCCTTTTATCGTGGATGAATCTTTTCAAGAGAAATATTGTTCTAAGAAGAATGTGGAAATAGATAAGGAAAGCATTCGTAAAGCAAGCCTCTCTCCCATATTAATCACCAAAGATATCCGTTTATCCTCTAAAAGAATCCATGGAGGATATGTCTTTTGGAAAGAGAACCTTTCAAAGATTCATGAGATGAACCGTCTTCTTGAGGAAACAAACGAATCTCTTCATGAAAAGAACGAACTTCTCATTTATGAAAATAAATTAAAAGAAAAGAAACTTCACCTCGAAGAAGAAAACAAACTTTATTCGGAAATCGAAAGAAATAGCCAAGAAGAATTGAATAAAATACAGGAAATCCTTTCTCTTGCTAAAAAAGAGGAGGATTCTTTAACGTTTCAAAAAGAGATGCATCTTGCATGCGTCAAGATGGCTTACTTAAAAAGAAGGAATAATCTTCTTTTAATCTCTAAGAAGGCTTCCATGATGAATATCCAAGAATTCTTTTTCTCCCTTCAAGAGTCCTTCACCTATCTCTCTTTATTGAATATCGATTGTCATTATGATTCCTCAATAAAAGGAGAGTTTCTGAGCGAGAAAGTATGCCTGCTTTATGATTTCTTTGAAACTTGTCTTTTTTCTTTAGAAGATATGCCTTCCTCTCTTTTCGTTTCCTTAAAAAAGGAGGGGGACATCCTTCTTTTTTCTCTAGAAATGGATGGGAAAATGGATACGTTCCCTTCTCTTTCTAAAGAATTCCCGAATGCGAGCATTCAAAAAGAAGGGGATGGCATATATTTCACTTTGTCATTTTCTTTAAAAGAGGGGGGACGTGTATGAGTTTTCTTTCTTCCCCTTTCTATGTTCAACAAATTATTGTCATTCTTTTCATCCTCGCTTTATTTCTTTCTATCCTCTCTATTTTCCTTAGTATTCTATTTTGTAAGAAAGCAGGGCTTATTACTCTTTCTTCTATCTCGCTCATCTTTTCCTTTATCTTGGTTTTCCTTAGTATGCGAGGAAGTTACCTTTATCAAATGGAAGAAGAGGTATTCGAACCTTCCTATTCTTTCTTGAAATTGCCTTTATGGGTGTTTTTCCTATTTGTAATGTTCTTATTCCTTCTTTTGATCATGGAATTCGTTTATTTCTTCTTTTGGAGAAAAAAGAATCTCTCGCCTCTATCGATTAAAGAAAGCTTCGATACCTTACCGATGGGCATATGTTTTTATGAGGATAACGGTTTGATTCGTCTTTCGAATATGGAGATGGATGACGCGTCTTTCTTGTTAGACAAGGAAGCGTTATTAAACGGTTCTACATTCTATGAACGCCTGGAAAAGAAAGAAATTCCGGATGTGACCTATCTTTCTATTTCCCCTCAGGAAGTCATCCTTCAAAAAGATGACAGAGTCCTTTCTTTCCGTCATTATCTTCACCAAATAGGAAAGAAAAACATCCATGAAATCGACGAAAGCGATATCACAAAGACCTATGAACTAACAAAAGAATTAGAAAAGAAAACAAAGGAATTGCAACGCTTGCAGAAACGTCTTCTTTCTTATGAGAAGAATGCGAAAGAACTTATCACTGAAAGAGAAATCCTTGAGACAAAGATTCATATCCATGGGAATTTAGGGAAGCTCTTATTAATCACGAAGGAAAAGATGAAACAAAACCTAAGCCATTCTGAGAAAGAGGAGCTCCTTCTTCTTTGGGAAAAAGGAATCGACGATTTTTTAACAAGCGAAAAAGAAGAAAAGAAAGATGGACTTCAGGTGCTTGAAGAAACGGCCAAACGAATCGGAATCGAGATTATTTTTCAAGGGGAAAAATTTGAAAAAGACAGCCAAGAAGAGAAAATCCTTCTCCAGGCAATTCACGAAAGTCTTACGAATGCCGTAAAACATGCGCAAGCAAAAACTCTATTTGTGACATTAAAAAAGGAGAACCTACACGATATAATAGAAATCAGAAACGATGGTATCTTGCCTAAAAAAGAGATTCTAGAAGGTGGAGGGCTTTCCTCTTTACGAAAACTTGTGGAAGAAAATCTAGGCAAGATGGAAATTGTTAGCAAAGACACCTTTCTTTTGAGGATTATTTTATGAAAGAAAAGAAATATTCCGTTTTACTTGTCGAAGATCAACAAATGCCCAAAGCTCTTTTTTCTCATTACATTGAATCCTCGGAGGATTTTCATTTGGAAATGGCTATCGAGAACGCTTCTGTAGCGGATATTGTTTGTTACTCAAAGCCTATTGATTTGATTTTAATGGACGTGGTCACAGAAAATGGCGAAAGTGGACTTGAAGCGGCTAAACTCATCAAATCCAAATTCCCTAAAATCAAAATCATTATCGTGACTTCCATGCCCGAATGTTCCTATATTCGCCGTGCTAAAGAGATAGGGGTGGAAGGATTTTGGTATAAAGAAAGTAAGGAAGGCATTCTTCCCATTATGGAAAAAGTCATGCAAGGAGAAAGAATCTATCCGAAAGAAACCCTTCCTGTTCAAATAGGTCTTTCTTCCAGCAAAGAATTCACGGAAAAAGAACTGGAAATCCTCCGTTTTATGACGGGAGGATATAGCAATATCGAAATTGCTAAGAAACTCTCTGTCTCTCCAGGAGTAATTAAGAACCATGTTGCCGAAATGTTAATGAAAACGGGTTTTCGTTCTAGAACCCAACTAGCCGTTCGTGCTAGAGAAACAGGCTTAGTCATCTTAGAAAAAGAAATAGAAGAAAACTAGTGTTTGATAAAAATGAAATAACTTATAACCCCACGATGGACATCTTGTCTTTATATCGTTTCTTTTTGTGCAAAATTCCTTTATTAATCTAAAGACATTAACAAAAAAAGATCGATTCGCGACTCGTGAGAGAGGGTTTTATAAGTAATCTTTCCCTTGTTAGCGTCGGCTTCGCCAGCTGGAATATTGGCAATAATAGCCAAGTGGAAGTTGGCCTTTTAGTAACCGCAGAAGATACTGAAAACATCATTTTTTTGAATTCAAGGAAGGAAATGCCGCTATTTGCAAGTATGGATTTGTTGGTTCAAATGGAGAACTGAGAGATTCTTTTACTTTTATATATCGATTTGACTTGAACCAGAGCTTAGCTAGATCCATCAATTGCATCGTTAATAATGAAACGAATTTAAAGATGTCTTTATTGAATGGTTCAAATGATAGCCAATTTATGAATTTAATCCGAAAGGGCTATTTGTCAGGAAATTTTTCAACGGCCTACAACAATGTTTCTGGAACGACAACAAAATTAATTTTATCTGACAATAGTATCTCTTCTTCCACAACAATTTCTAACATGACGGAAGCGGGAAAAGAAAACGTTGATCTTTGCATCACCTTAAGTTTTAATACGTCTAAATCAGCAGAAATGAAAACTATATTTCATCATTAGCAGTAGATGTTCATTTGAGAGTTGCAAGAATTTTGTGTAATCTGCAAGTCGCATATCCCTTTTCCGTTTCA
>CAVGNR010000008.1:0-110754 GCA_963630675.1 Escherichia coli
TGAAACGGAAAAGGGATATGCGACTTGCAGATTACACAAAATTCTTGCAACTCTCCAAATAATTCTTGCATGGATTATTTTACTCTCTCAACAGTAGCGACAAACAAGCTTTAGTCATAATCCCAAACGACTATTCCTTTGCTTCCTGTTGAAGTCGCTCAGGAATCCCGAATGTTAAGTTTTACAGTGACATTATCGAGCGATAGATAACATCCTCTCTGACTTTGATTCCCGGGGACAGATATGAGGATCCGTCAGCATTTCCAATGCCATAGAATCGTTCAAATACAAGCTGAAGAGGAAGATAAAGAAGATTTCTTGCCAACTCAAAGGGCAATGCTACGATTGTGGTGACAGCCTTAACCAAAAAAATACATCAAGTCATGCGGACGTAGAAGGATAGGATGACTCAACATGATGACACCTAACAAACGGGAAAAGATGGGATTCGAGTTCTGAATTTGGGACGGCATTCCTTCTAGTTTAAACAGAAGGAACCATAAAATAAGTTAATGACGATTGATGCTGTTAGGAAGACTTACACAAAGAACTGACAAATCTCAACTTTAAAATTCGCGTTTGCAAAGTAATAAAGAACATTTGCCGCCTATAAAATATAAACTATGTATCGTTATACAAAGATTAAGCGTGCGATGAGGAAAACCAAGCCTGTAAAAGTCATTTCAAGTTCAAAAAAATCATTTTTAATTCGTTGAATAATCCAAACGACCACAATTATTTTTACTTCAAAAATCGTTTTTTGGCTTTTCAATCAAACTATGCCCCTGTTTTTGCCTCTTTTTAGACCAAAAATCGGTTTCCCAGGTTGGGTGTGTGGTTGCGCTGTACCCTAAAAACGCGAAAAATGAGGAAACCACCAATTTCCGAAAATGCCGATAAATACGGGCTTTTTGACCTGTTCCTTCCATCGTGTACAGATACCCCTCACCTGTTCCCGTGTCGTTACGAGGTAGGATGGGTGTTCATTTTGAGCGTGGATTTGTTTCCCCATACTAGTAAAGCCCTTATTTTTACCGCTTTACCGGGATTCGGGCGATTTTTGAAACAAAAAAGAGGATTTCCAGCTTTTTTGAGAAGTAGGAAATCCATCAGTTTTTTATGATTTTTGGCTATTTTTAGCCGTTTTTCTTACTAAGCAACACCACCGTCTCAACATGTGCCGTTCTTGGAAACATATCAATTGGTTGAACGGCATCTAGAGAGTAATCATTTAAGAATTCTTTTAAGTCTCTTGCTAAAGAGGAGGGGCCACAGGCTATGTAAAGCACTTTACGGGGCTGAAGTTCTTTAACTGCCTCAAGGAATTCTGGTGTGGATCCTTTTCTTGGAGGATCCATAAATAATACGTCTACCTTCATTCCTAGTTTTGCATATTTCTGGATAAAGGATGTCGCATCGTCTTCATGAGCCTCAAAGTTTCTTATTCCGTTTCTTTTTGCATTTTCGATGGAATCTTTGACCGCTTCAGGAATGATTTCTACTGCAATGGATTTCTGAGCATATTTGGATGCAATAAGTCCGATTGTACCAATTCCCGAATAAGCATCTAAAACCACGTCTTCTTTCTTTAAGTCAGCAAGTTCCATAGCCTTTTTATAAAGGATTTCCGTCATTTCAGGATTCACTTGATAAAAGGAACGTGCAGAGATTTTAAAAGAAAGATCACATAATTCATCCTCAATATAGCCAGGGCCATATAGAACCACTTCTTTGTTTCCTAAAATAACATTGGTTTTCTTGCCGTTTACGGATTGAACAAGAGTGGTTATTTGAGGACAGCATCTTTGAATCATCGTGATTAATTTGTCTCTGTTCGTAAAATTCAAATCTTTGGTAACTAAGACACATAAGATTTGTTTTTCGTGATAGGAGGTGCGGATTAAAAGATGTTTCAATTCTCCTGTGTCTGTTTCTTCTTCATATGGAGGAATTTCTAAATCACGTACGAGGGCTAATATTTGGTTGGATATATCCGAAGCCCTACTATCTTCAATAAGGCATTTTTTAACCGGAAATACTACATGGGTCCCCTCTTTATAGAATCCAAGTACCGTAGATCCGTTCTTATCCTTACCAAAATGAAGTTGAATCTTATTACGGTAATGCATTGGCTCTTCCATGCCGATTGTAGGATTCACGTCAGGATCAACACCAGTGATTTTATGGAGTTGGTTTTGGATTAAAAGACGTTTATGCTCTTTTTCTTTTTCGTAAGAATAGTCTTGGAAAAGACATCCGCCACATTGTTTAAAATACGGGCATTCAGATGGAATGCGGTCTTTAGAAGGCTTACTAAGAGAAAGAAGCTTCCCAAAATATTGACCATTCCTTTTATAAGAAACAAGGATTTTCCCTTCTTCGCCAGGATAAAAGTCAGGGACATAGATGACTTCGTCCTTGTATTTGGTTTCTCCTAAACCTAAATACGTTAATTTGTTGCATGTTCCTTCGAAAGTGTTTTGAAGGAGTTCGTCTTTCTTTTTCATAAACAATCGTCTTTCTTTATTATAAAGCCCCTTGATGGAGGCAAGCGTTAGCGCCATCTTCATTGGCTTTCGTTAAGATTTCTTTCCATTTTTGAGCAGAAAGAGCATAAGGATCAGAACATTGATCTAATTTCAATAAGATTCTTCCATAGAAGGCATCCCCTGCACCTGTTGAATCAAGGACATCTATCTTCTTTGACGGAACAGAATAATGCTCGTTTCCAATATAAACATCGCTTCCATTAGAGGAACGAGAAACGAAAAGGATACTCTTTTCCTGCATATAACGGTTCTTAAGTTCCTTAGGACTCATCCCTAAGAAATCAAGGTCTTCTTCACTAGCCTTAAGAAAATCAACGCAAGAGCAGACCTCTTCAAATACATATCTCGCTTCTTTTTGATTTTCAAATAAAGTGGGACGTATGTTTATATCTAAGGAAAGATAAACACCCTTCTTTCTAGCAAAAGCCCTCGTTTTCAAAAAGAACCTCGCGCCTTCTTCTTCGTTAAGCATTAAGGAGCCAACATGAATAATGTCTCCGGATTTCAAAGAAAGGTCTTCCAACCTCTTACCAGAGAGATGAAAATCCGCTCCACGAAGGAAAGAAAAACTTCTCTCACCGTTTCTTAAGGAGACTAACGCTAAGGTTGTCGGATACTCTGTTTCATCAAGCAATAAGGTCTTAAAAGGATACGCTTCGGCCTCTTTTGCTAAAAAGGAGCCAAATCCATCTTTCCCAATTGCGCCATAAAAAGAAACATTTCCACCATTTCTAGCAATATTGGCTGCAACATTAAAAGGAGCTCCTCCGATCTTGCCATTCATATCTAAAGAAGAAGAGTTTTCTTTGGCGTATACGTCTAATAATATTTCGCCTACAGACAGAATCATCGTTTTCTCCTTTCGTTTTTATGTTCTTAAAACTAGAAAGGGTGCCACATAGGGCACCCATGTATGTGTTTTCTTAAATTATGCGGCTGCTTTTTCTTTAGGTGCTTTCATTAAATCTTGAATGAATTCCACTTCTTTTGCTTCCTCTAAGCGTGGGAAGAGTTGTTCACCCTTATTTACTGTTTGTCCACCTAAGCTTCCAAAATGAGTTGCCGTTTCATAGTTTCTCATGGATGCAGGGACACCAAGTTGATCGAAGAGTTTTTCGCTCTTAGTAACAAGAATTGGGGAAAGCAAGCTTCCAGCTAAGAAGATGGCGTTTGCTAAATGAGACATACAAGAAGCAAGCTCCTCTTTCTTTGCAGGATCTTTTGCTAAAACCCATGGCGCGCTTTCTTCGATGTATTTATTGGCAGCAGAAACCAAATCCATCACGGCTGCATATGCTTCCGTAACCTTTAAGTCATCATTTAAAATTTCGTATGACTTAATGGTCTTTTCCGCCATCTCTTTTAAGCCTTTATCCAAAGAATTGAGTTCTCCTTTGTATGGAGGAATAACACCGTCGAAATATTTAATAATCATGGAAACCGTTCTATTCAAAAGATTTCCAAAGTTATTAGCCAAATCGATATTAAGACGTTCCACGAATTGTTCTGGGGTGAATTGTCCATCTTGTCCAAAGACAATTTCTCTAGCAAGGTAATAACGGACAGCATCCACGCCAAAACGTTCTACGAGTGGAGGAACTGGGATGGCGTTCCCTTTCGATTTGGACATTTTCCCGTCTTTCATCATCATTAAGCCATGGACGAAGATGCGGGATGGCTGACGTAAGTTCAAAGCCTTTAAGAACATTGGCCAATAAATCGTATGGAAACGAGTAATATCTGCACCAATTAAATGAACGATTTCTGTATTTGGGTCCATCCAATAGTTTTGGAATTTAGAATCGTCGTCTTGTAAATATCCTAAAGCGGTAATGTAGTTTGTTAAGGCATCTAACCAAACATAGATAACATGTCCTGGAGCTTCCTTAACAGGAATTCCCCAGTCAAAGGAAGTGCGGGTAACGCATAAATCATTCAAGCCAGGTTTGATGAAGTTATTCATCATTTCCGTTTTTCTTCCAACAGGAGTAATGAATTTTGGTTCTGTATCAAAGATGTGCGTCACATCATCAACGTACTTAGAGCAACGGAAGAAATAAGCTGGTTCTTCCTTTTGTTCGCATGGACGGTGGCAATCAGGGCAAAGATGATCTTCCCCTTCTACTTGCGTATCCGTCCAGAAGGTTTCTTCATGAACGCAATACCATCCCTTGTAAGAAGATAGATAAACATCGTCGTTCTCTAAGAACTTGCTGAAGATTTTTTCAACAGTCTCATAGTGACGAGGTTGGGTGGTACGGATGAAATCATCGTTAGAAATGCACATCGTCTCCCAAAGAGAAGTAAATTTCTTAGCAACATTATCCACAAATTCCTGTGGGGTGACTCCTGCTGCTTCCGCGTTTTCTTGAATCTTCTCGCCATGTTCATCAAGGCCGGTTAAGAAATACGTATCAAAACCCCTTAATCTTTTTCCTCTCGCGATAATATCTGCCATGGTTGTGCAATAGGCGTGTCCAAGATGTGGGGAAGCGGATGGGTAATAAATAGGCGTAGTAATGTAGAATTTTTTGCTCATGGCAAATGAAACCTCCTTGCAAATAAAATTACATCGATAAAAAACGATAGAGATGAGCCCTATCGTTTTAAAGAATTAGTCTTCGTGATGGTGAGTGCTACTAGGACCTGTGGTAATTGCCGTATCACGGTAATCCCCTAGCATCTTGCTTCTAGTTGGATGACGAAGCTTACGAATTGCTTTCGCTTCAATTTGACGAATACGTTCACGGGTAACATCAAATTCCTTACCAACTTCTTCAAGAGTTCTAAGACGTCCATCATCAAGGCCATAACGTAAACGTAAGACCTTCTCTTCGCGAGCAGTAAGACATTCACTCATAGCTTGATAGAGTCTTTCTTTCAAAAGAGACTTTGAAGCATATTCACCTGGAGAAAGTTCGGAATCATCACGAACGAAATCACCAAGTTTGGAATCATCTTCTTCACCGATTGGAGTATCTAAAGATACTGGTTCCAAAGCGATACGTTGAACATCACGGATTTGAGCTGGGGTTAATTCACCATTCATCTTTTCGGAAATTTCTTCCGGTGTTGGATCTCTTCCTAATTCCTGAACAAGAGCTCTTTGAACACGAGTCATCTTGTTAATGGTTTCCACCATATGAACTGGAATACGGATGGTTCTAGCTTGGTCGGCAATGGCTCTCGTAATGGCTTGACGAATCCACCATGTAGCATAAGTAGAGAATTTAAAGCCTTTGGTGTAGTCGAATTTCTCAACGGCCTTTAATAAGCCTTGGTTACCTTCTTGAATCAAATCAAGGAAAGGCATGCCACGTCCAAGGTATTTCTTAGCGATAGCGATAACAAGACGAAGGTTACGATTAACTAAGGCGTCTCTTCCTTCTTTTCCTGCTTCGATAAGCTCATTTAAATGATCAATTTCTTTCTGATCACCTTTAGCTTGAGCTTCTGGGAGTTTCTTTTTTGCTTCTTCGCCATCAACAACGGCTTTAGCAAATTTTTGTTCTTCTTCCACCGTTAACAATTGATATTGTCCGATGTCTTTTAAATACATCTTAACGGAGTCGTTAACTTTTACATCGCCAGATTGAACATTAAGGAAGTCATCATCGAGATCAGTCTCATCAACATCACCCATATCTTCATCAGATGGCTCGCTCATGAGCTCTTCATCGGTAGGTTCACTCGCTTCAGGAGCTTCATCGCCATTGACAATCTTGATATTTTCTTTGGCAAAATACTCCATCAATTCTTGGACGTCATTGTCCTCAAGTTCAAGACGATTCTTATCAATATAATCGTAGATTTCTTGTTGGTTGATGGAACCATTTTCTTTAGCACGTTCCAAGAATTCTTTCTTGATTGCTTCCATGCCAGCGACTTCTTCAGGGTCTTTTTCCTCTAATGGGTCAAAAAGTTCGTCGTCTTCTTTTTTAGCTTTTGTAGCTGTTTTCTTTTTCTTTGCTGTTTTAATTTCTTTTGTTTCTTTAGCTGTTTTCATCGTTATACCCCTTCTTTTATCATACGTCTTTTTGGGTGAAAGTAAAAGAAAATCAAGGGTTTTATCTATTATAAATAGATATCCCTTCAATCTTCTTGGGATGGTAAAAGTGCTTATAAGCCTCCAAAACGCATACATGTCTCAAGTCTTTTTGTGTTTTGGTAAAGAAAAAGCCCTCACAAAGGAGAGCTCCATCTCAAATAGAATTTCCTGCTTATTTCTTGTTGGCTTTTTCAAGTTTTTTGTTGAACTTGTCGATACGGCCATCAGAAGAAACGCTTCTTTGCTTGCCAGTGTAGAATGGGTGGCAGTTGGAGCAGGTTTCGACTTTGATTTCGTCTCCCATCGTGGAGCCGCTTTCAAAAGTAGCACCGCAGCTGATGCAAGTGACCTTGCAATGATGGTAGGTTGGATGGATTCCTTGTTTCATTTTCAATACTCCTTTCGCCTAGCTACGCAAAATGATAGCTAAGAGAGATACGCGCATTATCTTACCCAAAGAAAAGTAGAATCGCAAGATAAAGTGCACATCAAAGGAAAAGTTGACGAACCATTGCTAACAAAATGAAAAATAATGCGTTCTAATTATTTTTTAACATTTAAACAAAAATTAAGTATTTATCGGCATTTTTAAATTGTTTTAACAAAATTTCTATGTGTTATAATTGAAACCACTACTTTTTTAGAATAAAAAGTATGCGTCTTTGATAAAGGAGTAAAAACAATATGAAAAGCAAAATCTCACTTCTACTAGGCCTTTCAAGTTTAGCTTTGACATCTCTTGCCTCTTGTCAAAATAACAAAGATACAAATGTCGCCACAATTCGTATCGTTGATGGCAGCATCAAAACAAGCTACATCTTAAATAGCGAAGTGGACTATTCCACACTTAAAATACACACATTAAATGCAGCAGATCAGATCATCTCTACACTCGCTGCAAAAGATAACAAAGATAAAATCACCTACACAGACATCGACACAAGCGAATTGACCGATGGAAAGGTTTTCACCGTTACTTACAAGGAAGGTGATAAGACCTTTAGCACATCCATGAATTACAACGTTACGAATATCAAATACGAAATCACCTCCTGGATGCCAAATCAAAACTACACCGCCACCACTAGCACAAAAGGCAATAACAAGCTTTCGACTGCAGCCGATAAATTAGAAACAGGCTTAATGGAAGATGGCGAATACTATATCGGCAATAACAATGCCGTTGATTTGCTTCCTGTCATCAAAGCGATCAATCCAAATAATCCTTTAGATAATATCGATCTCGATACCATCCCTGATGGCGTTCAGGTCAAACTCACACAAGGCACTAACAAGCTTGCGTTGGAAGATTATTTAGAAAACGTTAATGAATTGAAATCCAAAGGCGTTGTCAAATTTAAAAATACTGTCACTGGAGATTTCACCTTAACTCTTTCTTCATCCGACCAAGATGCAGTCATTAAATATGACATGCACGTTGTGGATGCCTATAACGTTTCCACTCCAAAAGATATCTTTGCTATCGATAATGGCATTGGATGTGGGGCTTATGGCCAAGACGGAACTTTCACTGAAAAATTAAAAGCCTACAAAACAGCAAACGGTCTTCCTGATGCAAAAGGGTTAGTTTTCCAAAACGATGTTACGATTGGCCTCTCCGATGTTCCGGCCTTCTATATGTGGGGTGAGAAAGAAGGAAATAGAAAACCTACTAATGCTGGGGTGAATAATTCCTTAGTCGATTGGATTGGTTTATTCAATTACACCTTCTTAGAAGAAGGAAACATTAATGTTTACGGAAATTCCCATCGTTTAATGCTTAACGACAAAGGGGATAATGCCTTCCCATATATTCTTACGGATAGTCAAACAGGTGCATTACAGCCTGAAAACAAGCCGATTTCTTCTCACGCAACAATGTTCTACATTGATTTTGATGGCTCAAAAGTCAATCCTGCTAACTGTCATTTTAATGTAAACGATCTTATTGTTAGTGGCAATATGGGTGTCAGCGCAGAATCCACAATCAAAAAGGGCGGACCTATGTTTGTTAAAACAGAAGTGTCTTCGAAATTAAAGAACGTTAACTGCTCTAGCGTTTATATGTCTTTCATGATTAGTGGAGGCAGATGGATTGCCAATGATACTTCAAAACAAAACGCTTTAGGCGAAATTGAAAATTGCCGTTTCTATAACTGTTTTAATGCTGGCGTTTATATCTATAACAATGGTGATTTAAAGGTGAAACACTCAGAAATGATTAAGTCTGGTGGCCCGCTTTTCTTCTTAAATCCAATGGCCAGCAAACTTCCTGCTTATAATCCAGCAAATTATCAAAGCAAAATCAGCAAAGTCCCAGGCATTAATGTAGATATCGACGAGGATTCTTTCTTCTCGAATTATACCGAAGGTGCTGGTGGATGGTTTGACGCATACGAAGGAGCTTCAACAAAAGCTTCTCAATTAAAAGCGCTTGATGCCATCTTCAATAAACAATTAGGCACATCCTTCCTTAAAAACGATATGACCACAGGAACCGCTGTTCCAAAATTTGACTTCTGGATGTTCTCCCTTCCAAACGGCAACGAAGAAGCATTAAAGCTCCCTGTAAACGATGGTGGCGTTAACGTCAATGTAAATAAAGGAAACAGTGTTATTTATTCTACCCTTAAGGGTGCTGCCGAAGTATGGGAGAAAGCCCTCCAATACAAAGCCAACCCAACCGATCAAGCTACTGCATTGGCATACGTCGATTCCGTCGCAACAACCGATTTTGGAAATAATCTTTTCTGCAACGAAGCCTTTAGCAAACTCTCAAACGGTCAAGGACTTGCTTTTAGAGCTTTAGAAGAAGATGGAAAGGCTTCGTATATCATTCCAACTTCCGCCAATTTTGATTCTGCTGTTTTAGTGAACACCAAATATTCCATGTTGAATGCTTTAGGATATACGGATGAACAACTCAACGCTATTGGCGTTTCCGCAACTCCTTCTAATGCGTTCAAGAAATCCACTATTTTAGCTGGCGCCATCAATGATGCTACGGCAGCAGGTGGCCCATCCGAACCAGATAAATATCTTGGCGTTTGTAACTACGGCCTCGTTTTAGGCAATTATCACACCTTATAATCAAGCATTTCATTTATGTCATTCCTAAAAAGCAAAAAGAAAGAAGTTTTCATAGTACTGAGCGCTCTATGCGTCTTCTTTCTTGCGCTTCTTTTAGGTTTGTTTGTAGGCGATTATTCTAAATACGCGATGGCTTTCTTGCCTTTTGGCTTAAGTTTGTTCTTATTAGTCACTACCTTTATGTTACTAAAGGTCTTTTCGAAAGATAGGGTTGCAAAAAGTCATAAGTTCTCCTTTCTTACGAATTGGAGTGCAAAGCTTGCCGAAAAGGAAAATAGGCTAAAAATATATCTCTCTTTTACAACTATTGTTCTTTTCATCGTTTTCTTTGCAAGATTCTATTTTTTCAAGGGGAACGTAAGTTATGTCGTAAGTGGAAATACCTACACGTATAAGTATTACGATTATCTTCATCTTCAAGGAGATCTGATTGCGGATGGTTTATATTCATTGGTCACTTTTTCTCATCTAGAGAGAAGCGTTTCCACATTATTAAACGATTGGTGGAGAGCTTTGATTGTTTTTGCTCTAGTATGTGCTTTCTATTTGGGTGAATCCTCTATTAGAGCAAGAAGATATATTGGCACGCCTATTGCTATTTTAATCACCATTTTCTTCTCTTTATGCGTAAGAGGAATTGTTGGGGATTCTTTGGATTATCGCGTCTATTTAATGGGGATTGAGCTAGGATTTTTGGATTTTTATTATTTTTCTTCTTTCTTTGAAAAAGAGAAATTTACCTGTAATAGAAAACAAATATTGTCCTTATTGGCTCTTTCTTTGCCTTTCTTAATTTCTTCAATGAGTGCTTACACACCCGCAAACATTCTTGGACAAACTATCTTTGGCTTAGGAAATCCACATAAGCCTGCCGACTTCACACATCGTTGTTTCTTATACTTATCTTTCTTATTGCCTATTTGTTATTACTTAACATTGTCTCCATTAAGCGAAAAGGAAAAACGCAGCGCCTTAATTCAAATATCCTTAGGCGCATTCTTTGGATACATTTCCATCAACCGTTTTGATATTTGGTCCAATCTTGCTCATTGGCCACTGCACTTATGCTGCACGGCAATGTATACCATGCCATTGACCCTTTTATGGAAAAACTATTGGCTTTATTACTTCACGTTCTTTATTAATGTCTTAGGCGCATTCTTGGCTTTATTAATGCCTAACTTCTCTAGCAGCCTTCCTCTTTTCTCCCCACACGTAATGGAATTCTATATCAACCACTTACACGCTTTCTTCATGCCTGTATTGATTGTTTTGCTAGGAATATATAAACGTCCAAAGATTAAATACTTCGTTTATTCACAAATTGGTTTCTTGCTTTATTTCGCCTTCGTGATGTTTGTTAACGTCTATTTAACAGCGCATGGCACGGAATCAGACTTCTTCTTCATTAACAGTGATTTCGTCGCGGATAAACTAGGGCAATGGGCAGAGAACATCTTCAATGCGACCATTTCCTTTGAATTAAAAGGACACACCTACGTTATTCACTTAATGTATGACATAGCTTACTATGTGGTCTATATCTTCTTAGCTCTAGGAATGTGGTTCGTCTATGAGTTGCTTTTTAGAATAGTCGATGAAAGAAACATCTTGGTTCTTGCCAAGCAAAAATCTATAAGCAGACATGAAGCGTATCTTTTATACAAAGAAAAAGGAGGCATACCTATGTCAGAAAACAAAGTCTTTTTGAAAGTCACCCATCTCTCAAAGAAATATCATGGAGCAGGTAGTTATGCCGTAAAAGATTTCTCCATGAATCTTGAGGGTGGAAAAATCTATGGCTTCTTAGGGAAAAACGGTGCTGGAAAATCCACCATCATTAAATCCATCGTAGGTATCCACGGTTTTGAAGAAGGATATATCAATGTTTGTGGCTACGATGTCGTAGAAAACCCATTACAAACAAAAGAGCTCATCGGTTTTGTCCCAGATAACTACGCTCTATATGAGAATTTAACCGGCAGACAATACATCAACTATATCGCTGATCTTTATGGTGTTTCTAAGGAAGATAGAATCAAAAGAGAAGAAGATTTGGTCAAGCGTATCGAATTAAGCGAGCGTTACGATAAACCAATGAAGACATATAGCCATGGTATGAAGCAGAAAATTACCATTATTGCCGCGTTGATACACGATCCAAAAGTATGGATCCTAGATGAACCTATGACAGGATTAGACCCAAATAGTATCTATCAGATCAAAGAGTGCATGAAGGAACACGCCAAAAAAGGCAATATCGTCTTCTTTTCCAGTCACATCATTGATGTTGTTAAGAACCTTTGTGATGAGGTTATTATCATCAAACACGGGGAACTTATCCAAACCATTAATTTAGATGAACACCCAGAAGAAAGAGAGATGCTTGAAAAGAAATTCTTAATCTTAACAAGTGACAACAAGGAAGAAGAAAAAGCCTTGCTTGAAGAAGAAGCCAAAGGGGAGGTTATATGACAAACACCCAAGCGAAAAGAAACTCCATTAAAGAATTTTTCCAAGTGAATTGGAAATCCTTTCGTGTGCTTGTGTCTATGTTGTTGGCTAACTCCCTGTCAATGGATTGGAAGAAAAACAAAAAGAAATCCATTATTAACATCATTACGAAAGTGGCTGCCTTTGTTGGGACCTGTGCTTTATCCTATCTCTTCTTTTATATGTGCATACGGTTGAACATCTTTTCTTTGATGCCTTTCGTTCCGGAAGCAGTTCCTTCTATCTTGATTAACATCCTGCTTTTCTTTTCGTTTTTTGCTACTTTATCAAGAGTCACAAACGATTTATATTTCGCAAACGATAACAGAGTATTGCTAACCTTGCCAACCAATGGAAGCACCTTGTTTTTAGCTAGGTTATTCGTTTGTTTTTTGAATTCGTATATCAAAGCCTTAGTCATTGAAATTCCATTCTTAATTGGATATTTCTTGGCTTCTAAGTACCCCATATATATGTATTTCGTTGTCTTTTTCCTTTTCATCATCGTCGAACTTGTTTTTGTTCTTCTTAGCGCGATTATTTCTATCCCTTTGTATCTTGTAAAACGTTTTCTTATTTCTCACCCCTTAGTAAGAAACATTTTGACTTTGCTTGTTTTGGCTTTGTTAATCACCTTGGTATCCATATTGATTTCCATCATTCCAGAGAAAATCGACATCTTCACCAACTGGGGTCCTTATTTCAATAAAATTCAGGATGGAATGAGATGGTATATCAATCATCTTTCCTTCTTCTATCAAACTTCCATGGTCTATTTAGGCGGATATACGGGATACACCTTCCAATATCTTTCAGGAATCGGTTCTAATGGATTATGGACTTTGCTTGTTTTCATAGCTTGCATTCCTTTTACGTATGTTGCTTCGTTATCTCTTGCTTCACCATTTTATTTACGTTTAGCAAGCGGAAATGATGAGCTTCTTCCTAAACAAAGCAAGCACGAAAGTGAGAGCCATATTAACAAGCCATTCATTTCTCAATTAAAGAAAGAGTTCCTTCTCTATGTAAAGGACTCAGAAATTGCCCCATCCTATACGACAATATTCATTTCTTTGCCACTTCTCCTCGCTCTCGTTTCTAAAATCTTTATGGCCATGGATTTAAATAAGAGAGGCCTTTCTTTAGTACAGGTTGCCACCTTATTAATCACCATGCTTATTGTTTTGAGCGCAAACGGATCAATCGCAAGAATGTATAGTCAAGAAGGTGGCGCTTTTAAGTTAGCAAGAACCTATCCAGTCAAAGATTCCATCCTGCTAGCAAGTAAGTTAATCATCCCAGGCACTTTAGGAAGCATATCCATAATCGTTTCATTTGGTATCATCGCTTCATTAAAAACAAATCTTATCGCTGAGATCCTTTTGTTGGGTGTTGGCATTCTTCTTATCTATTTAGGCCATCTCCTTTATAGTGCTTCCCTTGATTTCACGAATCCCAGAAATCCTTTTGGCGAGGTTTCTTTCTTATCTAGCAATGAGAATCGTTCCATCATCCTTTCCTTCGTTTTAAGCTTCCTTTTGACCATTCTTTTCTACTATTTCACTCAGGATCCAATCGTTTGGATTGGCAATGTACAAATCACGTCTAGTTTTAAGGTGTGTTTAATCGGTTTACTTTATTTCGTGGTGAATATCGTCGCTTATAACAAAAAAGTCCGTTACGTATATGCGAAGGGGGAGAATTTATGAAAAAGTTAGTGTCCATCCTTGTAGCTGCTATTTCTTTATTGGCAATCGTTTTAGTCGCCGTCTTTGGCACAAGACCACAAGGCATTACGCCAATCATTTATATGGATAGCATTAAGATTCTTCCTAGCGATAACAGCCAATATAAAGAAACAGACGGCAAAGCCACGATGGTCCTTGTTTATGATGAGATGCAAGAACCGGATTATGGAAATGGCAAAGAAAGCTATATGCCATACATTTTTAAAACAGAAATATTGCCTGAGAATGCGACCAATAGAAGTTTCACTTATTTCGTTGATCAATCAAGCAAGGCCTATATTGATTTTCCACCCGATAGCGAAAACGCATCAAGCAAAGGAATGTTCTTAGTAAAGAGAGTAACGAACAAGGCTTTTGCAAGCGTGATCGTCTCTTGTAGACCGCAGGATGGCGGCAAAGCGGAAATTGCTAATTTAACTGTTGTTATTGACTATCGTAGTGTCTTATCAAAAACAGCAAATATAGACGAATATTAATACACGTCCCTCTTATTTTTCTTCTTTTGTGAGTTTTATACCATCGGGAGAAAGTTCTTTTTCTCTTTGTTCTTTTGCAATTTTTTCTTTCTCTTTTTTATCCATAAAGAAAAGGAAAAGTCCATAGGAAATCTCTCCAACACAAAGGGCAATTAAAGGGAAAATAACGTAATAGAAAAACGAAGGGTCCTGACAATACTTATTATTCGGTATAGAGGTAATTCCCTTTACTAGAACGAAAAGAGAAACCACTAAGCCAACCGCAAAAAGAACGATAAGCGTCAAAGAAGTAATATAGCGATCGTCTTTATCTTTTAAAGTAAACTGAGTGACAAACATTACCGCCAAACAAATAACCACATACATGATTGGTTTAAAGACGGCAGAAAGAAGATAGGCATTCATATCTTCCCCAGGATCTATATACATGGCCGTCATTAAAAGAATCATTTCATAGAAGAACCATGTAGCGGCCGCGACAAATAAAAGATAGGCGGCTATTTTTCGAATGATTTTAGCTGCTTCCATAATTAAAGGGCAATCTTTTCTCCTGGGTGAAGAGCAAGTTTCTTAGGCGTATAGATATGAGAAACCACTTCATCATCAAAATCCACGCCAACATGAGTGTGCATAGGAATGGCAAAACGTGGGCAAATCGCTTCGATGGCTTTATCAAAGTCTTCCGTATTCATCGTATAGGTACCATCACACGGCAATAATGCGTAGTCGATGTTTTCTTTATTCAGATCTCTCATTTCTGGAATGAAATCCGTATCGCCAGCATGGTAAAGCTTTAAACCATCAAAAGAGATAAGATACCCAACACATTCATCTTTTACGTGATGGGAATTATAGGCTGGGGTTGCTTTCACAAGAATTCCACCGATATCGAACTCTTTGTAAATGCCATTATTTAAAGCGTTAATGCTACGAATCACTTTCGCCCCTGTTTTTAAAGGAACGAGTTTCAATTCGTTATGATCGTAATGTTCATGAGTAATTAGAACCAAATCGGCAGGTTGATTATAGTAATAAGGTTGCCCACCAAAAGGATCAATATAAATAACCTTGCCTTCATTGGTTTTAATGCGGAATGTCGCGTGGCCTAAATAAGTTAATGAAGCCATAAGAATCCTCCTTAGAGCATGAGTTTTCGCTCTTCATATAATTTCCTAAAATTCTCCGTCGTATATTTTTCAGGAAGAAACAATATTTGTTTAGATATTGTGGGATTGGCGATAAATAAATTTAAACCCAAATGGAAAGAAATGGCAAAATTTTGCTTCTTCATCAGTTTACAAAAATAAACGACATGATTGTCGGTTAAGGAAAAAGGAATCTCTTCAAAAGGTGCTTCTGCCATAGGATTCTTAAGAAGGTTCCAAAGAGTTTTTTCCTTTTTATTTTGTGGTTTATTATCTAAAAATAACTGCAATTTCCCATGTATTTCTTTAAAAATAGATGGGTTTTCCATGACTTTTCTTTCTGGAGAAAACAAAATATAAAAAATCATTGGCGAATCCCCATCGATTGATTGTCCCCAAAAAGAAAAAACATAGCCGTAAAAAAGTTCTCCGTTTTGAATCAGTTTTTCTCTTTGATAATAATTTTTTGTTAAGAACCCGGTTAGTTTGCCTTTGAAGGAGTCCTTCCCCGAAATATATTTCAAATCTTCTTTCGTGAATAAAGATTGTTTCTCCAAAAAGGATTTTCTTTCGTTTTCAAGCAAAGAATAGTAGTCCATAGAAGAATATATACACTAAGTTTGAGTAAAACTCAAAAATAATCGAGATACGTGTTTTCTATTGTGCTAACATTGCTGTACTTAGGAGAAACAAATGATTTCGAAAAATCTCGCTATAGAAGTCTTAAACGAAGCTTTATCCACAGGGGGAGATTACGCTGAAATTTATCTTGAGGAAAAAATCACAGAAGGCGTTTCATTAGAAAATGGCTCCGTCGAAACTTCCTCCAACCTAGATGGTTTTGGATGCGGCATCCGTATTCTAAACGGCTTCTTATCTGTTTATGGCTACACTTGTAATATCAACCGCAAATCTCTTTTAGACTTAGCGCGGAAATTATCCAAACGTTTTAACGAAAAAAGAAAAATCGAAGTGAAAGATTTGGAAACTGTACACGTCAAAAAGGTAAACAAAATCTCGGAACATCTTAAAGACGTCCCTATTACAGAGAAAGTATCTTATTGCCGTGAGACTTCTAAAATAATTCAAAATGTTGATCCTAGAATCGTTCGAACCATCGTTTCTTTTAGCGACAGTTTAAAAAACATTCAAATCTGGAATGCTGAAGGAGAAAAAGGCAAGCACTTCATCACTCACGAAGAAAGAGGTCGTTTGTCGATGCTTGCTGTTGCCAAAGAAGGAAATAACATTGAAAGTTTCTCCTACGCACCAGGGCGATGCGCTTCTTGGGATTACTTTAAAAATGCTCTTTCTTGGAAAGAATTCGCCCAAAAGGTTGGCGAGAAAGCAGTCGCTCTTTTAAGTGCGAAGGAATGCCCTCAAGGAAAATTTGACGTCGTCGTAGCAAATGGCTGGGGCGGAGTTGTTTTCCATGAAGCCTGTGGTCACTCTCTTGAGGCAGCCGCTACCGCTAAGAAGCTTTCCGTCTTCTCAGAATCGATTGGCAAGCAAATCGCAAGCCCCCTTGTTTCTGCTTATGATGATGGAACTATGCCAAATGAATGGGGTTCTAATGATTTAGACTCCGAAGGCAATAAGACCCAAAAAATTCAATTAATCAAGGATGGCATTTGCACTTCCTTCCTCGTCGATAAATTAAATGGCAGACGTTTAGGAATGGAAGCAAATGGAACATCTAGAAGGCAAAGTTACCGATATGAACCAACTTCAAGAATGTCGAACACTTATATCGCTCCTGGTAAAGACAATCCGGAAGACATAATTAAAGATACCAAACTAGGCATTTATGTCGTTGATTTTGGTGGGGGTTCAGTAGAAACCACAACAGGTAATTTCAACTTCTCTGCCTCTGAAGCTTACATTATCCGAAATGGCAAGGTGTGTGAGATGGTTAAAGGCTGCACTTTGATTGGATCGGGGAAAGAAGTTCTTATGAACATCGATCGCGTTGGAAACGATTTGAAACTTGGTCAAGGCATTTGCGGAGCCTCTTCGGGAAATATTCCAGTCAACGTTGGACAACCAACAATCCGTATTAGAAACATCACTGTCGGTGGACGTGGAGGAAAGTTAGAATGAACGTCAATTTATTTTTTCAAAAAGCCCGCGAAGCAGGTATCAGTTCATGTCAACTACAAATCGGTACAAGCACATCCACTACCATCTCCATTTTTCATCACGAAATCGATTCTTACACAATCGATAACATTCAGCTTATTTCTGCAAGCGGTATCTATGATGGCAAATACGGATCCACTGCCACAGAAAAAATGGATAACTCCTCTATCGATTTCCTAATCAAGGGAATTATCGATTCTGCTACAGTATCCGAAAGAAAAGACTGCATTGATATTTTCCCAGGCTCTCCAAAATACAAGAAGAGAACATTTTTCTCCAACGAATTAAAAGAAACTCCAATCGAAAAGAAGATTGATTTAATCAAAGATATCGAAAAGAAGCTTTTTGAGGCTGATAGAGAGGTTTCAGAGGTAAGTGAAGTAATTTATTCGGAAGCAGAGAGTTTCTATCGTTTTTACAACTCTTACGGCCTTAAGCTAAGTAAAAAGACGAATTCTTTTGGCATTGGTGCCTCTATCGTTATGAAACGTGGAGAGGAAGTCAAAACCTCAGAAGATTCCTTTTCAGGCATGGATTTAAATGAATTTGACGAAACGAAGTTCATTCAAGGGATTATTGAAGAGTGCAAAAAGAAATTTGGTGGAAAGTCTTGTAAGTCAGGAAAATATCCTGTTTTCCTTGATAGAGAGGTCTTTTCAACCCTTGTTGGTTGTTTCTTAAGTGCAAATAACGCTATAGCCGTTCAAAAAGGATCCTCCTTCCTACAAGGTTACGAAGGAAAGAAGGTTGCCTCAAAATGTCTTACCATTGACGAAGTTCCATTAAAGAAAGGTATCTCCTATACATTCTTCGATGGAGAGGGGGTTGCTAGAGAGAATCGTCGAATCGTCAATCATGGTGTTTTATTGACTCATTTCTACAATAGAGAAACAGCAAAGAAAGCGAATAGGGAGACAACCGGAAACGCTTCCGCCTCACTTGGGAAAATCGGAATCTCTTACACAAACATATTGGTAAAACCCGGAAGACAAACGAAAGAAGAAATCATCAAGGACATTAAAGAAGGAATATACATAACTGATATTGATGGACTAGGAACAGGACTAGATGAATCGAGCGGAAACTTCTCCTGCCAAGCAGAAGGCTTTATGATACGCGACGGAAAAATTGCTGAGCCATTAGATCTGATAACCCTCTCAGGTAATCTAATGAAAGTAATGTCCGACATTAAGAAAATAGACAATAACGTTAAAGACTGGCATTGGTTCTCATGCTCTGATGCATTGATAAAATCTATGTCTGTAGGCGGAGAAAATTAACCCCTTAAAAACGGATAATTAGACCCATCAAAAATGGGTCTTTTTTTCATTAAAAACATGACTTTTTTCATGACTTTTTTCATAAAGAAAACACCATTTTAGAAGATTCGAAACCCTTAATTTTTTCGTCAAAATCATTTTTTATACATCAAAAAACATCCGATATATACTAATTTTAAATTCTTTTTAAGTTATCTTTTTACCTTTTTTTATGTTCGTGATATAATTCGATTGTGCAAAGTAAATTATTAATAAACATACAAAAGAAATTCAAGCCATCTGAACTCTTCTTCCTCTCAGATATTCATGACAAGAACATGTCGGATGCCGCAGTCAAAGAAGAGCTTCTCCGCTTGACGAAAACGAAAGAGATCAATCGTTATTCCTATGGAGTCTATTACATCCCTGGATTAAGTGAGCCTAGTGCTTTAAAGGCCATCGAACTCCGTTATATTTCTAAGGACTCTGATATATATGGGTTTTATACCGGGGAAAACTTTTTAAACATCCTTAGAGGCAAAAAAATATCTTTAGAAGATCATATTGAAATCATGACCAATAGGGCCACCTCCGGGAAAAAGAACGTTTATATGTTTGAGAAGCGTTTCACACTTAGGAAGCCATATTACAAGATTGATAAATACAATATGACCACAAACGCTTTCCTATCTTATATAGCCATGACACCGTTATCTGAAATAAAAAGGAACTATTCTCTTTTAGCCAACTACTGTAGAAAAGAGCACCTATCCGCCTCGGACGTTATGAATATGGCTCAATATTTCCCAACTAAGACAGCCTCTAAATTACTTTCTAGCGACCTCTACCGTTCTCTTTGGAAACATTAATCTTCCTTTTATTTTCATCAAAAACCAGTTCTTATATTGAATATTTCTTCCTTGTCATAACCGTAGTCATTTTATACGTGTTTTTAGACTTCGTTTTGAATATTAAAATAGATGATAAATGACATAATAAATAATTAATAAATTGACTATTTTTACAATTGTATTTATTAACAGTTTTGACAAATCAAAACGTATATTTTTCTTATTTTTAGGCCTTCAAAGTCCCCTTGTTTGTTCTTTCTATGTGAGTAAGTAATGGGCTTGGTGGGGTTTCTACGACCTCTATAAACACGGGAATCCACATCCACAAGGGATTATTTATCTAGTAAGGCATTCTATCTACGTCCTTGTTTAATAGGTCTTTATTCTAAAAGATCACATTATTAGTATCAAAGTTAGAACGCTTATCCATTTAAAGGCGTTAAAAAAGCCCTCGTGTGAGGGCCTTAGATCCATTTTAGGTTCTTTATTTGTCTTCTTTCTTATCTTCATTCTCAGAAGGTTTTTCTTCCGTTTTATCCCCAAAAGAATAATCGCTGAAATCCCAATCTGGATGAGCGCTTGCTACCTTAGCAAGAGAGGCTCTAATAAGTTCTAGTTCGATATGTTTCTTTTCTTCGCCAGAATCTTTAATGGCTTTATCTGCATGAGCAAGAGCGTCTTTTGCTTCGGTCTCACTCTCATCAATTAAACCGGAAACCAATAAATAAGCTCTCACAGAAGGGGCGCAAGAAAGGTTTGCAATGAACTTTTTATCCTCTAATGGAAGATTAATGTACTCTTCTTTGGCTTCTTCAAAATTTCCATTTAAAAGATGGAGGGAGAGTTTTTGTGCAACAGCACTTTCATAGACGCGAGAGGAAACTTTTTGTTTACAAGCGATGGCATATTCATTAATTTCTAATGCTTTAGCATAGTCTTTTTTATCCAGTGCTTTATAAATAGAAATTTGATTTAAAGAGTTAGTGAAATCGGTAACTTCTTGATAAACAGGAGTCTCTGGAAGTTCTTTTCCGAGCAACATTTTCTCTTGAGCGAGCAAGAGATTGTTGTAGGCTAAAACATTTGTTTTATTGTTCAAAATCGTCATTAAATATCCGTCATTCTTACTGTCTAATGCAGCTGGAAAAATGTTGTACAAATTGACGAGAACGACAATAACTAAAACAACAAGTCCAAAAACATAAGACGATCCCCACATCGGTTCGCTTTTTTTGAGTGCAAGGCCTAAAGACATGAAAGCAGCACAGGCCATAACCTCAAGCAATAAGAATAAGAGAGGAGCGTAAATATAGTGTCTTGGGTTGGATTTTTCAGGATTCTTTGGGCAGATAACAGTCTCACCCGTTAAACCATCGAAAGAGAAAGAAAAGGAGAAATGGAATTTGTTATCTTCCTTTCTTTGAAACTGCATTCCAAGGATATTTACTTTGTTAATTTTATATCCCCCAATCTTCGCTCCAATAATATGGCCGACTTCTAAGAGGTTGGCCGATAACAATATGCCTGCAGCAACCGCGATCACGACGAATAAGATCGAGTTCATAGGCAAAGTCGCGGAGCTTAATTCCGGACGTAAAATAACAAATCCGACAACCCCGGCGATTGCAAGCATCAGGATGTATACCAACCATCCCATGGCTTCATTTTTCTTCATTTAAATAATCCTCCTATGGATTTGTGCTGGTAATGACCATCACATGTGTGTCACTACAAAGAAACGATAGAAGGCTATTCTTCTCGAAAAAAGAACGATGTAATTATAGTCTTTCTTTTTAGAGAATACATAGCATTCTTCCTTATAAGCTGCGTTTTCTTTCCTCTTTAGACAAAGAAACGATAGCAGGATATAAAATCGTCGTTGCAGAGATGATGTATTTTTTCAGAGTTCTTTCTACTTTTAAAGCGTTCGTATCTTGGTTTTTGAAAGCGAATTCAAACTCTTGAGAAACATTAATGGCAAACCTTCTTGCGACGTTACGAAAACTCGCTTTCGGAATACCGATGCTTTGATGGGTTGAATACAAAGAAATCATTCTCGTAATAATTTTGTTGTAGAAAAAATCACTCACCAAATCCGAACCGGCAGACATGTAAGTAGAATGCAAGAAATCGAAGTTTCTAATAGAATAGGCCAAAAGACATTCCAAAATCTCACGAATCGTATTGCAATCACTTAAACCTGGCACGTCTTCATTTAAGAAGATGGAAGCTAGTAAATCATAGATATCCTGGTAGTGGTAATAAAAGGTTTGACGATGCAAATGAAGCTTATCGCAAAGCGTCGTGACATTAATGTCGCTTAACGGCTTCGTTTGCATCATCTCTTTGAGAGCTATTTTAAATTTTTGCTCTGTGGTCATTATTTCGCACCGGATTTTTTCAAATTCGCATATTCAACGGCAATCTTAGCGCCAAGCTCCGCATTGTTTAAAACAAGGGCAATGTTGGTGTCCAAGCTCTTTCCGCCAGTCACTTCCGCGATTTTTGCTAAAAGGAATGGAGTAATATCTTTTCCCTTGATTCCTTTTTCTTCACATTCTTTAACGGCATCATCAATGATCTTATCGATGTATTCGTGAGATAAGGCGTATTCTTCTGGAACTGGATTAGCAATCAATAAACCGCCTGTTAAACCAAGTTCACGTTTTGCATGAATGATATTGGCTGCTTCAAGCGGGGAATTAAAGACGGCGTCCACTGGTTTTCCAGAATTGCGGCAATAGAAATTAGCAAATCCTTTCTCTTTGTAAGATAAAACAGTAACACCTTGTGTCTCTAACACTTCAAGCGTCTTATCGATGTCTAAGATTGCTTTACAGCCTGCACAAACGACAGTGACTGGATTCTCACCAATTTCATATAAATCACGCGAAACGTCCATCGTATGCTCGGCACCACGATGTACCCCGCCAATACCACCGGTTACAAACACTTCAATGCCTGCTGCTTTCGCCATAAGAATGGTTCCGCTAACAGTTGTCGCTCCCCAGCCTTTATTAGCAACAACAACAGGGAAATCACGTTTGGAGACTTTCGCAATTCCTTTTTTCTTGCCAAATTCTTCAATCATTTCAGGAGTCATGCCGATAATCGGTTCACCATCGATAATTCCCATTGTTGCTGGAATGGCTCCATTATCACGGATGACCTTTTCCACTCTTAAAGCCGTCTCCACATTTCTTGGATAAGGCATACCATGAGAGATGATGGTGCTTTCGAGGGCAACAACAGCTCTTCCTTCTTCTAACGCTTTTTTAACTTCTGGGTTAATTTTCATATTTCTTGCTCCTTTTTATCGCTTTTCTGAAAACAACATGTATCAAGATAATTCACTAAAGCATAAATGCCAATAAGGCAAATTGTCATGATGGCGCAAAACAACCAATGATAGCCGTCGACCGAACTGTAATTTAGTCCAAAAATGCTAGTCAGCTCATCTAGAGGGAGTTTATCGTGGGTAATAGAACCGACAAGTCTTTCCCCATAAAGCAAATCAAGAGTAAAAAGACATGCACCAGCTGCAACCAAAACGCCAAATACCGATCCTCGATAGGCATCAAACTTCCATGAAACACGTGCGAGAAGGCAATAGCTAAGAATAGTGAAGCTAATTGTGGAAACCACTTTAGCCTGGTCATAACTCATAAAATCGGGTGCAACTAACGCCACGAAATAAGTGATAAAGACAGCAGCAATTTGCACAATACCACCTGGTATGGATTTGCGAAGGACGTTTTCCATAAAGCTATTTTGAACGCGGTCATTCGTCCGTTGCAAGGCTAAGAAGAAACCTGCTCCGCCAATCGTAATGATTTCCCAGATATAAAGATTTTTAGGCGAGAATGGATAGGCAATGCCCCCAAACATCTGAGAAAGGAGGAAAACGAAGCTTAAGACAATCGCGAAAATCGTTTTCGCTAAGAAAAGAGAGGCGCTACGTTGAAGATTGTTAATTGCTCTTCTTCCTTCGGCCACAACATCTGGGAGTTTGGAGAAATTATTGTCCACAGATACAATGTGTGCGACATTTCTAGCAGCCGAAGAGCCAGAACCCATTGCAATAGAGCAATCCGCTTTCTTTAAAGCAAGAATATCGTTCACGCCATCGCCCGTCATTGCCACCTTATGACCTTTATCTTGCAAGGCTGCGATAATAGTTGCCTTTTGTTCAGGCTTAACTCTACCAAAGACGTTATATTTTTCTACGATTTCAGGAATCAAAGAATCGCTAACCCCTTCCATAGAAATATATTTATCTGCATCCTTAACTCCAGCTTCTGATGCAATATGTCCAACCGTCGCAGCATTATCTCCAGAGATGATTTTGACGTTCACGCCATTATTTAAGAACCATTCGATATTCTTTCTCGCATCACTTTTCACGTGATCCGTAAGAGAAATAATTCCCACCAACTTCAAATCGTTTGGTAATTCCTCGGAATCCGTTTTCTTTTTTGAAAAGAAGATTCCAAGTACACGAAATCCCTTTTTCGTTAGGGAATCTAACTTATTCTGCTCTTCTGGAGAAATTTCTCCAGGAATGAATTCTGGAGCCCCATAAACAAACGTTCCACTCTTTTTGAAGTAGCCCAACGCGTATTTTTTATCAGAGTCGAAAGGTAAAACGAAATCTGGTTCGGTATGCCCTATTTCAAAAGATGAAAGGAGACAACGTGCAGTAAGATTCTCATCCCCGGTTTCTCTAACAATCGCACCTATGGTTTTTTCTAATTGTTCGTTTTTGAAATCTCCGAAAGCATCCAAACGATAAACGCTTAACAAACCGTCGGTAATCGTGCCGGTTTTGTCGAAGCAAATGGTATCAACTCTAGCCAACATCTCCACACAATAGAGTTCCTGGACGTTCATCTTCTTTTTAGCTAATCTTCCAACCGAAACAGTCAAGGCAAGAGAGACCAAAAGATAAAGCCCTGCAGGAATCATCGCGATAATAGACCCAGACAAAGAAGGAATGAAATTTTGATAAGAATCATAATTTAAATTGCCTTTTGCGAGGGAACGGATAATCCAAGTAAGCGTCATAACAACGCCTAAGACAATCGCAAGCGTTCCTGTTGTCCAGAAGATCTGTAAACAAGAGGATTTCAATTCACTGTTTGGACGTTTGAATTGTTTTGCGCTGGCTTGAATTCCTTCCACGTAATTCGCAATACCCACAGCCACAACTCGGCAATAAGCTTTGCCTGATTTCACATAGGACGCGCTTAATATGGTGTCCCCTGATTTCTTAGGAACTTTGATAGATTCTCCAGTAAGGATGGACTCATCCATTTCTAAAGAGCCTGTTAAAAGAACGGCGTCACTTGAGATTTGTTCTCCAGCGGAAACGATGATCACGTCATTTAAAACAATTTGGTTCGCTGGTATGTTAATTTCTTTACCTTCTCTAACAACAGTTACTTTCGGATCGGAAACCAAACGAAGCTTATCAACCAAATGTCTAGTGTGAATATCTGTAAAAAGGCCAATTACCATGTTACAAAGAACAGGTATGCAAAAGAAATAATCGGTGATGTCCATTTGTGCGGCAATCATCAAAGCGACGACGACAAAATAAACGATATTAAAGAAAGTAAAAATGTTATCGCAGATTATCTGCCAATAGGTTTTGGTAACACTTCTTCTTGTTTTGTTCTCAAACCCATTTTTTCTTTTTTCTTCAACTTGTTCAAAAGTTAGTCCAAAAGAAGGATTTACTTCGATAACAGGTTCACTTTGGACATTGGCTATAAATTCATCACGATGAGTCATTATTCACTCCTTAAAGCTTCAACAGGATCTTTTCTTGCGCCCATTCTGGCTGGAATAAACCCGGAAAGGAAAGCAAGAAGTATCGATAATAGCAAGAGAATCAAAGCGTGTAATGGATTTAAAGAGGCAATATGTTCCAAGCCATTTCCTGGATACATGTGGTCAATAATAATCGATAAAGGAATATTTAACAAAGCGGTCACGCCAATACCAATTAAACCAGCAACAGTTCCAATCATCACGCATTCGGCTTCAAATAAATGACCAACGTCTCGTTTTCGAGCACCGCAAGCGCGGATAATGCCTATTTCCTTCGTTCTTTCAACAACGGATATATACGTAATAATTGAAGTCATAATCGAAGAAACAACCAAAGAAATAGACGCAAAAATAACAAGAACCAAAGAAATAAGGGAAATTAACGTTCCTAACGATGAAGTGTAAGAAGACATAATATCCGTGTAATAAACATTTTGCGCTTCAGGAACGGAAGAATTCCATGCATCTAATCTTGCTTTTAAAGCCTCTTTATTAGCTAAGGATGAAGGGAAAATCAAAACTGACGTAATCAAAGAATAGGATTGAAAATATGCGGCTAAATCCAAAATGTTGAAATCCATATTGATAGAATCGTCTCGAATATCGAAACTAGAACTCTCGTATTCGTTAGAGTAGAAGGAAGGCTCTTGAATACGGAGAACCAATTTGCCAAGTAATTCATCTCTCTTATCTCCAGAGGAAGAGGAGAGAGCGTCAATGAATTTACCAACCAGGTCTTCACGGAAATCTGCACCTATCAATTTAGCGGAGGAAAAATATCCAGAATAATACGGAACCATTCGTTTACCATCATCGATCAAACTTTGTTTGGTGCTGAAATATTCATAATTGATAGATGAAGCAATCTCTGAAGCCAAAGAGGAATTAATCGTCCCATCCCCATTTAATAAGGCTTTTACCGCGTTGGTCATGGCTTCACCAAGCTGACCAAGACCATCTAAATCATTCTTGCTGGAATTTTGTTTTGTGCTGAAATACCAGGCGTTTTCGCACACATTTTGTAAATCCCGACAATTATTTTCAACATCATTAACAAATTCATCTTTTAAAGAAGTTAGATAACCAATAGAAGATGGCATTAAGTTGATACAGGAAGATTCAGACGGGCGCAAAACACCAACGATTTTCAAAACTTTAGGCTGGTATAACGCGTCATTCTCATAGACTTGTTTTAAACCCTTTTGTGAATTATCAATATCTTTATATCTATGGATGGTTTTCGTTGTTTTTGTTCCAGAATACGTCACCTTCCCGGTTGTTAAATCATAGGATGGGGTGATATTTTCATACGCTGGCACATTTAAGGTATAAGCCGAATCTTGACTTTCTTGATAAAGCCTTGATGGAAAATACGCTTTATACTCGCTATCTAAAATATCGGAGAAAGAAATACTAGCCGTTTCTTTATCGTCTGATGCAAGCAAACCTAAATTTACCAAGGTATTCTTCTTAACACGATTATAACGATCTGTAATCAAAACAAGTTCATCAGAGGATTTAGGGAATCTTCCGCAAATGGTGTCATACATTTTTCCAAGCCCTTCTTCTTGACCATATAATTCATGGAAAATCGTCGTTGGTAAGGAAATAGCAACATCTAACAAGGAACCCGATGCCGAAGCGGATTTGTATTGGTTGATTTGTTTGTAAGTAACCTCTCCGGTGGAAGATTTCACTTTCTTAATCAAGTTAAAGCTTAGTCCTTGCCTATTTAAAAGAACGGATTGAGCTAATCCATCCTTTACTAAAGGATCTAACACCTCATTGACATATTCTTTTGTGTAATAGTTGGTATGTGCAATGCTTTTTGTGGAAGAGCTATCGTAAACAAAAACCTTTTGATCACTTGGGTATTCCGTATAACCATCATTACGATCGTTAGAAGAGTATGAATAAGTAACTTTATTGATGGTGATAGGAACACTGGAAGCCACCGATGTTTCAAGATTACCAACATATTGGGTAAAGCCATTCGTGATAGACAAAACCAAAGCGACACCAATAATTCCAATGGAGGAAGCGATAGAGGTTAACATCGTTCTCGCTTTCTTTGTGCAAATATTCATGAAAGAACTTTTGAAAGTGGTTAAAAGACTCATAGAAGTCTTCTTTTTCTCTAAATATTCGCCATCAGATTTCGTTTTGATTGGCAATGGAGCGCTATCTTTAACGATTTCTCCATCTTTCATTTCGATGATTCGTTCCGCATATTGTTTTGCCAATTCAGCATTATGAGTAACCATAATCACGAGACAGGTCTTACTCATTTCTTTTAATATCTCCATGATTTGAATGGAGGTTACGGAATCTAGAGCACCCGTAGGTTCATCCGCCAAGATAATTTTTGGGTTATTAACGATGGCTCTAGCGATAGCAACACGTTGCATTTGTCCACCGGAGAGTTGATTCGGTTTCTTTTTCTCACTTCCGGAAAGGCCCACTTTCTCAAGTGCTTTTAAAGCTCTCTCTTTTCTTTCTTTTCTTGAAACGCCATTCAAAAGCAAAGCAGTTTCAACATTAGAGAGGACGTTCTGATGAGGAATAAGATTATAGGATTGGAAAACGAATCCAACCTGCTCATTTCGATAGGCGTCCCAGTTAGAATCTTTAAAATCCTTCGTGGATTTGCCATTGATTAGCAAATCTCCGCTAGTGTAATGGTCTAAACCACCTATGATATTCAAAGTAGTTGTTTTTCCACATCCAGAAGGTCCTAAAATTGCAACAAAACCCACCTCTTTAAAAGAAATACTTAAATCCTTTAATGCAGCAAAAGGCTTCTTATCAACATAGTAATCTTTTTTGATGTGAATAAGGTCTAACATAGTGGTTTTTTAACATAAAAATTTTAACATAAAAGACCACATTCATTCGTATCTTTATAGAACTTTTTATACATGGTACAAAAAGTGTAGAAAACATCGAATTATTTTCTTTTTCCTTGGAAAAAATTCTTTAAAAGAAGATCACATTTCTCTTTGAGCACGCCTTGATAAATCAAAGGTCTTTCATGAAATGAAGGGGAATCATAAACAAAATAACGAGATAGAATCGCCCCATCTTTAGCATCTAAGGAAGAAATCACAACTTTATGAATTCTTGCCTGAAGGATTGCTCCCACACACATTAAACAGGGTTCTAAAGTGACGTAAAGAGTCGTGCCATCAAGACGCCAATTTCCTAACGTTTCTTCCGCTTCTTTTATCGCCATGATTTCAGCATGTCCTGAAATATCACAATCTCTTTCCCTGCTATTATGTCCCCTGCCGATAACCTTCCCGTCTTTTACGATTATGGCACCAACGGGAACCTCATCAAAAGAAAGGCCCTTTAAGGCTTCTTCATATGCTATTTCCATGTATTCTTCATCGTTCATAAATATCATTATAAAGAAAAACCACCGCACAGGAATCCTTACTTATGGCTGCTACCTTCCGGTCCTGACCAGGTTCATAAGGCGTTCCTCACGATGGCGGAATTATTATAACAAGTTAGACGTTAGTTTGCTTGAATACTTTTAGCAAACCAGCTTTTTCCTAAAATACATATGAAACCTCTTCGTTTTTTATAAAATATAAGAGATATGAAAAGACCTGAATTTTTAAAGAAAAACGACAAAATCACTATGGTAGCCCCTTCTTTTGGAGTTACAACAGAACCTTATCTCACTAGATACTATGCAGCAGTAAAGAACTTAAAGAAACAAGGCTTCCAAATTCTCGAAGGGAAGAACGTTCATCGAGAAGACGGGATCGTTTCATCCGCTCCCGCAGAAGAAAGAGCCCAAGAATTCATGGACGCATATCTCTCTGATTCTTCTCTTATCCTTTCTGTTGGAGGAGGAGAACTAATGGATGAGATTCTCCCATATATCGATTTCGCTAAAATCAAGGATTCCAAACCGAAATGGTTTATGGGATTCTCAGACAATACTCATTTAACTTACACATTAACAACGTTGTGTGATGTTATGACGATATATGGCCCTAACGCTCCGACTTTCTTTGAGAAGCCCCTTCGCCTAAACCAGTTGGATGCCTTAAAGATGTTGGAGGGAGAAACAGATTTCTATGGCTATCCAAAATGGAATAAGCCTAATTTCAAAAAGAAGTTTGATCCAACGAAAAAGAAAGAAGTCTCTCCTTTAAGAAGATATCGTTACATGAGTGAAAAAATCATCACCCCATATAGCTGGAATGAACCAGTTGAAGGAACTCTTTTAGGGGGATGCTTAGATTGTTTAATCACTCTTTGTGGCACCCGTTTTGATAAAACGAAAGAATTTATAGCATCTCATCCGGAAGGAATTATTTGGTATCTTGAAGCGTGCGATTTGTCTCCATTGGGCATTCGAAGAGCTCTTTTCCAATTAAAGGAGGCGGGCTGGTTTGATTCTGCCAAAGCGTTTCTTATTGGAAGACCCTTATGCTGGGATAATACGTCTTTTTCCTTGAATCGCTTCGATGCCGTAAAAGGAGTTCTATCCTCTTTGAGCGTTCCTATTTTGTTTGATGTGGATTTAGGACATTATGCCCCATCTCTTCCAATAATGAATGGTGCTTTCGCGAAAGTGTCCTATGAAAGAAACAATTTACATATTAAATATCTAGATAAATAATTTTGTTCAGGAGATAAGCTATGAAAAACGCAATTAAAATACTTAGTATCATCTACATTCCTCTAATCGCCATCCAAATCTTGGCTTATTTAATCATCAGCATTTCTTTCTTTATGGCAGCAGCTAATCCAAACATTTATCCAAACGTTGATGCACAGTCTGCCACATACGTTTTTACCGTTTACGCAATCGTCTTTTTGTTTGTCACTTTGTGTTTGGTTCCAGGATTGATTTTGAACATCATCCTTTTAAAGAAATCTTCATCAAGCACAGACTTTAGCAAATCTACCTGGATTACCTATGGTGTGCTTTCTTTAGTTTTTGGCTCCACCGTCCCAGGCATTCTTGCTATCATCTATGGTGCAATTAAAGAAGAGCCAACCATTCATTCTCAAGAAGTACATTTTCAAGATAAACAAGACGATTTTATAAAACCATCGGATTACGATTCTTCTGATCGTTTCTAAAAAGAAATAACATCTAACGCCTCAAGATTGCTTGAGGTTTTTTAAAAATAGGCGACCCATATATGTAAATTTGAGAAAAAAGACGTTGTTTGTAGATGTGGTTTTTATTCTTTCTCCAAACAAAAAAAGCCGACCCCTGTATTAGGAATCGACTTAAAGAAACAATGACTTTTATTTCTTAATTGGTTTTAAGACGGATAACCCACCCATGAATGGACGGAGAACTTCAGGAATGATGACGGAGCCATCAGCTTGTTGATTTTGTTCCAAGAGGGCTGGGAAGACACGGGAAGTTGCTAAGCCAGAACCATTTAAGGTATGGCAGAAATGCATCTTGCCTTCTTTATCCTTGTAACGGATCATGCCACGTCTTGCTTGATAATCTCTGGCGTTAGAAACGGAAGAGACTTCCTTGAAGATACCCATAGATGGAATCCAAACTTCGATATCATAGGTTCTTGCCATAGAATGGGAACAATCGCCAGCAGCAAGTTTATCAAGTTGATAACAAAGTCCTAAACCTTCAAGAAGGCGTTGAGCTTTCTTAACGAGTTCATTGAAGGCTGCATCAGAACCAGTATCTGTGGTGTATTGAACCATTTCCACCTTATCGAATTGATAGCCACGGATCATACCTCTTTCTTCGGTACGATAGGATCCTGCTTCACGACGATAGCAAGGAGTATAAGCGAAATATTTCTTTGGAAGGTCATCTTCTGAAAGAACTTCATCACGATGGAGATTCACCAATGCTGTTTCAGCGGTTGGAAGAATGAATTTCTTAGGTTCGGTTCCTTCAAGCCAGAAAACATCGTTTTTGAATTTAGGGAATTGTCCGGCGGTGAATCCGGATGCTTCATTCAATAAATGAGGTGGAAGAATCATCGTATATCCATCAGCAAGATGGGTAGAAACGAAGTAGTTTAATAACGCCCATTCGAGTTGAGCTCCTAAGCCGGTATAAATCCAAGAACCGGTTCCGGAAATCTTTGCGGCACGTTTATAATCGATTAAGCCTAAAGATTCTGCCAATTCAACGTGATCCTTTGGTGTAAAGCCATCGAACGTAGGTTTCTTTCCCCAAGAATAAATTGGATGATTGTTCTCTTTTCCTCCACCGACTAAATCTGGGTCTGGAAGGTTTGGAAGAACTTCGATTTGAGATTGAATTTCATTCTCTACTTTTTTAAGTTCTTCTTCATGATCTTTATTCTTTGCGGCTAATTCTTTAACTTCTTTAAAGATCGCTTGGACATCTCCGCCCTCTTTCTTTACTTGAGGAACGGATTTGGAAAGACGGTTTTGTTGAGCTTTATTCTCTTCAACCTCTTTCGTAAGCTCTCTTCTCTTTTGAAAAAGAGCGAGTAATGGAGCAGGATCAAAATCCCAGAGTTTTTTCGCTAAAGCTTCTTTGACATATTCTGGCTTTGCTTCAATTAATTTTGGGTCAATCATTTTGTGGAACCCTCCTTATTTAATAACAACGACTCGTATATCGTTTTCAGGGATGAACCAAGTCTCATTAGATCATTTTCTTCCGCGACCTGATACCCCGACATTATAGTCTCTTCCAAATCCTTTTGTGAGAAGGAAGGAAGAATATTCACACTTTTTTCCATCGTAGGTAACATCGTTATCCCTTTGATAGTCTTTTTTTCTTCCTCTGCATTCAATAAAAATACAGGGGTTTTGCAGGCAAAATTCTCCAAAACAAGCATTTCTTTCCCAAAAAGAGAGCCAAATAAGAGCAAGCCTGAGGCTCCTTTCAAGGCTGAACGATACAAATCATCCGCAAGAAGAGGGAGGAAACGAAGGTTTTTTGGGTTTCTCTTATTCAAGGAATTTAAAGGAGATGCCTTGCCTCCATAATCCCCTCCGATGAAGAAGAAACGACATTCCGGTACGGCTTCCGCTAGCTTTTTCAATTTTGCTAACGTCTTTTTATCCGCATAAGTCCCAACACTTAAGAAATATTTTTCGTTCTCACCAAATCGTTCGTAATAAAAGAAGGATTTTTTAACAACGTCATCTAATATTTCGAAACGAAGAGGATTTACGCCTGGAGTAACAACTTTAATTCTTTTTTCGGGAAAGCCCTTTTGCAAGATTTCTTTTGCCTCAAGATTAGGGACAAGGATGCAGTCTGACATCTCAAGAAGCTTTTTCCCTTTTAGAGTGAGAGTGTAATCTCCCAAAACGTTTCTAGAAAGGAAGGAAGCGAATGGATCATCTTCCGTATAGAAGGCGCTCGTCACAATCGGAATTCCTTCTTCCTTCGCCCCTTTCGCTAATGCTTCATCGAGAGGAGAAAGAAGGTGACAAATATCCGCTTTCGCATAAATGGAGTCGACCCATACGATATTTTGGAGCTCCAGGGCCCCTTTGATGTTCTTTCTTAGACGAGTGCCTAAGAAAGCGTCTTTAGAAGGCCCTGGATCAAAATGAATCAGAATTCTCATTCGAATTATTCAACGTCATTTGGCGTTGGGTTGTTGGAGTTATCTCCTTCAGAAACATCATCAGGAGTTGGATTATTCACATCTTCTTCGTTTTGAGCAATCAAAGATGGATTGATTTCATCCTCTTCAACAGGCGTTTCTTCTTCAAGCGTTTCATCTTCATGTGGGACGATGGCTAAAGAAGCAACTTTGTTTCCTGGATCAAGAGCGATGACTTTAACACCAACGGTATTTCTTCCGGCAATATGAACTTGAGAAAGTGGGGTGCGGATAACGATACCTTTGTTGGTAATGACGATTAAATCTTCATCACCGTTTACGGCACGTAAGGCGGTTAGGGCACCATTCTTTCCGTTATCTTTGATGGAGAAAACACCTTTTGCACCTCTAGAAGTCAAACGATATCCATCGTAATGAGTGGTCGTACCGTCTTCATTGGTGACATCTGTATCTTTGAAGTAAGAAAGTTTTCCGAAGCCATTCGAAGTAATAGCGAGGGCCAAGGTTCCATCCATAGAACCGGTGATGTCAACAAGATGAGATCCATCTTTCAAATCCATACCAGTGACACCGGCTGCACTCCTACCCATTGCACGAACGTCTTCTTCATAGAAGCTACATACTTTGCCGTTGCTAGAAGCAAGGGAAATCAAATCGTTGCCATGGGTCTTTTTCACATTGAGGAGCTCATCGCCTTCTTTAAGGGTGATAGCTCTCTTACCATTAGAGTGAATAGAAGCAAATTCAATGAGTTTTGTTCTCTTGACAACACCGTTTACGGTTGCGAAGAAGAGATAATCGCTTTCTGGATAATCATCACAAGGAACGATAGCGACAATCTTTTCATCTTGCGCTAAATTCAATAAGTTAACGGCTGGGATACCTTTGGAATTTCTTTCGCCATCAGGAATCATGTATCCACGTAAACGGTAAACAAATCCTAAGCTGGAGAAGAACATGATATCGGTGTGCGTCTTCGTATGAAGCATAAGTTGAACGATATCGCCAGAGGTGGTCGTAATGCCTTTTACTCCACGTCCTCCCCTATTTTGCGTACGGAAGGTATCATCGGACATTCTCTTAACGTAGCCTTTCTTTGTTAAGACGACGAGGATGTTTTCTTGTGGTAAGAGGTCTTCGTTATCGATATCCGCGGCTTGGTTAGAGATTTCGGTAAGACGCTCATCGCCGAATTTATTCTTCACTTCCTCTAATTCTTGAATCATCATCTCGAGGATGTTCTTAGAATCGGAGAGGAGCCAGTTATAATGAGCAATATTTTTTGTAAGTTCAGCATGCTCGTTTTGGAGTTTTTCTTGTTCCAATCCTTCCAAACGACGAAGAGTCATGGCCAAAATAGCATCGGTTTGAGGTTTCGAAAGACCAAATCTTTCATTTAATTTAGCTGCGGATTCTTCATCCGTTTTGCTACCACGAATAATATGGATGACCTCATCAATGTTGTCGTGAGCAAGAATTAAGCCGGTGACGATATGGTCACGATCCGTATCTCTCTTCAATAAGAATTTGGTACGACGTGTTAAGACATCCATCTGATGATCAATATAGGCTTGGATCATTGGAACGATGCCTAAGACTTTTGGTTCGCCATTTAATAAACAAAGGTTAATAACGCCATAGGTGATTTGAAGTTGGGTGTGTTTCAAAAGATTGTTTGCAACAACCTCAGGAATGGTGTCACGACGTATTTCAATCACTACACGGATGCCCTCTTTTGAGGATTCATCACGAATATCGGTAATGCCATCAATCACTTTATCACGGACCAAGGAAGCCATGTTTTCAATCATGGCTGCTTTGTTTACTTGGTAAGGGATTTCAGTAACGATAATGGAGGCTTTGCCGGATTCACTTTCTTCGATGTGGTATTTCGAACGAATGTTAATCGTTCCAGTACCGTTGGTGAAATAATCAAGAATTCCTTGGCGACCTAAAATAACGCCACCCGTAGGGAAATCAGGACCATAAATGTAATTTTGCATTAATTCCAATGGGGTGATTTCTGGATTTCTAGCAACGGCGATGGTCGCATTAATCGCTTCGGTAAGGTTATGGGTAGGCATATTCGTGGCCATACCGACAGCAATACCTTCAGAACCGTTCACAAGTAAGTTAGGGAAACGGCTTGGTAAAACGGATGGTTCTCTTTCAGTGCCATCGTAGTTATCAACAAAATCAACGGTGTCCTTGTCTAAATCACGGACCATCTCAACCGCAAGTTTCGTCATACGAGCTTCCGTATAACGCATAGCAGCGGCTTCATCGCCATCAACGTCACCAAAGTTACCGTGTCCATCGGCTAAGCAATATCTCATGGCAAATGGTTGAGCCATACGAACGAGGGTTCCATAAATGGCGCTATCGCCGTGTGGGTGATATTTACCCATGACGTCACCAACGATACGAGCACATTTCTTATATGGTTTACCTGGCTGCATGCCAGATTCGTTCATGCCAAAGATGATACGTCTTTGAACTGGTTTAAGACCATCACGAACATCCGGAATAGCACGGCTTTCAATGACGGACATCGAATAGTTTAAGAAAGCGTTTTGAACTTCTTCGGTGATTTCTCTATCGATTAAGCCTGGAACAATACCAGCAACCGCGCCTTCATCGTTAGAAGCGTCGTTATTAACGACTTCTTCGTTTTTCTTTTCTTCTGCCATATTTGTCTCCTTCCATTAAATATCAAGGTTTTGAACGAATTTAGCGTTCTTAGAGATGAATTCTTTACGTGGCATAACATCATCGCCCATAAGGTCGGTGAAGGCTTTGTCAGCTAAAGTAGCATCATCAATGGTGATGCGGATCATTTTTCTAACACTAGGATCCATGGTCGTCTCCCAAAGTTGTTCGGCGTCCATTTCACCAAGTCCTTTATAACGTTGGAATGGATATCCTGGTTTTAATTGAAGAGCTTTCTTAAGTTGCTCCAACTGGTCATCGTTATAAGCGTAATAAGCTTGTCCTTTGTAATCGATCTTATAAAGTGGAGGTTGAGCAATATAAACATATCCGCCATCAATAAGTGGTTTCATGAAACGATAGAAGAAGGTAAGTAAAAGAATACGAATGTGGTCACCATCGACATCAGCATCGGTCATGATAACGATTTTGTGATAACGAATCTTGCTGACATCGAAGTTTTCACGGATACCAGCACCGATAGCGGTAATCATATTGCCGATTTCGGCATTACGGAAAATACGTTCTTCGTTTGCTTTCTCAACATTAAGGATTTTACCTCTTAAAGGAAGAATGGCTTGAGTACGTCTATCACGTCCCGTCTTAGCAGAACCGCCTGCGGAATTACCCTCGACGATATAAAGTTCGCATTCGCTTGGATCCTTAGAAGAGCAATCCGCTAATTTTCCTGGAAGGGTTGTAATTCCTAAAGAGCTCTTGCGGGTAGATTCACGTGCTTTTTGAGCAGCCATACGTCCAGAAGCCGCAAGTTTCACCTTTTCGATAATGAGCTTAGCTTGGTCAGGATGCTCTAAAAGATATTCTTGTAAATAAGAGCCAACGACTGTCGAAACAATCTTACGAACTTCAGAGTTACCGAGTTTGGTCTTGGTTTGTCCTTCGTATTGTGGGTTTGGATGTTTAACGGAAATAACACAGGTTAAGCCTTCACGGCAATCATCTGTGGTGAAATTGGAGGATTTATCATCCAAGAATTTATTCTTACGTGCGTAATCGTTAATGGTTCTATTTAAGGCAAGGTTGAAACCTTCGACATGAGTTCCGCCTTCTTTTGTGGAAATGTTGTTACAGAAAGAATAAACACCATCATTGTTGTAGTAATCGGTCCATTGCATAGCAACTTCCGCGTAAATTCTTTCTTTCGTTCCATCAAGTAAGGTAACCTCTTCAACGCCTTGGCAATAGAGAACTTCATTGTTGATTGGAAGTTTACCAGCATTAATGAAGGAAACATATTCACGAATACCACCGTTATAGAGGAAAACTTCGCTCACAGGGGTTTCTGGGCGTAAATCGGTTAAAGTGATTTTCACGCCACCATTTAAGAAAGCCATTTGTCTTAAATGGTTTTTAATGGTGTCGAAATTATAAACCGTTGTTTCGGTGAAGATATCTGGATCGGGTAAGAAATGGACGGAGGTTCCGTGTTCTTCTGGAGAGCAGGTTCCAATTTTCTTTAAATGTTCAACAATATGGCCGCCATTAATGAATTTGACGTAATAGATACCACCATCTTTATGAACGGTTACTTCGCAAAGTGTGGAAAGAGCGTTGACAACAGAAGCACCGACGCCGTGTAAGCCGCCTGATACTTTATATCCGCCACCTTCGCCGAATTTACCACCAGCATGCAAAATGGTATAAGCCGTTTCAACGCCGGATAAGCCAGATTTAGAAACGATGTCTACAGGAATACCACGGCCGTTATCGGAAACGGTGATGGAATTATCTTTTTCGATGGTCACTTCGATATGATCGCAATATCCTGCAAGGGCTTCATCGATGGAATTATCCACAATTTCCCAAACAAGGTGATGAAGACCAGCGCTAGCGGTTGTCGCGATATACATGCCTGGACGTTTTCTAACAGCCTCAAGTCCTTCCAAAACCTGAATGTTTTCGGCGGTATACTTTGCATCTGCTTTCTCGATTTTCTTTTCGTCGGTGACATCTTCGATTTTATATTGAAATTTGTCTTCTTCTTTCAAAGATTCCGCGCTAACGCCGCTTTCTTTTGCAGCCGTTAAGAGTTCATCTTGACGAATTTCTTCTTCGTTTTTCTGAGAATCATCCAAACGAACCGATTCGACTTTTTTCTCTTCTGCCATATCATTTCCTCCTTGTGGCACTTTCTTTAGAGACGTCGATAATAACATCTCCTTTTATTGAATAATCGGCGGTAGTCACGAATACCTGCCCGAGATTCTTTAATAATTTCGTCAATCGTAGAGAGTGTTTATCGTCTAACTCGCTATAAACATCATCTAGGATTGTTATTGGTTTCTTTTCTTGTTCTTGAATCAAGAAATATGGAGCGATTTTTAAGGCGATAGCCGCTAAGCGGTTTTCACCTTGAGAACCATAAAGAGCGATATCGTTCCCATCTAACAAGAGCGAGAAGTCTTCACGGTGGACGCCAATCGTCGTCGTTTTGTGAAGAAGGTCGTTGTCTAAGTTCTTACGATAAAGTTTGCTAGCGGTTTCCTTAAAGTTGTTTTCTTTAACAAACGGCTTGTAGATTAAGCGAAGGCTTCTATCGTTCTCATAGAGAGTATTCGCTACCTCATTAAGGATTTCATTCAATCTTGTTAGATATTCGCGTCTATAACGGGTTATAGGCTCGGAAACATCGATTAACTGATTGGTGAGTACTTCTAGGTAAGTTTTATCGGGGTTGGAGGATTTCAAGGTCACATTTCTTTCTTGAATGATTTTTCCATATCTTCCGATGAGGGAGAGATAAGGAACGGACTCTTTGGAAATCGAAACATCCAAGAAACTTCTTCTTGAGGAAGGGGAATCTTTGAACAGATTGACATCTTCCGGAGAGAATAAAGTGACGTTGACGAGTTTGGATAATTCACTAAGCCTTTTAACGGGTTTGTCATTCAAGGAAATCTTTTTCCCTTTCGGGGTAATAAGGATTTCAATCTTTCGTGACATCTCGCCCTCACGCACATACGCGCGTATGAAAGCGGCTTCCTCTCCTTGACGAATAAGTGTTCTGATATCGTTACTTCTCCAGCTTTTACACAAAGAGAGAAGATAGATTCCTTCAACAAGATTCGTTTTTCCCGTGCCGTTTTTTCCGATAAAAACATTGTCTTTTTCAGAAAAATCCAGACTAAGGGAAGGATAGGAACGGAAATTCCTAAGCTCTAAACGGGTAATAATCATTGATGGCTAATTTGAATTACCATCTCAGGAAGTTCAACAATATCCTCAGAACGAATCTTTTTCCCTCTACGGTTCTCCTCAACTCCATTCACTAAGATTTTGTTGGAGGCAAGATAAGCCTTTGCTTCTCCGCCTTCCATAACAACATCAGCAAACTTCAAGAGTTGTCCTAAGGTGATGTAATCCGTACGGATGATAACGTTTTTAACTTCTTTCGACATATTTTTACCCTAAGGATATTTTACTACGTAGTAGTAATAAAAAGAAAGCAAAAAAGTGCTCAATTTTAAACGAAAAGAATGAGTCTTATAAAATTACCGAAAAACCAATAAAAATCGTTTTTAGAGGGCTTTTTAGCCCCAAAATGGCCAATAAACGAAAAAAGCGCCAAGTTTTTTGGCGCCTATTCATTTTTTATGGACTAACGAGTTCTCATTGGGGTGATAAGTTCCACTGTTGTGTCGTCGTTAGGATTCACGACAACGAATGGTTTCATCTCGCCAATGAATTTGAGTTCTACATCATCAGAGCAAAGAGCTTTAACGGCTTGGGTGACAAATAAAGCGTTAAAAGCGACTTCTAAACGCTCGCCTTGATATTGAACGTTGCTAATGGTTTCAGCTCCGGAACCAAATTGATCACTGGAAGAGGTGACTTCAACGCCTTCGCTAGACATAGCAAGTTTAACGACAGCGGCACGATCGGTAACCAAAATGGAAACACGATCGATGGCGTTTAACAATTCGTTTGCTCTCACGCTCAAACGATAGTTGAAGTTAGAAGGAATAATGGAATTAGAAACAGGGTAATCTCCGGCGATAAGACGACTCTTCACGATGGTGTTGCCAAAGCTGAAGATGATTTTGTTGCCACTTGCGGCGATTTCGACTGTTGGTGTCCCCTCAAAAAGACGAGTAACTTCCAAAAGAGTTTTCGCAGGAACGTTCGCAGAGAAACGAATCGATTCGTCAATTTCGACGGATTTCTTAGACAATCTAGCGGAATCGGTTGCAGTAGCAATCAATTTTCCTCCTTCGCCTTTTAAATTGATGGCGGTAAGGATTGGTCTGGTGTTTTTATCTAGCGCCGCAAAAGCGGTAGTCTCAACAAGTTTTGTTAAATCTTGGCAAGAAACACTAAAAGTATTTTCGCCTTTCTCTAAATCGATGTCCGGATATTCATCTGCAGTTTGGCAATTGAGTTGGAAATTCGTATTTCCATCATCAATCTTTGCAACCCTGTCATCAATGACTTCTAAAGAGATTTCGTCCCCTTCCATTTTACGGACGACTTCCGTTAGAAGATGGGCGTTAATCAAGGATGCGCCAAAAGAGAAATTACGAATGATTTCTTTTTCTCCTTTTGCTGCAGGGACTAGTGTCCAAATGGCAATGTCATCATTGCTTGCAGTGATTTCTAACCCATCGTTATTCATTTCGAGTTTAAAACCAAGCAGTGTTGGATTTACACTCTTTGAACCGATAGCCCTAGAGGCGATTAGCAGACCTTTGAGAAATTCGCTTTTATTTATTGTGAAACGCATACGCTATATTCTCCTTATTGTTTATTTAAGAAATAATAATATTAATAATATATGACCTGTGGATAATGTGAATAACTCTCTTTTTTCGGAGCATCTTTATTGTATCATCCATCTCTTTTTCTAACACGTTTTATTCGATTGATGTTAACTTTTCAGTCTTTCTTTTAAGTCGTTTATTACCTTTTGCAAAGCTTCGTCGTTTTTCAACGTTTTTTCCACTTTGTTTACACCGTTCATCACCGTCGCGTGATCTTTACCGCCAAATACCTTTCCGATTTTGGTGAATGGCGTATCCAATAATTCACGGATGAGATACATGGAGATGTGTCTTGCCATTGCGATTTGACTCGTTCGAATATTTCCGGTGATCTGATAAGGGGCCAAGTTGTAATAATCGGCAACAACGTTGATTATCTTTTGTTCGGAAAGCTTTTCTTCGTCCTCTTTTATATTTACGAGACCTGAAACCGATCTCATCGCGGTCTTCAAATCGATATGCTTTGTTGGTTGGATGTTGATCGTGTAAAAGAGCAAACGATCAAACGCACCCTCTAATTCACGGACGTTTTTGCCGAAACGAGACGCCAAGAAGGAGAGCGCTTCTTCATCGAAATCCTCCGTATTTAAGCCATTTGCTTCGATTCTCATGCGGAGAATACTTTCACAGGTCTCTTTTTCTGGCTGATTGATAGAAAGAGGCAAACCCTGCGTGAAACGCGTCTTCAAACGAGCGTCTAGGCCGTTTAATTTGGAAGGATGTTGGTCTGAGGTTAAGACGATTTGTTTCCCCATCGCGTAGAAATTGTTATAGATGGAGAAAAAGGTTTCCTCCGTATTCTTCTTGTTTGAAAGGAACTGAACGTCATCGACTAGTAACATATCCACGGACGATTTGAACCAATCAACGATAGAAACGCCTTCCCTGTCGCCTTTGACGTATTTGATATATTCATCTAGAAACTCTTGAGCGTGAACGTAAAGGACTCTCAATTTTGGGAATTTTTCCTTCGCAGCGTTCCCTACAGCGTGTAGCAAATGCGTTTTTCCCAAACCGGAATCTCCGTATATAAGTAATGGATTATAGAATTTTCCTGGATTTTGAGATGCCATCAAAGCAGCTTGGTAGGCCTCTCTATTAGAAGGCCCAACAACGAAGTTTTTAAACGTATAGTTAGGATTTAAGAGGGAGTCTGCGAAATAAGTTCGAGAATTCTCGTTAGAAGAAACGACGTCTCTTGTCTCTTTTTGATCAACGGTGATAAAACGAATGACGAAATTTGATTCGGTCGCACCAGCGACGACATCGTTAATCATTTGTTTATATTTTGAACTCAAAACCTGCACAGCTACGGTGGAATTAACGATTACTAGTATTTGATTGTCTTTAATGCAATCGATGTAAGAATCATTCAAAAAGGTGTCAAACACCATATTATCCTTCATTTCTTCTTTGATTCTTGGAAGGATTCTATCCCATAGTTGGGCTATTTCAGAGATGCTGTTGTTCATAAAAAATTACCGTCTTCAATTCTATGCTTTTTGTGGAAAAATATCGATGAAAAAACGACGAAAATTATTTTTTCCACAATCAAAGGGTCTCAAACGTTTGAATTTGACGATTTTTTGATTTTTAACACAATTTTCAAAATGTGGACAAAATGTGGAAAACCAATATCGAATTTATCTTTGTGGAAAACTTTCCTTTTTGATAGAAATCAACTTGTCAGCCTATCGAAAAACAATAGAAAACATCGAATATAAAACCATTTGTTCACCGAATTCACAGAGAGGAATTCACATGGGTGTTAAGAACTATTTATCGATTTCTTGACTCTGTGAATTGTTTTCTGACATTGAGAAAACCTTCAAAATGTGGATAAGTTCCATTTCCTTAATAAAATGTTAAGAGAAAGCCTTAGCAGTTGGTTGACAACGGACAATGTGACAATTCGCCTTTTCCCTTTAAGGGGAAGGAATGTAGTTTTTGTTGAGAAGAAATAGAGAAATCATTATAATCACTACGCACGCAAGTGAACCTCGGAGGAAAATATCATGGAAGTAAAGACATACCAACCATCTAAAATCAAGCATGCTCACAAAGCAGGATTCCGCGCCAGAATGGCTACGCCAAATGGCCGCAACGTCCTTGCTCGTCGTAGAGCCAAAGGCAGAGCTAAAATTGCTGACTAATCCCTGCAAAAGGGATTTTTTGTGTTTATAGGGTGACTGATGAAAAGAATCAATCGTGTTCTAAAACGTCCGGAATTTTCTGAAATCATCTCCACGACGCCAGTCATCAAATCTAAACACTACGTCATCCATTTCCGAGAAAACGATTACGGTCACGCCCGAATTGGAATAAGTGTCTCGAAAAAGAATGGACATGCCGTGGTTAGAAATAAAATTCGCCGTCAAATCCGTGCAATAATTGCAAAGGGTTACGACTTGAACAAATCTTTGGACCTTATTATCATCGTTCGCGCTAATTACCTCACCGAAGAGTTTTCTCTGAATCAATCTGAGCTTCTTGAAAGCTTGGCTAAAATTGGAGAACAACCTTGAAAAAACAAACAAAAGCAAAAATCTTTGGGAGCCTAGTCGCTATTTTTGGTGCGGCCCTTCTTTCTGGATGTGTCGGTAATTTTTGTTCTGAAGTGGATCAAGCCCATATAGCTTATCCATATGAACAAGGGGTTACCGTTTATTGCTCTAAGGAAGAAATCCCTGAAGAATACAAAGTCGATAATGGTGATGCGAATTATCCGCTTAGCTGGCAAGTGTATGAAGGAAATGACAATCTTTGGGCATACATTCCAGTGAACACCTCTGGCTTATTCACGGCCAAAAAAGCCGTTTTCCTTTCTGATTTCATTATCAGTCTAGCCCAAAAGAATTCGATTAAAACCCCTACATATGCCTATTGGAAGAAATTAGATCAAAAGGTATTAAACGGTGCCATCACTCTTTCTGCGGAAGAAACCTTGAAAAAGGCAAATGAGAACGCTTTACCTAGCGAAAGCGAAATCTCCGCAAAAGTTCTTGAGATTCAAAAGACCGTCACTGCAGCAGATGTAAATCCTTTTAATGTTCCTGATTGTATTGGAAACGAAGAAGGAGTTACTGCAAACAATAATTCCATTCTTAGAAATTACGGTTATTGGAAATTCGATGGCTTAGATGAAAATGGTAACCATCAGCTTTTCGGTAACTGGGTTAAAGCCAACGAAGAAATCAAAAAAGAATTCGATGCTGAAGGATACAACGGAACAGCGTTAGTTCCAAATAACGATTTTGCTACGATTTATAAAAACGCTGTTTCTAATAAATTTGCTGCCGTTCGTACCTGTATCGCCACTCGTGATAGAGCAGAAGGATATGGGCACTATGGTCCATCTAATAACTGGAGTGTCTCTATTGAGAAAACCACTTGGGGACGCGCATGGAGCAAAGGCTTATTTGAAGGCTTGATTGTTTATCCTGTCGCTTGCTTAGTCGATAGCTTAACCTTCGCAATGGATCCGGCCTTAACTGGTGCTGGACAAATTGTTGCCTTAATTATCACGACTATTGTTGTTCGTTTGATTGTTATGGCTCTCACCTTCAAAGGAACGATGGATCAGCAAAAGATGCAAGCTCTTCAACCTCAACTTGCTAAGATCCAAGCCAAATATCCAAATTCCAAGGAAAATCAGGCTCAAGCTCAAAGAATGCAACAAGAAACCATGGCTCTTTATAAACGTAATAAAGTAAGTATGGCTTCCACGTTCATCGTCTTGATTGTTCAGTTCCCTGTATTCATTTCTGTTTGGGGAGCTCTTCAAGGAAGTGCTGTTCTTTCTAGCGGTGAAATCCTGAATTTGCGTCTCTCTGACTCTATTTCGTCCGTTTTGACCAATTTCTCGGGTGCGTGGTATGCAAACGCAAACGGTTGGTGGACGGCCGCGGTTCTCTTTGTTTTGATGTCTGTTTTGCAATTCCTTTCTGTGAAATTACCACAATGGATTACAAAAGCTCAAACAAAAGGCCAAGCCAAATTAACGGCAAATCCTACGCAAGATGACAATACAAAGAGGATGAAATGGATGACGTACGGAATGCTCATCTTCACCATCATCATGGGCTTTGCCCTTCCTGCTGCTATGGGTGTTTATTGGGGAATCGGCGCTCTTATGAGCATGCTTCAAACTCTCATCACTCAGCTTATTATGAAAAAACGTTTCGCTAAGAAACAAGGAAAGAGGTAATAGTAAATGAAACAATACACCGCCAAAACGATTGAAGAGGCAGTTAAAGCCGCAAGCTTAGATTTAGGAATCGAAGCAGAAAAACTCACCTACAACGTTGTAGAAGAGAAGAAAGGCCTCTTTCATAAACAAGCGACAATCGAAGTTTCCACTATCGATGATGCTTCCGAATTCGCTCAACAATATTTAAAGGATGCCATCGGTGGAATGGGAATTGAAATTACCACTACCGCTAAAATCGAAGACGAAATCATTCACATCACCATCAATTCCGAAAGAAATCCAGTTTTGATTGGTAAGGGTGGCAGAACCCTTCAAGCCCTTAACGAACTTGATCGTTTAGCCGTTTCCAACAAATTCCGTAGAAGATATAGAATCCTTCTCGATGTTGGTGGATATAAAGAAGATAAGTACTCCCATATCGCTTATATTGCTAAAAAGAACGCCAAAGAAGTTCTTCGTAGCAAAGTTGATGTTCAACTTTCTCCAATGACACCAGACGAAAGAAGAGTTGTCCACAATACTCTAAATGGCTGGGAACATATCAAAACCGAATCCACTGGTGAAGGCAATGACAGAGCCGTCGTCATTAAATACGTTGAATAACTTCTAAAATCATAAAACGAGTTTAACTAACTAGTTAGGCTCGTTTTTATTTATAATAAGAAAAGGAAACGTGGAGGCTTAAAAAATGAAAACTGCAGCTCTTGTTTTTACCATCTTAGGAATGATCGCCACCCTTATTACGTCCACCTATAATTTCTGCGTATATTTGTATGCAAACTATGTGACGATGGCGATTCTTTCGCTTGTTTTAGGTGTTTTAAGCGTTTTGTTTGGAATCTTCGCCATCTCCGATCTCAATAAAAACAGAAAACGTATCTGGGTAGGCGTTTGCAGCCTTATTTTTTGCGGATTGGTTGGTGGAATTCTTTATCTTTGCTGGCAGCCGGAAGTTGCTCCTGTTAATAACAACAAAGATGGGTACTATACCCCAACAGATTATGATGCTCCAACTACTCCAATGAATAACGATAAAGAAGACGTATCAGAAATCCTTCTGAAACTGAATAGACTTTATGAAGAAGGCATTATTTCCAAAGAAGAATACGAAGAGAAACGTAAGAAATACGCTGATAAGTTATAACGTATGAATAATAACGTCATCATTGCCTTAGCAACCCCACCACTAAAAAGTGCTTTAGCCTTAATCCGTTTGTCTGGAGAAGGTGTTTTTGAACTAACCGATCAGATTTTTAGTAGAAATACATCTGATACGAAAGGAAGAACAATTTATTTCGGCACCCTTAAAGATGAGGGTGAAGAAATAGACCAAGTTTGTGTTTATGCCTACAAAGGCCCTCATACCATGACGGGGGAAGACGTCGTTGAAATCACTTGTCACGGCTCTATGGTCATTGTGAATCAAATTGTTGAAGCGTATTTAAAACGTGGAGCACGTTATGCGGAAAGAGGAGAATTCACTTCCCGCGCTTTCTTTAACGGTAAGATGGATCTTGTCGAAGCAGAATCCGTTAACGATATGATTAACGCTCGAAGCAAAGAAGCTAAGAACGTATCCCTTATGTCCTTAGAAGGAAAAACATCTAAGCTTGTTGCTCCTTTAAAAAAGAAAATAGCGGACTTACTAGCTCTTATTGAAGTGAACATTGATTATCCAGAATACACGGATATCGAGGAAGCGAATAAAGAGACAATCGTGAAATCCGTTGAGGACATCCATGCGTTTTTGAAAGATTTAATCCATTCTGGAGAGGAAGGAAAAATCATCAAGGATGGCGTTAAGGTTGCTATCGTAGGCGAACCAAACGTTGGTAAGTCTTCTTTATTAAACGCTTTACTTGATGAAGATAAAGCGATTGTTTCTCCAATCCCAGGAACAACAAGAGACATTGTTGAAGGAGAGATTAATCTCAAAGGCGTTATTTTTCATTTACTTGATACAGCTGGTATTCATGAATCCTCTGATTACATTGAATCCAAAGGGATTGAAAAGAGTGAGAAATCCATTTCCGAAGCGGATATGGTTATTTTGGTTGTCGACGCTCAAAAAGGATTCTCTGAAGCGGATAAGAAGATTATCTCTTCTGTTCAAAAACAAAACCTTATTGTCGTTTATAACAAAATGGATCTTCTTGGAGAAAAGAAGGGGGACGTGTTATATATTTCGGCTCAAAACAAACAAATTCAACCTTTGTTGGATAAGATGTTTGAGAGCTTAGGAATTACGGATGAAGACGCTTTCTCAAAACCATCCCTTAATAGCGCGCGTCAATTAGGTCTTCTAAAACGTATTGATGAATTACTTGCCTTAGCTAAAAAAGACGCGGAAAACGACGCTCCTATTGATTTTGTTTCTTCTTCCTTGGAAGGTGCTTATAACCTTGCAAGAGAACTCCTAGGAGAAGGAGTAACGACAGATCTTACGGATGAAATTTTCTCTCGTTTCTGTGTGGGTAAATAATATGTTGGATTCACATTGCCATTTAAATGATCAAACTCTCTTTCCTAGCCGCAAAGAAATAATTGAACGAGCCATTTCTTTAGGCGTAGATGAATTTCTTGTTATCGGTTGGGATATCCCTTCCTCTAAATTAGCCATACAAATTTCTCATGAGTTTCCTTCTACATATGCTGCAATAGGCATTCATCCAGAGAATCTTGAAGGCATATCCGATTCCTCTTTGAAGGAATTAGAAGAACTAAGCAAAGACCCTAAAGTCAAAGCCATAGGAGAAATAGGCTTAGATTATCATTGGTATAAAGAGAAAAAGGAGCATGATTTCCAAAAGATTTGGTTTATCAAGCAAATAGAATTAGCCAATGCTCTTCATCTTCCTCTATCCATTCATGCAAGAGACGCTTCGGAAGATACCTATGACATTTTGAAAGAGCATACCCCATTATACGGAGCCGTTCTTCATTGCTATAGCGGTTCGAAAGAAATGATGGATCGTTTCCTAAAATTAGGATTGTATTTTGGATTTGACGGACCCATCACTTATAAGAACTCAATCATCCCTAAGGAATGCGTTATCCACTGCCCATTAAACAGATTGTTATCCGAGACGGATTCGCCTTATTTGTCACCCGTTCCTTTTAGAGGGAAAACAAATGAGCCAGCTCATATTAAAGAAATTGTTGAGCAAATGGCTTTGCTAAAACAAATGGATGGAAAGGACATAGAGAAACAGATAAAAGAGAATTTCCATAACCTGTTTCACGTGGAACAATGAATAAGATAAAATGTAGTGCTGTTCTTGTCGTAGAAGGCAAGATGGATAAAGATTTAATCGAATCTTTCATGGATGTGGATATTATAACAACGAATGGTTCTGAAGTTTCACGTGGAACTATTGATTATATCCAGGAAATATCTAAAAAAAGACAGATTATCATTCTTACCGATCCGGATGCTCCGGGAAAAAGAATCCGTGACATCATCAATCAAAACGTGCCTGGATGTTTAAACGCTTTTGTGCCTAAGAACAAAGCTATTAAAGGACATAAGGTAGGCGTTGCTGAATCCTCTAAAGATGTCATTTTAGAAGCGTTAGAAAATCTAATTCCTTCTTCTCCATCCCCTTCTAGCGATTTAGATATGGCAGACCTGTATGAGTTTGGCTTAGTTGGTGAAAGTAATTCCAGCGAAAAAAGAAAAGCCTTAGAAGAAAAAATGCATCTAGGACATACTAACGCAAAAACATTATTGGCAAGGTTAAAAGCGTTAGGTATCAATAAGAAAGAATTGAAGGAGTATCTCGCATGATAAACCAAGAAGAGTATTTTGAGAACGTGGCCTCATATAAGCTTTTAGCAAAACATGAAGTTGGACAAAATTTCTTAATCGATCAAGATGTAGCAAAGAAAATTGTCTCCTTCCTTGAAATAAAAGAGGGCGACCATGTATTAGAAATCGGATCTGGAGCGGGTTCCTTATCCTTCTTTTTAGCTCAATATGACGAACCCATTGATTTGATTGATATCGATGAAGCTTTAGTTACGAAACTCCAGCATGATTTTGAAGAAAAGAGCAACATCCACCCTCAAATGGGGAATGCGATGCGTTTTCCGATGGGTGGCTATAGCAAAATTGTCGGTAATCTTCCGTATTACATTACTTCCGGCATTTTAGAAAGAATCTTGTTAAATGCAAAAGAGGCGACCCGTGGTGTATTTATGGTTCAAAAAGAAGCGTTTCTTCGTTTGAATGCCAAAATGGGAAATAAGGATTACGGTCCTCTCCCGTTACTTATTCAATATAGAGCGAAAATGACAAGATTATTAAACGTCCCTCGTTCTTCTTTCTCTCCTGCCCCTCATATCGATTCATTGGTTTTTTCATTGGATTTCAATAACAATGACATCGAGGCTGCATCCACCCTCTATTCTTTGCTTAACGGTGTCTTTTTACATCGTAGGAAAACCATTTTAAATAATCTTAGCGGATATCTAAAAGATGCGGATGAAGCAAAAGAACTCCTTAATAAATCTTCTATTCCTTTCACGAAAAGACCAGAAGAAATCTCTTTAGAAGAATATCTTCGTCTTTTTCTTTATCAAAAACTTTATCAACTTAATGATTGCTACAACGATTACGGTCAACAAGACAGTTAAAGCGTAGCCTGCTGTATCGATTCCGACATCCTTCCAGGCTCCAAAACGCCCAGGTGTATATACTTGGATTAATTCGCTAAATCCAGCTAAAGCGAAGCCTATTACCATACTTACGGCTAAAGCGATGAATTTATGGATATCTTTTTCGAAAGTGAGCCAAATAAAGATGGAGGCAAATGCGGCTGTCAGGGCAAACAAGCCGAAATGTCCAAGACTCTTTCTTACTAATAATTGAAGTTCATTATAGGTAAATTTGGCATTTCTAGTTACTTCAATATGTAAATAACGACTATACGTGTTGCCAGAATTTGGATCACCGTAGATAACTTCAACAATATCCTTACCAATTGTTCTTGTGCGAATTCTTCCTGCTTTATCAATAGAGACAGCATTCTTCACGCCTTCTTCGTTATGATGTTTGAAACTCAAGACGGAGGATGTTGAAGCCACTTCGGTTTTGATGTGAATTTGATACGCTACCCCATAATCTAACTTGATGCTGTCATACTCATTTCCATTTTCCTTAACGGTTTCATAAGACAACGGTTTCATCTTTTCGAAATCAAAGGAGAATGGGCTGGAGGCGTTTGTGATTGTAATTTCAACGCTCTTTGTTTTAGAAACATCGTCCGCGCTTGTGATGGTGATCGTTACCTTACCAGTATCGTTTGCTATAGCAACTCCACTATCTGGGTTTATCGAAAGGATATTTTCGTTACTTGAAGCGTAAGAAACCTGTTTATTGGTTGCATCAGAATTTACTTTACCAATGACTCGGAAGGTAGAACCAACAGGTATCTTTTTCCAATCTGAACTGACTTTATTGAATTCATTAGGAAGACTGATTAAAGAGAATTCAATGGACATGGCATTTAATTTCACAGGTATATAGGAAACAACAATCTTATAATTCATCGTTTCTAATACCGATCCGTTAAAACCGACGATTATTTTTAATGAAATGTATTCGTTTTCCGTATCTTGTTTTAAACCTTGAATGGAATGGGTGTCGTTAAGAATGATGAGGTTATTCCTCTTGCCGGAGAATTCCCAACTGAAAGAGGTTGGAATGTTTTCGGTTACGAGCTTCGTTCCATCTTTAAAAGAAGCGCTAAAGGAAGATCTCACATCGAAAGTGTAAACTTGGTCTTTATCGATACGGATTGTGTTATCTAAAGAAGAATGAAATTCAAGCTCATTGATATAAAGTTTGTTTTCATTAGGTTTATTCGTTCCAACGATGGAATACGTTTTCTCCACCCCTCCTATTTCGGAAGATAGGGTTAAAGTCGTTTTACCAACCTTTTTGAAGGTTAAACCAATATGAGAACCAGTAGGATCATCGATAAATTCCGCGATAGACGTGTCCGCAATTTTCATTTGTAACTCTGATTTTTCTAAGGAAGATTTAACGGCAGATATTTTCGAGGTCGCAGCAATCTTGCTTGTAAGAAGATTGTTATTGTATTCTTCTCCAATATAAAAGACGTTGTCTTTATCTTCATATAGTTTATTGAAAGAAATGTCGGTTATCTTCCAAGACGTGTCGAGCAAGATATCATATTTAAAGGAAAAGGATATATATTCGTCTAAATTTGTTTTGTTTGGATAATACGTTACGACCCCTTCTTCTGGCAAAGAAGAAACAGGAATTAACTTCAACGAAGAATAAGAAACGGACTTGCTTAAAGAAGAGGTTTGGTTGAAATAAGTTGTTATAGGATATTCAGACCCGTCTTTCTTAGTAATCTTCCATAAGAAGTTCGTCGTGTTGTAATGAATTTGTTTAAAAGAAGAAATGAAAGGAACATTGAATGTAGTCGTGTCTTTGATTGCGGTTTTTGTTTCTGCTCTCGTTTCAAAATTGGTGAAATAACTAGTTATCTCTTTTTTAAGAGAGGTTTGATTGATGTCTTTTAAGGAAATGATTTTTAATTTCTCGATAGAGACAGATACGTTTTCTTTGCTAGAAACATCGTTATAGGAAACTCCAACTTCTAACGGATAAGAATCGATGTTGTTATTTTCAGCAACGTTGTTTTTCAAAGTTAAACGGAAAGAGAAAGAACCTCTTGCGCCTACTTTGTTTGAAATTGTGACGTAGGAATCGTTATTTTTGATATTGATTTGAAGGTTGTTCGCATCAAATTTAGCGGCGGCATTCTTATAAGTTCCTTTCAGGGTGATTGAAGGCTGTTTGGAATTTAAGAAATAGTTTCCTTGTTGAAGAGAGATATCCGTTAATTCGTATACGGTTTCTTCGGGTTTATTAACACTCACATGGAAAGATGTTTTTATGTTTGTTTGATCTTCGGAAACAATGTCGATATCCGTTTCTCCAGCAGAAAGAGCCTTCACGTATCCGCTCTTTTCTTGGACGGAGGCGATTTCTGGGTTTCTTGAGGAGAAGATAAGATTTTGGTTGGTCGCATTATTTGGGAGAACGGTCGCATTGATTTGCCAGGCTTCCCCAATATTTAATGTAATCCTCTCCTCTTTTAAGTGAATGCTAGAAACTGGAATGTTTTTAACAATGAAAGAAAATGTTTTCTTTAAAGCAGGGTTATGATCGCTTTTAACTTCCACATCTGCAGAGCCTTGTTTCAAGAAAACGATTTGGTTTTCACTTTCTGATACATTCAAAATGCTGGAATCGGATACAGACCAATTTAACGTTTTATAAGAGGTGTCTTCTGGAATAAAACCAAGCGAATATTGCAATATGTCTCCAACGAAATAAGTGTTATCTTCTGTCGGAGAGACAAAAGAGACACTAAAATCTTGTATTTCCTTTACCGTTTCCTTATCGTGATTTTTATCGATAAGATCTTGTACTTGGTCGGTAACGCCTCCTGATTGGGCTCCACTATTTTCTCCGTCAATGCCACTTTCAATTAGTATTGTTGCAGAGCAGCCTAAAAATATAGCAAACGACGCCCATTGAACAATTTTCTTGAATAGAATTCCTTTTTTCACGACGACTTTCATTCTAAAACAATCAAGTCAATTTATGAATAATGTAATTGAATTTTTTCACAAGTAATCCCGTTTTTTAACAAGTTTGCGTGTAACAAAGGTTTTAATTGTTTTAGATTGCGTACATGCTAAAATCTTACGTGCTTAAACAATTATGTTATTTAGAAAGCACTCTCTAGCGAAAAAATCCTTCGCCAAAATAAATTTATCCCTAAAAATCGTTGGCAACCGTGAAGATGGTTACCATCTTTTAGAAATGGTGAATCTTCCTCTCACATTACACGATGTGATTGAAATTAGCGTTCTTGATGGCGCTACCGATACGTACGTCACGGCAGATGACCCCGCTTTAAATGGAATGAAAAGCAATCTTTGCCATCTGGCTGTTGAAGAGATGAGAAACGTTTTCCATTTCAAAGAAAACTTCCTTATACAAATTCATAAAGAAATCCCTTTTGCAGCAGGTTTGGGAGGAGGATCCTCTAACGCCGCTGTTGTAATTGAATCTGTGAATGAACTTCTGAATCTTAAGGCTACTCATGAACAACTTTTGGAAATCGCCCTTAAGATTGGTGCAGATGTTCCTTTCTTTTTCTTAAATAAACCTGCTGTTCTTACTGGCATCGGAGAAAACATGAAAGAGATTCATGTCAAAGAAAAATACCATTGCTTGTTGGTCAAGCCAACGCAAGGCGTTTCCACGGCCGAATGTTATAAAGCTTGTGATCAATTTAAGCATCTCCCTATCAACACCGAAGAAATCTTAAAGGGTTTAGAAGAAGGCGATGATTCTTTAATTCAAAAAAATATGGGCAATGATTTAGAAGCCCCCGCAACATCCATTCTTCCGGAAATTGCTATTGTATTAAAGGAACTAACTGCCTTAGGATTTACTTTAGTGGGAATGTCTGGCTCTGGATCTTGTTGCTTTGCTTTGACGACAGATTTGAAAAAAGCCAAGGAAGCATACAAGCGTTTAGAGGATTCCGACTATACCGTCCGTCTTTGTGATGTGATTCGTTAAGGAGATTTTTATGAGTCGTTATGCAATTATTTTAGCTGCAGGAAAAGGCAGCAGAATGAAATCAAAAAGAGATGATATCTCTAAGGTTTCTTTCCCAATTTTAGGCCAACCATTAGTGAAATATGTTATTGAAGCCTTAAAACCCCTTCATCTTGAAAAACTTATCGCTGTCGTTGGCTTTGGTGGAAAAACATCCGAAAAAGTCGTGAAAGACGATTGTGAAGTTGTTTGGCAACACGAACAAAAAGGTGCTGGACACGCGGTTATGATGACATCCCCTTTGTTAGAAGGAAAAGAAGGAGAAACCATTGTTTGTTGTGGGGATACCCCTCTTCTTTCTAGCCAAACATTAGAAAAGATGTTCCAATACCATGAAGAAAATCATAATGATTTAACAGTCATGACTTTCGTTTTAGACAATCCTTTCGGCTATGGAAGAATCATCAAAGAAAACGGCCGTTTCATGAGAATCGTGGAACAAAGGGACACCACGCCAGAAACCGCTTGCGTGAAAGAAGTGAATGCTGGTGTTTATATCTTTAATAATAAAGCTCTTTTTGAAGCACTTAAGAATTTAAAAACCGATAATGCGGCCGGCGAATATTACATAACCGATGCCATTGAAATCTTTGTGAAAGAGGGCTTAAAAACAGATACGTTCCGCGTGGAAGATATTAGCGAAACTCTTGGAGTAAATGACCGTGCTCAATTAGCAGTTGCCGCTAAACTCTTGCAAAAGAGAATCAATCATCAACATATGATTAATGGTGTGACCATCGAGGATCCTGATAACACCTATATCGCTCCAAACGTAAAAATTGGCGCAGATAGTATCATTAAACCTGGTTCTTATGTTATGGGGAACACCATTATCGGAGAAGAATGCGTTATTGGACCAAACGCCGTCTTGGATTCCATTACTGTAAAAGATAACGAAATTGTTAAACCGAACGAGATTCGTCAAAAATAACTGATTACCATATCAATAAAACGTCTTCAAAAATGGAGGCATTTTTTAAATGCTCATTTTTGAGCAAAAATGAATAAAGAAACCCCTTGAAATAATCATTTATCAACAAAATGAACAAAAACGATAGGAGAATTTTAATATGGTAAACTATTATCGTTATGAAAGTAATTGCCATTGATTTAGGCGCGACCAGCGGACGAGTGATGACTATCACTCATGAAAATCATCATTTCTCTTATCAAGAGAATTCTCGGTTTTTAAATCGTACTTACACCGATGAAAATGGGTATCTTCATTGGGATTTCCCTTATTTGTTTGAAAACATCAAAAAAGGAATCCTTGCTGCGTTAAGCGAAAACCCGGATGCGGAATCTATCTCCATTGATACATGGGGTGTGGATTACGGAATTATTCGTGATGGAAAATTATTACACGATCCATATTGTTATCGCGACTCCCACTCTTTTGAAAGCCAAGAGAAAACCTTAGAAAAAATCCCTTTCTCTAAAATCTATTCCTTAACGGGTATTCAAAATATTCATTTCAATACCATTTATCAATTAGCAGGCGATCCAACGGAATTCCTTGAAGGGGACACTTTCTTGATGATGCCTGACTTAATCGCTTATTTCTTAAGTGGAGCGAAGAGATTAGAAGAAACCAACGCTTCTACGACCTCTCTTTACCTTAGAAACGAAGGAAAATTATCTAGTGAACTTCTTGATGTCATTGGAATTAAAGAATCTTTGTTCCCTCCTATTATTAAACCGGGGGAGACATATGGTCTTTTAAAGAAAGAATTCTTACCAGAGGACTTAAACAAGGACATCAAAGTCATTGCTTGCGGAAGCCACGATACTGCTTCGGCTGTTTTAGGCGCAAACGGCGAAGGAGACTTCGCTTACATCTCTAGCGGAACTTGGTCGCTTATTGGCACAGAACTTCAAGAACCTTTAATGAGCGAACAATGCCGCCTTTATAATTTCACTAATGAAATAGGCTACAACCATACTATTCGTTTCCTTAAAAATACGATGGGTATGTTCATCATTAATGAAATCAGAAATGACTTTAAGAACAAAGGAATTGAGATAAGCAATAAAGACATCGTTCCTTTGGTGAATATGGCGAAAGATGTTAACGCAACCATCGATGTAAATGATCCAGTTTTTGAAAAGCCCGGGAACATGATTGCCAAGATGGATAAATATCTTGCCGATACGAAACAAGAAAAGCCTACTACTTTAGGCGAATATATGAAGCTCATCTATCGCTCTATGGCTAAAAACTATAAAGAAACAATCTCTCAATTAGAGGAGTTGACCAATCGTAAAATCGATTCCATTTTGATTGTTGGTGGAGGAAATCAAGCGGCTATTTTGAACCAATATTTGGCAAATGAATGTCAGATCAAGGTTGTAACAGGTGCTTCCGAAGCAACAATTCTTGGAAACGCCATGGCTCAGTTTATTGCTTTAGGGGAAATCCCTAATGCCGTTGAAGGAAGAAAGGATATTGCTGCATCTATCTCTTCTAAAACGTATTATCCAAATTGTTAATTCTTAGGAGGAAAATTATATATGTCTATCGAAGAAAATTATGAAAAAGCCAAGAAAGAATACGAAGAACTTGGCATTGATGTCGAAGCTGCTTTAGAAAGAGTAAAAAACATCCCAATCTCCGTTCATTGCTGGCAAGGTGATGATGTGTTAGGGCTTGAAGGCTGCACTTCTCTTGATGGTGGAATTCAAACAACTGGAAACTACCTTGGCAAAGCTCGTAACAAAGAAGAGCTTTTTATGGATATCAAGAAAGCCTTCTCTTTAATGCCAGGAAAGAAAAGATTAAACTTACACGCTTCCTATGCCATTTTAGGTGATGACGCTGGCAAAGTAGACCGTGATCAGTATACCTATAAATACTTTAAAGAGTGGACTGAACTCGGAAAAGAAATCGGCTTGGATGGTATTGATTTCAACCCTACTTATTTCTCTTCCCCTAAAGTGAAAGACAACCTTACTCTTTCTTCTCCAGATGAGGAAACACGTCATTTCTGGATTGAACATGGTAAGAGATGCCTTGAAATCTCCAATGAATTCGGAAAAGCCTTTGGCAAACCATGTATGATGAATATTTGGATTCCAGACGGATACAAAGACGTTCCTGCGGATAGATTATCTCCACGTATGCGTTTGAAAGATTCTCTCGATCAAATTCTTGCGGATAAAGATTGGAGCAAGGAATATGTCATTCCAACCGTTGAAAGCAAGGTGTTTGGCATTGGTTTAGAATCCTACACCGTTGGTTCTAGCGAATTCTATCAAAACTATGCTGCAACAAGAGGCATTACTTGCTTAATGGATATGGGACATTATCATCCAACCGAAGTTGTCTCTGATAAGATTCCGTCCTTGCTTTGTTTCTATGATAAGCTTGCTCTTCATGTTTCCCGCCCTGTTCGCTGGGATTCTGACCACGTTGTTATCTTTGATGACGAATTAAAAGAAGTTGCAAAAGAAATCATTCGTAACCACGCTGAAAATAAGGTTATGATTGGCTTAGATTATTTCGATGCATCCATCAATCGTATCGCAGCCTGGGTTACTGGTGAAAGAAGCATGCAAAAAGCCTTGCTTTACGCAGCCCTTCTTCCAAACGAAGAGATGGCAACTCTCCAAAAAGATGCCAACTTCACCAAACTCATGTATATGCAAGAGAAAGTGAAAATGCTGCCATTTGGTGATATCTGGAATGAATATCTTAGACGCCAAGGCATGGATGATAATTACTACGAAGATGTTATGAAATATGAGAAAGACGTCTTATCTAAGAGGAAATAAAAAATGAAAGACATATTAACTGCACCCTTTTTAAGGGAATTTGAGAAAACCGCTTCAAACATGTATCGTTTGGGGTGGGATGAAAGAAACGGTGGAAACATTTCCTATTTATTAAAAGAAGAGGAAGTTGCTGAATATCTTGATATCCATCATGTGCTTCGTGATATTCCTCTTGCTGGCATCCACACTTCTTCTTTCGATGCCTCCCCTCTTGCTGGCAAATATTTCATGGTTACAGGAACTGGCAAATATTTCAAAAATGTTGAAGATGATCCAGAAACCAATGTCGGTATCTTCCGTGTTGCCAAAGATGGCAAATCCGTTGAACTTCTTTGGGGATATAAAGATGGAGGAAGATTTACTTCCGAACTTCCCGCCCATTTAATGTCTCACATGGCTAGATTAGCCGTAGATCCTGAGAACCGTGTCGTCATGCACTGTCATCCAACAAACACCCTTGCTATGACCTATGTTCATCCTCTTGATGAAAAGAGTTTCTCTCACACTCTTTGGCAAATGTCCACGGAATGTGTCGTTGTTTTCCCAGAAGGCGTTGGCGTTCTTCCATGGATGTTATGCGGAACGGATGAAATCGGTGTTGCTACCGCAAAGAAGATGCACGACTTCCGTATTGTCTTATGGACCAACCATGGTATTTATGGTGTTGGCAAAACTCTTGATGAAGCTTTCGGCCTTATCGAAACTGTTGAAAAAGCCGCGACCATCTATAACATCATTGGCACAAGACCTATCTTAAATAACATTTCCGATGAAGACATGGTTCAACTTGTCCATATCTTCAAACTTGAAAATGTCGTACGTTGGGATTTCCTTGACGTAAAAAGATAAGCAATCCGTTTAACCTTCCTGGCCCAGTTTCCCCTGGGCTTTTTCGTTTATATTGATACATGTCCTCGCTTTTTTGCTTATAAACCTTTTTCTAAAACACTTATTTCTTTCAAAAAGGAGTTAAGCTGAGAAACTACTTTTTAAGTGTGTGCTCAACAATACTAGAAAATAATGTGTATTTACACAAAAATATCTACAAATCTATATTTGTAAATAGAATATTAATGAAAGAACGGGCATTTCGAGTATAATGTTTATAGAAATTAATGTGTATTTACACAAAAGCTTCTATTATGGAAAAAATCAATCGAAAAGGATACTTAGATAAAGCTGTCTCTTTGATTGGAGACGGTCAAATTAAAATCGTTACGGGATTACGAAGATCTGGCAAATCGTATCTTCTTTCCCGTTTGCTGACCGATTATTTGTTAGAAAATGGCGTAAAAAAGGAATCTATCACGTCTTTTTCTTTGAATAAGATGAGAGATTCATCTTTTAGAAACGTAATCAATTTGTCGGAAGAAATCAATCGAAGAGCATCTACAATGCCAGAAGGTAGAAAATTTATTTTTATTGATGAGATTCAACTGTGCAAGGATTCCATCAATCCCGCAAATCCAACTCAGAAACTAACGTTCTATGATCTTTTAAATAATTATCAAGGGGAAGATGAATTTGATGTTTTTGTTGCAGGCAGTAATTCTCACCTTCTTTCAAAAGATATTGCAACCGATTTTCGTGGAAAGGGAGAAGTCATTGAAATGCACCCCCTATCCTTTAAGGAATTTCACGAATATAAACAAAGGGATGTGTACACTGACTATAACGAGTATTTCACTTTTGGTGGAATGCCTTATGCTGTCTCTTCATGTAAGAACGATGAAGAAAAAATTCGATATTTAAAGAATCTTTTCCGGGAAACGTATTTAAGAGACATTAAGGAACACGTTAACCTAGAAAGAGAAGACGTCTTAGAACAACTTATCTTGGATCTTTGCTCTTCTATAGGTTCTTTTACGAATCCCTCTAAGATTGCTAGGCTTTTAAAACAAACCAAGGGCATTGCTATTTCTGACGAAACGATTGCTAAATATTTGATGGGCTGCGTCGATTCTTTTCTGTTCGCTGAAGCGAAGAAATATGACATAAAAGGGAAGAACTACTTCACCTATCCATCTAAATATTACGTTGCAGATATAGGTTTAAGAAATTGTTGGCTAAACCTTAGGCAACAAGAAGAGAACCATATCATGGAAAACATGATATTTAATGAATTTGTAAGTAGAGGTATGAAGCCGGATGTAGGCGTTATGGAATCGTTTGAAAAAGACGCGAACGCCAAAACTATTCGCAAAGAAAGAGAAATTGATTTTGTAATGAATTCCCCAGAAGGGAAATACTATATTCAATCCGCTTTTGAAATTTCTAATTCCAGCAAAATGGAACAAGAAACAGCTTCTCTTAAAAAGTTATGTGATTATCGTAAGAAAATTATCATAAACAAAGATACGCCAAAACCATATTATGACGAGAATGGCATCTTCCATTGCTCTATTTATGATTTTTTGTTAGACGACGATATTTTGAAATAAGTCGAATTAATGATTTATAAAATGGATGTTTTCTCCCGAAACGTATTCTTTTATAACGTTATCTTCTGCGTTGGTGATAATAAGATCATAATCGCTTAAAGAATTGGTGTGATAGAGATAGGCATGCCCAAATTTCGTTTTATCGATGAGAAGAAGCTTCTTATCACTTCGGGAGGAGGCTATTTTCTTTAATTGCATTGTTTCCAATGTTTGCTCATAGCTGCCATCTTTTTCTAATCCGGCACAGGAGGAGAGAAATAAATCAAAATGGAAATCGTTCATCATGCTTGTAGCAAACGAACCGGCAGTCGAAAAAGAGGAATACAAGATTTGTCCACCAAGGAAAAGAACCTTCACGCCCTTCTTCTTTTCAAGCATAACGGCTAATTGAAAGCCATTGGTAACAACTGTTTTATGGCTTAAATCCATTTTGCTTAGCAACGCTAAACAAGTAGAAGAATTATCAACGAAAACCGTATTAAAAGAAGGAAGATGTTTCAAAGCGATTTGGGCCGTTTCGTCTTTCTCCTTCGCGTTGTTTTCAATACGAACGAAGATGTTTAATTCATCTCCACTATCATTGTAGATTGCTCCGCCATGGGTTCTTTTGATTTGACCCATCTTTTCCATTTCCGTAAGATCTCTTCGAACTGTCGCAGGAGATACATATAGCATCTTGGCCAATTCATCTACAGTTGCCCGGGATTCCTTTTTCAAATAATCCTCTATTAGCTTATAACGCTCTCTTGTAAACATATTTTCGTTCATAAGGAAACCTCACTTCGAAATGATTATAAACAAAAACAATCATGAATACGCATAAATGATTAGTTGTTATGTTTCGTTCTATATTCGTTAGGGTTCAGTTTGGTGTATTTCTTGAAAACATTTGAGAAATGAGATTGAGACGAAAATCCCAAATAAGCAGAAATAGTAGATAAGGGTTTGTTTGAATAACGTAGCAAACGTTTCGCCTCATCCATTTTTTCTTGCATGATGTATTCCGTTAATGTTTGGTTAGTCTCTTTTTTGAATTTCATTGCAAGGTAAGTTCTACTAAGATACATAGCCTGAGATAGTTTTGCTATGTCTATTGGTTCCGAAAGATGGTTTTGTACATAATTGGAAACATCAATAAACAACTTCGACGGATTCTTTCCTAAGCGAAGTCGTTTTACTTTCTCTGCATATTCCATGACCATATGGAATTGAAGACTGGTGATTGTTTCTAAGGAATTTAAGAGCTCGCATTTTTGAATATAGGCATCAGAAAGAGACAACGCCTCTTCCGCATCTAAGCCCCCACGTATTGCTTCTCTTGAGGCTAAGGTGGCGCTCACAATAAAGGTGTTCTTGCCTTGACGGATAGAATCTGGTGAAAGCGTGCCTGATTTGATTATTGGCGCTCTTTTCGCCCATTCCTTTAAAGCGGAAACATCACCTCTTCGAATGTAGCCCATTAAGGTTTGTTCGATGTCGATCGTGTTATGTTTGTCTTCTGTTTTAGGAGAAATATCATTGTAATCATTTTTGATTTCTTCATTTTCGAGCTGTTTTGAAAGAGCGGCTTGTTCCTCATCGTAAATAGCTAAGTCATAAAGAGTTAATCGTTCGTTATTTAAAATGAAATTAAATGAGCAAAGTATTTGAAGAATGCTTGTCAAAGGCATTTTAACGATTCGTCCCATTCCACTCACAAAGGCATCCGTTTCATCTTTGCTTGCGTCACATTCGAAAGCAAGTTCTTTTAATTCGCTTTCCGATAATTCTTTTTGCCCAGATGGGCCTAAAACTATTTTGTATTCGTCCGAATTAACAACCCCATAATAATGAAAATAGGGCGTAATGAAATAACTTAAATGATTAGATATCCCTAGTATCTTTTCCTCATAAGGAAGAATCGGGTCCTTTGGTAAGGAAACAAGAGAATGATAAAAGGCCTTTTCTTTACCACGGTAGATGCGGATTGGCATCCCTGCAAGGTCTCCTGCTTGGGCACAAACGTATTTCAAATCAGCGATATTCATAAAAACAATACAAATATAATAAAAATAATACAATCATGCAAGAAAGCGCTTACTTTCTATGTTATAAATGTATCCATGAGAGAAACTGATTATGGAAAAGAACATTGATAATCTTTTAAACATTTTAACATTAGAAGAAAAAGCGGCCCTTGTTGCAGGGACGAATTTTATGTACACCAATCCCATTCCGAGACTTGGCATTCGATCCGTTAGAATGTCGGATGGCCCTCATGGACTTCGTGTGCAAAAAGAGGGTGGAGATAACGGCGTTACCGGAAGCGATCCATCCACTGCTTTCCCAACGGCCGCATTAACAGCTTGCGGTTGGAATGAAGAGAATTTATATAAGATGGGCCAAGCGATGGCTCATGAAGCAAAATATTACGGAATTGACCTCATTCTTGGACCGGGGGTGAACATCAAAAGAAATCCTCTCGGAGGAAGGAATTTTGAATATTTCTCCGAAGATCCTTTGCTTGCTGGGAAACTTGGCGCAGCAGAAGTAAAAGGAATTCAAGAAGAAAACATTGGTGTTTCTTGTAAACATTTCGCTTTAAACAATGCAGAGAATTATCGTTTCTTAGGTAATTCCATTTGCGACGAAAGAGCGATGAGAGAAATCTATTTGAAGCCATTTGAAATCGTAGTCAAAGAAGCAAAACCACAAACCGTTATGTGTGCCTACAACCAAATTAATGGTACATATTGTTCAGAAAATCATTTCCTTCTTACGGACGTATTACGTAAAGAATGGGGATTTGATGGCTTGGTAATGACGGATTGGGGTGCGACCCATAATCGTATAAAGATGCTTGATGCAGGTCTCGACTTAGAAATGCCAGGTGATACCAACATTTGTCGAAAATGGATTATTGATGGAATCAAAGAGAAGACTCTTTCCATGGAAAGCCTAAACAACGCCGTGCGTAATGTCCTAAATCTCATTGAAAAACATCCGGCTCAAGAAAAAGAGACTGTTGATTTTCGTAAACACGCTTCCCTTGCATACGAAATTGCTTCTGATTGCGCAGTCCTTCTCAAAAATAACGACGGAATATTACCTTTGAAGAAAGAGGAAGAGGTTTTCATTACTGGCGAACTTTTTGAGAAGATGCGTTATCAAGGGGCTGGAAGCTCTATGATTAATCCGGCTGAATACATTACGCCAAAGATGGCTTTCGACAATCATCAGGTGAAATATGTTTATGCTAAAGGCTATAAAGAAAATAAAACGGAAACAGATAACAAATTGCTTGATGAAGCACTTCAAGCATCTGCTCATTTCGATAAAGTCTTAGTCTTTGCTGGTTTAACGGATTATGTTGAATCAGAGGGGTGTGATAGAAATGATATGTCTCTTCCGAAGAATCAACTCGATTTAATCGATGCTCTTCTTAAAAAAGGGAAAGAAGTTATTGTCGTCTTATATTTAGGTTCCCCTGTCGAACTTCCATTTGTGAATGGTGTAAAAGCGATTCTTAATATGTATTTGCCTGGTGAAGTTGGTGGTGAAGCGACCTATTCCCTCTTATTTGGCGAAAAGAACCCATCTGGGAAATTAGCTGAAACATGGGTGAAAAGCTATAAAGAAGTTCCTTATGGTAACGTTTTCTCTAAGAAGGCTGATGAGGTCTATAAAGAGAGCATTTTCGTTGGATACCGTTATTATTTGAATCACCCTGAAAAGATCCTTTTCCCATTTGGCTTTGGTTTATCCTACAGCAGCTTTGAATATGACGATTTAGCCATCAAAGACGAAAAAGACGCGATACATGTATCAGTTAATGTGAAAAATACAGGTTCTCTGTATGGTGCAGAGATCGTTCAAATTTTTGTTAAAGCACCAAACAAAGTCTTTAGAGCTCCAAAGGAATTAAAAGGCTTTGCTAAAGTATATCTAAAGCCAAACGAAAAGAAGAAAGCGGAAATTCAAATCCACAAAGACGATTTACGTTACTGGAACATCTCTGAAAAACGCTATGTTCTAGAAGATGGGGAATACGAAATTCAAGCGTGTTCTAATTCTATGAAGGTAGAATTATCTTCCTCAATCAACATTCAAGGAGAGAATATTCCTTCCCCTTATAGCAAAAACGTTCAAGACATGTATATAAATTCGCTAGAATCCATCCCCGATAACGTCTTTGAAGAAATGAGTGGTCTTCTAATCCCAGCACCAAGAAAAAGAAAACCAATAACCTTAGAAAGCAGATTCACAGATCTAAAAGGAACATTCATAGGAAAAATCTTGTTCAACGCCGTCTTGTCAGTGGCCAAAAAACAAGAAAAGAAAGCTAAGAAATTACCAGATGGCCCAGAAAGAGATAATCAATTAAAAGGAGCGCTCTTCCTTAAACGAATCTTAGAAAGCAACTCCTTAATAACCATGACCATGTCCGCAGGAACCTCATGTCCTTATAACTTCGCGAAAGGTATGATGGATTTAGCAAACGGACATATCATCCGAGGGGTAAAGGACATGTGTTCACCAATTAAAGTACCCCCTCTTCCAAAAGAAGAAGCAAATACAAAGCAACATAAATAAGATAAGGAGTAAGTATTTATGGCAAAGACGAAAATAATGGATCGAAAATTCTTCGATAGTAGGGTGCGCGGAAGAAACGTCACCCGAAAAGAGAAATGGTTTGGGTATCTTCTTGGACCAGCTGGAGCCCTTCTTTTGAATGCGGTTTTAGGAACGTATTTAAACGTTTTCTATACCGATGTTTTGAAGTTAACGACTATATGGGGTGGCTTGTTTTTAATTATCTTCCCACTTGTATCTAAAATCATCGACGCTATTACAAACATCGTGATGGGTTACATCATCGATAGAACAAGAACCAAACAAGGTAAAGCGCGTCCTTGGATTCTTCTTTCTGCTCCGCTTCTTGTGATTACTGGAATTCTTTTGTTTATTGTTCCAACCGGCAATGAAACCGTTGAAGTAATCTGGATTATCTTGTCTTATAACCTTTTCTATTCTTTTGCTTACACGATATTCAATATGAGTCATAACCTCATGTGTCCATTATCTACAAGAAACACGATTCAACGTGGTGGTTTGTCTGTCTTTAATCAAATTTCCACTATTATGATGAGTGGTATTCTCGTTGCCCTTGTCTTCCCAATGGTTGTCATGCCTATTTTAGGGGTTGATAGAAGCAAATGGATTATTTGTATGTCCATCCTCTCTATCATCGCTTTGCCTTTAACTTTGTTGGAATACTATTTCACCAAAGAAAGAGTTACGGAAGAAAACATGTCCAAGGAAGAGAAGAAAATTCCATTCCTTGTTCAATTAAAAATTGTCTTAAGCGATAAATACATGCTTATCATGTTCATTTATTTCTTTATTTCGGCTTTTGGCTCTTCCTTAAAGAATTTAGGATTGGTTTATTATTGCAATTTCGTTTTAGGAACATATAACGATGGCATGACTCAAACCATGGTTTCCGTTTTAGGCGGTATTCCAATGGGTATTGGCATCTTTGCCGTTTGGCCATTAGCTAAAAGATTCGGCAAACGTAATGTGACTTTAATCGGATTTCTTATTATGGCTGTAGGTTCAGCGATTTGCTGGATGTTCCCAACAAATTTGCCTATCGTCCTTGTTGGACAATTCATTAAAAACATCGGGTCCCTTCCTTCTGCTTACGTCTTTATGGCTCTTTTTGCAGACGGTCTTGATCATGTTGAATGGAAATCCGGAATTCGTTGTGATGGCACGGCCATGTCCATATTCAACATTCTTTCTGTTACCACTGTCGGTATTGGCACGGCTGTCTTTAACGCTTTCTTATCCTCTTCTGGCTATCAAGCACCAGAAACCATCAATGGCGTGCTCAAAGTGTATGAGCAAAACGACCTTTGCAAGAACTTGATTACCTTCTCCTTTGTTGGTTTTGAAACGATTTCAGGCTGTATCATGGCCCTCTTGCTTTCCTTCTTGGGTGTTGAAAAAACAATTGGCAAAAAACAATTAGAAATTCGTCAATTCCAAAAAGAAGAGTGTGAAGCAAATGGAGAAACATGGGTTGCCCCAGAAATCAAAGCGGCTCAAGATGAAGAACGTTTCATGTTAGAGAATGAAGAAGCCTTTGCCACTGCTTTAAAAGCAAAATGTGAAAAGAAAGGCTTGGATTATGAGGCAGAATTAGCCAAACATAAGACTCAAGTTGAAACAAAGAAACAAGCCCAAGAAGAAAAGAAACAAAAAGCCGAACAAAAAGAAAAAGAGAAACTCGAAAAGATCGATCAGAAAAAAGCGGATAAACTCGCTAAGATGAGTGAAGAAAAGAGAAATAAATACCTCCTTAAAGAAAAAATGCGTAAGGAAAAAGAAGATGAAGCTTGGAAGAAAGAAAGCGCATATGGCGTTTCCTATCGTGCCAAAATCAAGCAAGAGTTAGAAAAGGCGGCGTAAGCGTGAACGAAAAACCGTTTTCTCCAAATACCAGATTATGGGACATTCGACACGCAAAGGAATTTAAACCATTTCGAAAATACATCCTTTGCCCAAGAGATTTCCAAGTGATGATGCAAGTGTATCGCTTGAAAGACCTCACCCTTTTCTATCCTTTAAATCCAGAAGATACTGCCCTTACTCTCAATGAAATGAGAGAAAGAGTGAGGAAGAAAGAAACGCTCTTTGTTCCTTTTGAGAAAAAGGATACAGGCATCTATCAATTTCTTATTGGGGAAGATAAGCCCTTTGTGTTAATTCTTCCTGGAGGAGGATATGCTGATGTTTGTTCTCTTGTGGAGGGTTATTCCACAGCAAGAGAGTTTAATCGCCTTGGGTATAACGCTTTTATTGGCTTATATGGCGTAAAGAAAAACGCCTTATACCCATCCCCTGTTGAGGATGTGGCAAAGATGTTGGAATACATCTTCAAGAATCACGAAAAACTACATGTATCCATAGATAATTATGCTTTGTGCGGTTTCTCTGCTGGAGGACATTTGGCTGCATCCTTCTGCGTTAAGGGCATAGGATATGACCAATATTTTTTGCCAAGAGCAAATACTTTAATGCTGGCGTATGGAGTGACTAGTTTCTTATGTGACAAGAAGAGTCTAACTGCCAAACATTTCTTAGGAAAAGACTATAAAGATCTGGCTTTACGAGAGAAATTCTCAATAGAAAAACGTATTGATAAAGACTTCCCTAAAACCTTCCTTTGGCAATCTAAAAACGACAACGTCATTTCCATTCAGAATTCTATTATTTTAGCGGAATCCTTAAAAAAGAATGGATGCGTGTATGAATATATGCAAGTTGAAGGAAAGGCCCATGGCTTAGGCTCAGGGAAAGAAAGCCCAGCTGAAGGCTGGATAGAAAAAGCAATAAAACTTTGGGAGAAATAAGATGAAAGCAGTTGAATTAAAAACAGAATATTTAGTAAACCCTTTAGGAATTGATGTGAAAAGCCCTTTTCTTTCTTGGAATGCGTTAGGAGACAAAGAACAAAAGGCTTATCGTGTCGTTGCTTATAAGAACGGGAAGATTGTTTGGGATTCATCGAAGGTGAATTCTTCTTCCATGCACGTTACCTATCCCAAGGAAGTTTATTCAGGAGAACGCATTACCTGGAATGTCACTTTATGGAATGAGAACGATGTTGAAGGAGAGAAATCCGAAGACGCTTTCTTTGAGATGTCATTGCTCTCTCTTAATGATTTCAAGGCCAAATGGATCTCTGGAAATTATCACGTAAATAAAAAGAAAAGATATCCTGTGGATTGTTTCCGTAAGGAAATCGTTGTCCCAAAGATAAAACAAGCAAGATTGTATGCGACCGCTTGTGGATTGTATGAAATTAAAATCAACGGAAAAAAGGCAGGAAGCTTTGTTCTTACTCCAGGACACACGGATTACACCAAAAGAATTCAACTTCAAACCTATGACGTCTCATCTCTTTTAAAAGAAGGAAAGAATGTCATTACCGCCGAATTAGCGGATGGATGGTATAGAGGTTCTTGCGGAGCCTGGGGAAGAAAAAACCAATATGGCGCTCAAACCAAATTCTTTGCCCAATTAGAGTTCCTTGATGAGACGGGCAAAAAGACCATTATTGGTACAGATAAGAGCTGGTCTTGGTCCAACGATGGAGATATTCGTTTTGCCGATAATAAAGACGGAGAGATTGTAGATAGTAATCTCACCCCTACTTACGCTTCAAAAGCAAAAGAAACCCATTGCAAAGTAATTCCTAGCGCATCGAATAACGTTCCTGTTGAAGAGCATGAAACCTTTGCTGTGAAACGAATCATCACGACACCTAGTGGAAAGAAAGTGCTAGACTTCGGTCAGAACATCGCTGGATATATCTCTTTCAAAATAAACGCCAAAAAAGGAGAACAGATCAAACTACGTTTTGGTGAAATGTTTGATAAAGATGGAGAATTTACTCAAGTGAACTTCCAATGCCGAAATAAAAAAGGAACAAAGATAACCCCACTACAACAAATTCTTTATACATGCAAAGATGGCCTTAATGAATATAAGACCAAATTCGCTGTCTTTGGCTTTCAATATGTTCTTGTTGAAGGAAATGTCGATTGGAAGAAAGAAGATTTCACCTCGATTGCAGTTTATTCTTCCATGGAAGAAACTGTTCGTTTTGAATCAAGCAACCCTCTCCTTAACAAATTCGTAGACGCAACCCGTTGGTCTGCTAAAAATAATCACCTGGATATTCCTACGGATTGCCCAACAAGAGAAAGACATGGTTGGACGGGAGACGCTCAAATATTCTGCAAGAGTGCTTCTTATTTGTTTAACTATGTTCCTTTCGCTAGAAAATATCTTAATGACATGATAGATGGGCAACATAAGAATGGATGCTTTAGACAAATCACTCCAAAGGGTGGCATAGATTTCTATATGTCTCCTATGGATGGATCAGCTGGCTGGTCTGATGCAGGCGTTTTTATCCCTTATGACATTTATAAACAATATGGGGACAAGGAAATTCTTCTTGAACATTATGATTCGATGAAGAAATATGCCGAATATAAAATTCACACCTTAGGAAAATGGTATCCAACCGCTAGTGGAACAGGCTTAAAGCATAAGTATAAGAAATATATTCATAATTATGGCCAATCCTATGGTGAATGGGCAGAACCAACCGAAGTGTATATCACCTCTTTTAAAGATTTTGCTTCTCCACACCCTGAAGAAAGCACGGCTTATGTTTACTTCATGCTTACTGAAATGGCAGAGATCGCTAGAATCTTAAACAAAGAAGACGATGCAAAAAGATTTGAAACATATGCTAATAAAGCAAAATACGGTTATCAACATCTTATTGAATGTCCTAAATTCTCTTTAGATACAAATAGGCAAGCTAAGCTTGTTAGACCACTCTATATGCATCTCCTTGACGAAAGAAAAGAGAAATACGCGAAAGAAAGACTCCTTAAAGCATTAGACTCCTTTGACTGGAAATTAGGAACAGGATTCTTATCCACCCCATTTATTCTTTATGTCTTAGAAAAGATGAATGTCGAATACGCTTATCGTTTATTAGAGAACGAAAGGATGCCAGGGTGGCTCTTTATGCCAAAGATGGGTGCTAACACCATTTGGGAAAGCTGGGAAGGAACCGAAGCCCAAGGTGGCATTGCTTCACTTGACCACTACTCCAAAGGCGCTCTTCTTGAATGGGTGTTCTCTAGAATGTGCGGTATTCAAATTACCGGTGAGAACGAATTTGAAATCTCTCCGGTAGTTGGTGGACATTTCACCCATGCAGGTTGTTCCTATCAAAGCGTATATGGCCTTGTTACAAGCAAATGGGAAGTTGTTGGTAATACGATTAAATACCATTTCAGCATTCCTTCTAACACCAAAGCAAAAATCATCTTGCCTAACGCAACATATCTTGTTGGAGCAGGCGAATATGATTACGTCGTAGAGAAGAAATAAAAGGCAACAAAGTAAGAAAGGCTAGGGCTCGATCGCTCTAGCTTTTTTCAATTGCAAAAGAAAAGGCCGTTAAGCTCTTACTTAACAGCCTTGATTCTATTTAGAGAATTAGATGTGGTAAGTCATCATGTTGGTCAACATGTAGAAATGGTTATTAGAGGCCTTGCCAAGTTTGAACACAAGAGATTCGATGCCATTTAATTGGCCTTCGCTTAAAGCAAAGTCATAATCCGTGTTCTCGAAGACGTTATGTACATGCATGCCAACTTTATCGATGGTGACGACCCAGTTGCGCCAGGTCTTTTCAATGCCTTCTTTGGTGAGTTGGTTTGCATCGGTGTTGCCCTTATCATTCTTAGGCATAGCGTCGCTTGTACCCATTTGAACAGTATTTTCGCCATCCATGAAGGAAACGAACTCTCCTCCATTCCAAGCACCAAGGGTGAAACGGATTCCTTCGTTATTGGTGAAAACTTCATTGAAGTTGATTGCGTCAATTGTTAAGGTTGCCGCTCCAGAATTGGTTCCGAAGAAGCCAATAGCTTGATTCTGTGGCTGGGTTGCAGCTTTCCATTGTGTGTAAGGAGCTTTTTCTGAAGTAGTAAGCGTATCAGCATAGGATTGGGTTGTTGCACCTTCGATGGTAAATCCTGTTTTGCCAGAGAAATCTTTAAAGGTTCTTTCTCCGTTCGTGATACGAAGCTTACCAAGCCAATAACGTCTGCCTGCACCATTTTGAGTGGAGTGTAATTGTATGGAAGAAGTTCCGTTTGCTTCATCATCAGTTAAGACGATTTCGCCATAACGAGAAGAATCAGAGACCGGTTTTTCGAGTGATGTGTCAACATAGTTAATACGTACCTTTCCTTCGGAATCTTCATAGAAGGTTAGAGATGTTTTCGTTAAATTGGCAACGCCTTCAACGCCTTCATTTCCATTGATTCTCGTATCCGCTCCGCCAGCTTTAAGATACACATTATTCCAAGTATCAAAGCCACCAATTTCTGTTCTAGCAACTTTTCCGTTTGCTAGAAGTTCATGGAAGTTTGTTTTTGGGAAAGAGATGGTTCCAAATTTTGGCGTTGCGTTGTTGAAATTCAACATCCATCCTTCGTCGTCTGTTTTGCCAAATTCGGCAATGTATTGCGCTTTGAGTTCGGCATTCACTCCTGTAGCACCATTTTTCTTCCAGCAAATATTGCTGAAACCAGAATCAATTGTTACAAGAGAGGCGCCATTTTCGAATGTGAAGTTTTCTTTCGCCCATACATCTGAATTGGTGTATTTCGCAGTTCCGTAGTTCCATTTGGCAACGAGAGTGATATCGGATTCAACAACGGTCGAGAAATCAAACTTCTTGCCGTTTAAGTACCAGCCACCAAAGGTATAGGTATCGTAGTAAGTGTCACCTGCTCTAGTTGGAGTGGCCTCTTCTACTAAAGTGCCTTGATCGATGGTCTTTGCTTCAACGGCAGTTCCACCATTGGAATTGAAGGTTACAGTCGCTTTGTTTCTTGCTGTTTTCACGGTAATGACAGCATCAAAAACTTGGTTTTTGACAAGATAATATCCATCTTCACCAACAGTAAGCGCATTACCATTTAATTCAACGGCAGTGACGCTATGGTACTTAGCAGGAGTGACTTTGAATTTGACTTCTTTGCTATAAGTAACAGCATTTAAGTCTAATCCTTCTTCCGCTAAGGTAATGGTATATGTTTCATCAGAAGGCATCGTTAACTTATAAGTGTCTTCTGCAGTAGTAACCGCAACCGTGATATTATTCACGATATTGCTAATGGTATAGGTTCCAGCACCGTCTGTGGTAAGGACGTTTTCTCCAACTTTAACGGAAGAGATGTGAGTATGTTCATTGGCTTTGAGCTTGAAACTATATTCTCCACCATGGACAATGCTGTTTTTGTTAAAGCCTTCCACTTCAATAACTTCATATCCTTCACCAGTGAAGGTAACGGTGTGGGTGTCTAATTCAGCGGTTAAGGTGATGGTTGTTGCTTTGGTAACGTTCGTTAAGGTATAAACCCCTTCGGTGGCGGTTAATAAAGTGTCGCCATCCTTGACAGAAACAACGTTATAGTGGGCTTCTGCTGCAACGGTGAATTTGAAATCAGAACCATAGTTTACTTTGTTCGGGTCATATCCTTCCATTGGTGTTGCAGTAATATGTTCACCACTAAAGGAGATGGCAAAGCTATCAATTTCGGTTAAAACAGTGACTGTTTGATTGGCTTCTACGCTTGTTAAAGTATAGACACCATCTTCTGCAGTTAAGGTTGTTTCTCCGGCTTTGACGGAAACGATGTGATAATGCTCTTCAGGAGTAATGGTGAATTTGAAACTGTCACCATATTTGACATCATCTTTATTGAAGCCGGTGTGCGCGGTAGCCGTGAAATGTTCACCAGCGAAATTCACTTTGAAAGCATCTTTTTCCGCGACCGCTTTAATCGTGGTAGCGCCAGCGACTTTGCTAAGGGTATAAACACCCTCTGCATCAGGTGTTAATGTGGTTTCACCGACTTTAACGCTTGTCACATGATAATGCTCATCAGGAGTCACTTTGAATTTGAAGTCAGCACCATAATCGACTTTATCTTTGTTATAGCCTTCCATGGCAGTGATTGTGGCGTTAGTTACTTCATAAGTAATAGCGAAATTCTCAATTTCGGTGGCAACCGTAACGATTTTATCTTCCATGATATTGGCAATGGTGTAGACATTATCAACCGCTGTTAAGGCGTTTTCTCCGACTTTAACGGATTTCAATAAATAATGTTCTTCCACGGCAATAGTGAATTTATAATCAGCGCCGTATTTGACGTCTTCTGGATTAAATTCACCATATGGGGTGGCGGTAAAATGTTCACCAGCAAAATGAACTTTGAAAGATTTTAAAGCCACTTCAACAGTAATTGTGGTGTTTGCTTGGATGTTTGTGATAGTGTAAACGCCATCTTTATCGGTAAGAGTGGTGTTTCCAGTTTTGACACTAACGAGGTTATAGCCCTCTTTTGCTGTGACTTTGAATTTGAATTCTTTGCCTTTTTCGACTTTGGCTGCATTATAACCAGAAACAGCTTCAATCGTGTAATGCTCCCCTGTTGTTAAGGTGACGGCATAATACGTTTTTACTTGTTGACTAGAAACGCTGGATGTGGGTTCTTTGCTATCTACACTTGAGCTACTAACATCTTGTTGGCCACAAGAAGAGAGTGCAAAGAGGGAGCTTGCTGCTAAAACAAGCAATAGTTTACATTTCTTTTTTTGCATAATTGTTCCTTTCTTGAAAATGTATTGTTTTTTGATGCGGATTTAATTTTTTCCTTACTCTTTCCTCCTTCGTTTTAAGCTTTATATGATTTCATATTGGTGAGTAAGAAGAAGACGTTCGTAGAAGCCTTCCCGAAAGAGAGATCTAATTCAATCTTTTCTTCACCTGAAATTTGTTTTTCTGTAAGAGAGAAAACATATTCTTTTTTCTCATTTTGGTTATAAACGAATACGCCAGAAGAGCTAATATCAAAGACCCAGTTCTTCCAAGTGTTTTGAATGGTGGCGGCTGTTTGCTCTTTTGAATCAACGCCAACGGATGAATTCTTTCCTAAAGAAATGTAGTTATCCCCTACTTTCCAGCCGATTTCTTTCTCTACTTCAAGTGTGCCTAAAGAGAAACGAATACCTTCGCTTTGCTTAAAGAGGCTAGAGAAATTAATCTTGTCAAAAGAAAGAATGCTTCTATTGCTTGCATTTTCACTTGTTCCAAGGATACCAACACCTTTGCTAGCTGCTAAAACAGGGACACTCCAAGAGTTATATTCGCTTTGAGCTTTCAAAGTTGCATTAGTAACACTGACTCCTGTTTTCTTCGAGAAATCTTTCCAGTTTCTTTCAGCTTTGACCATCCATGGTTTGCTAATCCAGTAATGTCTTCTACCAGCTTGATTTGTGGAGAATGTAAGACCTTCTGTACCGTTTGCTTGAGCATCGGTAAGGGTAAGTTCGCCAAAACGAGCCGCTTCAGCAACGACCTTTTCAACTAATCTATCTTCATAGGTGACATGAATCTTAGAGTCATTCCCTTTGAAGAAGGTTAACAAAGTTCTAACCATTTGTGGCATACCTTCATCTGTTCCGGCAACATCGTATTTGTTGTAAGAAACTCGTTTTTCATTAAGGATTAAAACGTTTGAACGATTATATCCACCAACAATCATTTGAATTTCGTTTCCTTCGTTTAATAAGGAAGTGAAATTAATTTTTGGCAAAGTGCATGTTCCCGTGACTCCTTTCGGATCAAAGAGAACGCCATTATTTACATCGAAAGGAACAGAGGCTGTTAATTGGGCTTTCTTGCTTGCGTCGACTGCCCCTTTGCTACTATCGTAAGCCATAGAACTTGTAGCTGTATCTAATGTTTCTAAAGTGCCTGTTCCACCAAGGATGAATTCTTCTTTCTTAAATTCATTCACGATGGTCTTTTTGGCATCGTTTTGTTTCCATTTGGCGCAAAGGGTCATGCTTCTTTCGATTGGTTTGCTAATATCGAATTTACCTTCAGAGGAATACCATCCTTCGAAAGAATAAGAGCCATAGTATTCATCCTCTGCTCTTGATGGCTTGGAAGACTTGTTTAAACGTGTGCCCGCATCTACCGTGACAGGATCATAAGTTAAGGAACAGCCACTGCTAAATGAAACTTGGCAACGAAGAATCTCCGCTACTACGCTAAGAGAAACCTCACCCGTTTGATTCTTGATGTGATAGTAACCATCTTCTTCAGGAGTTAATGTCTTTTCTCCTAATTTTACAGAGGTGACGTTGTAATATTTGATAGGATTTACCTTAAATTTCACATCCGAGAAATAACCGATTTCATTAAGGTTTAAATCCGCTTCTTCGAATTGAATGGATGCGAATTCGTTATCGACGACTTTAAGCTTATAAGTGTCTTCTTTCGTCGATACTTTGACGGTTTTCTTCTCTTTGATGTCAGATATTGTATAAACACCATCTGCATCTTTGCTTAAATCCGCACCATCAAGTGTGACGGAAGTTAAGGAATAATGCGCATCAGGAGTGATTTTAAAACGGAATGAAGAGCCATAAGCGATGTTATCTCTTTGATATCCTTCAACAGCTTGGATGCTGAAATGTTCCCCTGAGAAAACAACGGAAAGAGTCTTTATTTCCACTTCAATTTTAATGGAAAGATTTTCCGTAACCGATGAGAGGGTGTACACATTATCGTCATCTGGCAATAGAATTCCGTCTTTGCCTTCGATTTTAACGCTACGAATGGCATATCCTTCTTTTGGTAAGACAGCGAATTTGAAGGCCTTGCCTTCTTCCACTTTATTTGAATTATATCCTTCGGAAGGTGTAACGGTATACCCTTCCCCTGTCGCCAAAGAAACTTGGAAGTAGGTTTTCTTTGTTTCGCTAGATTCCGATTCCTGACTGCTGGTTGTTGGCTCGTTGGAACAAGAAACGGCAAGCATACTCATGGTTGCAAGAACCATAAGCAATGATTTTTTGTTGTTTTTCATAGCTTTTAAGCCTCCTAGTTTGTTTTTTCGTTCATCCAAACGGATATTCTGGAATGAGGATCATCCATATTTTTTCCAGCGGAAGAAAAATCACATAGTTTTTCCCCACTAGTAAGAAGGATCGTCTCGTTTGTTTTGAAGAGGTTGTTTTTTACGAGCTTTCCTTTGTTTCCCTTTGTCATTGCTTCTGAAACATCAGCGAAACGGGAATCTCTAGCAAGAACGATAGGACCCCTCGTAAAAGCAATTTTTCCATTCAACTGATGGCAAATTATTGGGAAACGGAATTGTATTTTTATTATATCACTATTCCATGTTTTCATGATGGTGAAATAGCCATTTTCTTTAGTTATTTCCAGTTCTTTCCCATTCAGGAAAAAACGAGGGGTTTCGTATTCTGGTATGCGGAATTTCAAAGCGAAGTTTTGCCCTTCTGCTTTGACTTTCAATGTCATGTGGCCGTTTTGATAAACGTTACCATGGAAAGAGAGATGAACTTTCTTTTCGTCCATGACATCTTTTAATTGGAAGTCGTTATAGATGTTAATGACATACGCTCCGTCTTCTTTTGTAAGTACAAAGTCATGAACCATTCCTAAACCATATCCGCCATTGGCTAAGCAACAACCATAGCTTCTATTGTTTTGTAAACGCATATACCCTCCAATTACTTGGGCTCTACGGTCATTCGTAAGCGGAGTATAGGAATCGAAATAGAAGGTCTCATGTTCGGGAACATCATATCCATCAACACGCCAGACTCTGCCTTCGGCTAATTTCATCGTTTGATTTTCGTCATTTACGGCACCATACAAACAATTGAAGGCCATTGTTTCTAACAATGAGGCATAATGTGGGTCTTTTGTGCATTTTAATAAATCGTTGCAAAGCCCCATGAAAGAGATGGTGACACAGGTTTCTAAGCCAATTCTTTTTGGCGTTTCCGTTTGAGTGAAGGAACTGTGGTTAAAGAATTCATTCTCTGTACCAATCCCTCCGATGATGGTGAAATCTGTTTCTTCTACTTTATGAACATAGGAGATAACGCTTTGAAGGTATTTTTCTTCTCTCGTAACTAAAGCGTAATGCAAAAGTCCTTGGAAACATGCGGTCATCTCATAGGCTTTTGTGGATTTCCATTGATATGGATAGGAATTGTCTTTTAAAGCGTTTTTGATGATGTTCTCACCTTCACATAAACCAGTTGAAATAATGTATTTAGCGAAAGAGAGGTATTTTTTGATCTTCGTTAAGGAATATAAATCTACGAAAACACCGAGAATAGAAGCGCTGTTTAAAGAACCATAGATGTTGGAGGTTTCCAATATCCCTTTTTTCTTTCTTCCAACAACGTCCATAATGGCGTTCGCTTGTTTTTTAAGAGCGGAAAGAACTCTTTTTTGTTTTGTTTTGTATTTGCAGATAGAAAGGTAAGATAACATACCAATCATTGCATATTTCCTAGACCAAACATCCCATCCTGTAAAACGGCAGTCCGCTTGATAAGAAGAGAGAGTCCCATCTTCTTCCATATAGGAAATCATTTCGAAAACAGAATCTTCGATATTTTGATAAACAACACGGTTTCCGCTTGCTTTATAGCATTCGCAAGCTCCACGGACAAATTTCCCCCAGAATTCCCCTCTCCATGTTCCGTTTTCATCGGAATGAAGTTGGAATTGGCTGGCGAATAAGTGATATTTATCTTTATCTAAATATTCTTTTTCGATGATAAAGTGAATTAGGGAGCCCGCATATCCACCTAAAGTATATTTTATGTTTTTGGATGTATTGGTTTTCATTTTCACTACTCCACGATCCAACTGCCAACTCTGCTTATGTTATCCTTCTTTAATTCTTCAACCGTGTTATAACGTTTGATGCCACCGTTGTTGAAAGTAGGCATCGATTCATAAATCCACGCTAAGTTCGTATTTTTCGAAGCACTGAAATACCAAGTACAACCAGGTAAGCTTCCAAATAGGTCTTTCTTTTCGTCGGTGTTCTTAGAACCAAGAACGCAACACATGATTTGGCTCTCGACGCCTCCCTTTTCAAAGCTACCTAATTTTTCTTTGTCGTTTTTAGCATAGCTTGCGAAGAGATTATTCTTCCCGACATAGCCACTAGACATAGGCATGAAGACATCACTAACGACATAAACACCACGGAAGTCGCCATAGAAAGCACCGTATGGGCCACTGGTGATGGTGTTATCGACGCGGAATAAAGCGCCTTTTTCTTGAGTAGCGGATTTAACTTCCTTGCAACTCTCATCAAGTGTTAATTTGACGTAGATATTTTCCATAACCATGTCATTGCAACGCATCTCGAATAAGGAATAGGAATGATCGAAATAGTTGGTTGTTGTGACATATAAGTCAGAAAGAGTCGTTTTCCAACCCTTCACTTGGTTTGTCCAGTTGTTTCTTGCAAGACCAGAGCAATAATCCTTCGCGGAATTGAAAGTGAATTGGAAATGAGTGTTTTTGATTGTGGCACTTTCACCTAATCCACCAAAGATACCTTCTCTTGCTACTTTTGCGGCAATCGTGTGTCCTTGTCCATCAAAAACACCTTTGAAATAACGGTTTTTTACACTCCTTGCTTCATAATAGGAAGAAATTTGTTTCGTCATATCGATGCTAGTAAGGATATCTTCTTCAAGAATATAGTAACCATCAACGACTTTTCCTTCAGCTAACAAGAAGGTGGACGCAAAGTTATCTTGTGTTAAAGAACGCGTGTAGACGAAAGTGTTCTCAAAATAGTACCCGCCTTTGGTTGTTAAGATGAGAAGAGGGTCAGATGAAGAACCTTTTGCTTCTAAACCTTGGATATAACCGTTAGGTAAGAAGGAGAGTTCTCTTTCTCCTTGTTTGGCATAAAGGATACTAGCACCATTTCCGAAATAATCTTTTAATGGGAATGGGGATTCAGCAGAGATTTTTAATTCTCCTTCGTAATTAGCTAAAGGACAGAAGACGTTTACGTTAATATAGCTTGTATATTCTTTGCCGTTTTCATCTTTGAAGGTGCCATAAAGCTTTGTTGCACCAGCCTTTTTTGCTTTAACAACACCATTTTCATCTAAGCTAACAATGCTATCGTCTAAGACGGAAAGAGACGCTTTCGCTTCCGTTCCGTTATTTTGGACAATGAAAGAAACAGTCGCAGAGCTGTTATATTCTTTGCTTTGCCAGCTTTCTATCATCGATAATTCAAGATCGTTTGTGACAAATGTTTCAGTGCCCATCTTTATTTGTGGGTATATGGAAATATCTTCATTAACCGTGACTTGAATGGTTTTTTGCATAAGCGGGTTATCGAAATTATTCCAAACGCCTTTGATTGTGACATTCGTCGTTCCACTCTTTTTAGCAACCAAAGAGTTTCCATCTAATGTCAGGATTTCTTCATTCCCTAAGGAAACAGAAATTGGGCAAGAATAGATTTTCTTGTTGAAGAGAACACTTCCTCTTAAAGCAAAGGAGGAGCCCTTCACAAGAGAGAGGGTATCGCTGGATAAGTTTTCGATACCAAGTGTAGGCAATAAATTATTAAAACCGACTTTGAAATGGCAAGAAGCTTGCTTGCTGCCATTGGAAACGATAATGTTTGCTTCCCCTGCTCCAACCGCAGAAACGGTTCCATCATCGACCGTTAAAACACTTTCATCGGAAGAAGACCAAACCAAATTGGCTGGCGAAGAGGTTTTTGCAGCCAATTCGTAAGTGTCACCGAAAAGCATTTCAACTTGTTTTTCGCTTAAAGTGATTTCATCGCTGGTTACTTCGGAAGTAGAAACGTTTGGGTTTGTTTGACAAGCAATCAACCCCGCAAAAGAGAGAACGAGCAATCCCGCTCCAAGAAGAATTTTGTTTTTTCTCATGGTTATACCCCCAAGCTTTCTAAGAAGGAACTAATAGACGTGAATTCTTTGATGTCTTTGATACCGAAATCCAAGCAAAGATCCTTGAATTTTTTCTTAATGGCAATGTATTCGTTTTGAGTATAGTTGCTTTCATAACAGGAGATAGCAACCTTGGCTGGGAAGAGCCACTCAATATCGATGTATGATTTCAATCTCTTATATTTGGCTTCATCTTTCTTATGGATTTCGATTGCGGCGTAAGCTTGATCGCATAAATCAAAGATTTCTTGTAAGAAACCAAAGCCATAATATTTCTTATTACCGGAGATATCGCCTTGCATAGAGCCACCATTACCGATACCGAATTTCTCGATAATTTTGGCAAACCATAAACGTAATTTGTGTAACATCTCTTTCATAATTGGCGCAGCATCTTCATACATGTTGTTGATGAAATCGTCGATTAAATCGTTCATATCTAACGAAGAATTCCAACTCTTTTTGCAAAGGACATAGTTGGCTAAACCTCCAAATCCTGGATCTGCACCCCTTTGGTCGTTTTTGACTTGTTCGAAGGAAAGAGAGTAATGATATTTCGTTAAATATTCGTGATAGTCAGAATAGAAATTATAAATATCGTAGAAGGTAATGTAGTCGTTAAAGAAACCACCATAGCTCCATGCCCAGGTTCCTGGATAGAAGTTTCCCCAGGCTTTAAGAATCTTTCTTGCTTCATCGTTTGCTTGAGAATAGAAAGAACGGCCATAGTCGAAGTTCATGGAGGCGACGAAAGGCATTAAATTAACCCCATCACTAGAAATAATGTCGTTATCATATTCGAAAGTCCCATCCTCGTTTTCCTTAAATGGAGGAGTAATGGCTGATTGATAAGCAAAGAAGGAATAGTTTAATTTACGTCTATATGGGGCGTTTTCTTCTTTTGCCATCCATTGGTTAACTAGTTTTCCAACTTTCTTCATAAAGAGAATAACCGTGGAAACAATCGCACCGTTATGTTTCTCTTTAACTGCCGTACAAGATGCGCAATCGCATAAATCAGCAACGTCATTCATACCCAAGAAGGCTCTTTCATATGCTGGATAGTTTGCAACAGGATACCAAGTTAAAGATTGTTCGATTTTGGCTGCAGCAAATTCAACCATCTTCTCAAGCTCTTTCTCATCGCCTCTGGCTGTGAAACAAAGCTGATCGCCTTTGGTGGAATAGAAATTTGGATGTTCTTTTTCGTATTTATCTTTTGGGAAATAATAGAAGCTGTTGTGGTTTGCATTCCAAGGTGAGTTTCTCGAATCCCCTTGGTGAATAGGGAGGATTAAAGTGCTGACATCATCTACCACCCTCATTCTATAAGGGAACATTTGATTTTGTGTGGCGGTTGGAAAAAGTAAGCCTCTTTTAATACGATAAGTGACGTCAGGAATATCGACTACATCATAATTGCAAAGGTGTAAATCTTTGACGTTTTTATCTAAGGTATAGAAATTTTCATAATAGGCTTCGAAATTAAAGTTTGATTTCAAGAAATTATAGACACCATAAAGAGTTCCGTAATTCGTGTTCCCGAAGATGAAGATGGACTTTCCTTTGGTGAGAATGCGCGATCCATCCTTTCCAAAACCATCTAAATTGGCTTTCTCGCCTAAAGAAGCGCTTGTCCAATAGGAATTCTTCCCTAAAGAGATATAGGTAGCGCTCTCATTAAAGGTGATAGAGCTATCTTCAGTAATGACATTTAATTCAATATTAGTTGCTTCTTTGAAAAGAGAAACCAATTCCGTTCTAGCATAAAGAAGAGCATCATCGCTTTCCTTAGGAAGAATGACTTTATAGGTTGTTCTTCCATTTTTGACAAGGAAATCAGAAGTTTCTTTGGCGATGAATTGATGCTTTCCAGAAGAGGCGCCATCTGTATTTACGCCTCCTTGTTCTGAAGAGGTGTTTACGTCTGTTTTTCCACAAGAAGGAAGGGTGAAAATGGTTACGGCAGCTAATGCGAAGAGAAGTTTTTGATTCCTTTTAAATTTCATTTGTCTTTCCTCCTTATTCGACGATCAAAGTGTATTGACCATAGGCGGTGTTGCCTTCTTCGTCTTGTAATATGACATAGACGGTATAGGTACCTTTTGTTGCAATGGTTGCCTTATCTCCGTTTAAAACTTGAGCGGTTAAAACACCTTTCTCGTTGTAAACAAGATGCCACGCTTCTAGGTTTTCAGGGCTCGTAAGGTTATCGGTTCCTTCAATCAAAGGAAGACTGCTTGGAGTTCCTGCTTTGATCTTGTAGGTGCCTAGTTCCGTTGTAATTTTCGGTGCTTCGCCATCAATGACGCTGACCATGCCTTTTAAGCCACCGGAAACAGAATTGCCTGCACCATCGAGAATGTTATAGGTAATAACGTAGGAACCGTATTCGTCGTATTCGATTTCGTAATTCTTAGAGAAATCCGTGATATTGGATAATTCTTGTTTGGAATTTACGTCTTTGACGGTGCTGATATTACCAGAGATATTTTTGATAACGGTCATGTTGATGTTTTTCTCGCTTGTTGGGGTAAGAACGTCAGCAACATTTGGCTTATAGATTGTGCCTCTTTCGCCTATACGGGCGATTGCCTCAGGGAAGGTGGCGGAAGCCATTGGTTGGATTCTGTCTCTTGTTGAATTGGAACGGAATGGTTGGTTTCCTACCATTGAAACATCGATGTAATCCGATTTTGTTAAACCTTCTGCTTCAACCTTTAAGAAGAAAGAATCATCTGGGAATGGGTTATCTAAAGTGAAGCTAGCACCAGCGATGGTGAGAGTATTCGTACTTGTACTATAAAGGATGCTCGCACCATTACCTTGCCAAGGTTCGCTTGCGACTTGACTTCTTCCATTCATTATTACTTTGCTGGATTCGAGTTCAATATCGATTCCTTCTTTACCAGTGTATGGGAGTAAATGAATCTTCATTTTTTGGAAGGTGGATGCCTTAAAGGCAAAATTAAAGCCAGATAAAAGCAATTTATTGACGAATTCCATTGAAGCAGAACCATCGACTTGGCTTTGGTAACGAACGAATTCCGCGTTCTTTCCTTCCGCGTCTACAATGTTCTTTCCTTGGAAATCACCGACGAAATATTTGGTTAAATCCACTTTCTTGCCATCGTATCCGGTATCGATGATAGAAATCTTTTTTGTTTCGAGAACATCACTCGAATTGCTTTGAGGAGAGAATTTGAAGGAGACGTTCTTTGTGCCTACGATTTCTAAATCGTTAATGTCAAATTCTCTGTATTCGCCATCATCGAAACTGACAAGGGAATGGACGGAATCTTCTTTTGGACCATCTTTATCATAGGTATACGCTTTTGGAACATTGATGGTATAGGATGCCCCCTTCATGAAATAATGAGGAAGGTTTACTTCATCGTTTACGAAATCAGCTGTTGTTTTCGCTAAGACTTCGAATTCATATTCTTTTTCTCCGGAATAGAAGCTGTCTTCATAATGATATGTGAGATGATATTTGCCAGACTTTTCTAATGTGTATTGGGTATTGCTGGCAATGGTTTCTTTCTTGCCACTTGGATCGGTGACATCTACTTTTACGACACAGTCATTATTTAAAGAGATGGCTTCGAAGTTATTGAAAGTAACGGAAGATCCTGCAACTAAATTCTCAAGAGGTTTGACGATGAAATGGATACCTTCATCCCCGAAAGAAGAAACAAACAAATCTACTCTTTCTGTGCCGATATTTCCATAGACGTCTTCTGCTTCATAAACAATCGTATATACGCCATATTCCGAAGGGAGGAAGGAATTATTACGGACGGAAATCATCTTTCTCGCAGAGGAATCATAACCATAATAAACGGTTGCTTTCACCCCACCCCTTAATCCTGTTTCATCGAAGGCTTTTGCTTCTGGAATTTTAATTTCTATTCCACCTAAGATGTTGGCTTGCTCTTTTGCATTCACATCAATTACTGGGGCGATGTTGTCCTTGTAATAATCCATTGGATTAAGCTCTTCGCCTTTCAAACCGGCTAATTCACCGATTTCGATTGGAGCTGTCTCAATTCCGCTATATCCAGTCGCGGTTAATGAAATATAGGCAAGTCCTGTCTTGAAACCATTAAAAGTCGTGTCGGAATAAATGGAAGAATTATTGAATTCCGTGACTAAAACAGAATCCATTGCTTGATCGTTTTCTGCATAGATACGATATTTGCTTGGATTAGATGTATCTAAATAATAAGAAACGTTGTTATAGACTTTAGAAACAGGGTTATTACCGCTAATGGAAGTGCCACCGGTTGAACTGATACGGTAGTTGTTTGAGCCAATGGTGATGGTTCCAGAATCGTCTTTCGTAAGGCCGGTACTTCTACTTCCGTTATAACCACTGGAAATGTAGTTCTCATAGTAATAGGTGCCTTTGCTATTGGTGATGGTGAAAAAGTTATTTGGATCATAAGCATCCGTAACGCGAACGGTAACGGAGTGAACGCTTGGATTCTTTCCAATGTCGTTTACATTCCACATAAGGAGCTTTTGATATTTTGATTTCGATAAATCAACAGGTTTTGCAAAAGTGAACGTATCCCCTTCTGTTAAAGAAAGCTTTAGACCATATGGGTAACCACTAGAAGAGAAATGTTTATTTAACGCACCATAGTCGATGGAAGATTTGTTTCCATTGAAAGAATAGACATCTTGGAAAACGGAGAAAGTCTTTGTATAGGTAATCTGGTTTTCACCGATTAAAAGAAGACTGTATTTGCCATACGCGTCCAACTTATAGGAAGAGGAGACTTGGCAAGTGCCGTTTGGATAAGTCAAATAGGAAGTAATGATTTTCGCTTCCCTTCCATCTTTTTGAAGAGTGGCGTCTTTTGGAACATAAAGAAGATCTCCGATATTATAGGTATCTTCGATATCGAAATTACCGATAGAGACTCCTTCCCCTCTTGCTTCTAAAGCTGAGTGAGATAAAGTGGAAAGCCCAAAAACGGATAAAGTTGCAAGTGTTACGAGCGCTTTTGCTTTTTTCATTTGTTGTTTCTCCTTTTATTCTTTCAATCCACCCACGGAAACGTTTCCCATGAGTTTGTTTCTGAAAACGATGAAGACGATGGTGATCGGTACAGCCAAGATCATGGAAGCTGTAATTTTCAAAGGTGTGGTTTGGAGAAGGAATTTTTCCATTCCTGTTCCAATGTCTGATTTACCAAGAGACATTTCATAGACGGCTCTTGCAAGTGTTGGATGGGTTGGGAGATAAAGCATCGTTGCTTGCCAATCATTCCAAAGAGCGATGAATTGAATTAAGAAGACCGTGCCGATGGTTGTGATGGCCATTGGGAAATAGATACGGAACATAACAAGGAAGTCGTTTGCCCCGTCGATTTCTGCGGCTTCTCGATAGGTGTTGCTTATTGAGGAGAAGAAAGCGTAATAAACGAAATAATACATTCCTGCTCCAGAGAAGAACCGTAAGAAGTTCCCCCATAAGCTATCAAAGATTCCTAGTTGTCTTAACCAAGTCAATTCGCTAGGCAAAGCTCCGACAATCGGGATAGAGAGCATAAGAGTGAAGACGATATTGATTATTGTGCAGATTTTGAATTTGTATTTTGCGGTGATATACGCAGTAATAGCTGGAACAACAGAGCAAATCAATCCACCAACGCCCGCATAGATCAAGGTGTTCATTAACATTGCAAGGAAACCGATGTTTTCTTGGCTATGGCTAACGAGATTATCTCCGACGTACCAGTTAGCATTTAATTGCTCAAAGATTAAATTCTTAAAGATAATGCCGTAGTTTTTAAGATGGAAGAACTCATAATTACTAGCATATGGGTTTTCCCAATTGCCCCAATCTATTAAAGGGAAGGCTATAGGACCATTTTGTTCGAAATCGTTTTTGCTTTTTAAGGAGGTCATCAAACCCCAAAGGAGCAAGAAGAGCAAGAACAAAGTGAAGATAGAAATCAATATGGCAAGGATGATGTAGAAACAAATATCTGCTTTTGTTGACTTCGGTTTTTTACCACGTTTGATATGGTTAAGGGAATTCGCTTTAACTTCTGCCATAATTAATCCTCCCTCGGGCCAAATCTATTCATTAAGTATTTGACCAAGAATGTTGTTGGAACAATGATTGCGGTTAAGATCAAACCGAATGCAGCCAAAGCTGGATAACTGATGTAGTTTGGAACATCTCCTAAGACATTGGAATAAAGGGAGTTGATGTAGATAAAGTATCCAACGTTCCCCATTGCCATGGCGTTTTCGCCATAGATGTTGAAGACTTGATATTGAGATACGAATAACTGAGAAATGATAACGATTGCCAAAGAGATGATGGTTGGCCAGATTTTTGGTAAAACGACATGCCATAAGACGGAAAGTGTGTTTGCTCCATCAAGAGAAGCACTTTCGATTAAGGCTGGATTGACGTTTCCCATCGCGTTGCTATAAAGGAGAACGTTGACGCCAAAGCTCATCAAAACGTTGAAACCGATCATGACCCATAATTGGGTGTTTTGATCGAAAAGGAGATCCATTTTCTCAAGACCGAAACAAGCGTTCATGATTTCAGGGATGGCGTTTTGAACAACGTATTTGAACAAAATACCTAAGACGATGCTGGATAAGACTTGAGGAAGATAGAGAATTGTTCGGAAGAAGGCGCTTCCTGGCTTCTTTTTGTAAATGTAATAAGAAGCAAGCAAGGCCAAAGGCTGAGCAATCAATAAATCAACCGCGCAGAAGATCAAAGAGTTCTTCAACATATATGGATATTTTGAAAAAGACGAGAAGGCGGTTTTGAAATTTTCCCAACCAGCGAAAGAGGTGACGATTTTTCCTAAATCGTAATCCAACGTGAAGGTTTGGAAAGCCATGATGAAAGAATTCATGTTGACGTAAATATAAAAGACAAAGAAATGAATGATTGGTATGATCAAAAATGCCATACAGAAAAGGAAATGGAACAATTCCTTTTTGCTTTTCCCCTTCTTTTCGTGCGTCAATGTTCTATACATGGTTTTCCTCGTTTCACTTTATTTAGCCATTTTCTCCCAGCTATCCTTGCTGATTTGAGTGTGTTCAAAGATATATTCGGAAGTGCAGCCTAGTTTTCTGAAAGCATCAAGATATCCGCCAACGTTTTGCGTTCCGTTTTCCGAGGCGAATGAAGAAATAGTCATGGTGTAACCAATTAAGAAGGTTGGCATATTCTTCTTGAAACGGGTGGAATAAGAGGAAGGTTGAACGACTTCTGCATCCTTTCTGTAGGTAGCTAAATCTTCGTAATAGGAATTCTTTAATTTGGTAATGTCGTAGGTGTATTCGCAAGGAACAGTTAAACCGGTTTTTTCAGAGAAAGCAGCAAGTTCATCGTTAGAATAGATGAATTTTAAGAATTCTTTTACGGCTTTTTCTTTACCGTTCTTTTTAACTCTAGCGTTAGCAAAAGCTAAGGTTGTACCAACGTTTAATAAGGTTGGTTTCTTTCCTGCACCTTCTTGGACTTGTCCGGTTAAGGTCGTTGGAAGAGGCATAAAGGAAACATGACGATCTGGATTCGAAGGATTCATCTTGGAATAAGTATCGAAAGTTCCAACATCTGCTGCTTCGTGGCACCAATAGGAGCCATCCCAGTACATGCCATAGGATTTATTGTTGTGTTTGTTAATAAACCAGTTCATGGCTTCGGTTGGAGTTTGGTTGCTGTTAGCAAGTGCTTCTTTGTCAATCCACTCGTTTTGGAGAGCCATATCGAAGAAAGCTAAAGAATAATAACGGTTGGCCATGTTATATGCTTGATAACCGTTATCGTCTGTCAATTTCATCTTGGCTGTGACTGGCTTTTTAAGACCGGAACCGCTATAGAAGACGTCTTCATTGCTAAAGCTGTTAACGACTTCAACTTCTTCCTCGGTCCAGTTACAGAAGGCGTCTTTCATGCCGTTACCACCAGTTAATGATGCCCATAATGCGACAGGGAAGTACCAAGAATAATAGTGTCCGCTTCCTGGAAGTAATATTGGGGAAACGCCATCGCCGAACATCTTGCTGCAAAGAATATTGAATTCTTGTAAAGAAGATGGAAGTCCATCGTCATAGTCTCCACGAACACCGTTTGGACCAACGGATTTTTTGATGGTTTTATCGGCGATAAAATAAGCGTCACCATATTTACTTTGGTAGAGGTCTTTATCTTCTGCATCGACGCTAGGATCAGCAAAATAGAAATTCTTTTCATTGAAAAGATCTTTATCGTAGCTTAATCCAGGGAACCATTCATAATGAGGCAAAGCGTAATATTTACCGTCGACGCCTTTGCATCTTTCTTTGATGTTATCTTCGATTTTGTCTTCGATTGGCGCAACAACATCGGAAAGATCTAAAAGGAAGTTTTGGGCGCTTAATTGATAAGGGTCAACAGTACTTTCATAAATGAAGATGTCATCACCACTGTTCTTTAATTCGGTGTTGAAGATAACGTTCTTCTTTTGAGTGATTTTGAAGTTAATACCTTTCTTACCTTCTTCAAAAGAGGTTTCTTTGTTTGCTTCCGCAAAACGTTTTGTGGCGTTTGTAACCCATTCTTTACCACCAGTTCCGTTAAAAAGAACGATGTTTACGGTTGTGATTGAAGAGAAAGAATGGCCTCCGTCACAAGCACATAAGCCACCCATTATGGCGGTTAATCCGGCTAAGGCTAAGCAATTGAGTTTTAAGTTTTTCATTTTTATCTCCTTAATTTTTTATTTCATTAAAGTAATCGGAAGCGAATAGGAACATGTAAGTCCATCTTTCTCTAGGCTGAGAGTGATATTGCCATTACCCTCGGAAGGGTTTGCTCCAAAGGCTTTTTCTCTCTCAAACATGAGGATGTTGGATTCTAGTACGGCTCCTTCAATGGCTTTTCCATTGTAGGTGGCTTTATTTAATGCCATGCTGCCATATTTTGAACCGACATCGATGGTGATGAACTCGTTTGTAAGGCTTACTTTGGTATTGGTGGTTGAAGTGGCCTTGTAGTCTCCAGTAATATCTTCAATTTCCATTGGTAATACGCAATTATCCAATGTGATAACTTTAGTGGAGGTTGTGCGTTTGATACCTATATAACCAAGTTGATCGCAATTGATGACGAAGTTCTCGAATTTACATCCACCAAATCCTTCGTAAGTAACTCCTCCAAAGAGCGAAACAAGAGGTGAAGCAGAATTCACTGTGACATTTTTGAAGTAATTGCAGTGAGCAATGTTGGAAGAGATAAATCCTCCGCCAGAGGCGAATAAGCAATTTTGATAATTCTTGCCATATCCGTCCGCTAAACAATTGAAACTTGCATTTTCAATAATGGCTCCGCATAAACTTGGACCAAGAATGGAAGTAACGGCGAAATTCCCAGAAGTTGAACCAAATTTAACAGCGGTGAAGTTAATGTTCTTAAGAACGGCGCCTCCACCAACGACGGAGAATAATCCGCCATAAGATGGATTTAAGTAGACGGTATGACCATCTCCATCAATGGTTCCTCTAAAACCGTTGGCACCATTGTCGTTATGTTGGTCAGAAATGTATCCACCATGAGAAATAGGACTCGTTTCAGTGCCGATATCTTTTGCTAAACGGTAATAACCGAAGTTAATAACACGATTTTCTTTACCTCCGGTTTTGGCACGATATGTGTCGAGCGCGATAAATTCTTCTTTGGTGTTAATAATCTTAGTAATTAAGAGGATAGGCGCGTATATGGTAACGTCTTTCTCTCTTCTTTTACCTTCAATGACGATTTCTCTTTCCCCTGCGATATCTTTGTTTTTGATTGTTTTCAAAGAAATGTTTGCTGGGTCTTTCCCTAAGTTGATATTTCCTAAAGAAATGGAAGAAATGGAGCCGAGGTTGTTTTCTCCAAGATTTAAGGAGATGGTTTCGTTTTCTAATGAGAATTCTTGTCTATTGGATAGGGTAATTGTTTCTTTTTCTTCACCAAGTAAGATTTCTCTCACTTTAGCGATTTGGGAAGAAGGAACATTTACATATCTCGTTAAATAATTTTCGATGGCTAAAGAAAGGTTGCCCTTTCCATCTCCATAATATTGGATGATGTCGTTATACATTTCACCGAAAGCGATATAGTTATTGCCTGCTTGATTCATGTAAACGCCAGATTCATCGAAATGATCGCCATCAACTTTGCTCCTAAGTCTTTCACCGAATTTGCTAAAGCTTGTTAATTCAAAATCACGGATGGTATCTTCATAAGAAACACCGAGTAATCCTTCAATAAGGAAAGCGAGGGTTCCTGTTCTATCTGCGCCAGCGTTGCAATGGAAATATACTGGATAATTTGCTTCGTTGGATAAGGTTGCAAAAATCTCACGAAGAGATTTAACGGTAATGCCATCGTTAGCGGCAGCATTTTTGGAATCGGCTAGAACCATATCACCAAAGGAATCGTGACCGTTTGTTGCAGCGAAGCTATCTGGATCTAGGATGCGGTTATATTGGCCTAATTGGGCTTGAATGTATTTTTTATTTGGATCAAAGGCGCATTGTTTTTGCTCACCATCATCTTTGCCCGTGATACGTAAATCGATTTCTGTTTGGACTTTCAAAGTTTCATTAAAGACTTTTTTGCCATTTTCATCTAAATCGGCCCATCCATTGAGATTGTTTAGCAATCCTCCACGGAATAATTTTCCATAACGAATGGTTTTATCTCCGGCTTTCCAGCCTCCTAAATCACGGATGTTGTAAGCACCACCTGCGTTAATGAAACGAACAGACGTCCCTAATGTTTTAAAGGTAGAGACATTGGAAGTGTCTTTGGTTTTGGTGCCTTTTACTTTCCAATAATAAGTAGAATTAGGAATAAGGTTATCCGCGGAATAGGAAGAAGAAAGGGAAGAAACCTTTGCTTCTATCGCGTTTTCAAAATTCTCGTTATCAGCAAGATAAATGGTGTAATTCGCACTGCCATCTTTTTCCCAACTTAGCTTTACAGACGTACAAGTTAAGTTTTTGTTTTCGGCCTCTTTGGCTTTGCTTATTGCCTCTATTTGATCCGCTTCTTTATTCGCTTTAATGTAATTAATCAAAGGTGTTGGAGTGATTTGAATTTCTTCACCAGCACTTGGAGAGAGAAGCTTGATTTGAGCATGTGTTACGGAAGGGATGTCATCCTCAACACTATCGGTACTCGATGGCATTGAAGAAACTACCTGTTCACTACTGGAAACCTCCGGCTCTGTTTGGCAAGAGGCTAGTGTCATCAAAAGGGAAGCAAGTCCTAGACAGAGAAAGCGTTTGTTTTTTCTATTCATTGGGAGTCTCCTAATTACAAAGTATTTTGTAAGCGATTACATTTTATTTTTTTGAGCAAAAAAAAGAAATCATCATATTTGATATCGTAGTTGCACTTTTTTACGCATAGAGAATGTTGTTCTTTTTTGTAGATAAGTTTTTGGAATGTGAAATAAAATTGTGTTAGGTTGTTTTTGGATTAAATGAAACCTTTGCCGTAATTTTCCTCTTAGAATAAAATGACAAAAATAGGAAAAACTATGAAACAAGAAATGCGTGTATTCACCTCTAAACAATATTCGTCAAAAGATCCTAATCTTCATGTTTTCTTTTATCTTAAAAAAGGTCAGGAACCCCTACATACACACGACTTTATCGAAATCATGTATATCAATTCCGGTGAAATTGAAGAATACGTCAACGATAAGCATTTCATCGCTAAAAAGGGTGACTTAGTTTTCATGAACTTCAATAGCACACATTCCTTTAAGACAAATAACCAAGCTACTTTCTATAACATTTGTTTCTATCCGGAAACATTAGAGAAAATGATTAATCCTGAGAATGCGTTCTCTCTTTTGTCACTGTCCGCTTTTAATGAACTTTCGAAAGGAAAAGAGGAGGGTGTTGTCTCTTTCTCCCCCGCTGAGCAAAAACAAATTCAATATATCCTTGAGAAAATGGTTGAAGAGCAAGCGAAACGTCTCCCTCGTTTTGAAGTGGTTAATGAGTCTTATATGAATATCTTGATTACGATGATTCTTCGAAAGATATCCTTGCCAGAAGAAACCGAAATGGATGCCTGGAACGAACTTGCGGATTATATTTCGGATAACTTGGATGGTGATCTTTCTTTGGAAATGCTTGCTAAGAAATGTTTCTATAACCCATCCTATTTCTCGCGTTTATTCAAAAGCAAATTCAATGTTTCTTTAGTGGAATATGTTTCAAATAAAAGAATTGAGAAAGCCATGCAGCTATTAAGTGAGACAGAGCTTTCTATTTTTGCGATTTCCACTGCTTGCGGATTCTCCAATAAGAGTGTTTTCTATCGCACTTTCTCAAAGGTAACAGGCAAAACACCGAATGAGTATCGTAGCAAGGTCGCACAAAAATCATTGGAGATGAAAGATTAAAAACATGAAAAAGAACAAGCAAATCCTTTCTTATTTCTTAGAAAACGAATACGGTATTCTCCCTTCTTTTGATGACGTGTCTGTTTATTACGAATGCGTTGATGAAAATAAAAAGGCGTTAGATGGCTTGGCTCATCTAAAAAATATGCGTGTTCACCTTAAAAGGAAGGAAAGAATGACTTCCTTTGGCTTTGATTTGTTTTTACCAGAAAAACCAAAAGGCCTATTTCTTTTTCTTTGTAATCGCCCCGTTGGTTTTATTTCTAAAGAAGAAATCGATCCAACCCGTAAATATAAAAGTTCTTTTTATCCTGTGGAGGAAATCCTTAAAAGAGGGTATGGGTGCCTTGCTTTTCTTACTTCCGAAGTCGCGGAAGATAAAAACGGCTTCCATTATGGCATCAATTCTTTATTCCCTGAGATCTCCCATTCCCTTCCTCATGAATATGGAACTTTATTGATGTGGGCTAAAGGTTTTTCTTTGATTATCGATTACTTAAAGAAAGACCCCCTCACAAAGAATTTACCATTGGCGAGTGTAGGACATTCTCGTGGAGGAAAAACCTCATTATTGGCGGGTGTATTGGACGAAAGAATCAATCTTGTTATCTCTTCTTGTGCTGGTTGCAGTGGCGATGCAGAACAAAGCAACTATCATGCTGGGGCAGAGACAATCGAGGTGATTACAGGAGCGTTCCCTTACTGGTTCACTCCTAATTATCGTGTTTTCGTTTCTCAAAAAATGGCTTATCAACAAAGTGATTTCCTCTCTTTGTTAGCCCCACGTCTTCTTTATACTTCCTCTAAGAGCGAGGATCTTTGGGCTGACCCATTAGGTGAATATGAGACTCTTCTTAAGCTAAATCCCGTCTATGAAAAATGTGGAGTTATGGGCTTAGAACCTTTTTCCGATTTCAAAATGGATGAAGAAAGAATTTCCCAAACAGGGAATATTGCCCATCACCACTTAAAAGGGGTTCATGATTTAGATAAAAGAGATTGGAACCTATATATGGATTTCTGGGATAAGAAACTCGGTTATTAATCGAAATCCCAGCCGATCTTTTCACTAATTAAGTTATTCGTACGAACCCTTAATTGATAACGATCTTCCTCTAATTGACTTGCAGGGTGAATAAAAACGAGCGACCCCTTATCCGTTTGAGCGTAAGAAGATTCTGCGTCAACAAGTTTATAAGTTGCTCTTCCTTTATGCCTCAAAGAATAGTCTTTGTCTAAGTAAGAAGACTCTTTATCGAATTTCCCGAGAAGCTCATAAGCAGGTTCGTTTTCTTTCGCTCGATAAAGAACAACTTGCCCTTCCTTTTTCCAAGACAAAAGGACTCCATCTTCTTGATAGGTGGCTTTAAAGCCTTGAGGAATTCTTTTCTCTAAGACTTTTTGGAAATGAATAATGGTATATGTATGGCCTATTTTTGTTTTTAAGGATATGAAATGGTCTTTGCTTTCGAAGGAGATATTTTCTCCATTGTCGAGGATTCGTGTTTCCCCACTAATTCCTGGGTAATACAAAGTGAGGTCTCTTCCTTTATTGGAAAGAATCTGGATTTCTTGCAATGTGTTCTTGCTATAAAGGATATTCACATCAAAGTTGCCTCTCGCCTTTAGCCCTTTCACGTAGACGTTCTCCCAACGAGAAGGCAAGGCAGGCAAGATAGAAAGGTATCCTTCATGGCTTTGCAAAAGCATTTCGGCGATACCCGCTGTCGCGCCAAAGTTCCCATCAATTTGGAAAGGAGGATGAACATCCCAAAGGTTCGGATGGGTTTTCTTTTGTAACAAGATCTTTAAGAGACGATAGGCATGATCCCCATCGCCGATTCTGCATTGGCAACATAAACGATGTGCCAAAGCCCAACCGGTAGAATAATCTCCACGATAGGATAAAGTTAATTTTGCTGCATCAAGATAGGCAGGAGTTTGTTTTGTGATCAAGCTTCCAGGCATCAGTCCAACAAGTTCTGATAAATGACGATGGGCATATTCCCCTATCTCGCCATAGAAATGTTCTTCTCCGTATTCTTTGATTTGCCCGGAGTAGCCAATTTGGACGGATCCGTAGTGATGTATTTGTTGTTTTTCTTTTTCGATAACCTCGTCGTTTTTCTTAAGAATAGAAGCGAAGCGTATGTCGTTTTGGGCGTTTTCTTCGAACCATTGTTCATCGAAAGCACAGCCAATCGTGTGATAGTATTGCTGTTTTTTGTCGCTATTTACCCAATGTCCAGAAAGAATTTGTTCTGGCGAAGCGCTACATGTGCAAAGATATTCGTTACCGTATTGTTTGATGCATTTTTGGAAGAATTTAGCCAGACCATGTATGCATGGATAAACGCAATCTTCCAACAATGTTTCATCTAAAGTGTAATCATACGCGTCGGTAAATAGTTGCCCTGTCATTCCGCCTGTTCCTGGACCCGAATGACCTTCTGGGTTTAAGCCTTCTATTTCATAAGCAAAAGCCCCTGTGCCAATAATCCAACCAGCCTCCTCTAAAGGGATGTCCGTATGGAAAGCTTCTTCTAAGTATTTTTTTGCGTTTACTTGAGCTTTTGGAAGATAGGCTTTGAAGAAATCGATATAAGGGTAGAACGTCTCACTTAAATTGGTAATAAAAGCGGGCCAGTAATTCATCTGGATGTTGATGTTATGCCAAAAACCTGAACCCCATGGGGATTTATCGTGCGCTGTCCAAACTCCTTGTAAGGAAGGAGGCAAACCTCCTTTACGTGAGGAAGAAATAAGTAAATGTCTTCCAAAGAAGAAATAGAGCTCTTCTAAATAAGGGACCCATTCGTTTTTACGGTACGCTTCAAGAAGCTCTGGCACACTTCTATTGTCTTTTTCGTTTGAAAGAACAAAATCCACACGATCCATGAGGGACGTGTAGTCGTTTATATGATTTTGATAGAGATTCGCATAGGATTTATTGCTTGCTTGATTTAGGGTTTTTAATATCTCTTCATGAGGATCTTCCCCCATCGCTTTCTCAGTAAAGAAAGTTTCCTTACAAAGTTTATAAGAGGTTCCTCCAACGAAAAGCAAGGTAACGTGTTTGGCATCTTTTATTTCTATGCCATCTTCTTTCGTTATCTTTTCACCATCCGTTAAAACACGTATGCGTCCTTCGTAAAGAAGATCTCTGCTTGGAAGGCTTCCTCTAGCAAGAATGTCATAACCATCTTTTTCTATCTGCCCTGTTCTTCCTCCTTCTTCTAAAGTTCTGTCCCCAAGGAAAGGAATGATAAGCTTAGCAAGCAAAGAGATAGGGCGTTTTGCATTTATGTGATAGACAAGAACTTTATCGGGATAGGAATAGAAGGCTTCTCTGTTAATGGAATTGCTATCCATATCGTAAGAAGAATAAATGATTCCGTCATTTAAACGGAGGCCTCTTTGATAGTCACTGATTCTTGCTTCCGGGAATTCAAGATGGATTTCAAGGAAGTTAGATACCCCTCCTTTTGAAAAAGTGTTCGCGAATTCATTGGTTGTAATTTGAATTCTTTCCTTTTTCGTTCCACCAAAAATAGACGCGCCAAAACGTCCGTTACCAATAGGTAAGGAATATCTTTCCCAACCTTCAATGGAATCGGGTGCTTCCTCAAAATAACGTAATTCTAAGTTCTTTCGCATAGATATTTCCTCATGGATGAATGATATACGTGGATGTGGATAAATATCGTAGAGGTTCATCAATGACGATCTTGTTGTCAATGAGCTGATATTTGATCTCTTTTAGCTTGCCATCTTTTTGAATTAATTCGATCTTGCTTGGATGAAGGTTGTATAGTTTCAATTCGGTGGTATCGAAGTCGTTATAATTGGCATTGCTTAGGAACAAGACATATCGATTTTCTTGTTTATAGAGATATGGATAAATTCCATCGTCTAAGCAATAAGCAAATTCTGTTTGGATGTTTGGCAAAAGATATTTTTCAAACAGGAAACGTCTTAATGGCATGAAGAAAGAGGTGTTATCCGTACCTTCTATTTCATAAGGATATACAAAGAATGAGGAGGTATATGCCACACCATTCCCTGTTCGATTCATTCTTGCATCGAATAAAGCGGAAGGAATATTCACATCCTCTTCATAGGTAATGGAATAATAATCCCCGTTTCTTCTTTGGCTGGTTGCCTTGTAATGATGCATGTTGTCGTAGGTATTATTTAAGAGCATCTCGAAAGCGTCATATTCGTGCCACTTTCCACGATGCTCCACTTTTTTAGCGTGAATCAAAGAAAGTAAACCTAATTCTTGTAAGATATAGGCCGCTTTGCCATCAACAAATACATAGTTGTTCTTAAATAAAGAGATTAATTCTTCTTTAGAGAAGTTACGGATGTTTTCTCCGTTTAAAAAGACGGTTTCATTATGGAATTCTTTTTCTTTGCTAATTTTATAGGAATAACCCATGGAAGAAAAATGACCAACAATATCGAAATCTTTTGGAATAAGGTTCCAAAAACCTTCTTTGTGAGTATGGTATACGGTCTTTTCATCAAACGGGAAAAGGATGCCTTTCATTTGGCTTGGCAATAGGTGAAGATTTTTGACCTTATTTAGATAAGGGGTCAACTCTTTTATAACAGGACCATAGCCGAATTCTTCTTGAACGCCATTACCGCAATGGGCAAAGATGTTATATGTCATGCCCGATAAACCTAAAGGCAAAGCACTTTCTAATTGGAAGGCGAGGAATTTTTTGTCTTTTACAAAGATAGAGAAGGAAGAGTTTTCTAATTCTGGATAGATCTCACAATCATCTCCGATAAAAGAACGATTCACCATGCTAATACGGTTGAAATCAAAATAATATTTCTTGGATCCTTCTTCGCGATAGGCTGGCAAATGGATTCTATCTATTTTGATTCCGTCAGGAGAAAGGTCAGAATGTAGTTTAGACCAGTTTCTTGCTTCCATCGCATGTTGAAATGGTGTGGAGCTCATTAAGCCAATATGGGTATATGGGTTGGCTCTTTTTACGGTTTGGGCTATTTCTTTAGCAAGGCCATCCATGCATTCGAAAGAGAAATCAAGCCAAGCTTTTCTTTCGATTGAAGGTTCTCCCTTCGAAAGATTTGCAACAAATTCCTCTCTTGTTTCTTCTTTGCCAATTCGTTTGGCGAATTCTTGCATATGAAGAGGGCAAAAACATCCACCCCAATCAAGCGGAGGGTGGTTATGCAAACGGAAATCATCTTCAATCCATAAGACTTCTGGTTTGATTTCTTTCACATAGGTTTCAACTTGATGAAGATAGTATTCTTTCCAATTGGTATCTAACGGACACGCTACAAGTTCGGATACTTTGCCGTTTTTATCTACCATTGTTTGGAAATGTTGCCCTTCTTGAAGCTTTCTTCCTCTATCGAGATGACCCAATTCCATCCAAGGATTAAGGGATACGGATATACCCACTTCGTTAAATTGCTCTTTAGCTTTCTTCATGACGTCAATCCATAAAGAAAGTTCTTCATCTTTGATATGTCCTACATTATGTTCTTCACCATTAAAGATGAGGATGACGTTTTGAAAATCATAATCCAAGCAAAATTTCTTAATGCTATCGATTCTTTCCTGATAATACATATCTGGATAGATTTGAGCTCTAAGACAGTGAAGGAATTCTTTTTCCATAAGGATCTCCCGTTTGTGCTTTCTTGTTTTTGATACTATAACATGCGTTTATATTTCGCGCTTCAAAGGAAGTAAAAAACTAGGAATCGAGTCTATTTCAAACTTATTTTTAAGAATGAATATGCGTATTCTAGCAACAGAGGATTGCCATTTTTATCAACGTCTTTGCTGTTCGTTGAATTATCTGAAACAAAGAGATAAGTCGTTTCCTCAAAAGAAAAGAAAGAGGATATTTGTTTGTTCTGGTTAAAGGCTTTATCGTCTTTATCAAACACTTTGATTCCTCTGATTTTGTTTGTGGAATCCTGATAGAAAGTGTAGGAAGGATCAATGTCGGTGATTTTCTCTTGAATTTCTTCATCAAGGATTTTGGAGTAGGAGACATATTCTTTATGGGTGCTAAGAAGGCTCTCAGGCAAAAAATATAAATCCGATACGCTAGATAAAAAGGAATTGGCAATTTGGTTATATTGGGTATCCTCTTGCCTATACGCTGTGGTATGGATGGCGTGAATCGTATCGTTTTTAACCATAGAGAACATATCTTCTTGGAAAGAGGAATCGTGCACTTCTCCTGTCACGAAAATATCTAATATCTCATTATCTTTTAAGGTGTCTTTGCTTTGGAAAAGGAAACCTAGAAGGAGCACGCCCCCTAAAACAACCCCGCCGATTTTCCACCAATCGTATTGAAGATAAGAACGAAGAAGTCTATTTTTCATCTTTCATTTCCTCAAATCCACACAAATAATCACGAGAAAAGAGCAAGGTATATTTCTTCCCTTCAACAAAAGGGTTTTCATGTTCATTTAAGAGAAGGAAGGTCGTTTCTTTTCCTTCTATGTCTAGAAAAACATAAGAAGAAAAAGATAGTTTATTGGAATAGATGTCCTTGCCTTTTTCTTTGAAGATGAACTCTTTTTTTTCATTTGCTTGAGAGATACGTTTTAGAAAAGACTCCTTTTCTTGTAAGAACATAAATTTATAGAAAAAGAAATAATAGATACCTATGACTGCAAGGCTAAATAACACGAGTGAGATAGCATAAGATAACCAGAATTGGTTCCTTGGGTGAAGGAAATAGATTAGTAGAATGCTTATTAGAGTAAGCGAAAGAATAACTCCGCTAACAAAGAGATAGACGGTCTTCTGCTTTTTGCTTTCTTCCTTCCAGTTTGAGGGATATAGATATGTCATTTTATGAACTCCCCTCTTAATCCTTTTTGATAGATATTGGGATAAAACTCCTTGTTAGTGTATTCATCAAAAATAGATAACGAGAATTGGTGCCACCCACAAATGAAAAGAGGTAAGACTAGCAAAAACAAGAAAAGAAAACAAAGAGCTTGAATCATGATTTGGTCAATAAGTGTAAGACATAGCATAGCGTAAGAGAGCAAAAGGAAAACAAAGGTTATTAAAGGTTTCTTCAAGCAATAAAAGAAAGAATTAGAAAGGGTTTTAGCAAAGGAATTCGTATAAAACAAAGATTGGCTCATTCCCATCATGATGAATGGCAGAAAGAGTAAAAGGAATCCTGTTAGGAAATATGAGAGAATACGGTTTGATATAAGCAAAGAAAGAAGGTCAGAAAGGAAAAATATTATCGAAAAGGAAATCCAATATAAGGAATAGCCTTTGATGTTTTGCTTAATGCCTTTTTTGAAATCATGCCAAAAATAGATACCTTCCCCCCACGCCCATTGACGCATGATTCTGCCTAAACCAGATAGAGCTAGGAAAAGAAAGAAGAAAGAAAGGATATAGAATACGTCAAAAACCAATGTTGTGGTTTTGAAAAAGGAAATATATTCATCCCCTTCCATTGTTTTCGATGCAGGCAAAAGAATTCCGTAATATTTGATTAAAAATGTGGCAAGAAAAGGAATAGCGAATGCTAAAAGCAAGAGCCCTATTTGCAAAAATAAGAGAGGCCTGGTTTTGAAGAAATCCAGAAACTGCTTCCCTCTAGTTTCAGGAAGGTCGTCCAAAGAGAATTCTTTTTTTGCTGGTTTAAATTTCATCTTTGGACCTCTTTATCAAAGATATAGGCGATATTGACGATACCTAAATCCTTTGCATCTTTAATCCATTCTAAAGAACCGTTTTCTAAAGAATAGATTTTGGAGGAAATATAGATTGCCTCTTTGAGATTATGGGTGATATAGATGGCGGTAATGCCATATTTATCTAAAGCATTTTTAATTGTTTGAAGAACATCTTCTTTTTGTGGAAGATCTACATTGCTTAAAGGCTCATCAAGAAGAATGAGCTCCGGTTTCTTAATTAGGGCTCTTCCTAGACACACTTTTTGAATTTGACCGGTCGATAGTTGCCTTGGTTTTCTCGTTAGAAGATAGGAGATATTCAATGTATCAGCCATTTCATGCACTTTGTTAGTGATGGTTTCATAATCATTTCTTTCTATTTTTAAAGGGAAAGCAAGGTTATCAAAAACGGTTAGATGAGGATATAAGGCAAAATCTTGCTGAACGTATCCTAATTTACGTTCTTTTAGACTCATTTTTTGAATGTCGACGCCATCGCTTAAGATTTCTCCATCATAAGCAAGTTGATTTGCAAGAGCTCTTAATAAAGTGGTTTTACCACTTCCGGACTCGCCCATGATGCAACTGACTTTTTTGTCTTCAAAAACACATGAAACATCTTTTAAGGCAGGATATTCTTCGTTTTTCTTTCCTAAATAGGTGACGGAAAGATGCTTCAATTCAATTCGTGGCATGAGTTAATAATAGCGTTTTCTCTTAAATATTACTTGTGGAAATAATCCATTTATAATGGCTTACCATCAAAGATTCTTCGCGGAATGGAAGGAGTTGCTCACATTCTAGCTCCTCGATATGATCGATTCCCCCAGAAAGGAATTGAGCAATTCTCTTTTTCGCATAAAGCAAGCGACTTCTTAAACCACCTAAACGAATGTCGACTATTTCATAGCCAAACGGCTTATTTTCTTTCATCCACATCTCTTCAAAAGCAGCGTGGAATATTTCAAGCCTTCTAATGCAAGAGGTATAAAGAGGAAGAAGCTTATCAAGTTCTTCTTTCCCCTTTTTGTAGGCTTGATGGGTTTTGATACCTAAGGTGGATTTCACAGCAAGAAGGCTAGCTAAAGCAGCTCCTTCTTTAAATAGATAAGCATATGGGGCGTTTCTTTCTGCTGCCTCTCTAAGCTCTTTTGCAATCGCTTCGTAATGAATAGGGTCTAGTTCCATATATGCTTTATCGTAAATCCCCATTAGGGGGTCTTGGAAAAGAAGACATTTTGCTAAACCATCTGTGTCGAAACATCTTTCCCCATTCTTATATCCGACTGAGGAGTCATCGAAATGAAGGAAGTCATCAAAGGAAAGATGGAGTTCTTCCTGGAATTTTTGTTTGATTTTATCGTAATCAAAATTTCCTTGAGCGAATTCTTTTGCCGCAAAAAGCACCGGCAAAACCGTGAAAGGAGAAGTCTCTCTTCCATCATCTCCCCATAAAGTGATGAGATAGTTGGAAACAGGCTCTTTTTGCATGGCTTTGAAAGAAATCTCACAGCTTTGCAAGGATTTATAGTTTGTTGGGGTGTATCCTTTCCAGCAACAAGCTCCGCCAACAAACCAAACATCTTGTTGGAAATTCTTGAAATATTTAAGGAAGAATTCACAAGAATCCTGGCTTGTTGTGCAATAATCCCAATAAGCTGGTTCAACATTGTTAGGCAAACTAATTTTCTGTTCTTTTAGCTTTGAAACATCTGGTTTTTTATCTAAATAATGGCCATCATTGACCATACGGACGAACATATCCCCCCACATGTGGCAGGTAAAACCATATTTCTTGGCGATGTCAGTAACTTTATTGAGGTGACGTAACATGATGCTTGTTTGATCCTCGTAGCCATTCTTTCTTTGGAAATTGCCCTTCCCAAGGTTATAAGCCTCATCCATACCGATATTAAGATGTTTTGAAGAGAAGGCTTCCCTGGCTGTACGAATCATATCTTCAATGAATTCATATGTTTTGGGGTCATCTACAAGCAAGATATCATCGATATCTAACATAGGGATGAAGTCTTTTCCTTTGGATGGATTGGTAAAATGAGCAAGGGTTTGGATACAAGGAATCAATTCGATGTTTTTCTTTAAACAATATTGATCGATTTCTTTTAATTCATCTACGGTGTATCCTCCCCTCATATATCCAAAATAAGGGCGATCCTTAAGTTTATAGATGTCCTCGCTATAGAGTTCTAATGTGTCATAGCCCATCTTTGCGATCAAATCTATAAATGAAAACAGCGTATCTTTCTTCATGACTCCATTTCTGGAGACATCAAGCATTACGCCAAAATGTTTGAAACCATTCATATGTATTACCTCGTTGCAAAGTATATCGCATAATCCAAAGGAAAATAAAACGAAGGGAAAGCAAAAGTAAAATGGTGAGACTACTAAGGATATAAAGGTGTCTAATGCCGCACTGAATTGTTTCTAAGGTTGTTTAGAAAATTTATTCTTTGCTCAATATTATTTCGATGATTCGGTAAATGTCTGTGCTTGGGTTTTTGTGAATAAAATCGAACGTGTCTTTTTTGTTTACACGTTCTTCTAAATAACGACAATTTCTTATAGCAACATCCGTTTTGCTTTGCAATAAAGGGAATGCGTCCATATTTTTGGTGTAATTTGGGATGTGCTTTTTCAATTCGGAAATAACGTTGTCGCTTTTTTCGAAATATTTAGATGTTCTTATGAAATGTTCCAAAAACCACACTTCAAAACAAGGATTGGAAAGAATTATATGAATATTGAACTTATCCGCTTCTTTCTTTGCTTCAAGCACTGTTTTCGCTTTTGAAGGGTTATTGTCTAAATCAAGAACAAGAAACACTAGATCGTTCTTCTTTCGACCATTCTGCTGCAATTCTTTCTTTGTAGCTTTTAGCATCCCTAGTGGATCCGTTTCGTTTCCTTGAATGAAATGCACCCGATAAACATCTTGCACTGAGTTAAAGTGATTAAAGTATATTTTCTCGGTTTTATTTGTTTTTCCTTCAACACATAGAAAAATGATTCGTTTCTCTTTTCTCTTTTTTATTCCACGTTTTTCTTGCCTGGAATCACGCATCTACATAAATATTTGGCAAAGCGCCAAATCTCCCTAACAAATATCCTTTTTGTATTAAATCGTTTTTCCTTACGGAGAAATCATCTAATGAATAAAGATCGGAGACCCCTGTGTCATTTTTCTTATCCACAAAATAGATTTGGTCTCGTCTAAAAAGAGACAAGTCTAATAAACTAATGTCTTGCGTATTGAAAATTAATTGGGCACCGTGTGGGTTTGTTTCGTGATTTTGAAATAAAGAAATTAAATAACGGCACAAGGACGGATGAAGACAATTGTCCATTTCATCAACGAAAATCGTTTTTCCATTCTCCAATGCTCGTTTTATGATAGGACCATAAGCGAATAATCGTTTTGTTCCGTTGGATTCGTTTTGTAAATCGAATTGATACTCTTCCGCCCCTCCGTCAACGCTAATTTGATGTTTCGTTAGGATTCTCATTTGCTTCATACCAGGAACAAAGCTGTTTCTTGTTTCAAAAGAATAACCGCTGATATTGATATCTGCCGCTTTTAATAATTTAGACATAAATGCAGGCAAAGACGGGTCTTTATTTGTATCTAAAGCGGCATAAAGATTTTGCTCTAAAAATTGAGAGTCATAGACATCAATGTCATTGGCAAAGAATAGATAGGCGTCTCTCGTTTCTTTGGCGTTCCATGCAGTCGCAGAGGACAAGAAAAGCTTATTGGAATCTGTCATTTTCACAAAGGGTTCTAATTCTTTTTTTGTTGCAGTTGGGAAAACGTATTCATTTATGTTTTTCCTTTCAAAAATGAGAGTCCTCTTTTGAGTTTTATATACATAAAGGAATTCTTCATGTACTGTTTTTTGATCTGCCTTAAAACCATATTCATATTTCAACCCATTTTTAAGAAAGACGAAATAAAAAGAAGAGGGCATCTTTGGATGAACGTTATCCATTAGAAAAGGAATGATATAAGGACTTACGTCATTTATCTGCCTAGCATTTGAAAAACGAATGAAATTGATGGAAGAAGCCAAGGCTTTAAAAAGATTGCTTTTCCCTCCAGCGTTAGGGCCAAAGATTGCAATGCTTGCCAGCCCTCTTACTCCATTGTTTTCAATCAAAGAATCAGAATGCTCTTTTTGAATGTTGGCTAATAAATTGAGCGTGGCTTCATCTCTGAATGAAGCGAAATTTTCCACAGTGAATTGTAATAACATCCTTATCCTCCTTTTTGATAATTATAGCGAAAATATAATTTATTATGTTAAAAAATGCAAAAAAAATACAAAAAACAAATAAATAAGTGTGAAAATGATTGTTATCTACCAACTTACGAAAGACAAAAAGAAAAGAGACCGAGTGTCTCTTCTTCTTAAAATCCAAGGTTTCTGTTTTGAAATAAGACAACACTGCTCTCAAACAGTAAATGATTGTCGTAGCAGTACTTGAAGGTTTTCGAGCTATCTAAGACAACACTGCTCTCAAACTTAGAGCCGATGGCCGAAGCCGTAGAACTAGTTTTCGAGCTATCTAAGACAACACTGCTCTCAAACTTGTTATCATCCCTTGCATGCTTTCGACACGTTTTCGAGCTATCTAAGACAACACTGCTCTCAAACGGAGTCAATATTCCTGCCAATGATGAAGTAGTTTTCGAGCTATCTAAGACAACACTGCTCTCAAACTAGAAATAAAATATATATTGAAATAAAAGTGTTTTCGAGCTATCTAAGACAACACTGCTCTCAAACGTTATTCGTGCTAAGCATCAATACTGCCAAGGTTTTCGAGCTATCTAAGACAACACTGCTCTCAAACGATTCTTACAATGCTGGTAGCGGTTATAATTGTTTTCGAGCTATCTAAGACAACACTGCTCTCAAACTTGGATGGTAATTTATAAAAATCGTTTTGAGTTTTCGAGCTATCTAAGACAACACTGCTCTCAAACTCAACATATTCATCTTTTGTGATGCTTTTCGTTTTCGAGCTATCTAAGACAACACTGCTCTCAAACCTCATCTTTCGGGAGATGGGTGGGGACCATGTTTTCGAGCTATCTAAGACAACACTGCTCTCAAACTCGCGGCGGATCTAGATATATTGAATCCTTGTTTTCGAGCTATCTAAGACAACACTGCTCTCAAACCCGAAGGGGGGGGAAGCTTGGAAATTTTATAGTTTTCGAGCTATCTAAGACAACACTGCTCTCAAACCTCAAAATTTAGGCCTAAAACAGCGTTTCTTATGAAAGAATTATACACTAATTAATCGAACATAAATCTTTGTCTATGATGCAAAGTGTTTCGTTTTCTAATTTATTTTGTGGAACAAATGTCTCGATGTTTACTAAAGCCATCCCTCTATATTCCATTTCTTTTAGAAGTTGTTCTATTTCAGCATTTTCAAAATAATCATGTAAATGGTTTATGAAAATAATAGATACATTTTGAAGTTCTTTAACTATTGAAATATAGCGAACAAATCTTTCCAACAATGATGAATCGGTTTCTGAGAACTGAAGGCCTCCGATTTTAAAAATATCATCGATCCGTATGGAAGATTCCATGGTTAATTCGGCATCAAAATCTAAACGAATCTCTTTACATACTTGAGTTAATAAATCTTGGATTTGTTGTACGCTTGCGCTTAATTCCGAGAAATATGATTTCTTTAGAATTTTATAAAGTGCATTTAAATTTTGTTTGGTGTTTAGGTTCAAATCTAATGGGTTGTAGATATAGGCTGATACATCTTCAATTTTTTGCTGCTCTCCGTTTTTAATTAAGGAACAGAAACTTAAGTGTTCAGGAAACGTATCATAAAGATATTTTGAGAATTTCCAATAGAACGACTTGTTCTCAATTACCAAAGTAATAAATTTAGGATCGGTGATGTCAATTTGGAAGACATTAGGGTTAATAGATAATGTTTTCATAAAACAATGGTCTTGTCCTCGTTCATTACAACGTCCGTTTCCATTTCACCAAGCAAAACTTCAATTGCTGAAAATTGTTTTTCTGTTACGGTTAGACAAGAAATGGAGCCATCAGGTGGTAAAGCGCGTTTTAGATCGCGAATTGTTGCGTCGACTGTTGTTTCGTTAATCGAAAGTTTGGTATAAACACTTTCTTGCAACATTGCGAAGCCTTTGCTTTTTATGGTTTTAACGAACTTCGCGTATTCCCTGTGATCTCTTTTCGTTACGGCTGGTAAGTCAAAAAAGAGTATGGTCCGCATAAATCTACCCCCTAGTTCCATAATCTAAAAATGCTATTTTTGAAACATCTCCTGTGTTTAGAGCAGTAAATACCGAATTGCAATAGATGCCTATTGCGTTTGACAGGGTTTGTGTTTTTCCGTTTTGCGAGATTTCCTTGCCTAACAAAGCAATCATTTCAGTCTTAAAATCATCCGTTTCTTTTAAGGAAATTGCCTTTTCATCAACAATGAAACGGAAGGGCTCAATCAAATCACATGAAAAATTAAAATCGTTAAAGTCGTTCTTATGATGAATTCCTATTTGAGTGATGTACCCTGAAGCGACGACTGCTCTATTAAATTCGGATAAAAGAACAGTATAGCCATAATCAAGACAGGCATTTAGAAAACAATCTTTATCTCTCGTGAATCCGTCAAAAAATCCGTGATTAAAATAGATCTTTGCTGCATGGCCTTCACGATTTGTGCTATCCCCTATTTCTACGTTTTCAGCAAAGTCATGTAGAAACTCGGCATATTCTTTTATATCTCGTTGTAACAAGAAATAAGATTGATTTAATATCTTTCTTCTTGTGATGGCTTGCCAAACACGGTTCCGTATATCCTCATCCCATGAAATTTGTTCTCTAATTCTGCGTGAGGAATTGCTATTTCCGCGACAAGAAACTAATTCACATGATGGATTATGCTTTTCATCGCAAAAGATAACTTTAATCTTTCGCTTTGAAAGCTCATTAATAAGACTGGTTGTTAAAGAAACGGCTGTTGAAGCAATAATGATCGTGTGAATTTCATCCAAAAGGACCTTTTTCGTAATATCGGGTGTACGAAATACCAGATACGACAATGAGTATTCCAATTTTGAATGAGTATCGACCACCACTGTTCTAAAAGCCATTAAAGTTTCCTTTCGGTGTGATAGAGACCTGTGATGGAATCGGAGCAAAGAAGAAGACCTTCTTGTAAGATTGCTCCACGGGATTTTGAGAAATATGCGCCATTTGATAATGTGTCAGATTTTCTTGTGAAAACCCCAATTAAAGATTTAATGATTTTTAACTGATTTGACAATGATGTTGAATGAATTTTTTCCTCTACACTAACATTTCTAAGTTTCGAAATCATTGGACAATAGGAAAAGCAATCTTGTTTTGCTTTATCAATTAGTTCTTGTGCCACTTCTATAGACTGCTTTTCGGTAAATTTAACTGAATCAACGTCTTTTCGGTTTACTTTGAATTCATATTCAACATTTTTGTCTGCAATAGATGGATATTTTTCAACATATGTTATTAATCTAGAAAGGTATATTTCTGACTCCCTCCTCAAGAAAATTGGGGTTATGGGCTTTAGATTCATTACTGCTTCATTAAAACTGCAAGATAGATATTGAATACCATCTTTTTTTAAAGTGGCATTTAATGGCATTGGATGTCTTGTGTCTATAGTAACTTTGGCGTTTTCTTTGTGAGGCACCAAGGCAATCAATTTTCCTTCAACATTCCCTCCAACCCGTTGTTTTTCTACAAAAAGATGAGGAACGCCAACTAAATATTGCGTTGTCTTATTTCCTGACGATATGGTTGCAATATAGCTAAATTCTCTATTCATCGAATCATATCCGCCATATTTTTCAGGTGGTAGATTGTCATGAATTGGAGCCAAGCCCGCTTTCTTTTTCGATGCCTTTAAATTATAGAAAGCATCATCAGTGTAATTAAAACGATAGGTCAACAAGAAATCGTGTCTTCTGGATGTTTGATCAATTAATTCGCCTAATTCGGTTTTTTGCCCTTCTTTTGTTTGAATTAAGGAAGAAATGTAACGTTCCATGTTTAAGGAATGTTTTTCTTCATCTTGAGAAGCTTTTATAAAACGCATATTGCCATAGCGGTCAGTTAAAGTAACGCCAGAGACGATATTCAGATATGCGTCTACCGCATGATGAGTATCATTCAAATCTCTCAACTTTGGAATATTGAGTTCTTTTCTAATTTGAGATGGGTATTGTGCTTTTGAGAAGATTAGTTTTGCATTTGGATATAAAACCTTCAAAACATCGCGAATAACGACGTTTGAACGGTTCACAACGTTTATTTGAGCTGCAACGAATGCGCCAAGTTCTTCTTCAGTAAGAGGGTTTGTCCTTGTGAGATTATTGAATTTCTTTTCTGACATCATTCCCGCTTTTTTGAGCTTTCTCCAGAAAGCAACATTGGCTGGATTTTTGCGAATGGATTCAGGTAATGGATATTCGTTAGAACGGTGCTGATTGATTTCTCTTTCCACTAAAACAAGATTATCGATAGAATCATCTTTCATCTTACTTTGAGGAATAATGTGATCCGTATCATATCTATTTCCGTTAAGAACGTCTTCAATGTTGATTGGCTTACCTGTATATGCATCTTTACCATTTTGTAAGAAATACAAATATAAGTGCTTTCCATTAATGCTTTGCTCGGAGTATTTATTAAGTTCTTCTAAAACCTCATCTGCTTGTTTTTTCTCTGAAGCATCAATTTTAACTAGATTTTTTAAGAAACTTTGAATTTGAGTGGAACGAGATTTTGCTTTTTTCGTAAGTTGTTGTCTCTTTTCCTTATCATTGTTTTCTCTTGTGACTTCAATGGAAATTTGATCGGGTTCTTTCTTAGCGACTTTGGCCACTTCTTGCACGATACGTACCGCCTGGATGACGGGGCGTCTCATTTTTGGCGGCATTTCCTCAATCAAATCAGAAACTATTTGAGATTTGCTTTTTGTTTGGAATGAAGCCGCGTTATGAGTGTCTATTACTTCTTGATAATCATATTTAGCAAGGATTTGCATTAGATTGCCTTCGCCGTTTCTTAGTAAATCGATAATGGATTGCCTAATTTCTCCATATTTATCTGAATACCTGAGTTCTAAGAATTCTTTGGATAATGGGGACCATTCTTTACATTTAATGGTTTTGAGCAAAGATTTTTGTTCATTCGTTAAATCCGGAAATTCTTTCAAGATAACGGTATCAGCATCTTTTGGAGAGTCGGTGTATATCGTTTTAAGAAAGATAATTCTTTCACATTTGCTTAAGTCTTTAGGATTGTTGGAATCTGGGTGTTTTAAATCGAAGGCACCATTTTTGCCAAAAGACGCTCTTGAAGAACAACAGATATAATCTTCTGGGTTCCAACCAGAGACGACAACGTCGTTATCTTTTGAGCTTGTCTTTGACTTCAGATATTTTTGTATATCTCTCATTGTTGTTTTTGAACGTTGAGAGACGAAAGAAAATAAATCTGTCAAATCATCGAAAGATGGCTTATTTCATTTACTTTGAGATTATTTAATTTATTCCACGTATCAAAATCTTGATAAAGAATAGATTGCTTTGGAAGGACGGGTTTATCTTTTAGGTATGTACACTTATTTGTCAAACCCTCCATGAACCCTTTCTTTGTCTTGTCCCAATCGATTGCTTCCTCATAATCCCATGGTCTTAATGGACGGTATTCATTGTTTTTAAAAACAACGTTGGAGTAGTCACTTTTCGTAGTTAAAGGACCACAATAATAAGGTATTTTGTATTGGAATAATTTGAGTATTTTGTCTTCAATTTCCGCCACGCCTTTAATGTTTCTAGAGATAGCGTTCTTTAAAATAAGCTTTAATTCCTTTTGGTGGAGTTGCATTGGAATGACGCTTGTGGAACGTAAGGCAATCGTCTGTAAGAGCCTATCCTGTTCAGCGAGAGACTTTAACATCTGCCAATTGATAGCGTTTTTCCCTGTCAAGAATGATTCATATGGCAAAATCGCATCCATTACATATTTGTCAAAAGAATGAATGTCACAACGCTTATCAACTAGGGTTTTATTGTGAGTGAAAGCTGGATAGTTTGATTTATCATTTGGGTCGTTAAAAAGCTTAACATAAATCGAATTTTCACCCGTGAATCCATTCTTGTTATCGATCTCTTTGCAAATTGATTTTAATGCAGAAAGTTGCGATTTATGGGACTCATATAGTTCTACAAAAGCGCTAGATAAATCATTCTTCCCGTTTAAAATGTCGGAAAGGTCACAATAATCAAAAACCGCTTTTGCGATATCAACTAAATCAAAGAAATCTCCGAGTATTTCTTGATATGTACCTTCATTTTCATCATAAGAAGAACTAAAGGAAATCTTTGTTTCTTGATATGTTTCTTCTCCTTTTGCGTTTAACTTCTTTGTGGAGAATTCTCCGCCCGCACAAAGAGTACAGAACATTTCAAGGAAAGCTTTAGATTCTTCGGTTTTTTCGAACATGCTTAAAAGCTTTGCTTTTTTCGGCTGTTTTGGCAAATTCCTGTCGTTCGCGCATGTGATGAATGCTTCATATTGAGATTTTGGCAATCCGATGAAACGATCTTCTTCCGTTTCATCACCTTCATTTTGCGAATCAAACAAAACTGCTAGTGTTTCGTTTAATCTATCAAAAATTGAATAGTCGAATTGACCAATTTTAATATCGCCTTCTCTTAAGAAATTACCACGATATTTGATGATATGGTGTATTGCTAAATACAGGAAACGAATATCCGAAAAAGCGTGCTCTTCATTTTCCATTAAAGCCTTTCTTAAGTGCCAAATGGTTGGATATTTTTTGTAATAATCTTTTTCTTCTTGTTTATTGATAAATAGAGGACAATCCGCAACAGCCTGAGCTGGTTTATTCGGATCGTCGTTTTGAATAGCGGAGTTTTCTAATCTTAACAAAAACGTGGAGTCTTTTTCTTTAAGCAATGGGTCGAAAAGAGCATTCAACAAACGAATTCGTTCTTTCCTTCTTGCTAATCGTCTTCCTGCGACACGGAATCCTCTTCTTCCCTTTGCGTCATTTGCTTCCGAAAAGATACGAGCTCCCCATGCGGTTTTTCCTTTTAATCTGTATAAACGAAAATTTTCGTCGGTTGCGGCCCAACCAACAGAATCTGAGCCAACGTCAAGTCCAATAAATAACTTATCAGCCATACTATGTCCCCTTATTTATATGACAAAATTATATCAAAATGGCTTGATATGTAAATTGTAATTTTAAGTGCAACACCTCGAGATAGCTTCGAGCATCAGTTCTG
>CAVGNR010000009.1:0-96614 GCA_963630675.1 Escherichia coli
ACCGGCCTTATAGGCCAGATCGAAAAACCGCGCCTTGAAGACGCGGATTTTTATTTGCTTGGATGCCTTATATATTTATAAGAAACTCACGCAATCAAAAATGTTTATATAAGACAATTTTTGGCATAAATCGTTTAAAAAGTTTTATGAGTGATGATTTGGTAAATTCACGCTTTTGGGGAAGGGAATACAAGAACCACAGCTGTTTTCTTAATTAAGTATTTGAGATATCTTGGCTTTTCTGCGACAAATGATATCTTTGCGAAAAACGCCTGGTATTTTAGGAATGCCCTTGTGAGAGCAAATTATACAAATTTAAAACTTGGCATTCACGAAACGACAAAATATCTTGAGCTCTTCTTAAAAAATCTCTTGTTAAATGAGAAAAACGAACTTCGTAACCGGGATATGTATATTGGTGCCGTTCTAACCGAAAAACCGGACATTGGATTTGAAAAAACCGGACATTCAAATGAAAAAGCGGACATTGGAGATAAGGAAACCGGACATTTGGCTGATTATTCATTTATTGAAAATAATATTGATTTATCTGCAACGAATCGTTTTCATGCTAAAGCGCTATTCGACAAATTTGGATGGAACGACTTTTTTGGTAGAACAGAGGTTATGAAGACGCTTAACTTGAAAGAAAGCCGTTCCTCAGAATTTTTATCCTTGCTATTAAGAAGAAAACTCATCGAACCCGTAAGTGGTCATGGCAAGGGAAAGTATAAATTCAAGAAAACAAATAATGATTAGAATGTCATCATTTAAGAACTCTATCCTTGTTTAATGGTGCGTTTTGGTAAAAAGAAAACATCTTTTCCTTTTCGATTCATCTTTTTGTAATTTTTGGCATTTTTTCAATTTACCCGTCTTCTTATAGGTGAAAGGTGGAAAAAATGATGTAAATAAAAATAAGGCGTCTTTCTTAAAAAGAAGGGGGACGTGTATCAATATTTGAAGAAGAAAGTCCCTATTTCAGAAAGGGAACTAAGCAGAAACAAAATTGTCTTTTCAATCGTGTTTGAATCAAGCCCTTCTAGGCTGTATAATTCTTACGCTTCTTTAGAAGGAAGAAGCAACATTCTCTTATGGTCGTACTCGATACGATCCATTAGACCAAAACTAGGAGGTGCTATCATGAAAAAGTATGAGATCATGTACATCTTGAATAGCGTTCTCGAAGAACAAGCTAGAAAAGATGAAATCGCCAAACTTCAAGGAATCTTGGAAGCTAACAAAGTCAAAGTTACCAATTCCCAAGAATTAGGCATGAAAGATTTCGCTACGCCAATTAAAAAGCAACTCAAAGGCTACTATGTCGTTCTCAAAGTGAGCGGCGAAATTACTGGCCTTAATGAGTGGAGCCGTCAAGCGAAACTTGATCAAAACGTTCTTCGTTTCTTGATTACGATTGACCAAGACTAATTGTCGTTTTATACGAAAAACATTGGAGGATCGTAAAATATGTTAAATCGTGTCATTCTAATTGGCCGTCTTACTCGTGACCCTGAGTTACGTAAGACCCCATCTAATCTCTCTGTCGTGTCCTTCTCACTTGCAGTAGATGATTCCCGCAAAAATCCGGATGGAACAAAAAACACTTTGTTCATGAATTGCACATTATTCGGTGTGCGTGCTGATACATTCGCTAAATACACCCGCAAAGGTTCGATGGTTTCTATTGAAGGCAGACTTCAACAAAGAAAATATACGAACAAAGCTGGTGTTCAAGTCACAGTTGTCGAAACTATTGTTGATAATTTCGACTTCATTGATACGAAAGGTTCAGCTCCAGCAGAAGCAAGCGGATACACTTCTCAACCAGAAGCCGCACCTGCTCCAGCTCCACAACCAGATAGCGGTAATTTAGATGCCATTGATGTTGTAGACGACGATCTACCATTCTAATAGAAAGGAAAATTTATTATGGCTTTCAGAAAAATGAGATCCAGACGTAAAGTTTGCTATTTCACTAAGAATCATATCAAACATATTGATTATAAAAACGTTGAACTTCTTCAAAGATTCATCACACCTGATGGAAAAATCATGCCAAGAAGCAGCACTGGTACTTGTGCTAAATATCAACGTCAATTAGCGAAAGCAATCAAAAACGCCCGTTATATGGGATTACTCCCAGAAGTTGGCGCTAACTAAGCGAAACTATTACGTTATTAGCCTCACCTAAGCGTGGGGCTTTTTTATTATCTACACACATGTTTTAAAAGAAATTTGAATGTAGTAAAAATGCTAACATATTATCGAAAAAATGCATAAAGAATGAAAATATGCTAAAATATTAGCATATGGAAGAACAAGCATTACAATTTGTAACATACGATGAAAAACAACTAGAAATAGCCAAACGTTTTGTTGCTATTAGAAAAAGCAAAAAAGTGTCTCAACAAAGGTTGTCTATTCTTTCTGGTGTTTCTTACGCTTCTATTAGAAGATTTGAAAAAACTGGTAATATCTCTTTATCTTCCTTAGTAAAACTCGCGTTAGCTTTGCAACTTTATGATGATTTAGATAATTTGTTTGTCAGCCACTCAAAATACAAAACAATCGAGGAAATAATCAATGATCAGAAAGATTGATGTTTTTGCTAGTAAGGAAAAAGTTGGCACACTTGCATTGACAAAAGAAAATGTAGTGGCTTTTCAATACACCGATGAATGGATTGCGAATGGTTTTTCCATCAATCCTTTCAAATTACCATTATCCAAACAATTGTTTTTTTCTACTTCACCCTATTTTAAAGGCTTGTTTGGTGTCTTTGCGGATTCTTTGCCTGATAGTTATGGTGAGCTACTTTTAGAACGTTACTTAAAAAGTAAAAACATAGATATGAATAAGCTAACTTGCTTAGATAGACTTGCTTATGTTGGTTCTTCTGGTATGGGAGCATTAGAATACGTTCCAGATTGGAGCATAGAAATTAATAAAAACAATTATGATTTCGATACAATTCAAAATGAATGTAACGATTTATTAAGGGCAAAAGAGGTTCAAAATATTGATGAACTTTACGCTTTAGGCGGATCTAGTGGCGGTTCTAGGCCTAAATCATTAATCAAGTATGAAGGCGAGGACTACATTGTTAAATTTTCATCTAAATATGATCCCAAAAACATTGCTGAACTTGAATATACATATATGTCTCTTGCTCAAGAGGCGGGGATCCATATACCAACGATTAAATTGGTATCATCAAAACTTGGCAACAAATATTTTCTTATTAAAAGGTTTGATAGGTGTGCTGATAAAAAAATACACATGATAAGTGTAGCCGCATTATTGGAGGCTGATTTTCGGGCTCCTTCGCTTGATTATAATGAACTATTGAAACTCACAAGAGTGTTAACAAAAAATGATGATGATCTTTTAGAAATGTTTAGAAGAATGGTTTTTAACGTTTTGGCCGATAATCAAGATGACCACATCAAAAATTTCTCTTTCATCTATGATGAGACAAAAAAAATGTATAGATTATCTCCAGCGTATGATATTACTCCCGGGAAAACATATTATGGCGAGCATACGACATCCGTTAATGGAAAAGGAAAGGGGATAACCGATGAAGATATGCTTAAGGTTGCTACAAATAACAAAATAGATTTGGATACTGCAAAAAAGATTATTAGCAAGTGCAAAAAAGTCTTAAAGATTTCCTAACTATAGCGAAAATGCCGTTAAACCTGTTTGTTCTAAGAAACGAGATTATTAGCCTCACCTAAGCGTGAGGTTTTTCTAATATATGTTTCGTCTCTTTCCCCTTTTAACCCATAAGGGGTTAAATTATAATTTAACTATGAACGCATCCATTAAGAAATTTCGTAACATTACATTCATCTTTGCTCTAATAGAGCTAATCTTTATTGGAACCCTCACTTTTTTCTGGGTTTATAACACTTTCGGCATCCGTGATATCAAATATATCGAAGAGTATATATTTTTAGGTTTTGTCGTTCTTTGCTTAGCTGACATCCTTTTCACTTGGTTTGCTTTAGCACGTCTTTCGAGAAAAAGACAAAGTAATGATATCGAAGTGGCTTCTCTTATTGGTAACGACATTCAAATGGCTTATAACTTCAATCAAATTGGTTTGCTAGCCATTGATGAAAATGGTCTCGTGTTATGGACCAATACTTTGTTTAACGAAAGACAATTGGATCTTGTTGATACGGATATTTTCCAATCTTTTCCTGCCTTGAAGGAATTGGTCAAACTCAAAAGCGATAAGACCGTCCATCTTGAAATGAAAGGCAAATCATATGAAGTTCGTTTCTTAAGCGAACCAAGATTGTTTGTCTTTAAAGATGTGACCGAATATGACAACGTTGTCAATTATTCTAAGGAACAAGCCATTGCTTTAGGTGTTGTCATGATTGATAACTTTAATGATGTTGCTTCAGATACGGATGAAGTAGCGGACGCGGTTATGGATGTTCGCGCTATTGTTCGTGATTATTTCCGCCAATATAAAGTCCTTCTTACCCAAGTGAAACAAGACCGTTATTTCGCGGTTTGTAATTTTAATGCCCTTGATCAAATGGAGAAAGATGGCTTCTCTGTGATGGATAAAGTTCGTGAAAAACAGGATAAAGAAGATACACCATTAACCTTATCTATTGGTTTTGCTCATGACTTCCCTGATGTGGGCAAGCTATACGAAATGACGGAAGAAGCGATCGATACCGCTTTAGCCCGTGGTGGTGACCAAGCTGTTATTTCACAATATGGCAAGGAGCTTCGTTTCTTTGGTGGCAAATCAGCTGCTATTGAGAATACCTCTAAAGTGAAAGTCCGTTCCATGGTTGGAGGGCTTGCTAAATTAATTAAAGATTCCAGCGCTGTCTTCATTATGGGACATACCGAAATGGATATGGACGCTTTAGGAAGTTGCTTGGGCATTAAGGCCATTTGTGATTGGTGTAAAAAACCAGCCAAGATTGTCTATGCACCAAAACGTACAGAAAAGAAGGCTAGACTTGCCTTCACAAGCGCCTTCTCAAAAGATGTTTTGGATCAGTTGACCTTAACTCCAGAACAAGCCGCAGCTCAAATTAAAGAAACTTCGCTTGTTGTTGTCGTAGATGTCTCTGTTCCAAAAAACGTCATGGGCCCAAAGATTCTTGATTTAGCAAGAAAAGTCGTTGTCATTGACCATCATCGTCGTGGCGATTCCTTCATCGAAAGACCATCTTTGTCCTATATTGAGCCATCCGCCTCTAGCGCTTGCGAATTGATCACGGAAATGATTCGTTATGCGGCTGCGAACCCTCGTATAGATTTGAAGCCATCTTATGCCACAATCATGTTGTCCGGCATTTTCATGGATTCCCAATATTTCAAGAGCAAATCCGTTGGTATGAGAACCTTCGAAGCGGCCGAAATCTTGAAAGAATACGGCGCTGAAAACACTCTTGCGGATGAATATCTCAAAGACGATTACGAAGAATTCGCTTTGACGAATAAGATACTCGGGACAATGAAGACGCCATCTTATGGTGTTCTCTATTGTGTTTCAGATGATAGCGATATCGTTGAAAGAAGTGCGCTTGCTAAGGTGGCGAATTCCCTTCTTTCTCTTAGAGATGTGCACGCTTCCTTCGTTATCGGAAGGACGGCAGATAAGCAAATTAGCATATCCGCAAGAAGCGATGGAACCATATCTGTTCAGCTTCTTATGGAACAATTAGGGGGTGGAGGTCACCTTACGATGGCGGCAACCTTATTCCCAAATCCAAAAGTTCCAAACATCACTCATGTTGATGAGGCGGAAAAGAAACTTATAGAATGTTTGAATGATTACTTAGACGCTTCAAAAGTAAACGTCACTGCGGGAGGAAACAATGTATGAAAATCATTTTATTAGCCGATGTTAAAGGCGTAGGTAAAAAAGGAATGACCGTTGATGCGAAAGACGGTTTTGCTAAGAATTTCCTCATTCCACGTGGTTTAGCTGTTATTTCCACGGATAGCAATCAAAAGATTTTAGCGAAGAACAATGCTGAAGAAGACGCAAGACAACAAGCTTTGAAAAAAGAAGCAGAAGAGCTTGCAAAGCGTCTTGAACACATTAACGTTGAATTTAAAGCCAAAGTTGGAAGCGATGGCAGAATGTTTGGCGCCATTTCTCCAAAACAAATCGAAGAAGGCTTAAAAGCCCAATGGAATATCATTATCGATAAACGTAAATTCATCGATAAATATCCTGCTAATGCTTTAGGATACACCCGTTTGAAAATTGAACTTTATAAAGGAAGCGCTGGCGAAGTTGTTGGCACCGTTAATGTTCATATTTCTGAGGAAAAATAATGCCAAAAGTATCTCTTCCCTCCAACGTTGAAGCAGAGCGCTCTGTTTTGGGCGCCATGCTTTTATCTGCCAATGCTTGCAATATTGCGATTGCTTCTTTGACGGAAGATTCTTTTTCGGACGTTGATCCTAGAAATAAGATTATCTTCCATGCGATGGAAAATCTTAGCCAGCATGAACAAATTATTGACCCTCAAACGGTAACCAACGAACTCATTAACACCAATCTTTTAAGCGCGGCAGGGGATTCCTCCTATCTTTTGGAATTGATGAATAGCGTCATTAATCCAGAGAATGTGGAACATTATGTTGCAATCGTTAAAGACCAACAAGTTTTAAGAGAGTTCCTTTTAGCACTTCAGGACATTCAAAAAGATTACGCGGAAGGAAAAATCTCCGATATTGGGGATTTCTTAGCCAATTCTCAACAAACCTTAACGGCCATTACCAATAGAAGATCTGTTGGCGGTTTCCGTAAAGGTGGAGAAATTGCCAAAGAAGTCAAACTTAAGATCATTGCTGAAGCGAAGCGTTCTAACCGCTCTTTAACGGGTGTTGATACGGGCTTCCGCGGATTAAATAAACTCACCCATGGTTGGCAAGCAGGCGACCTGATTGTATTAGCTGCTCGTCCTTCTGTTGGCAAAACTGCATTTGCTTTAAATTTAGCGGTAAATGCTGCTTCTTATAAAGGAGAACCAGTCGCTGTCTTCTCGGGAGAAATGGATTCTACGTTGGTTATGAAACGTATCCTTTCTTCTATTTCTCGCGTTTCTCTTTCGGGAAACGAACCTTTAACGGATAGAGATTTAGGAAAGATTGCTCTTGCTGTTACGGAAGTAGAACGCATGAATCTTTATATTGATGATAAACCAAACCCAAAATTAGGCGACATCATCGCAAAATCCATCAAGTTAAAGAATAGCGAGCCTAATCTTTGCGCTATCTTTATTGACTATATTAACATCATACATACGGAAAAATCTTTTGAATCCCGTTCATTGGAAGTCGCAGAAATTACTTCCTCTTTGAAAGAGCTAGCCCGTACTTTAAAAATACCAGTTATCGCTCTTGCTCAGGTTAACCGTGATGCGGATAAAAATGAAAACGGTGTTCCAAGCATGTCTAACTTAAAGGATTCTGGCTCCATCGAACAAGATGCGGACATCATTATGTTGATGTACCGTAAAGATTATTACGATAACCAAGGAAAACGCATTGTCAAAGGGCAATCCGCCTTTGAACAAAAGATGGATGCTCAAGTGGAGAAAGCAAAACAAGCCGGGCCAAATAAAGACTCTGGCTCTGTTACCACAATCAATGTCACTAAGAACCGTAACGGCTCTACCGGTAAAGTTTCTTTAATGTTTTCTAAAGCCATCCAGCATTTTGACAACTTCTCCTTAGAAGCAGAAGATGAAGAGAGAAGATTAAATGGTGAAGAAGGATATCCTTCGGACGAGGAATGATACGTTACGTAATGGCGTCTTCCTCTTCAAAGGGAAATGCTGCTTTCATTTATTCCGAAACAACCCTCATTCAGGTGGATATGGGAGTTACTTTAAGCGCGCTTAAGAAAGCCATATCTTTGGCTCCTTATCGATTAGAAGACATTCACGCTCTGCTTGTCACCCATGAGCATTCTGATCATATTAAGGGAATGTCTTTATCTTGTTATAAGCATCTTAATATCGACACCTATGCAGGAGAAGGAACCTTAAAAGAGCCGACCCATGTAGTAGAAGAGGAGTCTTCTTTTGATGTTGGCGATTTTACGATTATCCCTGTCCGTACTTCCCATGACGCCAACCATCCGCTGGGTTTCATCTTCATTCAAGGGAAAGAGAAACTCGTTTATATGACGGATACGGGCTATATTCCTGAAGAAAGCCTTCCTTATATGGAGAATGCAAACTTCTATATTATTGAATCGAATCACGACTTAAAGATGTTAAAAGAATCTTCTCGACCGATGATTCTAAAAAAGAGGATTCATTCCAAGCACGGACACCTATCCAATGAAGAATCCGCTCGTTACTTTGTGGATCTTGTTGGAGATAAAACAAAAGAAATTACTCTTGCTCATCTCTCTTTAGAATGCAATACTCCAGAAAAAGCTATAGAAACGTGGGATAAAATATTTCAAGAAAAGGGCTTATCTATTTCCAAATACCATTTAAGAGTTGCGCCAGCATGTGAGCCTTTGCTAGGAGGAGACAAATGAAAATACGCATCATTACCATTGGAAAACTAAAAGAACCTTATTGGAGAGCTGCTGAACAAGAATATTTAAAAAGGCTTAACCCATATAGCAAAATAGAGGTTATAGAATGTAACGACCTTCCTTCAAAAGAGAATGCCTCTTTAAAAGAAGAAGAGGAAACTAAGCTCAAAGAAGGAAGAGAAGTCCTTGCTAAATTAAAACCAAGTGACTTCTTGGTGTTACTAGACTTAGGAAAAGAAGAAATGACTTCCCCAGAATTAGCTAAGAAATTCTCCAAATGGATGGAATTATCCGGAAGCAATCTAACCTTTGTTATTGGTGGCTCTCTTGGCTTATCTCAGGAATTAAGAAATAGGGGAAACGTGACTTTGACATTATCCTCCTTAACTTTCACCCATCAGATGACAAGAATCATTCTTCTTGAACAGATATACCGCTCTTTTAAAATTCTTAAGAATGAGCCTTATCATAAATAATAGGAGTAATATATAGACATTATGATTTATCCTGAATTTGAACAATTTGAATCCTTCGTTGATCCTCTTAATCCTTATTGCAACGCCTATAAAACAAAAGAAGGCCATATCTTCTATGTTGAGCCTGGTTTCTATTCGGGCATGCAAGGTTTTAAGGAAAAAAGGGAAGAACGTTACCAAGATCTCTTAAATGGCATCTTCGATGTTATTAAGAAAAACGAGAAGGTGATCTTTACCTGGTCTTATGATTCTCCGTTTATGGAAAAAGATGGATTCATCTATCGTGAAATCTCTGATATCTCTGATCCATTAAAGATATATGTGGAAGATAAGAGCCGCGGTAGTGATTACGGAGATTAGCAAAAAGATAAAAAGAAAATCCTCGTTCTTCAAATCGAAACGAGGATTTTTAGTATTCATGTAATTAAGCTTGTGGACGAAGGCTTCTCATCGACATCCAAGTGATTCTAAGGATATACATCATTGGGAAGAGGAACATCGTCATTCCAGCGAAGGATGGGATGAAGGCAAGAAGACCAAGAAGGGCTGGGCATAAGGATGCGTAATAGCCAATCTTTTGGCATTGCCAGAAGGTATAGATTCTAAATGGATTGTTCTTTCCTCTTGTCATAATGAAGATAAGCAAGCCCATCAAGAAGATGATACCAACAGAGATAGCAAGCATGATTCCACTATATTCCCAAGCGAGGGTAACACGAGTTGAAGCATAGCCATTCTCTAAGAAGTTGCACCAGGCATCAATGACTGTTTGATTTTCAGCTGGGGTGAGAATGGTGTGCAAATCTTTTCCGTCAAAGCCTTTGTAATCGTATTTGACTTGGACGTTTTTAACGACTTGGCTGCCTTTAACACCTTTGGCAAGATAGATGGCATCTTTACCAATAACGATGGTATTGGTGTTATAGCTTTCTGGAGCTTGTCCTAATTCAGCATTCGGATCGTTTATAACATTGGAGAATTTATTTGAAGCGAACTTGTATGGACTTTCGTCCCCGCAATAATAAACAGCTAAACCACAACGCCATTGATCTTTGGCAGTGATAATACCAGCTGCTTGAGAAGAAGAGGAAGAGCTATTTTCATCCTTTGGCTTCTCTTCGGTAATGGAAACTGGAACTTTGTAGTAATAACCCCAATAGGAAACATCTTTTCCATTTGGATTGACGCATTTTTCTTTCCAAGCCGCTTCATCTAATGTCAAAGAGCCGTTTTCAATTTTCATGCTCACGTCAGATGTTTCTTTTTGGAAAGCAACAAGAGCGTTTTCGTAATCGTAAGAATATCCACTCGTGAAGAAATCCGATGCTTTAGTGGTGAAATATCCTACCATTGTTGGAATGGTCGCAATAAGAGCGGCGACAATTGCCACAATAACTGGTCCATACCATTTGTGTTCTCTTCCTGAGACACAAGTGTCATTAGAGAAGAGCGTTTTCAGTAAAAACTTCAATTTTTGAAGAAATTTATTTTGCTTTTTTTGTTTAATTGGTTTTGCTTTTGCCATAGTTCATCCTTTATTCAAGCATTGAAACTTTACAACAAACGGGACGATTATACAAAGGAAACCGCTTCTATTGTCTCTAAGAGACAAGAAAGGAATGTATTTCTAACGTTTTTTGGCATATACTACAAAGGCTCAAATAATTGAGCATATGGGGTCGTTCTGGTTTTGACGGGGAACCGATCTTGCCTGGACTGCAGTAGCGTGATGAGCTTTAACATCAAAAAACAATAACTGACAACAGTTATATCTATGCGAACCGCGCTCAACGCGTTTCGTATGCTGCCGCTTAATTAGTAACCTACGGGTTTCCTAGCATCGTCTAGGAGGAGCACGTCCTCCGTTAGTTTCGCATCTTACTAACGGGCAGGGCGCTAAATAAGATGATAAGCGCCAATCCTTGGCTAGGGAAAGGCGACGAAAACCCTCTTAGCCTCGCTAATTGGATTTGGTCTTATCGTACCAGTTAGTTAAATTATGATAGGACCTAAACTGTAGAGGTCCTTGTGGGAGATTCTTCGGACAGGGGTTCAATTCCCCTCGACTCCACCAATAAATGAAATATAATAGGAGTTAGCGTATGTTCTATTGTGATTTTTCTATAACTTTGGATATTGGTACGCTAATAATTGCGATACTTAGTATTATTGCAATAATTGTATATTTTTGTAGCAAAAAAAGATTAAAAAAGTTGAATTTTGATATTGATGAATGCGAACTTGGATTAACAGGCGGGACTATTCGTTTAAAATGTAATAAGATTCATCAACAAATTGCTTTTAGAATATGGGTTGATATTAATACTCGGGTTCTTGCAACTAAAATTAATTTAGATGTTGATAATATACGTGTTATAAATGATTCTTATTATAAGTGTTTTACAGACACTCGTGAATTGTTGAAAGAAATACCGGTTGATAAAATAAATAGCGATAGTGAATTAGTAAACTTGATTGTAAGGTTTTTAAATGAAGTAATGAGACCATATTTAACAAAATGGGGTGTTCGTTATAATCAATGGTACGATAATAAAATAGAAAAAGATGGTTTGAAAGGCGATAATCCAGTAGATATTCAAAAGAGTTATTCTGATTATGAAGAGTTATCGAACGATTTGTTATCAATTAATGAAAAAGTAATAAAATATAGTGATAAATTGCGCGAGATTGCATTTTCTGAAGCTAAGAAAAAAATAAAGGAAGTAAAAAACATGATAAATAGACATAAAGTTTTTATAAGTTATTATCACGATGATGACCAGTTTTACAAAAACGAAATAGCAAAATGGAATGAGATTTATAATTTATTTGATGATTATTCTGTAAATGACGGAGATATTGATGATACATATTTAACGGATGAAGCAATCCGTGTAAAAATCAGAGATGAATACATTAAGGATGCCACAGTTTTAGTATTGCTTTGTGGCTGCAATACTAAACATAGAAAATACATTGATTGGGAACTACATGCTGCAATGTATGATACTGAAAAGAATCCTAAGATGGGAATTTTAGTGGTTAATTTGCCTTCTTGTAGAAATAATATTAGAGCTGTTGAGGATAGAGAAAAAGAAATAGTAGCTCCAAACACAAACTGGACCACCTTTACTAAAAGAAGTGAGTACGAGTCTGCATATCCAGATTTACCTTCAAGACTAATTGATTCATTGGTTAAAAAGCATTCTGATATTACTTTTGTCAATTGGAATACAATTTCTAATAATCATTTTTTACTTCAAGAGTTAGTCGATTTTGCGTATATGAGAAGAAAAACAATAGAATATGATTTATCTGCTCCATTAAGAAGAAAAAATTCAAATTAATATTAATTATAGATAAGTGGCTTATACGAATCAGGGTGTGCAGGGGTGTGCATTGTATTAAAATGGTTCATCTTTGCCAAATTTGAAATTGCGGAACGAAACGCTACTGTATTGCTATTTGTCAAATAGTAGGGATGCCAAGGCTTTCACCGAAAAGATACATAGCGACTTATTCGGTTATCAATAGTCAAATCGAAGTCACAATTAACGCTTTCGGAAAAACAAATGATTGCTTTGACCTTTGGGAATGAACTCCTGGAGGTTTTTTGTTTTGGCTATTGCTAACGTCGTATATTTCTTTAGGAATAGCGACCTTTCGTGTTAGAATGCTCGTATATGAAACACACCCGCAGAAGATCTAAAAAGACCATCTCCAAAAAGTTCGGGGGGGGGTTATTATTTTTTCTCAGTAGCATCTCTTTGATAGGAGTTGGTTTTTCGAGTTGGGTGATAGGGCCCTTAAGCAGTGCGCAAGTCGACATAAATGTGTATGCAGCCGACATAATCAACGGTGATTATTTTTCTATATCTACAAATGACATAAAGATGTTCACGCTTGGTCCAAACGGTTTGGTGAAAGACGAAACAATCGTCAACGAATCCTCTATCGAGATCTCTTTTTACATTAATAACGAAGTAGCTTATCCATCAACCGGTTCGGGACTCCTGAATTTTGAGATGATCCTTTCATGCAGCAGTCAATCTTTCCTGAATGCCTATATTTCAAATCCAACAATGAACGGAACAACAAACTTATCCTCATCAACGGCTGGTACAGAAATGGTCAGCGATGTGAGCTATACAATATCTGAAACAGGGAAAACAAAAGCCACAACAATCTATAAAGTAACTGACACAGCGAATGCTGACGGAAAATATATGGCTGATTTATATTATTCAGCCAAACCGACTTTTAATTTCAAGGTGAGGGGCAAATAAGAATGGCTAAAACTAGGCTCAACACTTTTTTACTATCTTTAGTTCTTGCAACTTCGACTTTTTTCAATGTCGGCAAAAGTAATTGGATAATACCTGGCGAAGCAAATGTCGATAACATAACGATAAACAATGGCAGTAGAGCCGTATGCTACAACGGAAGGACCAAAACGAAGTACACGACAATTGAAAAAGCCTTGGAAGTGGCGAAGAACGATACTGCGAACAATGACACGATATATGTAATCCCAGGCACCAATCCTGTAATCACTAGAAGTTGCGAGATTGCTAGCGGAGACACTCTTTGCTTGCCTTATGAGGATAATGGCAACGATGTTCATACCTTTCTTAACAGAAACGACACCACAAGCAATGCGACATTCGGAGACTTGAATTCAGATAATGTTAATAAAAATAGGAAAAATCAAATTACGATCAGAGGAAATGTATCGCTGACAAATAATGGCACTTTAACGGTCGGGGGCAGTATTGGATATGGTGGATCAGCCGTTGGCATTACTGGTCAAACCGCAAGCAGCTATTGCGAAATCTTGATGAAGAACAACTCGAAGATTATTAACAATGGGAGCATCAATCTATACGGATATATTAAGGAATCTTCAAAAAACAATGGCAGTTATGTTGAACACAAAAATTCATCAGTTATAAAATTGCCGTTTGTGATTTACGATTTTCGAGGTGGAAGCTATTCCTATGCTTGCTATGGGAAGGATGTGATGCCTTTTAGTAATTATGATTTTCCTAACTGTCAGTCTTTGCAGAAGTTTTATTATGGTTCCAAAATGTATGGTCTAGCAACGATATATGCAGGCAACTCATGGTCAACGCCTGAGGTTTTGGTTTTAGGAACAGATTCAGATTCTTGTTTATTTAGGCTGTCTAATAATTATGCGACTCTTAAATACGCCCCTAGCAACGTTCTTTATACCACGAATGACGTATCAGCATCAACTACATTAGAAACCGCTAATTTTACCGAGATTCACACTTTTGGGGATATTTCGCTTTCTAGTTTAAGGATTGAATTAAAGGTTGGTTTGACGATAATGGTTGACACATCAAAAATGTATTGTCCTTTGTGTTTCAAATACCAAGTTATAGTTGAACGAGGGACTTTTACTGTGTCAAACAAAATGAAATTTTTGGGTGGAGCTTCTTTACTGATAAAGCCTGGTGCAACTGTAACATGCAACGCTAACGTCAGTTTTTATCAAGATTACATTCCTAACATAATTACTGGAGGAAGTGATTTATACCCTTCATCTTTTACAACGGCAAATCTTGTTAATAACGGAATTTTGAATCTAAATAGCGCTTTCGGGGGATTGGTAGAGACTTCTGAAATTTCTGGCAGACTTAATACAAGCAACGGCTTTTCAGAATCGGTTACTACAATGGAAATCTTATCTTCTAAGGGCAGTAGCATTTTTGCATCGACAGACAAAACAGAAAACAAAGTACAAGACGCTTTAGGTTATCTTGGCGCAACAGGAAGACCAAATGAATCAACTATACTTTCTAAATCTAAATCTTTTGAGTCAAAGGGAAATTATTGGTATTTACCGTTAGCGGATATATCTTCACTTGTCATTTCACCTGATAGCGGTGCTTCTGCCAAAAACTCAATCGGCACTTTCGAATTGAGTGCATTGATCTCCCCAATAGAAAATTCCTGTAGCAATATTGTATATCAATGGTCTTGCGATAGTGGGGCAAGTTTAAGTGCAACCGTAGGTCCAAGTACAACTTTAACTATGCCTGCTAATGATTCACGCTGGTCTGATAAGGATTATAAAGTTACTTGCGTTGTAACATTCACAAAGTCTGATGGTAAAACAGAAAGCTTAAATGCGACTGGTATATATACCGCGACAAAACGGGGATGGTAACTATTTATAATTTTGCTGTCAAGAACAAATTCAGTCTGCTTCTGATATAAGAAGTATTTTTCAAAAGAAAAACATAGGTTTGATACAATTTGTGTCAGACCTTTTTTCATTGCGGATAGAAATACTTTTTGTCTAATGAAGATGCCGTTAAAAAATAAGGAGGGGAAACATGGAAAAGGAATCTTATTTTGATGGTGGTCTTTTACAACAAATCGGTTGGAGCATTCTCGGAGCAATTATCACTGCTTGCACCTTAGGGATTTGCTATCCTTGGGCAAAATGCATGCTAATTAATTGGGAAGCGGAACACACAGTAATTGAAGGCAAAAGACTTCGTTTTGATGGTCATGCCGCTCAATTATTTGGAAATTGGATCAAATGGCTTTTACTTACCATTGTTACCTTAGGCATTTATGGTCTTTGGGTTCCAATCAAAATGAAGAAGTGGGTCACAAAACACACCTTCTTTGTTGAATAAGCAAAGCCAAAAACATTACTAATCTTTAAAAAACAAATTCTTATTTTTCGTACGCTTTAGGTGCCTTACGCAATTAAGCGCAATAAGAAAACAATCGATAAATAGGCGCTTTTAATTTTTTAAGGCGCTTTTTTTGCACATGTGCGCAATAAGAAAGTCACAGCAGTTATATAGAGACGATTGGAAGGCGTTAGATTCTTGACGTTTTAGTAATTTACGTTCATGAAAGCCCTTTATTTGACAAAATGCAAGAATAAAACGCGTATTTAAGAAACAATCCTTGACATTGTTTTTATATTTAGTTCAATACCATTTGCGAAAGGAGCATTTAGATATGAAAAACAAAATGAAAAACATCTTTATTCCCCTTCTGGCTACTGGTTTATTGCTAACGAGTTGCAACGGTGGAGAAACCGAATCAAGCAGTTCTAGTGTTATTCCGTCTACTTCCGAAGCAAGTAAGGAACCAACCATCACTAAAAAGTTAATTACGAAAGTGGCAGAAGGATGGAAAACTCAATATGAAGTGGGAGATGCTCTCTCCCTAACCGGGTTAACCGTTTCTCTTGAAACCTATTCGGATGACGTTCTTTCTCAAACGGATGCTGTAACGGATTTCACCTTAACGATCGGTGAAAAGATCGTTCAAGAAGGATATGTCTTTGTTAAAGAGGATATAAACGATGCCTTAACCTTGTCCGTTCATAAAGACACGTATACTTCAGATTTATCTTTATCTGTCATTGATAAAGCGTATTCCGGGGATACGGTTTATTTACAAGTGCAAGATGGCACAAGCGAAGGGACATGGAGTTGCTCTCTTGAACAAATTACCGTTAAAAAAGCAAACGGAGAAGAATTAGAAAGCCCTCTTACTCTTCAAAAAGATGAAACTGATGGCATTTATTTCTTTGAGATGCCAGAGGCCTCTATCTTATTCACTTTCTCTCCAACGAACGAAAGCAAATACGCTGATCAAGAATTCATTGGAAAATACAAAGGGTTTGATTTAAACGGCGCATGGAGTGGAAGTAGTATTTCCTCTTCCGGTGAAGTAAAGGCTAACGGAACGTTTAGCATTACCGTGGAAGGTGCTGTTATGGATGCTCATTTCGATGATATTGCTTATAAGTTGGATGAGAACGGGAAGATTGCTCTTGATAGCGAAACCTATACCTCAAATACAATCTCTTATGATTCTTCCATCCTTCGTTACCACGTTGCTTATTCTAGCTCCACAAATGATACATACGACATCTATTTATTAAAAGGAGCGGAGAACGTAAAGGTTTCAACCCTTTTTGGAAGTGATGATAAGAATTATGTTCTTGCTCAATTCACTTCTGGAGAAACAACTTATTCCTTCTTATCTATTAAAGAGAAGCTTTATTGCGGTGTTGAAATTGTTGGTAACAAAGACAATTTACTCTCATCTACCTTATTAACTGTGACTTACGGACAAGAAACGGCGTACTTCAAAAAGAGCGAGGACTCTCATCAAATTGAAGTGGCTGTAAAAGGCCCTGAAGCAGGCACATATACGTCTAGCGATAATAAATCCCTTGTTCTTGATGGATTTGGTGGATGTAGCTTAGACGGAGCGAAAGGAAGCTATGTATATGATTCCAAAGAACAGGCTGTAACTGTAACAATTAGCGGAAAAGAAACTATATACACCCTTGATTTAGAGAAAAAGAGCTTCTCTCCTAAAGCCTTTGCTAACGAAGACCCATGGGCCAACGAAGCTATGACTTACAAGGGAGTTCTTAGTACAAATTTCTTTGAAGACGTTCCAATGATTCTAACTTTCAACGCTGGAAAGGTTACTTATAAAGAATATGATAGCGGCTTAGATAATAAGCAATACGATTACACCTTCTCAAATGGTGTGGTTACCTTCTCTGCGACGAATTATTCAGCAAGCTTGTTTACCTTCAATTTTGCTGTCTCTTCAGATAATTCGACACTTACTTTGAAGGAAAGAGTGAATGTTCAAGGAAACATCTATTTCCCGAAAAACTTCAAACTTACAAAACAATAAAAAAGGAGAAACAATGAAAAATAATATTAAATTCTTAATTCTGCCATTGGCTGCAACATTATTGGCTTCATGCCAAAGCAATTCCTCCGAGGAATCTTCTTCAGAGAATAGCGTATCTTCTGAAGTCACACAAAAGGTTGATACAACTCTTTTAGAAGTGAAAACAACGATCAATGGTTGCAATGTCTCTGGAGTTAGCGTGGATATTTCTCAAGGCATTGGAACAGTGCTAGTCACTGGGCAAAGCTATGATATGAAAGTGAGCGTTACCGATAAAGGTGGGGACGTTACTCCAACTTATAGCCAAGAGGGAATTATTTCTTTTGAGAAAAAATCCTCGGAAACATACACCTTAAAAGCCTTAAAAGCAGGGGGTGTTACTCTTTCTTTGAAAGATAAAGACGACATTACGGTATACCGTTGTGTAATCAATGTTCGTGATCCTCTTGCTCCGACAGAGCTCACAAACTTCATTATTGAAACGGTTGATCATTATCAAACGACCTTCCAAAACGCTTCATACAATTACAGCATCTCTTTTGTTAGCAACACTGAAGGCGTTTTAAAAGGAAAAGAGGAAGGCAATACTTACAACACCTCTTTCACCTATACCTTAGGAGAAAAACCAGTACGTCTTTCTAATTTCTATGGTTATGAATTAAACATCACCATGGATGAAGCCAACGAGAACCTTACTTTTGGTGCTTCCTATATTTCTGCCAACGGATTCAATATGTTGCCATTCGATAAAGGAGGATCCGTGCTTGGCTTCTTTGCCGCTAAATTTTAATGAGGAGAACACAATATGAATAAAAAGAGACTATTACCTTTATTCCTTTTAAGTAGTGCTTTCATTCTTGTTTCATGCACATCTAATAATCCAGATGTTCCATCAAGTGGAAATGGCACCAACTCAAGTCAGAATTCGGCTTCTTCGGGTGGAACCCTTGCACCTGTGGAAGAATATTTTAAAGTCACTTCTAGAAGCGATACCCGTTACACATTATCCCCAAATAAAACCAGCGCCAAAGTAGGCGAGACGATTTCTGTTACTGCCACCGTTCAAGATGGTTATAGTGTGATTGCCGTTTATGCAAACAGCCAAAAATTAGAAAAGAGCGGGGACGTGTATACGTTTACCATGCCAGAAATCGACGTTGTTTTACGTGCGGAACTCTCTGTTGAAGGAGAAATCACCGCTCAAGGCGGAGATGTTGCAGTCGCCTTTAAAAAAGCGGAAGGCTCTGACACGTTATGGGTTGCAAAAGGAGTGAAAATCAATAACACTTCCAGCTTCTCCGTCAAAGTAGGGAAAACCACTCTTAGCATTGTTAATGTTGATCGTTTCCGTTGCTTTGCTCCAATTGAAGCAAGTTATTCTTCTTCTGGTGGCAATCTTTCCTTGCCAGGAGGAGCAACCTATGACTTCTATTATGACTCTAGTTTAGATCGCCCTCTTTATTTCAAACGTACTAGCGTGGATGTTTTGCCTTCTAACGCTTCCACGTTGGAAAATATGTTCCATAGTTCTGTTCAATCGGAATATGCGTTATATCCTTCCAATGTGAAGAAAGTTACTTATTCTAATTCTTCAAGCGCTGAAAAATACGTTTGGCAAGCTTATGAAAATAATGCTTCCTTAGCCACCGTTACGAACACAAAAACAAATACTGAAAAAGCTTTTGTTTATAAGAGTTTTGACAAAAGTAGCAACATCTACACAGTCGTTGATAGTTATTTGGAAGCAGCTAATGACAGCACAAAATTGGACGATACCGATGAATTCTCTGGAAAATATTTAGCTGTAGATAATCCATATGATGACAATGCCGTGGACTATAGCAGACAAGAGGTAGGGAAAGAGGCTGCTTTATTCGACAGCACTCATTATTCCCATGATATGAATTCCATCGATTTCGATATCATGTATGCCTATCGTGTAAATATGACACAAGGTGATGAATTTGTTTTAGCAGAATGTAATGTCACCTCAGCAAAAACAGATAATGGTTTCCAAACCAGGATTGATTCCAGACTCACCTATGATTCTTCTAAGAACGCACAATTAACCGAAGAATTAAAGTATCATGATGAATTTGCCGTTACCTTGAATTTCAATGCGGATGGCTCTCTTTTAAGCGGAAGCTATCTTAATACAAGATATGACGCTTTGGGATACGATTTTACAAACGAAAAGATTACCAACGAGAAGAATGGAAAGGCTGTTAAAGAACTCTCTTTCTCTTATGAATATGGAAATCCAGAAAGTAAGCCAGCAGAAGGCATCCGTGATGTTTCTCAGTATTTCCTTTCTTCTTCCACTTTGACGAAAGATACGGTTACTTTAGCGGATAGCAGTGTCGTTTCCGAAACAGATACGAATAAAAACAAACTCCATCAAGGAGACAAGATCGATAATTCTAATATTGATGATTATTTAACCATCAACGCTCCTAAAACCGTTTGGGACACCTGGCAATATACACTTACTGCATCAAGTGATCAAAACGTACTTGGATATAATGCCAGCACAAATACCTGGAGAGCTAAAACCACAGGAAGCACGGTTGTAACCATTTCTAATAAAACGGATAGGACCGTGAGCTTGGATTTGAATGTAGACGTGGTCTATATGGCAACCATTGGATCTTTCTATTTCGACCATAACTATGATGCAGGCGATTATGGTGCAGACGATCACGCTCAAAAAGCGGTTGCCTTCGTTGGCTCACAAGCGACTTATCGTTTGATTGCCTCTGGTGAAAAAGGAACACCATGGGCTAAGAAAGATATCCCTCTTCCTTCTGATTTGAAGTTAAAAGCAAACGGAAATGACTATGGTTTGACCTATTCTATCGATTGGGCAACTGGTGATATTACTTTTGATGGCAGCAAAGTCACAGGAGTGGAGAAGAACCAATCCGTTACCATTGTCTATACCCCAGAAACAAGCCACGCCCAAGAAGGTGGATTATCTTCTAGTTCTACTTTAACCATTACTTTGAAAAATCTTGCTTATACGGCAGAAGATATTAAAGGAACTTATACCAATACAGAGAACTCTGCCACTTTGAAATTAACAGGTGAAGAAGCAGGCAGCCTTGCTACGAATAATACTCCTTATAAAGGCAGTGTTGCCGTAGGAACAAAGACCTATGATTTCTCCTATGGCTTTAACGCTTACAGTTTAGCTCTCCCTCTCCATTTTGCTGATTCCAACATTGATGGAAAGATGACTTTCAAAGAAGATGGAACCGTTGCTGTCATTATGGAAAGCGTATCCTATTCCGGAGAAGATACAGGCGCTACATCCACAAGCATTCTTGGATCCTTTGCAACCGATGAGACCGCTGAAAGCGAAGCCATCTTTACGAGGGCTTAAAAATGAGAAAAAATTTAGCACTCTTCCTTCTCTCTCCTTTGTTTCTTGTTTCTTGCTCTGCTCCTGAAGCTTCCTCTTCAGAAGATACGGCTCCAAAAACTTGTTTAGGAGCGTTGAAACAATTAGAGGGTCTAACGAATTACACCTTGGTTTCCGCTAAAAATTCCTCTCCCATCAAGGAAGAACATATCACGGAGAAATACTACGAAAACAACTACACGGGGTACTTATCTGTAAAAGGTGGAGTTTGTTCTTTCGAATACGATGGAACAACCCTTACGAAGTCTGCTTTGCTTAAAAAAGAAGGTGTAGCACTTACCTTAAAGGATTTTGTTCCTTCCTTTGAAGGGGTTAATTATTCTTCTTTGGAAGGAAAAACGGATATGACATTAGATTTAAAAACCAAATCCATTGCCACTCGTTTGCTACCAAAGATTGGTTTTTCCGCGACCGATTACACTTCGCTTGTTTCGCTTAACGCAACTCTTGAAGATGAGACAACGTTAAATGGTTTCCATTTTGATCTTTCTTTTGATAATAAGACCAACTACACCATTACCTTTAAAGATGTTGGAAAGACTTCTGTTTCTTTCTTAGAGAACGCTTTAAAAGAAAATGATGAAGCGTTTACTCCAACCGAAACAGAGCAAGCCATCACTGACTTATTTGCTCTTGATAATTTCACTCAGTATCGTGATTTAACTGGAAACAATGTCATGGATACGATGGATTATTTCACTGAGCAGTATTTCTTAACGGATTTCACTTCCGAATATGCTGCAGAAAATCCTGAAACAGCAGCTGCGTATACCAAAGGATTCCTTGGCATTGAAAATAAAAAGATGACCTATGGCGGAAAAGAATTAACCTTCCAGGGCACTTATATGTTTTATAAAGATACAAGCGCCCTTGTGCCTTCTTTGTATCTTGTGACAAGAGAGAATCCTTCAAAACCGGGATATGCAGAACCTTCATTTAAAGACAATGATTCCTCTGATGTCGTAAGCATCATGAATTATCCAAAGAATCTTATGGCCTTGAACCATTGGGAACTCTTTACGGATAATAAAGATGATTCCTTCACGACAGATAATATGTCGATCCTTGTTGATTTCTCTAAAAGCTTTGCTCTTGAGGAAACAGGAAATAGCTTGTCCCATCTCGATATCATTTACGATAAAGATGAGGGAAAGGTTACAATGAATCTCTACCGCAAGGAAGGAAATTATTACGAATATGTCTTTGCTGACTTTGGTAAAACCTCTGTCAGTTGGGTTGACAGCTTCATTCGTAAAAACAAACTTGCTTAATGAAACAAGATGGGCTCCGGCCCATCTTGTTTTAAAAAGCCATAGGGGTTTCCTATGGCTGGAGGACATGAATTATTATTTCATTAATACATGTATGACCTCTTTTTGAGGTTTATATGGAATTAAATGGCCTTCTATCTTTTCTCCATTCACATATAAAGAAGCGTTTGGAACGTTATGAATTTCAATATCATAGGTGTTTCCACGAAATTTTCTTTGAATATGAAGATACGGATATTCCTTATTCGGTAAGCATGGCTCTACAATCAAGCCATCATAATCAGCACGAATGCCTAGAAGATATTCTTGTAAGGCAACTAAAGACCAAGAAGCAGAGCCTGTTAACCAGCTATTTTTTGCTTGGCCGTAATTGGCTGCTTCATGACCGGCGATCATTTGAGAGTAGACATACGGCTCCGTGTAATGGACATCGCTTTCTTCTTCAATGAAAGCAGGGCAGTTTTTGATATAAAGGGCATATGCTTTTTCGGCTTCTTTTTCCACACAATGAGCAATTGTTACCCATGGATTGTTATGATTGAATACCGCTCCATTTTCTTTATATCCTGGTGGATAAGAAGATATCTCTCCCAATTCGACGTGATAAGCATGATATGCAGGGGAAAGTAACTCTAAGCCATATTTGCAACCAAGGTACTTCTCAGCGCTTGCTAAGGCCTTTTTACCATATCCTAAGCTATGACCGATTCCTGCCATGACACAGAAACCTTGCGGTTCGATAAAGATCTTCCCTTCTTCATTTTCATGAGAGCCAACCTTCTTTCCAGAAGCGTCATAGGCACGAAGGAAATATTCGCCATCATAACCATATTGGATGGTTGCCTCTTCCATTTTCTTTTTTGCTTCAAGAACCTCTTTTTCCTCCTCTTTTAAGCCTAAATGAGAAAGGATTCTTGCATATTCATTGGAATATAAGACAAACATACCGGCAATAAAGACGGATTCAGCAACTTTTCCTGAGCCTTTATTCTCAGTTGTTTGGAAAGATTCCCCTGGAGTGGTGCTAAAACAATTTAAATTCAAACAATCGTTCCAATCCGCTCTTCCAATGAGTGGAAGTTGATGTGGACCTAGATTATTCATTGTGAAATGAATGGAACGTCTAAGATGTTCCAATAAAGGTTTCTCGCTCCCTGCTTCATTATCAAAAGGAACCTCTTCCTTTAGAATGGAATAATCGCCTGTTTCTTTGATATAAGCGCTTGTTGCTCCAACTAGCCAAAGAGGGTCGTCATTAAAGCCCCCTCCGATAGCGGAGTTCCCTTTTTTGGTTAATGGCTGATATTGATGATAAGTGGAACCATCTTCTTTTTGAATGGCTGCAATATCAAGGATTCTTTGTCTTGCTTTCAAAGGAATCATATGAACGAAACCGAGCAAGTCTTGGCAAGAATCACGGAAACCCATTCCTCTTCCGATTCCAGATTCGTAATAAGATGCGCTTCTGGACATGCAATAAGTAATGATGCTTTGGTATGGATTCCATATATTTGCCATACGATCAAGTTTTTCGTTTCCGGTTTTTGCTTGATAGATATCTAAGAAAGAATTCATTTTCCTCTTCAAAAGAGCAAGGGCGTGTAGTACTTTTTCATCAGAATTGAATTGTTCGATGATTTCTTCAGCAGGTTTTTTGTTAATGATATTAGGGGCAATGAATTTCTCTTCGCCTTCTTTTATTTCGCAATAACCAAGAATGAAAATTAAGCTCTTTTCCTCGTTCGCTTCAAGTTCTAAATCAATTTGATGAGCGGCAATTGGATGCCAACCTGATGCAACATGATCCCCTAGTTTGTTTTTGAATATCTCTTCAGGATGATCATAGCCATTATGCATGCCTAAGAAGGAATCACGGTCTGACTCAAAATGAGAGGTTTCATGATTAACATAATAGAAGGCGTAGTGATCTCTTCTCTCTCTAAATTCTGTTTTGTGATAAATGATGCCGTTATAGCATTCCACTTCGCCAGTAGAGAGATTTCTTTGAAAGTTTTCTGCGTCATCGCTAGCGTTCCATAAACACCATTCCTCTTGAGCGAAGAAAGAGAAGACTTTCTTTTCGTTACTTTCGTTTTTTAATTGAATGTATTGAATTTCACAATGAGCATCATTTGGAACAAAGAAAGTGCAACGGACTTTAAGAGCGTTTTTCTTTCCCGTGATAACACTATAGCCAAGGCCGTGTCTACATTCATAGAAATCCAATTCCGTTTTGCTAGGAAGATATGTTGGCGACCAAATCAACCCTTTTTCATTGACGTAAAAATGGCGACCATCAAAATCCGCTGGAACATCATTATATCGATAACGCGTAATGCGTCTTAATTTAGCATCTGTATCGAAACTATAACCTCCAGCAGTATTGGAAATGAGCGAGAAGAAATGATCTTGACCTAAATAGTTTATCCAAGGAGAAGGGGTAAAAGGCGTTTGAATAACATACTCCTTGTTTTCATCGTCAAAGTAGCCGAATTTCATAAATTTTTCCTCATTTTTGCTGATTAAAAATATAAATATTAACGTAAACGTATTCACACGAGTGATAACGCACTCTTTATCGACGCTTAAACGTTTTCGTTATATTCTCATTCTAAAGCAAAAAGTATCGATTACAAGCCGAAAAAAATTTTACGTTACGAAAAAAGAACGAAATAATTACACACCGCCTTAAGTATAGGAAAATTCAAAATGTAAACGCTTACAAAATTCACCTTGACAAGCATTTTTCCCAAACTTAGCATTGAGATAACGAAAACGATTTCGTACCTAGAGGAAAGGCAATGGCAAAGATTTCTGATATTGCAAAAAAACTGAATCTTAGCAACGCAACCGTATCTAAAGCTTTAAATGGTAGTAAGGAAATTTCTCAAACCACCCAGAAGCTTGTCAAAGATGCGGCACGCGAGATGGGTTATGTTCCATCTAGTTTTGCTAGAACGTTAAAAATGCATCGTTCTTTTACTATTGGAGTTCTTTTCGTTGACAAAACTGAAAGTGGTCTTAGACACGAATATTTCTCTTCTATTCTTAACTCTGTTAAAGTGGCTGCTGAAGCAAAAGGCTACGATTTAACCTTTATTAATAGTGGAAATTTTTCTGGATTGACGCCCTCTTATCTTCAACACGTGAAATCAAGAGGAATTGATGGAGTGGTTATTGCCTCTGTTGATTTCTTTGACCCAAATGTTTCGGAACTTGCTTATAGCGGTCTTCCTGTTGTCACCATCGATCATATGTTTGAAGGATGCTCTTCTATTATGTCTGATAACGAGGATGGAACCTATGAGCTTACAAAATACGCTTATCAGCAAGGACATAGAAAAATCGCTTTCATCCACGGTGAAGATACGGGCGTTACTCATAAGAGAATTGCTGGTTATTTAAGAGCTATTCGCGAATTAGGCATGGAGCCGAATGAAAAATATCTTCTTCCGGCTCGTTATCACGATCCTGATTCCGTGCGTCTTGCCTTCAAAGAACTCGTTTCTCTGAAAGAAAAACCAACTTGCGTTCTTTGCCCAGATGATATCAGCGCTCTCGCTCTTCTTAGTTCTAAAAACGATGCCGCCTACGCAAAAGGAATTTCTATTGCGGGATATGACGGAATTTCTCTTTCGAGGATGATTGAACCATCCTTAACGACTTATTGCCAAGATAGCGATAAGATCGGCCGTCTTGCAGTGGAGGAACTTATCTCTCGCATCGAGGAACCAAAACTCTTTGTTCCAAAAACAAACAAAGTAAAAGGTTTCCTTCAAAAAGGCGGAACCATTCAGGTTTCAACCGGTGATACAACATCGGAAAAATAAATAAATAGCGACATTGAAAGGAGGAATGAAATTTCATGAAAAAATCAATGCTTGCGGCACTCGCCATCTCTGCAACCGGGCTCTTAGCGTTAGCCGGCTGTTCGGAAACAAAAACCGAGGAAAACGGAAAAGTCCTCAATGTTATGTGTTGGAATACGGAATTCCAAGAACGCTTTGAAGATTACTATCCCGATGTGACCATTACCGGAGAAGGAACAAACAAGACCTATACCTTAAAGAATGGTGTAAAAGTCAAATTCACCGTCGAACCAAATGATAACAACAACTACCAAAACAAATTGGATGCAAAACTAAAAGGTCAAGACAAAGCGGCAGCTGATGATAAAGTCGACATGTTCCTTATCGAAGCGGACTATGCGACAAAATACACTAAAACCGCCTATACTCTCGATTTAAAGACTGACATTGGCTTAACCACTGAAGATCTTGCTGATCAATACAAATACACGCAAGACATTGTCACTTATGATGGCCACTTAAAAGCCACAAGCTGGCAAGCTACTCCAGGGCTTTTCGCTTATCGTCGTGATATTGCTAAATCTGTTTTAGGAACAGATGATCCAGCACAAGTTCAGGAAAAGATTTCTGATTGGACGAAATTTAATACCGTTGCCGCTCAAATGAAGACCGCTAACGTCAAGATGCTTTCCGGTTTTGCGGATAACTATCGTCCATATTCCAACAACATGACTGATAAATGGGTTACAGAAGATAATACCATCCGTCTCGATCCAGAAATCAAGAAATGGATTGTTAACACCAAAGATTATGCCGATAAGAAATATATTGATGATGCTCCTCTTTGGAGTGCTCAATGGCAAGCTGACCAAGGACCAGATGGCCACGTCTTGAAAAACGATAAAGGTGAAGTCACCGCAACCGGAAAGAAGACCTTCGGCTTCTTCTATAGCACATGGGGCATTAACTTCACTCTTGCTGGCAACGCCGATCCGGATGGATATGCCAAAAAGATGAATGAAGCAAAGAATCCAGATGGTTCTATTGACACTAGCAAGACCCTTTATGGTGACTATGCAGTTTGCAAAGGACCTGCATCTTGGTATTGGGGTGGCAGCTGGCTTTGCGCAGCCAAAGGCACCGATAACAAAGAAGAAGTCAAAGATATCATGAAGAAGTTAACCTGTGATGCAACAATTGCAGAAAAGATTACTCGTGGTACTCAAGACTACACCAACAACAAGACAGCTATGAACAAACTCGCTAGCGATACAAGCTATGGCTCTGAGTTCCTTGGTGGACAAAACCATATCGCTCTCTTCAAAGAAAGTGCTGAAAAGATTGATATGAGCAATGCTGGCCCACATGACCAAACATTGAATGAAGGTATTCAAAACTCCTTCGAAGCGTATTTCTTCAATGAAAGCACAACATATGCTAACGCACTTGCCGCTTTCAAGAAGACCGTTTCGGAAAAAGCTAACAATCTCAAATTCTCTTCTGAATGGGATTCATGGGATGGCAAAACGCTTTAATTCCTAATTGCTAAAAATTGTGGGGGTGGCGCTTCGGCGCTGCCCCTTCATTAGAAAGGGAGAAAAAAATGGATAAGGTAAAACGAAAGAGAAAGAGTGTTCGTTATGATAAGTGGGGCTATTTGTTCCTTGTTCCTTTTTTTGTCGCTTTCATTTTGTTTCAATTAGTTCCTTTAGGAAAAACATTCATCTATGCATTTCAAGAATACTATGATGATTTATTAGATACTGTCGGGCCTAATTGGTGTGGGTTTGATAATTTCAAATACATCTTCCAATCAGGGGTTGAGGATGCAACATCGATCACTTTCTTCAACCATACATTCACGACAAATGCCCATATTCCAACCTTCCTTTATTATTTGATGAATACGATGGTCATCTGGATTATTGGTTTCATTCCTCAAATTATTATTTCTTTAGCTTTAGCGGTTTGGTTTACGGATGCTCGTTTGAAGATCCGTGGTCAACGTTTCTGGAAGACGGTTATGTATATGCCTAACCTTATTATGGCTTCCGCGTTTGGCATGTTGTTCTTAATGATTTTTGCTACTAACGGTCCTGTCTTTCAGCTTTTGATTTCTTGGGGATGGGTCGATGCTAATAATTTGATCAACGTTGCTAATAACGAGATGTGGACACATATCATTATTGCTGGTTTAAATTGCTTAATGTGGTTTGGTAACACAACGTTATTGCTTATGTCAGGCATCATGGGTATTGATGAATCTATCTTTGAGTCTGCTCGTATTGATGGAGCTGGTGCTCAAAAAACCTTCTGGAGCATCACGATGCCTCTTTTGAAACCAATCTTTTTATATGTCTTTATCACATCCATGATTGGCGGGGTTCAGCTCTTCGATGTTGCTCAGATTTTCACTCAAACAACAGGTGGCTATTTAAAGAGTTCTGAAACGGTCATGATGTACCTTTATAATCTCGTGACTGTAAAACATAACTATGGGCAAGCTGGCGCGCTTAGCATTGTTCTCTTCGTGATTACTTTGATTTTATCCTGTGGTGTTTATCTTTCTAATTACCACACAAAGAACATGGAAAAAGAAATCCGTCATAACCGTAATAAACGTTTTAGAACTTATGCCGGTTGTATAGAAACGGAGAAAGAAATAGCCCGTCAGAGAGGAGAAAGCTTATGAGAGAAAATAAAGACATGAGCAAGAAAAAGAACCTCTTAGGGATGTCTTCCATCTTAAGAGCCCGCCGTATTTGCGTTTACTTTATCTTGATCATTTTAACCTTCCTTTGTCTCTTCCCAATTTGGACATTAGTTGTCAATATGACGCGTAGCAATGGACAAATTGCAACAAGTTTCTCTTTCTGGTTTGGCACCAATTTCTTTGAGAACATGAAGAATGTTTTCTCCGATGATCACTTGCCTGTTCTTTCCGCTTTAGGAAACAGCGTTATTGTCTCCGTAGTCGGGTCGTTGCTTTGCGTCTATTTTTCTGCATTAACCGCTTACGCCATTGAGGTTTATCAATTCAAAGGACGTGAAATCATCTTCAAGTTCATTTTGGTTATCATGATGATTCCAACAACCATTTCTGGTGTTGGTCTTGCTAGAATGCTTACTAGCATTGGCCAATCGGATATGCTTTGGCCGCTGATTATTCCTTCTATTGCTTCGCCTATCACCTTCTTCTACATGAAACAATACATGGAGTCTGTCCTTCCGTTAGAGATGATTGAAGCAGCCCGTATTGATGGAGCAGGGGAGTTCCGTATCTTTAATCAAATGGCCTTGCCTATTATTAAGCCTGCTTTAGCTGTTCAACTTATCTTTGCCTTTGTTAGCAATTGGAATAACTTCTTTATCCCCGCTCTCTTAATTAGCGATAATAAAAAGAAAACGTTGCCGCTTATTATTGCTGCTGTTAAGGCTTCCGACCCATCTTCATTTGATATGGGTAAGGTATATGCTTTGATTGGCTTTGCTATCATACCGCTTGTTATTGTTTATCTTTTCCTCTCTAAATTCATCGTTGGCGGAACGACTGAAGGCAGCGTGAAAGGCTAAAGAGCATGTCTTTAAAACTTACCAATGCCAGAGAACTTCAATCGCCATTTCAAGGCATTCCTTCTTTGAAAGAGGAAGGATATCTATTTCCTTTTCGTAAATATATTGGCTTTGCGGGTTCTTTTCGTTCTGTTCCGTTGCTTTCTTTTCTAAGAAATGAACCCCTGTTTGTTCATTACATTTCAAATTTGGACGGAGACATACACTTGTTTCAAATTAAAAACGATGTCGTTTCTTTGGAAGGGAAAAGAATTCCAAAGGAAATAGAAGACGTTATTTTATCTGCTTTGAAAAGCTTAGATTCTTATGGTGGTTATCTTGATGATGACGGTTCCCTTCATTTAGATTTAAAAAGCGGTGAAGTTGGGCCGCATTATGGCGTGAATCTTCTTTTGGGCGATAGGAGCAACGTTGCTGATTGCTTATTAAGCACTCCTAAAAGCGTGCTTGATCCTTTTGCTAGAGGTTCTTTTCGTGGGCCTGCTGGTTATCAAATATTAGCATCCAGATGGGATGTTCTTCCTGAGGAAAACGGTAATCCTTTTAATAGGCAGTTTTATCTCATTGAGAACGGAGAAATAATTTTCTATAGCGCTAGCATATCTAAGAATGTTGAAAAAGCAGAATGTGTCCATTCTGCTAACAAGACAACTATTCTTTATCTTTTAAAAGACGGTCTTCAAATTAAGAGAACCTTCTTCTTGCCTTCTTATAAAGAAGGGGAACCTGAAGCGATCGAAATACAAACAGTAAGTCTTCTTTCTCCGACGGATAGGAATATAGAGATATGTTTCACAGGCATGTTTGGTTTTTCGAATCCATCTTGCATGGAAAACGACGTGATTTATCAAACGGTCATTCAAGAAAGTTCGATCATTCGAAACGAGAGAAACGAAATAGTCGCGTATTCCCCACATTACTACCCACATTATTTTTCAAACAAGAGAAGATTCTTTGGCTTTCGAGATGAAGACTCTTTTCCCACCTCTTTTAGTAATGACGCCGCCTCTTTTTTAGGAAACGGGAATATAGAAAATCCTCAAGGTATATATCATTTAGACAATACATTACGGAAAAAAGGTGCTTCGTTTTTTGCTTTAAAGAAAGCAATATCTTTGAAGAAAAATAAAGAAAAATATTTATATAGCTACACAGGTCTCGTGGATTTAGAAAATGAGGAAGATTTTTTATCCAAATTAGAGAAATTTCTAGAAGATAAAAAAGATGTTTCTTCAATCAAAAAAGCTTTGCTAGAAAGAGAAGATTCTTTCCGAAGGTATGCTTCCTCCTTTGTTATCTCTTCCCAAGATAAAAAGTATGATTCTTTAGTCTCTAAGAATCTTCCGTTTCAAAATCTTTATCAAAGCTTTGTTAGTAGGAGTTTTGCACAGACTCAAAAAGGATATCGTGAAATCGGCTTTAGAGAAATCCAAGACCTATATGGGTCTATCCCTTATTTTGTTGCAAACGGGCAAAAAGATTTAGCGAAAAGCCTTTTATCTAATTGGATAAAAAACGTCTATTCCTTTGGTTACGCCAATCACAATTTCTACTATGAAGGAAAAGAACCAGGACAATGTAGTGATGACTCTTTGTGGCTTTTATTAGCGGTAAGTGAGTATATACACGCCAGTAACGATTTTGACATCTTGAACGAAGAATTCCCTATGGCTGAAGGGAATAAAACAAGAAAACTTAGAGATACATTAAAAGCGATTGTCATGTATTCTGGATGCATTTCGATTGGAAGACATGGTCTTCCTTTGCTTGATAGCGCTGATTGGAATGATTGCTTAAAGATTGACGCCTCTGTTTTAAGAGGCCCAGAAAAGGAAAAAGAATATCAAAAACAACTTGAAGAAGGGATTATTCATCATGGGGAAGCTTTAGTGAGCGATTATTCTGAATCCGTTATGAACGCTTTTCTTCTATTAACTGGTATACGTTCTCTCTTGAGCATAAATGCGTTTGAGGAAAATGAAACGTGTTTCTACCAAAGAATAAAAACTAGATTAGAAAGAAATATTCGCAAACATGCTTGGATCAATGATTTCTATGCTAGAGTGTTATTAAATTCAAATAGGGGCATCTCTTCTTTTGTGGGATCGCTTGGAGATGGATTGTCAAAAAACCCTGAGCTAAATAACGGAACCCTATATTTAAATTCCTTCTCTTGGAGCATTCTTTCCGGAATTGCTAGTGAGGAAGAAATTGCTAAAATGCTACCTCTTGTAGATCGCTATCTAAGAACGGATGTCGGGTATCGTTTAACAACGGAAGGGGATCTTACTCTTCTAGGAAGCAAAGATTCTGCAACAAGCCATTACTTCCCGGGCGATAGAGAAAATGGTGGCGTTTTTAAACATGCGGCCATGATGTTTGTGGAATCTCTTTTTGTTGGAGCGAAACGCGTCTCTTCTGAATCTTTAAAAGAAAGAATGTTAGATGACGCATTCTTCATGATGAGGAAAACATACCCATACGAAGATATAGAGGATCCCTATATTAAAAAAGGAAATCCACGATTCTGTTGTCAATATGCAAATCCATTTACCAAAGAGGATATGGGCCCAATTCTTTCCGGAACGGCAACATGGCTTTTATTAGCAATCAAAGAAAGTATGGGCATCCCTTTCCTTAGCGATAAGAAAAAGATGCTGCCTTTGCTTGAAAAAGAGATAGGAGAACTATCCTATATTTATTCAACCTATCAAGCTAAATATTCCGTTCATTTACATAAAGAAATTGGAAAATACGCGACCCATGTATATAAATTCAGAATAGATGGAAAAGAAACATCAAATTTTAATTTTGATGAAAGTCTTCAAGGAGAGCATGTGCTAGACGTCTATTTGAAATAATTAGCGGAGAATGTATCCGACCCCTCTAAGGGTTTCGATATGAACATTGGAAGAAGATATCTTCTTCCTTACACGAGAAATAAACATATCAACGGTTCGCGTTTCAATTCGACAGTTTATTCCCCATATCTTGGATAAGAGTTCTTCCTTAGTGACCATTTTTTCGGCATTCTTAAGAAGATATTCCAAAAGGCCATATTCCTTTAAAGATAAAGAGAGTGGGACGTCTTTTAAGTAAAAGGCGTGCATCTGCTTGTTAAGGGTCAATTCTTTATAAGTGATGGTATTGTTAAAGCCGTTTTTACGAAGATTGGCTTTAACTCTCGCTAATAATTCCATTACACCAAAAGGTTTGGCGATATAATCTGACGCGCCAAGGTTCAACCCTTTGACCATGTCGCTTTCCCCACCTTTAGCGGAAATCATAATAACGGGTATGGCGGAATATTGCCCATGTGAGAGCTTCTCTAGAATTTCCATTCCATTCATTCCTGGTAGCATCACATCCAAAATGATTAAATCAGGTTGTGTTCTTTTTAATTCATCAAAGAAAGACGCGCCATCTTGAAAAGCGACGCATTGGAAGCCGCCAACGCTCAAGGCATCTTCATATAAGGAACGAATATTTTCCTCATCATCTACACAATAAATTAATGGTTGGTTCATAGACTAACAATTTTGTAACATTTGCATTATATCCCTTTGTTATCGCTCTTTTGCCGTTTTTGGCATCTTTTCAAAAAGCCTTACAATTCCTTTACATTCTTTTACAAGTCTATGATATAAGGATTTTTTCGGCTTTTTTAGAATGTTGGTGTTTGAAAGGCAAAAAGAATGAAAAAAACATTAAAAACAATGATTCTTGCTCTTGCTGGCTTATCTTTATTCAGCTGCGGACAAGAACCAACCGAATCCTCCTCAAAAAGTGTCGAAAGCACGGAGCCTACCCCAGCATTTACCCCTGTTGAATTAAAATCTTGCGGTTCTACATCCGTTGACAAAGTGATTACCGCTCTTGGTGCAAAATTTGCGGATTTAACCGGCAACAAAATCACATTAAAGAAAGACCAACATGGTAGTGGCGACGCTACAACTGGTGTTACTGCCGGAAAGAACAATACCAAATACGATATTGGTTTCTTATCCAGAGAAATCAAAGATTCTGAAAAAACGGTTCTTACTGAAGCAAACAAAACCGGAAAAATGTGCAAAGACGCCGTTGTTCCAATCGTGAATTCAGCAAACGCTTATTCCGCTACCGATAAAGCAACCTTAGTTGCCATGTATAAAGGCGAGAAGAAAACCTGGAAAGAAGTTGATTCTAGTTTATCTGGCAACATCCAACTTTATTCTAGAGAAGCAGGATCTGGAACAAGAGAATGTTTCTTTGAAGGTATCGGCTATGGCGATGTCAAAGCAGAAGACAAATGGCTTGATGGTGTTGTCGTTTCTAGCCAAGCTTCTAATGGCGACATGATGAACGCCATTAAAGCGGCCCCTCTTGGAATTGGCTATTGTTCATTAGATTCTCTTGCTACTGCAACCGGAATCAAAGGGCTTACTTTTGAAGGCGTTTCCGCTTCTGAAGACACTGTTAACGATGGAACTTACAAATTAAGCCGTAATTTCAACTATGTTATCCGTGGCGATTATGATGCAACCTCTGAAAGAAAGATTGCTGTGAATGCCTTCGTTGACTTTATGAGCACCAAAGAAGGACTTGCAACCATTAAGACTGCTGGCGGCATCGTTTCCAATCTCGCTACCGCTCCAAGCTGGTCTAGCGTTCAACAAAGCAAGTATCCTGCTTTAGCGAAATAAGAATGAGTTCGTTAGAAAAAAAGAACAACATCTACGAAAGAAAAAGGCTTCTCGACAAAGTCGTGAAGTACTTTTTCTTATTTCTAGCATTGTTATGTGCTTCCTTTGTAATCTTTATAGCAGTCTTTATTACGTACAAAGGGATTTATCCGTTTTTTCACAATTATTCGTTGATTGAAGGAAATTATATTCATCAAGACATTGGTCAGTTTTTCACCAATCCTAGATGGTTATATGATGGGATGGGCGGCATGCCTTTCTTGTTACTCACTACTCTCTATACGACATTATTGAGTTTGGTTATTTCCGTTCCAACATCGATTTTCACCGCTTTGCTTTTGGTGAGAATCGTTCCTAAATTTTTAAAAAGCATCCTCCAAAGTGCCGTGGATTTATTAGCTTCCATTCCTTCTGTTATTTATGGTTTATTTGGAGCTGGCGTAATTTGCCCGATTGTCGCCTCGTTAGGGATAGAGACTTTCGGTGGAAGATCCATTCTATCTGGCGTGATTGTTTTGGCGATGATGTCGATTCCAACAATGACAACCCTTTCTACGAATGCAATGGAAGCGGTGGATAAAAAATTGATCCAGTCTTCTATTGCCTTGGGAGCAAGCAAAGCCCAAACCAATTTTAAAATTGTTATCGGAACAGCTACATCCGGTATCTTTGCGGGAATTATCTTAGGCATTGGAAGAGCGCTAGGCGAAGCAACCGCTATTCAAATGGTTATTGGAAACAATTCTCTAGGAACCTCTTTCTATAACGTTTTTGCTCCAGGAAACACTTTAACGAGTGCTATGTTGGCTGGTATTGGTGAAGCAGCTGGCATTGGTTATGACGTTCGTTTCTCTTTAGGCCTCGTTTTAATTATTGTAATTCTTATCGTTTCTTCATTGCTATCCGCAATAAAGCAAAGAATGAATCCAAATTACAAAAAAGAAGATTCTTTCTTCTACAAAATGAAATCACTTTTTAGAAAAAAGGAGGTAACTTCAAATGGAAAGTAAAGAAATCGGGACCCCCTCTTTAAAGAAGAGAATTCATATGAGAAGAATCAAGGATTTAACTTCTTACTTCACGACAGTATTATTCTCTCTTTTCACTTTCGCCATTTTGGTTTGGATGGTTGTATACGTTGTGCAAAATGGTGCGCAATATTTAACCTGGGATTTTATAACAGGGGATTATAACCAACACTCTTACACAATTCGAAGCAAGGAGGGAAATGATGTTCCTCTCTCCTCCTATTTTGATAATTCTGATAACGTTGAGGCGTATTCCCATCGTTGGGGAATTGGTTTCGAAGATGGTAAAAACGGAGAAGAAGACGTCATTTATATCGTTTCGATTCAAGAAGAGTCACCATTTAACAATTTGGTAGATTCTACTGGCGCGAAAATGTCCATTAACACCAATTATTTCCTTTCTTCGTTGGTTACTTTTGATGATGATGGGGATATGAGCGTATATGGCGCAAAAGAAGGGGCTAAAGCGTTAGCGGATGGTTTAGAAAAAGCCTTTTCTGTTTATGATGGAACTTTAACAAGCCAAGGAAAGGGTATTCGTGGATCTTTATTGACTACTCTTTGTTTGATTGGCTTTTCTTTATTGTTTGCCTTGCCATTAGGTATTGGTGGAGCTATTTATTTAGCTATCTATGCTAAAGACAACACACTTACAAGGGGCATACGAACGCTTATTGATGTTACAAGCGGCATACCTTCCATCATCTTTGGCTTAGTTGGAGCGTTGATATTTATTCCTTTTGTGAATGGTATTACGGGGCATACAGGTGGCTCTATTTTCTCTGGATCCTTTACTTTGGCGATTATGTTATTGCCTACAATCGTCAAAACGGTGGAAGAGTCTATCAAAGCGGTGCCTCCTTCTCTTTCACAAGCCTCTTTGGCATTGGGCGCAAGCAAAGTTCAAACCATCTTTAAGGTAACTCTCCCTAATTCGTTGCCAGGCATCTTAAGTGCGACTCTTCTTTCTATTGGAAGAATTATTGGAGAATCCGCAGCCCTTGTTTTCTCTATGGGCGCTGTGATTGGAGATAACGTTTCTTTATTAGATGGTCAAGCTTCTTTGGCCGTTCATATTTGGACTTGTTTACAAGGGGAATCCCCTCAATATGGATCAGCATGTGCCATTTCCATCATTATTTTGATTGTGGTCTTGTTGCTCTCCTTGTTTATTAAACTGCTCTCTTATCAATTAGAGAAAAAGAAAGGAAAACAATAATTATGGAAAACGAAACAATTTTTTCCTGCAAAAACGTAAATCTCTATTACGAGAATGGGAAAAAACACGCGTTAAAAAACATCAATATCGATATTTATAAAAACAAAGTCACTGCGTTTATTGGGCCATCTGGATGTGGCAAATCCACTTTGTTACGTTGTTTTGATCGAATGAATGATTTGGTTGATGGTTGCAAAATTGAAGGTGAAATTCAATTTTCCGGACAAGATATCAATACCATAAACACAATCTATCTAAGAACGAAAGTGGGGATGGTTTTCCAACAGCCAAACCCTTTCCCAATGTCGATTAAAAACAATGTTATATACGGCCCAAAATGCCAAGGAGAAAGACGTAAAGATTATTTGAATCAGCTTGTTCAGGAATCTCTAACGGAAGCAAGCCTTTATGATGAAGTAAAAGATGAGCTTAACAAAAATGCGACAGCTCTATCTGGTGGACAACAACAAAGACTTTGCATCGCTAGAACCTTGGCAATGAAACCAGATGTGATTTTAATGGACGAACCTACAAGCGCTCTTGATCCTATTGCCACAGCAAAAATTGAAGAATTGATTAAGGAATTAAAAAAGAAATACACCATTGTGATTGTTACACACAACATGCAACAAGCGGCACGTATTTCAGATTACACCGCATTCTTTATGCTTGGTGAACTTGTCGAATATAGCAAAACAGACGATTTCTTTGCTCATCCAAAAGATAAAAGAAGCAACGATTACATTACAGGGAGGTTTGGATAATGGAAATAGATGAAAGAATGAATGCGATTTGCATCAATATGATGTCGATGTTCGATATCACGATTCAGTATTTAGATGAAGCGATTGATGTGTATTTGAATTCAAGCGTGATGAGAACGCCTAAAATTGACGACAACAAAGTTGATCATTTGGAACGTTCAATCGAGGAAGAATGTCTCACCCTTATCTTAAAGGAAAGACCTTTCTCTAAAGATCTTCGAAAAGTGACTGGCATTTTTAAAATGGTGGAAGATATTGAACGTTTGGGAGATCATGCGGAAGATTTGTTTTGGAGCATCAGCAATCTTTTGAAATATTCCCAAGGAATTCGTATTGATTCTTTGATTGAAGAAGCGAAAGTGGCTATGAGCATGGTGAAAGACTCCTATGTCGCCTTCGTGAAAGGTGACGTTAAACTTGCTGAAGAAATCTGTAAGCGTGATGATGTGGTGGATGCGCTTTATTTGCAATCATTAAAAGAAATTCCTCATGTTAAAGACCAATATCATTTGAAAGATGATTTCATTTTATACTCCACATTATTAAGCAAATATCTTGAGAGAGTAGCCGATCACGCTTCAAATATTGCCGAGTGGGTAAATTACATTGAGACGGGTTATTATAAAGACGAAATCATTATTTAACGTATAATGTTATTATTATGGCTAACAAAGATTATTTAATTTATTCGTTAGAGGACGATCCTAATATTTCCCACTTGCTAGATTTGGCTTTAAGCGGGCAAGGGTACCGTTTTAAGCCGTTTTTAGAATATGCGGATTTCAAACAGTCTTTCGAAAAAGAAAAACCAAACATGATTCTTTTAGATTTAATGCTTTCGGTGAAATCCGGTGAAGAGATTCTAAAAGAAATCCGTATGGATTCTTCTAACGATGATATTCAAGTCATTATTATTTCTGCTAAAAATCTCACTATTAACAAAATCGATGGTTTGGATTTAGGCGCAGACGATTATATTTGTAAGCCTTTTGATGTTATGGAACTTATCTCTAGGGTAAATGCTAGAGCGCGTCGTTATTTAAAGAAAGAGAGCTTACGAATTCGTTCGCTTTCTTTTGATTTGAATAATCGTGTGGTGAAAAAAGACGGAGTTGAAATTCATTTTACCCAAGGCGAAAGCACAGTTCTCTTTGAATTAGCTAAGAATGTTGGAAAGCCTGTTACTCGTGATGATCTTTATAAAGCCCTTTGGGGTGATGTAAGTGGCTTTGAAACGAGAACACTAGACGTTCATATCAAAGAAATTCGTAGAAAATTATCACCCGACAACGACATTATCGAAACCGTTTATGGTTTGGGGTATAAATTGAAAAATGAATAAAAAGTCCCTCATTTTAGATTACATTGTTACGTTTCTTCTCTCGTTTGCTTTATTGTTGGCTTCCTTTCTAACCACAAAAGGCATTTCTTCGAACAATGCACATAAAGAGCTTTCTTATTACGGAGAGGAAATAAGCAAAACATATCGAAGTGAAACGGATAAGGATATAACCATTTCTTATTTCTCTAAAATTCAGGACATACGTGTCTCTATTTTTGACTTAGATGCCAACATTCTTCTTGAAATCAACCAATTAGATAAGAACCCCGCAAAAGAAGACCGTAAAAAAGAATTGGAAAACAATGCGAACTCCTACTATTACAAAGATTCTTTAACCATGGGGTACCCTATTCTTTATTTCGTGAAGAAGACGTCTACCTATTACATTCGTGTTGGCCTTCCTCGTTCCGATATAGAAGAAGCGGCAAACCTTGTTCTGCTATATGGGTCGCTTGCTTTAGTGGTTTTGGATAGTCTTTATTTCGTTTATCGTTATTTCTCTTACAAGAAAGCTTTGAACCAATTACGTAATGAAGTAAATAAACTCAAAAAGCTCTCCTCTCATCCGGATGAATTAATAGAAGGGGATGGCATTGAAGCAATCGACAAAGGAATTGTAGATGTTTCTCTTAATTTAAAAGACAAGATGGAATCCCTACGAAGAGAAAACCTCAAAGTGGATTACATCCTCGATTCTATGGAAGAGGGCCTTCTTGTTTTAAACGAAAAAGATCAAGTTATCCTTATCAATAAGTACGTTTTAAATATCCTTTCATTAGAAAGAGAGAACATCCTCAATAAAGAATTCCATTATTTGATGCTGGGTGAGGAATTTAAAAATAAAGTTCAAGAGACCAAGCAGAAAGATTCCATATCTTATGATATTGAACGTAAAGGAAGAACGTACGAGCTTCTATTATCTTTGGTTCCCTTAGATTGGTTAGGAAAAGAGAAGATCAAAGGGATTGCTGTTATTTTCTTGGATGTAACAGAACAACGGATGAATGAAAAACTAAAGAGAGAATTCTTCCAGAACGCCTCTCATGAACTAAAAACTCCTCTTACGACAGTTGTTGGTTATAGTGAGCTTTTATCTAATTCCTTAATTAGCGATAAGAAAGAACAGGAAAAAGCCCTAGCCGTGATTACTTCAGAATCTAAGAGAATGCGTATGGTTATTGACGATATGCTTTCTCTTGCCATCTTAGAAAACGATGAGAAACCAACGTTTTTAACCCCTTTAAACGCAAAACGAGCAGTAGAGGATGTTGTTTCCTCTTTATCTTTGATTGCCGAAGAAAAGAAAGTTACCATCCAAACCCATTTAGAAGAAGTGACGTTGAATATTCTCCCGACGGATTTTGATCGTCTGGTCCGTAACCTGGTTTCAAATGCCATTTTCTATAACCATGAAGGAGGGCATGTTATTTTAAGATTGGATTCCTCTTCCTTCTCTTGTGAAGATGATGGCATTGGTATTGATGAAAAATATCAGCAAAGAATCTTTGAACGTTTCTTCCGTGTGAATAAAAGCCGTAGCAGAAAAGATGGTGGAACAGGCCTAGGCTTAGCCATCGTAAAACACATTTGTTTAAATTATCATTACCGAATTCAACTAGAAAGCCATATCCAAGAAGGAAGCAAGTTCACCATCTATCTTAAATAAAATAACGGAGACATGTATGCGTTAACGATCTTTTCTAAGCGCTGCAACAGCTTCGCCCACCAAAGCATCAGAGAAGAATGAAACGTCTTTTCCTTTCGCGCTTATTTCAAAAAGGAACTCTATATTGCCTTCTTTATTTCCTAGAATAGGAGAGTAAGAAACGCCTAAGATATGTAACGATTTTGTTCTTAAATATTCTTTGAAAAGATTTAAGGCGTCTATGAGGAATTCCTTTTTCCGAACGACCCCGTTTTTATTTAAACGATCAGGACCCACTTCAAATTGAGGCTTAAACAATAAAAGAATGGTGAAATCCTCTTTGAAGGAAAGCAAGGTTTCTAAGATGACTCGAACTGAAATAAAAGAAACATCGCAGACGTAGTAGTCTATTTTTTCTTCGAAAATAGATGGGGTTACATATCGGAAATTCGTGTTTTCTAGAACAACGACTTTTGGATTATTTCTTAAAGATGGATGTAATTGGCTTGTTCCGACATCAATCGCATAGACTTTTTTTGCTCCGTTTTTTAAAGAGCAATCGGTGAACCCTCCAGTAGAAGAGCCGATGTCACAAATAACTTTATCTTGGAAATCTACAGCAAAAACCTGAAGGGCTTTTTCAAGTTTATGCCCACCTCTTGAAACGTATTCTAAAACATCATTTTCAAGAATTTTTACTTGGTCCGTGTCTTTGATTTCGAATCCGTTTTTGCTGACTGGGCGAGAATTGACCAATACTTTGCCGTTTTTAATAAGCTGCGAAGCTTTGCTTCTCGTTTCAGCATATTTATTCTCTACGAGAAAAAGATCAAGACGCATGGCTATTTCTTTTCTTCTGTATCGGTAGGGGTATTCGCTTTGATTTCTTCTTTTAAAGCTTCGGATAAAGGTGTCTTATTCCCTAAACCGACGGTATCATCAACCGGCAAAGAGAAAGCGATTCCTTGAGCTGGGGAATTTAAGCCAACGCTCTTATAAATGGCATGCAAAATAGCATCACGGATATCTTCGTTTACAAGAATAAGAACGATTTCTTTTTCTGGGTGGATGGAAATGCCAAAAGTTGCTTCCGCTTCTTGGCGGGCAGTGCCACGAGCATTAATTTTCGTTCCTCCTCTTGCACCGGCTTCTCGAGCTGCTTCCATTACAGTATCCGAGAATCCCGAATTGACGATGCAAACTACTAATTGAAACTTATCACTCATTTCCTTTGCCCTCCATATTTGCCAAGAATTGATACGAAGCCTTTCCGATGATGCTCGAAAAAGGAACGGTAAACGCAATTCCTTGCCCATTTCTTAATTTAAAATATTTGTCTTCGTAAGCGTTGAGTATAGGCTTAACGAATTCTTCTTTTATGACGCTTAAAATAACAGCCTTGTCAGTATTACTGTGCAATGCTGCAGCTAATTCTTGAGGAATTGTTCCAGTACCAAAAAGTACCATCTGCATATTTACTTCATATCCTTCAAGGATGTCTAAGTAGAATTCACATTTGTTTCTCGGAACAATGGTGAAAAGCACCTTCAATTTCTTTGGGGCGGTAAGGGGAGAAGCGTTTTGCTTTGAAGGAAGACGTTCTTTTAATTCCGCCTTCTTTTCCGCCACTTCGAGTTTCTTCTCTTTGATGGCTTCCTTTAATTTAGTTTTTCTTGTGTTATTCATAAAGCTGCCCTCTATTTGAAGATGATAATCTCTTCATCATCTGCACTAAGAACACGTTTGGCTCTTTTACGTTCACGAATCTTATCTTGAATAACAGCTTTAAAGCCTAGTGCTTGAATGGTGATTAAAGGAGTCATGGCGACCATGGCGACAACTCCGAAAGCATCTTGAAGAATTCTATCAGGTGTTCCGCCTGCCATAGAAACGCATGCACCAATTGCCATTGGTAAGATAAAAGAAGAAGTGAGAGGACCGCTAGCAACTCCGCCTGAGTCAAATGCGATAGCGGTATAAACCTTAGGAACGAAGAAAGATAAAGCCAAAGAAATGAGATAACCAGGCACTAAGTAATAAAGGACAGAGAAATTAAAGACGATACGGATCATGGACAAACCGATGGAGAGGCCAACACCAAGGCAAAGGGCCAATAACATAGAGCGTTTAGAAACCCCACCCATCGTGACCTCTTCAACCTGCTTTGTTAAAACTTGAATAGCAGGCTCGGCCAAAACGACAATGAATCCTAATAAGAATCCGATTCCGATTAACCATGGAGCGCCAGCCTTTGCGACCATTTCACCAATCTTATAACCAATTGGCATAAAACCGATTGTAGCGGCTGTTAAGAAAACGACTAAGCCCAAAAGGGTGAATGCTAATCCACCGATAATGTGGAAGATTTGTTTCTTTGGAAGTTTGATGAATATTGCTTCGATAATAAAGAAACAAACGGTGATAAGGGCTAAGGCTAATCCGACTTCTTTTAAGCTAGCAAGGATCGTCTGACCTAAATAGAGCCACATATTTTCTGGCATATCATAATTAGGGAGCGGATAAACAAATTCTCCGTTGATTGAAAGACTCATTAGCAAGATAACGAGAATTGGCCCAATCGAACAAAGCGCAACCAAACCGAAGGAGTTTTCTTTTGCTTGTCTTCCGCCAACCGTTTGAGCGACGCCTAAGCCTAAAGCCATAATGAAAGGAACGGTAATTGGTCCAGTGGTCACACCTCCGGAATCAAATGCCAAGCCCATAAACTTCAAACCTTCTGGAGTGGTCATTGCTAAGCAAGCTAAGGCAAAAAGAAGCATATAGAAAAACATCAAGATGTAAGAAAGATCGATTTTAAAAATAATTTTTAAGATGGCTAAAACCAAAAAGATGCCAACCCCTAGTCCAACGAGGACAATTAAGACGGTTCCGTTTAAGACCTCTTTCACCTGATTTGCCAGCACGGAAAGATCAGGTTCAGCGATGGTAATTAAAACACCCATGGCGAAAATAATGATTAATGCTAAGAAAATTCTTTTTGAACGAATCAAAGAAGAACCGATTTGTTCACCCATTGGGGACATTGCCATTTCGGCACCCACATTAAATAAAGCGATTCCGATGATTAAAAAGACAGCCGCAATAGAGAAAACAACAATTTCTTTTGTAGACAAATCTAACAAAGGAGTGAAAAAAAGGATAATGACAATCGCGGTAACTGGGAGTACGGAGAAACAAGATTCTCTTAATTTATCAAGCAGGTTTTTAAGCATGCAATTATTATACAAAAAATGTTTGTTTTTTTCTTTGAGAATTTTTAAATACTTGTTTTTATAAACAAAAATTCTGGGTCAACCATATGCTATTTACTTCGCTTAATTTCTAGGAATAGCTCGGATGAGGGAACTCTTCTTAAAAATCGAATTCTTCGTCAATGGCTTTCTAAATTTTTCTTGTGAACCGCGAGAAATTCAAATGAAAAACACTATCAATTGTAAGCGCTTACTATATATAATATTATTTGTTTTTAGGAGGCTTATTATGGCCAAATTCATCCAAAGGATGATTGATCGTGGAACTTATGAAGGGGATAAAGTTCCAAGACTCACTAGAATCCTTTTCCCATGGTCCGGCATTTTCCGTGACGCCTGTTATCAATTGGTTGGCACCTTTTTGACACAGTATGCTCTTGCTTCTGGCGTGCTTGATCAGGGCGAGGCTTTTAACGCTCAATATGGCGTTATTACAATCGCTTTGATGCTTGCTCTTATTTGGGATGGCATCAATGATCCAATTATGGGATTTATCATTGAAAAATTCCGTTTCAAATTAGGAAAGTTTCGTCCTTGGATAGAAATTGGTGCAATTGGTAATACCATTACGGTTTTATTGATGTTCATCATACCATCTCTGGGCTTGGTTCATGGATGGGGGTATGTCGCCTTCATGATTGTCATGTATTTCCTTTGGGATTTGATGTTTACCATGAATGACATTGGCTATTGGTCCATGTTACCGGCATTAACGAATGATCAAAAACAAAGAGCAAAGATTTCCACTTCGGTGACAATTGCTGCTTCAGTTGGAACGTTTTTAGCCTTTGCCGTGCTTACTCTTTCTCCAGGAAACCTTGGTTCTTATAAAGAAGTTTTCTTATGGGCTTCTATTGGAATGTCGTTGACTTTCTTACTTACTCAAAGCTTGGTTTTCTTCCTTTGTAAGGAAAAGAAGAGGGATCCTAAACAAGAAGAAGTCTCTGAGAAATCTCATTTCTTAGATTTATTTCGAGTTGTTATTAAGAATAAGGAACTTCGTTCAGCGGCAATTGCAATGTTCCTTTATTACGCTGCTTCTGGCCTTTTAACGGGAGTGGGAACAAATTATTACTATTTTGTTTATGGCTATCCAAAAGGTGCGACCATTGCCACGATTATTTCTATTTTCTATATAATTGGCACAATTGCGGCACAGGCTTTTTATCCATTATTAGCAAAAAAGATTTCCAAGAAAAACATTTTGTTATTTTCGGTTATCATCATTGCCATTTTCTATGGCGCCTTCTTTTTCCTTGGCTTCCCGATGCAAGGTAGATATCCGCTTCTTTCTAACGAAAACGCTTTCGGCTGGCAAAATATCTTGCTATATTTCTTTTCTTTCATGTTCTTTGCGGCATCAGGTCTCTTCTATCTCGCTTTGATCGTTATGTTCCAAGACGCTATCGACTATAACGAATATGCCTATGGCGAAAGAAAAGAATCCATTTGCTTTGCTTGGAGACCATTAGATGTCAAATTGAGCTCAGGGCTTAATTTAGGTATTCGTTATTTTGCTTATTTTGCTGGTGGGTTCTATGGTGTATTCCAATTAATTGGAAATGCAGAGGCAAAAATCAACTCCAATCCAGGAGGAGCAACTCCAGAGATTCGTCAGCAAGTAAATGAGGAAATTAATGCGTCAATCGATGCTCTTTACGCTGATGGGAAAGCCAATCTCTTGGCATTTGGCATCATCATTATTGGTATAACGGTTGCCTTGTATTTGGCTTCTTATCTTATTATGAGATATGGCTACCATATCACTGAGGAGGACGAGAAAAAGATGGTGGAAGAGCTTGCTAAACGAAATGAAGCAAACATTGCTAAAGAAGAACAAGCAATACTTGCATAAAAAATATTTGGGCCGTTTTATCTGTCCTTTTTGAATGCCATCTTTTTTCTGATTGTTTCGTCCGTTAAAATAAGTGTGCTATGAGATACTTAATGACAAACATTTTTCCAACTTCAGGTCAGAGTTTCCGTTTCGATTGGATCTCTATTATATTCCTTGTAATCGTTTTGCTTTGTGTAATAAGAGGCATCCGCCAAGGCTTTATGTCCTCTCTTCTTCAATTTGTTGGCCTTGCCATTGTTTTCTTTCTCGCCTATTTATTGGCCAAACCGATAGGACAATGGCTTCAAGGAATAAACGGGGCGGGCGAAACCGTTCATGAGAAATTTCTTTCCTTTTTAATAGAAAAAGGTTCCCAAAATCCTGTTACGACGGGAAATGATATCTATGATGCGTTAATTAAAACTCAATACGGATCAGACAACGTGATGGAGTGGGTTGTTAGTGGAAAAGACTTGAATTCTACAATTCCCGGAAGCGAATCAACCGTTCTTGAATTGGCCATAGGTGCAGCAGGGGTCCCTTCCTTTTTAGCGGATTTTGTTAAAAACTTTGTGATGAGTGCTGTTCCTGAGACAGGAGCAACTCAGAACTTGGCTTACTATCTTTCCGCTCCATTAGCTTCCCTTGTTTTTGTCGCGATTGGTTTTATTTTTGTTTTTGTCATTGGCTATATCCTTTTGATTATCGTGAAGATTTTTGCCAAGAAATTGAACCATGTGAAAGTGGTTGGCCCGATTAATCGTATACTGGGTGGTGTATTTGGATTATTTGTTGCCTTCGTTGACCTTTCTTTGATCTCTGGAGGATTGGTCGCTTTAAGCGCAAACGCGAACGTCTATGCGTATTTAGATACTCTCTTGGGATTATCTGACGACACAATTTATAGCATAGGAAAAGTCTTCTATAACAACAATTTCATAGAAGTATTAATGGGATATTACAATTCCATCGTTTCTTGGATAAGTGCTCAATAATCCTTATTGTTTGTATTTAATAAGTTCTTTTTCGATTGCCTTTTGAGCGGCTTTTTCGTTTAATTGGTCGCTTAATTGTCCTAAGAAGAAACGATATTTTCCAGGCTTCATAGAACAAATATAGGCGACACCGTATGTGTTTGGCCCAGAATGGACGGCGTTTGTGGAATTGGTTTTCGTTTCAACTACTTTTTTGAAACCTTTGGCTTTTAATTCGTTAACGATGTCATCAACAGTGCTATCTCTTTCGGAGGTGTATCCAACCAAAGCAAGGGAATAGTCAATTTCATCATATCCTTCTAAGATAGAATCAACGTATTTCACACCAAGTTTTTGAATTTTCCCCATTAACTTTTTCAAAACAGAGAAGGTTCCGTCTTTTACCGTTAAGATTGGGTGAAACTTTAAAAGACCTGCACCAATGGCGGCAGCTTTGGAGATTCTTCCTCCTCTGGCCATAAAGGTGAGATCATCAACAATAAGACTAACGTTTGTGCTGTGGCGGTATTGTTCCATGACTTCAATAATTTCTTTCATGGATTTACCTTCTTGAGCCATTTCTTTTGCTTTCAAAGCTTGGAGGGCAATACCCAAAGAAGCGGATTGAGAGTCGAAGGTCGAAACGTTTTTGAATTCTTCTGCTGCAATTGATGCATTTTGGAAACCAGAAGAAAGCTTAGAAGAAATGGAGAAGTATAGAAGTTCGTCTCCATCCTTACCTTCCTCTTCAAAAAATTTAAGCGCTTCGCCAACATTTACCGCGCTAGAACGGCAGATATCTTTATGTGTTGCGTTATATTGATACATTTCTTCATTTGGAAATGAACCATCTTTCTTTACATCATTGCCAAATTCAATGCTAAAAGGGACACAATGAATGCCGAGTTCATCTTGAACTTTTTTTGATAAGTCCATGGTGCTATCACCAATGATTTTAATACTCATTCGTTTTCCTCCTTGTTATCGAACTAGTTCATAATACTAGGTATTTTTAAAATAGAAAGCAAATTAAATAAAAGTAGAGCTTTCTTTGGTAACAATTTACAATGAGAAATATGGAAGAAAAAGAACTATACATCCCATTTAGAAACTATCAAACATACGTTAAAATCGTTAATCCGGAAGGAAAAAACCATCCCCTTGTTACTTTGCATGGCGGTCCTGGTTCTACTCATAATTCTTTAGAATTGCTTTCTCCTTTAGCAGAGATAGGGGATAGACCCATTATTTTCTATGACCAAATCGGCTGTGGGTTATCGAGTAAGCCTGATAGCCACACAGAACTCTACAATAAAGATTTTTGGATAGAGGAACTAGAAAACCTTTTATCTTATTTAGACATTCATGATTTTCATCTTCTTGGACATTCTTGGGGTGGGATGTTAGAACAACTATACCTGATTCAAACAAAAAGAAAGGATGTTCTTTCTTTAACTCTCTCTTCTACCTTATCTAGCGCAAAGCTTTGGAGAGAGGAAACCCATATCCTCATAAAGAAAATGAGCAAAGAGGACCAAGAGATTATTTCTATTGCTGAAAAGGAAAACAACTACACGTCCCCCTCCTTTTTAGCAGCCTTAGATCGTTATTTAAAAATGACCGTATCTGATTTTTCTCCTAATGATCCTGCCTTACCAGAATGCCTTAGACGAAAAAAGATAAGGGGAGATGTCGCTTATCTTACTGCTTGGGGACCTAGTGAATTTACTCCTTTGGGGAACCTAAAAGACTATGAAACGACCTCTTTTTTAAAAAACATTAAAACGCCTGCTTTAGTTTGTTATGGTTCATTAGATGAATCAACTAAGAAACAAAATCAATTGATGTATCTTTCTTTGGGTTCAAGTAAAAAGAAAATCCTCGAATTTTCAAATGCAAGACATATGACTTACTTCGAAAGAAACGAGGAATATCTTAAAGAAATAGAGGAATGGCTATCTTCTAACGATTAGTTGTTAGGGAATTTTTCGTTATAACGTTCAATTGCTTCTTTAATAACTTGTTTTGCACATTCTTTGTCTTTTAAACCAGGCACACGAGTTTGCTTTCCTTCGAGCACTTTATAGGTTTCAAAGAAATAGGCGATTTCTTGGACAATGTGGTCAGGTAGAGCGTTGATGTCATCATAATCCTTATAGAAAGGATCGTCAGGGCAGATAGCAAGAATCTTTGCGTCACGCAATCCCTGATCGACCATATCAATCATTCCGATTGGCTTTCCTCTTACCAAAGTGCTTGGGACGATTGACTCAGATGTAATAAGCAAGACATCCAAAGGGTCATTATCTTCCGCATAAGTATGTGGAATAAAACCATAGTTATGTGGATATTGAGTTGACGTATAAAGAATACGATCAAGTTTTAATAAACCTGTTTCTTTATCCAATTCGTATTTGTTCTTGCTGCCTTTAGAAATTTCGATGTAGGCAATGAATTCATCTGGGGTGACTCTTTTTGGGTCAATATCTTTCCATGGGTTCATAAAAATACTCCTTAAAAATTACTGGTTGGATATGTCTATATCTTTTAATAAAAATAAGAAAATAGCAACACTCCAGCGGTTGTTTATCTTATGCGTTTTATAAGTTGTCATAAATAAAATTTAGAATGTAACCGGTTATATGTAATAAAAGAAAGTTAGTTAATGGCTACTAAAAGATAAAAATGCAAGAATAAAAAATTTTTTTGCAAACCACTTGTCAGTAGTTTTTTAAATAACTAAAATCGGGGCGTAAAGGAGGAAGGATCGTATGATGCTTCTTAATGCTGTTATTGCCGAAGCCAGCATCGGTGGTAACCTTGCGACCGCCTTGACCTCAGAAAAATTATGGGTCAATATCGCGCAAACGGTTATCTTCATTCTTCTTGGTTTTTTCTTTACGAAGAAAAAACTTTTGCCAGATAAGACAGGCAAAATCTTAACGAAATTCGTTATGAGTGTTTGCTTACCTTGCCTTGCATTCTGCTCTTTTATGTCTGATTTCACGGTTTCCGGTGGAATCGATGCCCTTGTGAATTTCATTTTGGGCTTTGTCTTTTATATCGGATTCATTTTCTTGGCCAAATTGATTTTCATTTGGGTCAAAGATAAAAAGAAGAGAACTGTTCTCTCTGTCCTTTTTGCTTTTGGCTCTACGACCTTCTTTGGCTATCCTCTTGTCGTTGCCATCTATGGAGGAACGGCTGGCAATAACTTCAATATCATGAACGTTGCTTATCGTGTCTTCCTCTATTCTTATGCTTACCTTGCTGTAGCTAACCTCGAAGATGAAACTTCACCTGAAGCGGATGCTTCTAGCTTGGGACATGAAAACAAACCAGTCGTTGATAAATCCGTTAAGAGCATTCTTAAAAAAGTGTTCCTTAACCCAATTGTCATTGCAACCTTTGCCGGTTTGCTTCTTTGGATTTTGCAAGCCATCCCAGGAACGGCTATAGTGAACAAAAACGTTTTTGGCGCTTATCCTTCCGCCTCTCCAGATGCGAAAGTTGCTTTCTGGAGATTTGATGCAACCTTACCTTGGTTCTATCAAGCTGCAAATAAACTTGGTGGATTATCTAGTACCATTATCTTGTTTGCTATTGGTTGCACTTTGGGTGGAACCAATATTAAAGATGCCGCAACCGACAAATACGCTTGGATTTGGACGGCTATCAAAGTCGTTGTTGCCCCAGCTATTGTTTTAGGTGTTTTACTCGCCATGCAATCCATTGCGAATGCTACTGGTTTCTTAACCAATGCTACTGGTGCCTTAAAAGATGGCGCTCCAGAATACGCAAAGAACGTTTCTCAATTAGTTTCTGTAAATACTTTAAGCTCTGTCGTTATCACTTGGATGGTTCCACCAGCAACCGTTGCTGTTGGATATTGCATCAACTTTGATAAAGAAAAAGAAATGGCTTCCCATATTTCTTTAATCGGCACTTTTGGTTCGGTTATTGGAATTGTCATTTGGGTTATTGTTCTTACCGTTTTGACCAGCAGTGGGCTCTTCTATGATCCAAGCTGGTTTGTGGCCGCTTAAGGAGATTCATTATGGAAAAGAAAATGATTTGTTTTGGCTGCCGTGACTATGAACTTCCTTATTTCAAACAATTAGGTGAGAAATACGGATATGAATTAGTTACCAGACCTGAATATTTAAACAACGACAACTATGAACTTGCTCTTGGCTATGAGAATGTGATGGTTCGTGGCAATTGCGTGGTTGATAGAGAGCACCTTGCTAAGCTTAAGGAAGCAGGTCTCAAATATTACTTAACCCGTACGGCTGGTTATAACCACGTTGATGTTCAAGCTTGTAAAGACTTAGGCATTGAAACCGCCTTTGTTCCTGGCTATTCTCCAAACGCTATCAGTGAGCTTGCTCTTACCTTATCTATGATGCTTCTTCGTCATACAGCTTATGCAACCTCTCTTTCTCATGAAGGGCATTTCAAGGTTACCGATACAATGTTCTCCAAGGAAATCCGTGATTGCACGGTCGGTATTTTAGGATGTGGAAGAATCGGTCGTGTTACCGCCTCCCTTTTCAAAGACTTAGGTGCTAAGGTCATCGGTTATGATGTCTTTGTTTCTCCAGCTTGCGAAGGCTTGATTGAAATGAAGAAGACTCCAGATGAGGTCATGAAAGAAGCAGATGTGGTAGTTTGCCATATGGCTTATGTCAAAGGAAAGAACGATAAATTCATTTCCAAAGAACTTATTGGAAAGATGAAAGAGGGTGCAATCCTTGTAAATGTTGCTCGTGGTGAAGTAATGGACAATTTGGCTGCTTTGGAAGCTGTCAAAGAGGGAAAACTTGGTGGATTAGGACTTGACGTTATCGACAACGAAAAAGTTCTTTTCAACAAAGATCATGATCCAAAAGCAATGCCAAACGAAGAAGATCAATTAATCGTTGATCTCTACCCAAGAGTTCTTATCACCCCACATCTTGGTTCTGCAACGGAACACGCTTTGATTGATATGATTGAAATCACTCTTCAAAACATGGAAGAATATCGCCTTACAGGCAAGTGCAAGAATTCCTTGATTAAATAGTCTTAGACAAAAGAAAAATCGCTTGGTTTTGCCAGGCGATTTTTTAGTTCTAAGTAATTACAAAACAGGTATACGCCCCGCTTCGTTTTACTAATATCCAAGTTGAAGTTGGAAAGCGTGATTTACGAAATAGTAGGAATTATTTTCAAAACCGTATTGGATTGGTAAAGATTCGCCCAATTTGATTTCGTGAACGTATTTAATATCAATTAACTTCAGTTCGTGTTCTTTTAAGAATTCAATCGGAATCATATTTTCGGCAATATCTAAATAAGACGTGTTGTTAATATGCCCATTTAAATCACAGAAGGAAAATTGAGCGAGGATTTCGCCATTTTGCGTTAAATCGAAAGGAATCCTATTGCTTAATGGAATATTAAATGGCCTACCATTTGAAAGATCTTCCACAACAATCCCGTGTTCATTAGGATTGATCATTTTTCTAGTTTTGATGTCGATAAGAGCCCAAATTGAAGCTCCTTCAATAATGACGTTGCCGTCTTTGTCTTTAACCTCGTAGGAACGTGGGAAAAGAACGTGCATTGTTTTGCTAGGCCAGGTGGATATAGTGATGGTTTCATCATATTTTGGCATTCTTTTGATTTCAATGTGTTGCTTTGCTACAACCCAAAGTAGACCTTTATCTAAGGTGTATTGTCTTGGCATGCCTAACTCTTCTGTATGCTCAATAGAAAGCTCTTGAAGGTAACGTAAAAGAGAAGACGGTCTAAGGTATTGAAAAGGGGTCACTTGATCAGCAGTGATCTTAAACGTTTTTGAAAAATCGCCCATAAAGCTTATTTCTTTTTTGCTAATTCTTCTTCAACAGCATTAATGGCATCGCCTAAAGTTTGAAGTTTTACCCATTTCTTTTCTGGAACGCTAATGCCAAATAAGGTTTCGATTTTTGTCATCACATAAATAAAACGCATGGAGTCTAATGCGGCATCCGTATTGATAACAGTATCTTCTTGGATGTCCATATTTTGGAATTCATCCAGGTTCTCTTTTAAAATAGCAACGATGTTTTGCTTAATTTCTTCACGATTCATTTTTTTACCTCGTTAATTCTTTTAAAGCCCAACGTTTAATCTTCCCTGTTTGAGTTCTAGGAAGCGCGCTCATAACAAAGTTAATTTTACTAATTCTTTGGCCTCTCGGCTTACTTAAGTTGAAATTCTGAATCTTTTCATCAACTTCTTTTTGCCCTATCTCTGTTTTAATGAATAATTGAACCTGATTTTCAATAAGGGCGATGGCAAAATCACTTTTTGGAAGAAGTGGAAGAAGTTCGCCTTCATATTGAGGACAGAAGATTTTTGTGCCATCAGAGAGTAGAAGAATGTCTTTCTTTCTACCTGTGATATGAAGAAGGCCGTTTTCATCGATTTTTCCTAAATCCCCAGTGTGGAGATATCCATCAATAATCGTTTTATTGGTTTCTTCAGGATTTTTATAATAGCCTTGCATCATACAGGTTGGAGAAGAGATTAAGATCTCACCGTCTGAAGCAATTTGAATCTTATCGTCTGGACAAATTGTCATTGCTTCAGGATCATCACCAATAGATAAGGCAACGCCTGAGCTCGTTTCGGTTAAGCCATAGCCAAAACTCACGCGAATATGACTGGCTTTAACTAAATCTAAAATGGTTTTAGGACATGGACCCGCACCAATTAATATCATGCGAAGTTCCTTGTTAAATGTTTTGTTAACAGCCATAAAAGCAGCCATTTGAGGAACAAGGGAGATAACGGTGGCTTGGAAATAAGCTCCATCGACTAATAAATGTCTATATCCTCTTCCTAAGGCGACTTTGACGCCAAAAGAGAGACCCCATAATAAAGAACAAACAAAGCCAAAAACATGGCTTAAAGGCAAAATGGATAAGAGAGTATCGCTTTTCTCTAATGGAAGACAAACTCCTCCGTTATAAGCGGACGCACATAAAGATTTTTCTGTTAAAACGACAGCTTTGTTATTCATTGTCGTTCCAGATGTGAAGAATAGAATGTTTCCTTTTCCCTTCACGTTGGGATTATTAACTAAAGAAGGAGATAATTCGGCAAGGATATCCTTCCTCCCAACCAAATAATCAACATCTGCAGCTTGGACTTGTGCCCTTAATAAATCAATGTGGTCCATAGAATTTAGGAGGACCACCTGCTTCTTTGCATTCACGTAAGCAAAAATATTGAGGACGGTTTCTAAGTTATTTTCACAAACAATTCCAACCGAATTGGCGTTTTTGTTAATCGGAGTAGACAAAATCTTTTTAACAAATTCACCATACGTAAGACTTTTGATTTCATTACCTTCATCAAAAACAAGAGCAGGGCTGTCTTTGTCCTGACTTTTAAGCATCTCAAGGAAGGTTTTATAACGTTTATTTTGATTGCTCATAAAACCATTATATGTCAATGATAGTTGCTTTACTTTAAAAAAGATTCGGTAAATCGCTGCAAGTGACATATATACCTAGAATTTTACCGATATTGGTTCTAAAATAATGAAAATCCATTAACAAAGGAGATTGAATACTATGGACAAAAATATTCGCATTGCGATTATTGGCGGAGGACCAGCCGGTTTAGGCGCAGCCATGTATCTTGAGAAAAAAGGATACACAAACTACGTCATTTACGAAAAAACGGACCATGTAGGAGGCAAATGCCACTCCCCATATCACAACGGTAAACGTTATGAAATGGGTGCGATTATGGGCGCACCAACCTATTTTGCCGTTAAGGACATTGAAGAATTCACTGGCGTAAAACCAGATGGACCAGCACTTGTCCGTGGTTATAAATATCCAGATGGAAGAATCGATCATCGTTGGGATACTTCCGATGCAATGAAGCATCCTCTTAACTATTTCCTCCATCACCCAGTTTCCGCAATTCACTTAAAGAAATTAGCCAAACAATTAAAGAAATTCGGCAAGATCTTGGAAACGGAATATAAAGGCTATGATGTAACAGGCCATATTGGGGTCGCTCAAGGAAGATATGAAGGCTTTGCCGTTACTCCTGAACGTGAACCAGTTAAGGGAGTGAATCCAAAATTAAAGGATCTCTCCATGCCATTTAAGGATTTCTGTGAAAAAGTGGGATGCCCACTTGTTCAAGAAGTGTGGGTTCAACCATACACTTCCTTCGGCTATGGCTATTTTGATGAAATTCCAGCCGCTTATGTTTTGAAATATCTTGATTTCAAAACAATGATGGATTTCGTTGCTCTTCATCTTTATACCTGGAAAGATGGAACACAATCCATCTATGAAGCTTTAAATGCAAAATTAATGCATCAAGCTACATTAAATTCAAATATTACCAAAGTCGTTCGTGGAGATAAAGTCACTATTACGGTGAATGGCAAGGATGAAGTCTTTGATAAGATGATTATCACCGCCCCTCTCCAAGTTGCAACCGAGAAGAATCCATTAGATAACCCAATCGCAAAATCCTTGGATACATGGTTAGATGTAAACGAAGAGGAAAGAGCTCTCTTCTCCAAGATCGATTATGAGCGTTATGACACCATGGCTCTTTTGATCGAAAAAGGAAAATATCCAGACATCTCTCACTATATCGTTGACAACATGGCGCCAGATAGAATGGGTCACTTGATGATTTATTATCATCGTTGGAAGAATGAACCTGATCAACCAATTACCACCTATGTTTTACGTCATCATAAGACTCGTAATGGTGGTAAAGAACTTCCTTATAAACCTACGCAAGAACAAGTCCTTAAGGATATGGAAACGGTTGGAGTTCCAGCTGATAAGAGCTTACCAAACGGTGGCGTTATCAATGAATTCCAAACCTATTATTTCCCACATGTCTATTCTGAGGATTATGCTGCTGGCTGGTATGATAAAGTCGAAGCTATGCAAGGTAAGAATAACACTTACTACGCTGGTGAAATCATGTCTTTCGGAGATATGGACGAAACCGTTGAATATTCTCACGATTTAGTGGAAAGATTCTTTAACGATTAATCATTTTTAAAAAAGGGAACGGCAAAGGAAAAAACCTTTGCCGTTTTTTCTTTCTACGAATTGTGTAGGATAAATTTCTTGCCCTTTGAAAAAGATTGGGATTAAATGTATTTCGCATCGTTTTTCTTTAGAAAAAGGAAGGGGGAATAATATGTTAAAACTGGATAAAATTATTAAAATCTACCAAACAAAGCAAATGAAAGTAGAAGCCCTCAAAGGGATATCTTTGGCTTTTCGTAAAAACGAATTCGTTTCTATTCTTGGCCCTTCAGGATGCGGAAAAACAACAACCTTAAACATTATCGGAGGATTAGATCACTACACAAACGGAGATTTGGTTATCGACGGTCGTTCAACGAAAGAATTCAAAGACCATGATTGGGATGTTTATCGTAATCATAAAATCGGTTTCGTTTTTCAAGCCTACAATTTAATTCCTCACGAAAATATTTTAGAGAACGTAGAACTCGCTTTAACCATTAGCGGAGTCTCTAAAGAAGAAAGAGTGAAACTTGCTAAAGACGCTTTAGACAGAGTTGGCTTGAAAGATATGTATAGCAAGAAGCCAAGTGAACTTTCAGGCGGGCAGTGCCAAAGAGTCGCTATCGCTAGAGCTTTAGTAAATAAACCAGACATCTTATTAGCCGATGAACCTACTGGTGCTCTTGATTCTAAAACTTCCGTTCAAATCATGGATTTGATTAAAGAAATTTCCAAAGAGAAACTGGTTATTATGGTTACTCATAATCCGGATCTTGCGGAGAAATATTCTACAAGAATCATCAATCTTTTAGATGGAAAAGTGGTGGGAGATACCAACCCGTATTCTTTCGAAGAAGAGGAAAAAGAGCGGGGACAGGTAGCTAACGAAGAAGAAAAAGAGAAGGCAAAGATGTCTTGGTGGACAGCCTTCAAACTTTCAGCGAAGAACCTTCTTTCGAAAGCGAAAAGAACCTCTTTAATCGTTGTTGCTTCCTCGATTGGCATTGTTGGGGTTTCTGCTGTTTTAGCTGTCTCTCAAGGTGTTACAGGTTATATCACAAACATGCAAGATGACATGCTTTCTGGATATCCGATAGAAGTCTCTGAGAACGCCTTAGATCTTTCCTCTTTGCTTTCCTCTACTACAAGTGCACAACAAGGAGAAATCGTTCGTCATTCTTGGAAAGATGGAAAAATCGACGTCCAATTTATCACGGAAAGCTTAATTAAAACTTCATCCACGATGAACAATGCGACATTAAAAAACGATATCAATGAAGATTACGTCCAATTCATCAAAGATATGCCAGAAGACTATTATGCTGCATTAGGGATGGAATATGGTTTTGATTTGAAAAACAATCTATATGTTCATTCTAATATTCATTTGAATGGTTATACCGAGGAAGAATTGGCTAAGCAACGTTATTCCATTTCAGGGATTACTGCTGTTTGCTCAACCATTCTTGAAAACATCAATGGAGGGGAATACGCCTCTTATTCCTCTATGGTAGACAACTATACAAATGCTGTAAATCAGGCGCTTCCAAATGAAGATTATGTTCTTTCGCAATACGATGTTGTCAAAGGAAAATATGCCACAGGCGAAGACGAAATGATGATTGTTTTGAATCACCGAAACCAATTAACGGAATTCGTTTTAACTTTGCTTGGGTATTATGGGCAAGATGAATTTGCCAACGCTATCTATCATTTCTCTAAGCAAGAAGACAAAATGGATAAAGAATTATGGGAGAAACAACAGTCTTTTACGATTGATGATCTCTTGAATCAAGAATATTACTATTACCCAAATGATTCTATTTATCAGAAAAACAGCTCTTATGATCCAAGTAAGGCGAATGACCCTCTAGCCCTTCAAGCCTATAACTATTCCTTCATCGATAAGGGCAATTTAGCGAATGGCACAAAGATGAAAGTAGTGGGTATCTTAGCTCCAAAAGAGAACATGCAATATGGCTCTATGGGATCGGGATTGTATTACACTCAAGCTTTTGCAAATAAATATCTTAAGGATAATTTAAATTCTTCCGTTGCTTCTTTCGTGAAAGATTATGTTACGAAAAACAAAAATGCTTCCGGTTTCACCTCAGCAGTTATTGACTATAATGGCGTTGAATTGGTATCGGGAATTGGCTTTATGTATGATGTGAATTTCCCAGACGGTCTTCATTCTCAAGATATCGAAACCTACCAGGGAACGGGTTTGGTTGGCTCTACAAGCTCTCTTGCAAATTTATTAGGAATGATCGGCGGAGGTTCTTCGGGTGGAGCAAAATTAGCTAAGAGCGCTCTTCTTTCTGTTCGTGAAGTTGGTGGAAATGACATTCCAGGCGTGATTAAAATCTATCCAAATAACTTCAAAGACAAATACAAAGTCACAAACTATCTTGACCAATGGGTCAAAGATGGGGATATTACTTTGTCTACTGGCAAAACGCTTGTAAAAGCTGACCGAACAGAAATCAAATACACCGACGATATTTCTCTTATTATTTCTATGATCAATGGAGTGGTAAACATTGTCACTATTGCTTTGATTTGTTTCACTTCCTTATCACTTGTTGTCTCTACCGTTATGATTGGAATCATCACTTATGTTTCCGTCATGGAAAGGATTAAAGAGATAGGCGTTATTCGTTCTTTGGGTGGAAGAAAGAAAGACGTCTCTCATTTGTTCAATGCCGAAACGCTTATCATTGGTGCTTTCTCTGGTGCATTCGGTCTTCTTGTAACTTACTTCATTGAAATCATTTTGAATTTGACGGTAGGGGTAAAGTATTCTTTAGGAATGATTGCCAACTTAAATTGGTATTCCGCTTTGATAATTCTCCTTATCAGCATCCTTTTGACGATGATTGCAGGCATTATTCCAGCTCAGGCTGCTGCAAGACAAGATCCGGTTGAAGCTTTGCGTAGTGAATAAAAACTACCTGGTTTTTAAAGAAATTCTAAATTTGAGAGAATATTCTTTCTCTCCATCAAGTTCATATTGAGGGTGGACTTTTGCTCCCCAGGAATCATCTCCTCCGATACCACGCATTGCCGCGTAAATCGTGAGATGATTTTTTCGTGAAAGAGGAAGCTCATCCATATGCATCGCATTATCTATTTCAAATTCATCGTTTGGAAGATATTTGAAAGAGAAAGGACGATCGATTGCTTCGAAAACTAATACATGGGTCTCGTCAATTGGCACTTCAACAAACCTCGCCTCCTCACGGTTACCACATTCTTGAGGAATGGAATAAGGAAGAAGCTCTTTTGAAACCTTAGAAGAATAGAAGCCTAAATTCTCTCCAGCTAAGCGGTCGGGATAAGAATCAAGTGGACCCAAGGCATAATAATCAAAGGATGAGTATTCTTTTTTAAGTGGGAAATCGAGACCGAAAGCAGGTAAAGAAGGCATTCCTTTAACACCATGATAACGAATCTCCACATCAAGATAGCGGCCTTTTTTTAATTCGTAGATGACTTCTGCTGTTGCACCAAATCCTCCAACCATGTAGGTGAAGATTACCTTTTGACCCTCTTGTTTAACTTGGAAAGGAGCGTTCCATTTAGAGATGCCCATATAGATAGAAGAATAAAGCGCAAAAAGATTTCCACGATCATTATCGCTAATAGGACGATAGAAGGTTGGACGGACTTGTGAAGCAAGAATTTCCTTGCCATTTATTTCTATTCCTACAAGGCCACTAATTAAACCAGATTTTGAAAAAACGAATGCAAAACCCTCGTCTTTTAATGAGAAATAACGACAAGAATCAACGAATTCCATAGGCTTTCTCTCTTCACTTGGTTGATAAGAGAAAGCTCTCTTCTCATCAAAAATAATCTCAGATTGATTTAATTTGTTCTTAACTCTGATTCTTCTTGTGTGTTCATTTCCTAACTCTTCATAAGGTAAGGTAAGTCTTTCTTCACCTTTCCAAGAAATCTTTGTTTCTTTGACCTTTTTGCCGTTTACTAAATCTTCTAAGAACAAAGAAAAATCTTTATAAGAGTGGTTGGGATCTAAAGCAAAAGTTGCTTCTGCGTTTTCAAAATGAATTTGTAATGGAGAATACATTACATTTACGGTTCTTAGTTTGGAGGAACGTTTTGCTTCTTTTCTATCGGAGAATAAAATGCCATTGCAATTGAAGTTCAAATCATTTGGAACGTCATTTGAATCTCCTCCATAGCGAAGCTTCCCCTCTACATCTATTCCTTGGTCGATATAATCCCAAATGAAACCGCCTAACGCATTCGGATATTGTCTAAATAGGTACATGTATTCATCGAAATTCCCCAAAGAATTCCCCATCGCATGTTCATATTCGCATTCTAAAACAGGTTTATCTGGGTGCTCTTTAAGGTAAGCTTCTAACTTTTCAGGTGGCAAATACATGAATGATTTCATGCTTACATAATCGCTTAATTCGGAATCAGCTTGTTCGGGTTCGTAATGAATCCAACGTTTCTTGTCTTTGCTTTGGAAATAGTTGGAAAGCTTTTTGATGTTTTCTCCGCCTCCGGATTCATTTCCTAAACTCCAAGAGAAAATGCAAACGTTATTTTTGTCTCTTTCATACATAGAAGAGGCGCGATCTAGTGCAATCTTTTCCCATTTAGGATTAGAACCAGGAAGATACTGGCTCTTATCTCCGTTTGCTCCTTGAACTCTAGAATGGGATTCAATGCAGCATTCATCCATAACATAGAAACCCATCCTGTTTGCTAGTTCATAGAACTTCTTATCGTTAGGATAATGGGATGTTCTTATGGCATTAACGTTGTTTTTCTTTAATAATTCAAGATCAAAAATGAGATCTTCATAAGGAACATGATGACCATGTTTATGACTGATTTCATGACGGTTTACTCCTTTGATTAATAAAGGCTTTCCGTTCCACATAGCGGACCCGTGTATGATTTCTTGATGAGAAAAACCAATTTCTGTAGATGAAGTTTCCTCTTGATCACCATTTTTTAAAGTAATGGTTAACCAATATAAATTTGGATGTTCTGCGGACCAAGGGAGGATGTTTTTAATTTCTTTATAGAAGGAGAAGGACGGACTCTTTACAAGAATCTCTTCGTTGAAATACGTTTTATCACCCTTACAAAGTGAAATTTGAGCTAAACAATCTTGCGATACTCTTCCTTGAATAGAGATTTTGCCGTCTTTAAAACCATGGATAAGGTCGGTTTTAACATCCACATCTTCAAGATGAGTTTCAGGAATGGCTACGATAGAAACGTCACGGAATATTCCGGATAACTTCCAGAAGTCTTGATCTAAAATCCATGAAGAAGAGGAAAAACGGAAATTGTAGATTACCAATTCATTATTTTCTTCCAAATAAGGTGTTAAATCGAACTCTGAATCCACATACAGTCTTGTGGAATAGCCAATGAAATGACCATTTAAAAATACATATATTGCCGTTTCAAAACCATCTAGGCGTAATCGATATTCTTTCCCTTTGAATTCTTTTGGAAGGGTGAATCTCTTTCGATAAATATTCACAGGATCGTGTAGGAGATTTATCTCACCGGGATTTAGCTTTTCTTTCCCTTCCCAAGGATAATCGACGTTTGTATAAATAAGATCTTCAGGAACCTCAATTTCAGCGGAATTTGGAACGTTCACTTTTCTAAATGCAAGCGTTTTGTAATCTAAAAGTTCATCGACCCAACCTTCTGAACGATAAAAATCCCATTCCCCATTTAAAGAAAGAATCGGTTCTTTCCCCTCAATAAAAAAATGGTGGGAGGAATGCTCTTCTAAAAGATTTACTCCAACCACCTCAGGATTACTTAAATAAGATAAATTCAATGGATCCATATGTATTTCCTCTAGTTAATTCTCTTAGAAATGGAAAGGGAATGCAAAGAAGAAAGAAAAAAGATGTCAACGAGGACATCTTGTTAAGTGCTTGTTTCGTCTTGCCCCGTTAAACTTTCGCGACGAGGCATTGACTGTAGGCATATGACGGACCCCAAACTAGCCCAACTATCTTTACGGTAGGGAGGTCCATTTCTGTTCCTGTGACTTTATTATAGGGACGGTTTTAACATTTGCAAGTCCTTTTTATAAAAAATTAGGTAAGGAAAATGTAAATAATTAAGTAGGCTTTTTAGGGTTTTGAATTCAAAATTCGTATTTGCTTAGGAATTATCTATATTTTTATGTTTTAAACAAAACAATCGCGTTTGTTCTTCTTTGTTTAAAATAGTCCGATTTTGTTCATTCATTGTTTTGGCAATGCTTTCTAACATTAAGTTGATTTTGAGGAGGAAAATATGAATAACAAAATCAAAATAATGGCCGGTCTAGCTTGTGCGTTTGCTTTGACTTCGTGCGGTGGAAAAGGAAATAATAGAGAAGAAACTATTCAAAGAACAAAGGAGATTATTTCCACGAATTCTTCTTACGATAAGAATGAAGGGAAACTTCTTATTTATGAGAAGAGCGAGAACAACTTTGGGCTTGCAGAAATTTATCTCGAACCAGGCGACACGGAGGCGATGAATATAACAATACGGACTGAGATAACATTTAACAGCAAATATAATAGCTATGTAAACGACGCCCAAATGCCAATAGATTTATACGCCAAAACCGATTATAGATATAATTTGACTTTTGCTATAAGAGGCAATTATGACTATGAAAACTCTACTTTTCCGTTTATGTATACTGCATCCGCAAAAGTTGGTTTAGATTATGTAAAGGGCTCAAATAACTATCAGCTGCTTGATGAGAATTATAAGAATAAGAATAATTGTCCTATTACGAAAGAAGATAGCAGGGATCTATTAAATCTTATTCTTATTCTTAGTTTCGAAGGTACAAAAGATTTCTTTGCCAAAAACAATTTAGACTTTTCCGTTCCGTATCCAAATTATTGAAAAAGTAATAGGGGGAAAGAAAAAAGGTCACGACGTAGCGCCGTGACCTTTTTAGTTAAAAAATTTATTTAGCGAATTTAGCGAAACGAGCTTTTGCTTCAGGAGAGAGGTTGTAGAAAGCATCTAATCCTGGATATTGAGCGGTTGCACCAAGTTCTTCTTCGATTCTTAAGAGTTGGTTATATTTGGCAATACGATCAGTACGGCTCATAGAACCAGTCTTGATTTGGCCAGCATTCAAACCGACAACGAGGTCAGCGATGGTGGTGTCTTCGGTTTCACCAGAACGGTGAGAGACAACACAAGTCCAGCCATTTCTCATAGCTTCTTGGCAAGTATCAAGGGTTTCGGTTAAGGTGCCGATTTGGTTGACCTTGATCAAAACAGAGTTGGAGCAGCCAAGTTGGATACCTTTCTTGACATAGAGTTTGTTGGTAACAAAGAGGTCATCACCAACGAGTTGAACTTTCTTTCCGAGTTTTTCGGTAAGGAGTTTCCAACCTTCCCAGTCATTCTCGCTTAAACCATCTTCAATGGTGATTAATGGATATTTCTCAACGAAATCTTCCAACATAGCGACCATTTCAGCAGAGGTCTTCTTGCCTTGACCAGATCTCTTTAAATCATAGATGCCAGTCTTGTCATCATAGAATTCAGAGGAAGCTAGGTCCATACCTAAGCAAATATCTTTGCCTGGGAGATAGCCAGCGGCTTTGATAGCTTCGACTAAGACTTCAAGAGGTTCTTCATTGCTCTTTAAACCGTTAGGAGCAAATCCGCCTTCATCACCAACTGCAGTGATATCGCCTCTCTTCTTTAAGATAGCTCTTAAAGCAGCAAAGGTTTCAGCACCCATTTGGATGGCTTGGGAAAGGGACTTAGCACCGACTGGCATAATCATATATTCTTGGAAGTCGACGCAGGAATCAGCGTGTTTGCCGCCATTGATGACGTTCATCATTGGGACAGGAAGTTGTTTGGCATTTGGTCCACCGAGATAACGATAAAGTGGAAGGCCGACATAGTCAGCGGCAGCTTTAGCGACAGCAAGGGAAACGCCTAACATAGCGTTTGCACCTAATTTGCTCTTTGTGGCAGTGCCATCAAGGGCAATCATGGCCTCGTCGATAGCAACTTGGTCTAAAACGCTCATACCGAGCAATTCTGGTTCGATGATTTTATTGACGTTTTCAACTGCTTTTAAAACGCCTTTTCCGCCGAAGGCATTCTTGTCTCCGTCGCGAAGCTCAAGGGCTTCTCTTTCGCCAGTGGAAGCACCACTAGGAACAGCTGCTCTTCCGAAAGCACCGCTTTCTGTGAGGACATCAACCTCAATGGTAGGATTTCCACGAGAGTCAATGATTTGGCGGGCATGGATCGATTCAATGAATGGCATGTTCTTTTCTTCTCCTTTTTATTCGATTTTTAAACATGCTTACATAGTAAGCGACTAGATTATAGAGCAAAAAAGTTCTCTCTAGCATGAGAATTAATAAATTAACGATTTATCGATAGATATTTTTCCTGAGTAAAAACAGAAAATGGTTTTGATAATGTCAGAAAATATCTGGTTTTTGCTAAGGATTTATTAGAAATTTTGTTTTTCAATGACGCTTTAGCCTTACAAAATGTGCAGTGAAAGAATCTTCTTTCGCTTATAATGATTTCATGATTCAAGACTGGAAAGAACTCTTCGAGAGGATTCATTCGGAAGAATATGCAAAAAGCTTAAAAAGATTTCTTGATGCTGAATATCAGCAAAATGTGATTTATCCACCAAGGGATATGGTTTTTCAAGCCTTTAAACTGACTTCCCCAAAAGATTTAAAAGTCGTTATTATTGGGCAGGATCCTTATCATAATCCAGGACAAGCCATGGGTATGTCCTTCTCTGTCCCTAGAGGGATGCCTTTACCACCCTCTCTTATCAATATTTATAAAGAGATTGAAAAAGACGTTCACGTTCCTATGAACTTTGAAAACGGAGATCTCACTCCTTGGGCGAAACAAGGCGTCTTGTTATTAAACGCCTATTTGACCGTAAGGGCAGGGGTTCCTTTATCTCATAAGAGACCTGAATACGATCGCTTTATTAGTGATGTTCTTAATTACATTGAAAGCCTTGATCAGCCGATTGTTTATATGCTTTGGGGTGGCTTTGCTAAAAAGTACGAAAGCAAAGTAAAAAATCCTAAGCATCTTGTTTTGAAAGCGGCTCACCCATCTCCTTTAAGTGCAAACCAAGGTGGATGGTTCGGAAAACATCTTTTTAGCCAATGTAATCAATACTTGTCAGAAAACGAATTAAAAGAGATTGATTGGCAAATAAAATAGCAAGAAAGAATTTATTTCTTTGCAAATCGTGATATATTGCATTGAACCACAAGGAGTTACACCATGGAAAACGAAGAAAAAGAATTGAAAGAGAAAAATCCATCCGAAGAAGAAAGTGATTTTGCTGATGAAATAAAACCAACCCCTTCTGAAGAACCTGTTAAAGAAAAAGAACCAGAGCCAGAAGAGCAAATTAATTTATATTCCGAAAAAGAAGAAACCCCTGTCGAAGTAGAGGAAACAAAAGAAGAAACCGCCTCCGAAAAGAAAGAAGAAGTTTCTACTGAAAAAGACAAAAAGGGCCAACCCCTGTATCAATATACGGATAAAGATCTTGCCGATATTGAAGAAGCAAGAAACACTTTTCATCACATTTATAAGAAACTCAATCTTACCAAATGGATCATTACGGGTGTTGGTTTAGTCTTGGTTATTCTTAGTTGGATTGTTCCATCGGCAATTTCTGGAATTAACGCCAATATCACCATGTATATTTCTTTAGGAACTACAGCGGTTGTTTTAGCGGCTCTTGGCGGTTATTCCGTTTTATTCCGTAAAAAAGTCGATGCTGCAATGAAGACTTATTTTAAAGATTTCTATGACCACACATGTCATTTCGTTTATCCTCAATCTATTGAAGGATTGACGGGAACAGTGGATGATAAGCTTCCACAAGAAATTTTCATGGAATCCAACATTTATAAGGATGTTGTTAAGGTTGGAAGCCGCGCCTATATGACTTTCACCTATCATGGCAAAAAAGCCTTGATTGCAGATTGCGCAGCACAAAAGAAAGGTGAAAAAGCCTTAGAAACACTCTTTGTTGGCAAATTCTTAAAGTTCGAAGGAATCACGAGTAAAGACGAACTTCTTGTCTATCTCAAGGGAAATAAGAGAGCTCTTCCTCCGAATACATTGCACGGAAGACAATTGATTGAAGATAGCAAGAGCATGGTTATCTATGGTTCTGGAAAAGCAAGAAGCCTTCTTACGAAAAAGGTTCGTGAGGCCTTGGCTAAATTTGATACCAACAAGACTTTCATCGACATGGCTTTGACTGTCAATGAAAAAGGACTCTTCCTTGCTATGGGATATGAAGACGATTTAATGGTCTTGCCACTTGATAAACCATTCAATCCACAGCCAACTATCCAAAACAAGGAAGATATAGAAAAGGTTCTTAACTTAGTTGACGCTTTTGAATTCCGTCTCGAAGACCGTTAACTTCATTTAAATGAGAGTTGCCCATTTACTAGGTGACTCTTTTTCTTTTAAAGAAAAACGATATACTAGAAACGAGGGCTGCTTCAAAACAGCTAAATGTTTTATGAGCGATATGAAAAAGAAATTTATTCCACAATGGATATGTGTCCAGGCTTACAAGCACGATGAAAGTCTTCATCGTCAATGGTCTCCTGGATTAATTGTTGAAGAAACACCTGATTTTTGGGCTGTTGCTTCACGCTCTTCTTTAATCACCGAAGCGGATGGAAGAAGATGGTTAACGAAAGAAAATGCCGTTTTTATTCTCTTTAAAAAAGAATGGCTTAATGTCATTTGCATGTTCAAAGAAGAAGGCGGGATTTGTTATTATGCCAATATGGCATCTCCAACGATTTTAGATGGAGGATATCTTCGTTACATCGATTACGATTTAGATTTAAAACTATATCCCGATAAATTGATTAAGCCATTAGATGAACAAGAATTTCTTTCTAATGCAAAACTATACGGTTACACGCCTGATTTAATCGCGGCCGTTAGGAAAACATTTCGTAACACAAGAAAACTTATGGAAGAAAGAAAATTCCCCTTCGATGATCAAAAAATCATCGAGCTTTATAACAAATATGAAAGAGAAACCATTCCTTTCTTGCCTAAAACCAATCTGGGTCGTTAACGCTCTTACTAGTAAGAGAACGAATTGGGGTCTATAATTTACGAGTTCTTTTAAGAACTCATTTATTTTATGAAGTACGAATTTATCTCAAAATCAAAGGAAGAAACACAAAAACTTGGCGCGTTTATCGCTAAGGAATTTTTGCCTGGTGATGTTGTTCTTCTTAAAGGAGATCTCGGTGCTGGGAAGACTACTCTTACGGGAGGGGTCGCTAAAGCTTTAGACATCAAAGACGATGTCATATCTCCTACCTTCAACATCATGAAATGCTATTTCAAAGGGAAATTGCCTCTTTATCACATTGATGCTTATCGCCTTGAAAATCAAAACATCGAACTTGGTTTAGATGAATATATTGAAGGGGATGGGGTTTGTTTCATCGAATGGCCTCAATATATTGAACCATTGTTACCAGATGAGACATTAAGCATTACTTTAAAAAATATCGGTGGCGATAACCGTAGTATTACTTTGGAAGGAAACACTCCTCATTTTGAGCAAATCATTTCTTCCGTGAAAGGAGCCTTTCATGATTAGTGTTCTTTTAGATACCTCCAACACCAATTTGGCTGTTGGCATTGCAAAAGACCACGTTCTTATTGGTGAAACCCAATATGCTGCATGGCAAAGACAATCGGAATACCTTGTTCCTGAGATTGATAATTTATTAAAAAAACTCTCACTTACAAAAGATGACATTGATGAAATTATCGTTTCGAAAGGACCTGGTTCTTATACTGGTGTACGTATAGGTATGACGGTTGCTAAAGTAATGGCTTTTGCGTTAAACAAGCCTCTTTACTTAGTGTCGTCCCTTGAAGTGTATAAAGCAAAAGAAGGTCGTTCCGTATGTCTTATGAACGCTCGTAGCAAACGTTCATACATCGGCGTTTATTCTCCAGAAGAAATTATTCTTTCTGATACGATTATGGATAATGAGCAAGTAAAATTATATTTAGCAGCTCACCCAGAATATAAAGTGTGTGGAGATGTTTCTTATCTTTCTTTAGAAGGAGAGAAAGTTAACATTCTCGAAAACCTTATGAATGCGGACATTGAGAGAAATCTTTGCAAGGATGTCTTGGCCGCAAAACCAGTCTATTTGAAGGATTTATGATGGAATTTGAAATTCGCCCATTAAAAAAGAAAGATATTGAAAAAGTCGCCCTCTTAGAAGCGGCTTGTTTCGTGAAACCTTGGCCCTTAAATCAAATTGCCTATGAGTTTAAAGGGAATCCTTGCGCAAAAGTCTTTGTAGCCGTGGATAAAGAAGAGAATATCCTTGGGTATCTCGATTTCATGATTACCTTCGATAGCGCTACAATTGACCGCATTTGTGTCGCGGAAGAATATCGTAACCAAGGTATTGCTGGCAAACTTTTAGAGAAGATGGTCGAAGTATGCAAATCCCAAAAAGATAAAGTGGAGTTCATCACGCTTGAAGTTCGTCTTTCGAATCAAAAAGCCATTTCTTTATATGAAAAAAATGGCTGGAAACGTGTAGTAATCAAACCGAAGTATTATGATGATGGCGAAGACGCCATTTATATGATCAGGAGCCTTATATGAGTCGTATTTTAGCAATTGAAAGCAGCTGCGATGAAACGGCTGTAGCCATCACCGATGATGGCAAATTATTAGCAAACATTGTTTCCTCTCAGGTAGCAGTCCACGTTAAATATGGTGGAGTTATGCCTGAGGTCGCTTCCCGTTTACATACGGAAAACATTGATGTTTGCTTAAAGGAAGCCTTAGAGCAAGCCCATTTGAAATTTGAAGATATAGACGCGTTTGCCGTAACAAGAGGTCCTGGCCTTATTGGATGTCTTCACGTCGGTCTTCAAGCCGCTAAGACTTTGGCGATGCTTTATCAGAAACCATTGATCCCTGTGCATCATTTAGCCGGGCATATCTATGCGAATGAATATGTTGGCGAATTTAAATTCCCTCTTCTTTGTGTTGTTGTATCAGGCGGGAATACGGAATTGGTTTTAATGAAGGATCATCTTGATTTCACCATCATTGGGGAAACGAAAGATGACGCTGTTGGTGAATGCTACGATAAAGTCGCTCGTGTATTGGGCCTTCCTTACCCGGGTGGTCTTCCAATTGATCAACACGCTAAAAAAGGTAAACACGCCTACAATCTGCCTGAACCATTGATTGGTAAAGATGGATATGATTTCTCTTATTCCGGATTAAAAACATCCGTTATCAATCTTGTTCATAATTTGGAAATGAAAGGCGAAAAAGTCAATATCGATGATATGGCTAAATCCTTCCAAGATGTTGCAGTGGGTATGATTGTTGACCGTGCTACACGCGCAGCTAGAGATTTCCATGTTGCTCAAGTTGTTCTTGCCGGTGGAGTTTCCGCTAATTCCTACTTAAGGGCTCAAATGACCAATCGTCTTGAAGGAACGGGCATTGATTTAATTATCCCTCCACTTTGGTGTACAACGGATAATGCTGCAATGATTGCTAAAGTCGCAGAAAGACTTTATAAAGAAAAACTATTTGCTCCTCTTTCTTTAGGAGTAGATCCAAACTGGAAGATTTCCGATTTCCGTAAATTTGAATAAATTAAACGAGGAGAACTATTATGGAAGAAAAAACGCTAAGCGTTCGTGAGCTATTCGAACTTGATGTAGAAACCTTAAAAAATCTAGGAGAAGTTACTGTTGAAGGATGGGTTAGAAATAACCGTAATTCTGGCAAGGTTGGCTTTATTGCTCTCCATGATGGAACTTGCTTTAAGTCTTTGCAAGTTGTTTATGATGGGGATCATCCTTTCTTTGATGAAGTTTCCCATTATAAGATGGGTTCTGCTGTTTCTTTTAAAGGAACAATCGTTCTTACCCCTGGTATGAAACAACCTTTTGAAATGCATGCGAATGCAGTAACCCTCTTAGGTGATGTCGCTGATGATTATCCTTTGCAAAAGAAAAAGACCTCTTTTGAATATCTTCGTGATTTAGCCTACCTCCGTCCTAGAACAAATACTTTTGACGCTTTATTCCGTGTTCGTTCTGTCCTTGCTATGGGTGTTCATACTTTCTTCCAAAACAATGGATTCGTATATGTTCACACCCCAGAAATCACTGCAAATGATGCAGAAGGAGCAGGTTCTGTTTTCACGGTAATTACTGATTCTAAAGAAGATCCAATTAACGATTTCTTCGGAAGAAGAGCCTCTTTGACGGTTTCTGGACAACTTCACGTTGAAGCTTTTGCCCTCGCTTTCAAAGATGTGTATACCTTTGGCCCTACATTCCGTGCAGAAAAGAGTAATACTCCAAGACACGCTTCCGAATTTTGGATGATTGAGCCAGAAATGGCTTTTGCTGATTTGAATGATGATATGGATTGCATCGAGAGCTGCATTAAGTTTTTAATCAAATGGGTTCTCGATCGTTGCCCAGATGAAATGGATTTCTTTGAGAAATGGATTGCTCCAGGCGTCAAAGATAAACTTATGCACGTTCTTAACACCCCATTCACCAAAATGGAATACACAGAAGGCATTAAGATTCTTCAAGATGCTGTCAAAAATGGTCACAAATTTGAAAACAGCAACATTTATTGGGGAATGGACTTACAAAGTGAGCATGAACGTTATTTAACGGAAGAATACGTTAAAGGACCAACCTTCTTAATTAACTATCCAAAAGAAATCAAATCCTTCTATATGCGTGAAAACGATGATGGTAAGACGGTTGCAGCCGTTGACCTTCTTGTTCCAGGAGAAGGAGAGATTGTCGGTGGTTCTCAACGTGAGGAACGTTACGATATCTTAAAAGCCAAGATGGATAAACTCGGAAATACCAAAGGGCTAGAATGGTATCTCAATCTCCGTAAGTATGGCGGTTGCATTCACTCTGGATTTGGAATTGGCTTCGATCGTCTCTTAATGTATATCACCGGAATTGCTAACATTCGTGATACTGAGCCTTACCCAAGAACATCTTCTGCGTTAAAGTATTAATATGGATCAAAATAACCCACAAATTAATCAACAAATGAATCCTCAACCTCAGCCTACTTTGAATGGAACAAACCTTCCAAACGGGAATGAGGAACGCTTAAGAGAAGAAAAGAAAAACCTTTCGCGTAAAAGAATCTTCTGGGCTATATGTGGAATAGACATCGCCTTGCTTGCCTTCTTGCTATACGAAATAATTAGTTTGTTCTTCTAAAGAAAAAAAGCCTTGTATGGAAACATATGAGGCTTTTAAAATACATGGGTTTTAGTGGGGAATATTAGAATTTTGAGGGGGATTTGGAGGAAGAGGATTGTCTTTCTTCGTATCGTCGTAATAATTGAAATTGTCTAATCCTTGCTCAAAAACGGAATGAGATAATTTATTCACTCTAGACCATCTTGCAAGATAGGCTTGAATAACAACGACATACCAAGAAATTGCAACCAACCATAAAGGAACAAGAATATAAGAACCCCAATATTCGTTATACCAGGTAGGGCTATTTAATAAGTCAGGCCATTTTGCTAATAAATTCAAACCCCAGAAATTTACAAAGTTATCCGGGTTACCCCAATCAAAGGTGAATAACAAAGTAGAGAATTCTTTAAAATAGTCTCTTGCCCATTGGCCATAGACGACAGAATAAGCAATCCAAACAATTAAAGAAAGAAAAGCGATAAGGAATGGAGGAGTGCATTTCCTTACTAAGTAACGATTGTTTTTGATGTTACCGTATTTCTTTAATTGCTCAGGTGTAGAAATAACGCGGTAAATAAGAACTTCATGTAATTCATAATCCATTCTTTTGCCAAAACGAATGGTAACAAAACGAATTAAAGCTCCAATAAGACCAATAATCAAAAAGAGAAAAACCAAAATAAAAAGCAAAACGATCAGCAATCTTTTATCGTTTTCATTCATGGCAAAATCGATGAAAGCTTTCATACGTTATTGCCTCCATTATTATCATTTTGCATATCTATAACCGGTGGATTCTGTGTTGGGATTTCTCCAGGATGAGGAGCATTTAAAGAAGGATTTTGTTGATTGTTTTGGGGTAAAGAATCGACAAAATGAGGTTGTTGCATGCCACCTTGGTTGGAATTGTTATATGGCTGAGGCTGTTGAGGAGCTTGATTTCCATAAGGCCCTTGAGGATTTGGATAGTAATTCTGTTGAATAAAAACACGATTATCCGTTGGATTTGGATTTACGGCTGGTGTAGGAGCGGTTTGCAAGGAAGCTTGATACTCTTTGATTTCATTTACACGAACATCTTCTGGTAATGGAGAGAAGAATTTATCGCCCTTAAAGAAACGAATCAAGCCTTTCATGCTTGTGACAACAATAACACCCAATGCAAAAACACCCGCTATGGCAATTAGCACAAGAAAAACTGGAAGCAAAAAGAAATAAACAAGACCTAAACCGAATCCTTTTAATGCCTGTTTCATTCTTTTACTCCTTTCTCGTTCTTAAATAATAAACTTGAAAAGCCTGAGCATAAAGAAATGGATGCAAAAAAAGATAAAAAGAGCAAAGGATCTTTCTGCTTAGGCAAGGAAGCATAAAAATAAGCGGAAAGGTAGAAAGAGAGAGCAAGTAAAAGTCCTAATCCAAGATAAACCCACCACGGATTCTTTCTAAATAAAGAAGAAGAGGAAGCAAAAGAAAGGTAGATAGACAACGCTCCAAACAAATAGGCAACGGCATAAGAAAGAAAAGAAAAACCAATAGAGCAAGCCATGGCAGCCAAAGAAAGAATAGCAAAAACGAAAGGGGAAACCTTTTTAGTTGTCATCGTTTCTAAAGAATTAGACCCAAGGATGATTACGAAGAAAGAAATACCTTCTTGAATTAAGGCGTAGCCAAAAATAAAAGCGGGAACGATTTCTCTTATGTGTTCTTTGTTTTCAAGCCCTAAAAGAGTCAAAAACGATTCAATGATATCTATGCCATATATCCCTTTTAAAAGAAGCAACATCAAATAATTCAAACCCAACTTCAACAAAGAGACAATTAAGATGGTTAAACTGCAAGAGATCTTCTTTTTAAGAAGGAAGCCAAACAAAGTCCCAGTTAAAATGGCAGGAACAACATCGAATAAAGTGACTGAAATATCGTAAACAGTTGTCAATAAAGAAACCACGATTGTTGCTGCAACATAGCCAATTAAGTAACGATCCTGACAATAAAATGCGGTTAATGCACAAACTAATGGCAAAAAAAGAATGACTAAAAAAGAAGATAAAGGAAGAAAGGTTGAAAGCAAACCAAATGCGACAACAATTCCAGCTGATATGCCCATAAAGGCAATATTTTCTGCGGGGGTTTTTCTTTCTTTTAAGAGAGCCATACCTTCATATTATCTTTCATTCAATAGGCAAAAAGAAAGAAATAATACAGTGTAAAGTTTTTTCTCTTTTAAGCCTTTGCTTATATGGTAGAGAGGGTTAGAAACTAGTAAAATTAACAATAGTTAAAATTATGAATTACGCATCCCTTTTAAATGACAAACAGTATCAAGCTGTAACCACCGATTCCCAGTATGTGAGAATCATCGCCGGAGCTGGTTCAGGCAAAACCAGAGTCCTTACTTATCGTATTGCCTATCTTATCACCAACAAGAACGTGGATCCTTCTCGCATCTTGGCTATTTCCTTTACCAACAAGGTTGCTAGAGAGATGAATGAAAGAGCCACAAAACTTATTGAAGAGAATGTGGGTGGATTCCCTATTCTTCATATTTCAACCTTCCACGCCTTATGTTCCCGCTTTTTAAGAATTGAACATGCGGCAATTAACTATCCTCAATCCTATACGATTTATGATGAGGATGATCAAAGCAAACTTATTCGAAATTGCGCTGCTGAACTTGGATATAAAAAGGGCGATGATATGGTAAAAGTGGCGACCCGTTATATCAGAAACAAAAAAGGTAAGGGTATTTATCCTGAAGATATTCGCATTACCCCAACAAGCTTCCGCGAAGAACAAGAATGCCTCAAAATCTATATGAGCTATGAGAAAAGAAAAGAAGACGCATACGCTCTTGATTTCGATGATCTCCTTTGTAAGACAATCGAGATTTTAGAAAATAACGAGAACATTCGGGATAAATGGTCTCATCGTTTTGACCATATTTTGGTTGATGAGTTCCAGGATACAAATGACGTTCAATATAAATTGCTTAAGCTTTTAACAACTTCGAAAACAAATGTTTATGTCGTTGGAGACCCTGACCAGACAATCTACACTTGGCGTGGCGCCAATCAACAAATTATCTTGGATTTCGATCATTATTTCCCTCATTCAGATACGATTATTTTGAATGAAAACTATCGTTCAACGAAGAAGATTCTTGCTGCTGCTAACAAACTTATTATGCATAACAAGAATCGTGTTCCTAAGGATTTATTCACCAACGGCAACGAAGGGGATGAGGTTACCACTTTCATGGCACCATCTTCGGCAGATGAAGCGGATTGGGTTGCCAAGAAAATCGTTGGTATAGCGAATGAGCATAAAAAGGAAAACGGCGAACCCGTGTATGATAATATCGCTATTTTGTATCGCTCCTCTTATATGACTCGCCCTTTTGAAGCAGCCTTAAAAGATAGAGGAATCCCGTATAAGATTTTTGGCGGAGTTCGTTTCTATGAAAGAATGGAAGTCAAAGACCTTTTGGCTTACTTTAATCTTCTTTTGAACCCTCTTGATGACATTGCTTTTGAAAGAATCGTGAACGTTCCAAAAAGAAAAATAGGCGATGCGTCTATCGAACGAATCCGTCGAGAAGCAAAAAATGCAGGTCTTTCAGAATATAACTACATGAAGAATCTTGATCCAAACAATATGGAGACGGAAATTCCTTCAAGAGTCGTGAATATCCTTCGTGCTTTAATCGCTCAGATGGAAGGCACAAAAGCTAAATTAACCGACAATCTTGAAGCCTATTCGGCAGTTTTAAAAGATTTCGTTACAGAAATTGGCTACTACGATTATTTAAAAGAAAACGAAGAACCCGATGAAGACCGCATTGGCAACGTGAACGCTCTTTTTGATGATATTAACCATTTTATTTCCAATCATTCCGATTCTACTTTTGCGGAATATTTGCAGAACGTTTCTTTGCTTACTTCCCAAGATGACATCAATGGAGGAAATTTCGTTTCCTTAATGACAATTCACGTGGCAAAAGGATTGGAATTCGATAATGTTTTTGTCATCTGTATGAATGAAGGCTCTTTCCCTTCTCAAAGAAGCCTTGAAGAAACAGGAAGAGATGCAGAAGAGGAAGAAAGACGTCTTGCTTATGTTGCGATGACTCGTGCTAAAAAGAGACTCTTTTGTTCATGCAATAGTGGTTATTCCTATGTCACGGATTCTAGTGCTAGACCATCTTGCTATTTCCAAGAAGCGGGTCTTAAGCTAAACAAAACAGGAGCTTTCTTTAGTGAATCTTCTCTTGGAGGCTGGAAAAAGAAACGCTCTTCTGGATGGGATGATGGTTTCTTTTCCGATGAATCAAACGATGATTTCTTTGATGAAATGCCAAAGAAAAAGGCGACCCCAAAACCAAAACCAGTTGCGAAGCCTTCTACGAATGGAATTCATAACTGGAAGGTAGGGGATATCGCTCATCATGAAAAGTTTGGCGATGGTGTTGTCGTTTCTATTGTCGATGCAAATATCATCGTGATTGATTTTGGTGCACAAGGCAAAAAAACTTTACTTGGAAGCCACCCAATGTTAAGTAGAATTAAATCGGTAGGAGGAGACGCATGACTTATATCGAAGCAGAAAAACGTGTCCAAGAATTAACGACTCTCTTAGAGAAATATAATTACGAATATTATGTTTTGAATCAATCCACCGTTTCCGATCAAGAATTTGACCGCTTGATGGAAGAGTTAAAAAAGCTTGAAGAAGAGTTTCCAACCCTTAAGAAAAAGAACTCTCCAACGCAAAGAGTCGGTGGAGAAGTGCAGTCTGAATTTAAAAAAATCCCCCACAAAAGGCTTATGCTTTCTCTTGCGGATATCTTCAATGAAGATGAAATTCGTGACTGGGATAAACGTATTCGCTCTATCCTTCACGTCGATGAAGTGGAGTATGTTGGAGAATTGAAAATCGATGGTTTAGGAATGTCTCTTATCTATGAGAATGGAGAGTTTCAATATGCTGTTACAAGAGGTGATGGCATTATGGGTGAAGACGTTACTGCTAACGTTATGACCATTCCATCTATCCCGATGCATGTAAAAGAACTTCGTCCTTTTGAGGTGCGTGGCGAAGTGTATATGCCTAAGGCTTCTTTGGAAGCAACGAACATTCAAAGAAAATTGGCTGGCGAAACGGAATTTGCTAATTGCCGTAACGCAGCCGCAGGCTCTATTCGTAATCTTGATCCAAAGGTGGCGGCTTCCCGTAAATTAGATGCTTACTGGTATTACCTCGTAAATGCTAGAGAACTAGATATCCACGTTCATTCTGACGCGTTGAATTATTTAGATGAACTTGGTTTTAGAACAAACAAAGAACGCCGTATCCTTCGTGGCGCCGATGAATTAATTGCCTATGTAGAAGAGATGGGTAAGGAACGTCCTTCCCTTGGCTATGATATCGATGGAATTGTTTTCAAGGTCAATAACCTAAATGAATACGACACTTTAGGATATACCGCGAAAGTTCCTAGATGGGCAATCGCCTATAAATTTCCACCTGAGGAAGTTACGACCAAATTATTGGATATCGTCATTAGCATTGGACGTACTGGAAGAGTCACTCCAAACGCAATTTTAGCCCCAGTTCGTGTTGCAGGAAGTACCGTGCAAAGAGCGACATTAAACAACGAAGACTTCATTAAAGAAAAAGGCCTAATGATTGGGGATATTGTCGCCCTTCATAAGGCTGCCGATGTCATTCCAGAAGTTACAGGACCAGTTTTATCTCGAAGAGATGGCACACAAACAAAATGGGTGATGCCTGCTAATTGCCCAGTATGCGGCCATCCTTTAAGCAAAGTGAAAAACATGCATTATTGCCTCAATCCAGAATGCAATTCTAGAAAGATTGAGAAAATGATTCATTTCGCTTCGAGAAATGCTATGGATATCGATGGTATGGGTGCCAATGTCATTGAGGAATTCTTTGCCGAAGGCTTCCTTCATGATATTCCAGACATCTATCATTTAAGTGATCATGCTACCGAGATTAAGGAGTTAGATGGTTGGAGCGATAAGTCCATGAATTCTTTGTTGGATGCCATTGAAGCTTCAAAGAAACAATCTATGGAACGACTTCTTTTCGGAATCGGCATTAAAGAAGTGGGAGAAAAAATGGCCAAAGTTCTTTCTAAACGTTACAAGAATTTAGATGAACTCGCGAAAGCTAACGAAGAGGATCTTCTTAAGATTCCTGATGTTGGGCCAGTGGCTGCTAAGAGCATCGTGGATTTCTTTATGAACGATAAGAACAAAGCGGAAATTGAACTTCTTCGCCAAGATGGTCTTAACTTTGATTATTTAGGAACAGATACCCTTGACGTGAATTCTTTCTTCTATGGGAAAACCATTGTCTTAACAGGTACATTGACTCGTTATTCTCGTCAAGAAATGACGGATATTTTGGAAGGAATCGGTGCACATTGCGCAGGTTCCGTTTCCAAGAAAACAGATCTGGTTATCGCTGGACCTGGCGCTGGATCTAAGCTTGATAAAGCAAATGAACTCGGCATTGAGGTCATTGATGAAGATAAAGCATTAGATTATCTTGCAAGAACAACCGGAAAATAAAAATTTTTTGTCCGTTTTCTCTTTTAGCCTCCTTTCTATAAGTGAAGGGAGGCTTTTTATGAATTTTGTTTGTCCAAGATGCGGGAACAGCTCTCCAAGATACATTGGATATAAGAATGGCGAAGCCTATTGTCGAAGATGCATCTCTTTTCATGGAGAAGAATTGACTTACAAAAAGAAAGAAGGGAAAGAGGCTCCTTTAAATTTGCATTATGCTTTGTCTCCCGAGCAGGCTAAGTTAAGCGAAGAAATTGTATCAAACTACAAAAAAGGAATAGATACATTGGTATACGCTGTGTGTGGCGCAGGCAAAACAGAGATATCTTATGCGGTGATATCGTATGCAATATACCACGGTTTAAGTGTGGGTTTTGCTTTGCCAAGAAGGGATGTCGTCATTGAATTGTTTTGGCGCTTAAAGGATGCGTTTCCCCAAAATAAAATCGTTGCAGTTTATGGTCAACATACAAACATATTAGAAGGGGATGTAATCATTCTTACAACCCATCAGCTTTTCCGTTATAAACAATATTTCGATCTTTTGGTGATGGATGAAATAGACGCCTTTCCATTTAAAGGGAATAACACTCTTCAATCTCTTTATCATAATTCCGTAAGAGGGCATTCTGTCTTAATGAGCGCGACTCCTTCCGAAGAAGTCTTAAGGGAATTTAAAAAAGAGGGGCATGCAATATTGGAATTAAGAACGCGTTTCCATAAGCAAAAAATCCCTGTTCCCGTTATTAAGAAAATGCCTAACGCTTTTCTTCTCCCTTATCTTGTTTACAAACTAAAGAATTATATAAAAGAAAAGAAGCCAGTTTTTATTTTTGCGCCAACAATAGATCTATGTGAATCATTGTTTCGTTATCTTTCTATTTTTGTAAAAGGAGGTGAATGTGTTCATTCAAAAAAAGAAAATAGAGGGGAAATCATAGGGAATTTTAAGAAAAATCAATTTTTATACTTGGTGACAACGTCGGTTTTAGAAAGAGGAGTGACTTTTAAAAATCTTCAAGTAATCGTTACGCACACCGATCAAGAAGAAATCTATTCCTCATCCACTTTGATTCAAATAGCAGGACGTGTAGGAAGAAAGATAGATGCACCAGGAGGGGATGTTCTTTTCCTTTGTGAAAAAGAAACCGGTTCTATAAGGAGGGCAATCGATGAAATTCGATTTTGTAACACCTTTCTGTAAGGTTTGTTTTAAAGACATTCATGCCGATAACATTCCTTCTTTATTGGGTGAAGACACTCATTTATGTCAAAGTTGTTTTTCTAAGATGCATCCAAAGATGATGTTTTATAAACTAGATGGGATACCGGTTATATCCTGCTATCTCTATAACGAAAAAATAAGAGAAATGCTTTATCAGTTTAAAGGGTGTTTCGATATAGAATTAGGGGAAGCATTCTTAGTCAATCAAAAAAGATATTTCCAATTTCTTTTCCATTCATATTACTTAGTTCCAGCACCTAGTTATAAAGAAAAAGATGAAACACGTGGCTTTAACCATGTTGAAGAACTTTTTAAAGGAATTGGGAAAGGCTATATTCACGCAATCATAAAGAAAGACGATATCAAGCAAGCGAATCTTCATTTTAGAAAAAGACAAGAAATAGCAACTCATTTACTTTGGAATGAAAAAGAGAGTGTTTCAGGTAAGAATATCCTTTTCGTTGACGATTTAATAACGACTGGAGCAACGGCGAAAGCGTGTACAAAACTCCTTTTAGAGCATGGCGCGAAGAAGGTGAAGATTCTTTCGCTTGCGCGAGTAAAAGAGTTTTCAAATGAAAAAGGATAGTTCCATTTCATTGCTTACCATTTATGGTAATGGTAAAATCTCAAAGAAGTTTTAGGAGAACACTGTGGCTAATATCATTGAAAAAATATTCCATCTCGAGAAAAGAGAATTGAACAAGTATTATCGTGAGTCCGAACAAGTTCTTGCCTACGATGAGGCGATGAGCAAACTCACGGATGACGAGCTTCGTCATAAAACCATTGAATTTAAAGAAAAACTCAAAAATGGTGCAAGTTTGGAGTCTATCAAATATGAGGCGTATGCTGTTGCCCGTGAAGCGGGCTGGCGTGTCCTTCATCAAAAGCCATTCCAGGTTCAGATTATTGGCTCCCTCGTTTTAAATAATGGTGACATCGCCGAAATGAAAACAGGTGAAGGCAAAACCTTAACCGAAACGATGGCCGTTTATTTAAACGCCTTAACTGGCAAAGGCGTCCATGTTATTACCGTTAACGAATATCTTGCTTCTCGTGACGCCGAATGGATGGGACAAATCTATCGTTTCTTAGGCTTAACCGTTGGGGTAAACCTTGCCTCAAAATCCGCTAGCGAAAAACGTGAAGCGTATGCATGTGATATTACCTATACCACCAACTCCGAACTTGGTTTCGATTATCTTCGTGATAACATGTCTCCAGATTTAAGCGGTCGTGTTCTTCGTGGTCTTTATTTCTGCGTCGTCGATGAAGCGGACTCTGTCTTAATCGATGAATCCAGAACCCCTCTTATTATCTCTGGCGGTTCAAGAACGGCTGCTTCCCAATATCAAGTTGCAGATCGTTTCGTCAAAGCTTTAAAGAAAGACGTCGATTTCACCATCGATATCAAAGAAAAAACTTGCTCTTTGACCGATGAAGGCAATAACAAAGCCGAAAAGATGTTCGGCATTCGTAACCTTTATGATCCTGAATACCAAGATCTTGTTCATAGAATCCACCAAGCCTTAAAAGCCAACTACATCATGGCTCGTGACGTTGAATACATGGTGGATGATAAGCACACTATTCAATTAATCGACCAATTCACCGGCCGTATCATGCCGGGTAGAGAATATAACGATGGTCTTCAACAAGCTATTCAAGCCAAAGAAGGCGTGGAAATCAAACAAGAAACCGTCGTTATGGCAACCATTACCTACCAGAATTTCTTCCGTTTATACGAAAAACTCTCTGGCATGACGGGTACTGCAAAAACCGAAGAAGAGGAATTCGAGACGATCTATAACATGAAAGTCATCGTCATTCCTACCAACAAACCAATTCAACGTATTGACGCTCCTGATTACATCTTTGGGACACACAAAGAAAAATTAAACGCCCTCGTTAAAGCGGTTAAAGAAAGACACGAAAAAGGCCAACCAATCTTAATTGGTACAGTCTCTGTCGAATCCAACGAAGAAATTTCTTCCTTACTAACAGCTGCAGGTGTGCCTCATGAAGTCTTGAATGCTAAAAACCAAGCCCGTGAAGCGGAAATTATTTCACACGCTGGCGAAAAAGGAGCCGTTACCCTTGCTACAAACATGGCAGGCCGTGGTACCGATATTAAATTAAGCGATGAAGTTCGTAAACTCGGTGGCTTATGCGTATTTGGAACCGAACGTCATGAATCTCGTCGTATTGATAACCAGTTACGTGGCCGTGCTGGACGTCAGGGAGACCCTGGCTTCACCCGTTTCTTTATTTCTTTTGATGATGAACTTTTAAGAAGATTTGCCCCAGACAATCTCCGTGAACAATTTCAAAAGAACGCAGATGGCGAGCCAATTGAATCTAGACTCTTAACTGGCGCTGTCACCAATGCTCAAAAACAAATCGAAGGAAAGAACTTCGATATCCGTAAGAATTTAAAGGACTACGATGATGTTTTGGCCAAACAAAGAGACATTATTTATAAGAAACGTGATGCTATCTTGATGGCAGAGGACATCGTTGATCTTGTCCACGATTTCTTCAAAACAACAGGCTTATATCTTTGTAAGCAAGCAATTGATAAGAACGCCAACCTTGATATTGTTAATGGCGAAAGCTTAAAACGTCTTGTTGAGCCTCAGTTCTTACCAGAAGGAACCATTTCCGCCGCTTCTTATGATGGTGCGCAAATTGAAGAAGCAGGGGAAGACCTTGGCGAAATTCTATATGCTCGTTATCTTGAAAAACGTAAAACCTGGCCTGCAGAGGATGCCGATAAGATTGAACGTAACATTTCTTTAAGAGTCATTGACCGTAACTGGCAAGGACATATCGACACCATGTCTCATTTACGTGATGGTATCAATCTTAGAAGCTATGCTCAAAAGAACCCTCTTCAAGATTACGTCAACGAAGGTTATGACCTCTTTGCAGAGATGAACGAAAAAGCTGCTGTTGATACAACTTTCAACCTTCTTAACGTTCGTTTAAAGCAAAAAGAACCTGAACCAGAAGAAAAAGTGATCGTAGAAAGCCAGCCTGCTACTACAATCGGGGCTATTAAACCAGAAAAGATTGTCGTTGCTGAACCTGCTTCAAAGAGCGAGGAAAAGCCACAACCTGAACCAGTTAAAGAAAATTTGAATGAAAAAACAGATTCTTCTTTAGCGGATTATCGTCTTACGAAAGCAGACCCTCTTCCACAACCAACTCCAGATATGAGTTTGGAAGATCGCGTGAAACTTGCCGCGAATAATCTTAGACGCGCCAACCGCCAACTCATTGGTGATGAAGCATATGCTAAAGTCATCAAAGACTATAACGATGCGGTTGCCGCTTTAGAAGCAAGCAAAAAATAAAAACAAATTACTAAAGAAAAGGAATATATGAAAGAGCTAGTCGAATTAAAACAAGAAGCCCAAGAAATTGGGAAACTCGTTTCGCAGCTCGGTGGTTCTCTTTGACCTCGAAAAGCTGAAAAACGATATTGCTTCCTATACTGAGGAGCAAAATAAAGAAGGTTTTTGGGATGACCAAAAAAGCGCTCTTGAGGTTGTAAATAAACTCAATGACGCTAAATATAAATACGATACATATAACCAAATCCGAGGGGATTTTGATGGGGTTATTTCGCTTTTGGAAGATCCAGACGCCTCTTCCGAAGAGATGAGAGGACTTATCGAAGACACCGAAACAGAATTAAAAAAGAAAATCCATGAATTAAGAAACGATCTTCTTTTCACTGGTGAATATGACACTTTAAACGCCACCCTTGAAATTCATCCAGGCGCAGGTGGAACAGAAGCTCAAGATTGGGCTGATATGCTTTTTAGAATGTATGGTCGTTGGGCAGAAAAGCATCATTATAAATGGCAAGTTTATTCTTATGAATCTGGAGAAGAGGCTGGTCTTAAGAGTGCGATGGTTAAAATCTCGGGGAAGAATGCTTATGGTCTTCTAAAAGGAGAAAAAGGCGTTCATCGTTTAGTGCGTATTTCCCCATTTGATGCTAATGCAAGAAGACACACGTCATTTGCTTCGGTAAATGTCGTACCAGAATTCGGAAAAGTCGCAGATGTCGTTATTGATCCAAAAGATCTTCGTGTTGATACCTTCCGTTCTGGTGGAGCAGGGGGACAGAATGTTAACAAGGTTTCTTCCGCTGTTAGAATCACTCATATTCCTACTGGAATTGTGGTCTCTTGTGAAATTGAACGCTCTCAACTTTTTAACAAGCAAACCTGTATGGAAATGCTTGCGGATAAATTGATGCAACGCAAACTAGAAGAAAGAGACGCAAAAATGAAATCCATCGTCGGTGAACAAAAGAACATTGAATGGGGTTCTCAGATCCGTTCTTATGTTTTTTGTCCATACACGATGGTAAAAGATCATCGAACCGATTACCAAACCGCAGATGTTTCTGGGGTTATGGACGGAGATATCGATGGTTTCTTATATGCTTATTTAGAAATGTTATCAAGAGAAGGGAAACAAGGATAAATGTTGGCCAAAGGAAAGAGAATACTTCGCTCCCCAATGTATAAGAAAGTGAAAGATGTATGCCTAGTGTTAATAGGTTGCATCCTTTTTGCTTTTGGAGATGCAGTCTTCCTCAATAAATGGGATATTGTTTCTGGCGGAGTTTCTTCGATTGGTATCATTGTCGACTTTTTTGTTGAACCTCTTTTGGGCTTTGGTATTCGTGATATCGTGGTTGCTATTGTTCAAATTGCTCTTTGGTTTTTAGGCTTATTCTTATTAGGAAAGAAATTTTCTATTAAAACCGCTATAGCGATGATCGCTTATCCTGCCTTCTATGCTTTATTCTATCGTCTTGATGTAGGGACTCATTTAGGATTAGGAGCTCTTTATCCGAATTTGAACGGGGCTTCGTCTTTGCTGAATTACCAATTGCAGGGCTCAGATGTTGCAAACCTTATTATCTGCGCTTTATGCGGCGGAATTTTAGATGGTGTAGCAGTCGCTCTTGCTTTCTTAGGACATGCTTCAACGGGCGGATTCGCAATTCTTTCTAGCATTTTGGCTAAATTCACTTCCATCAAAGAAGATTTATCTAGCTTTTTGATTGATGGGGTTTTGATTTTAGCTGCAACATTAGCTCGACTTAATCAACCAAGCATAGGAATTTGTTGTTTAGGTGGCATTCTTTCCGCTTTGACGTGTTCCATTGCCATTCAATTCGTCTACATTAACGCGGACCGTTTTGTTATTGTCGATGTTATTTCTGATAAATACGAAGAGATTTCTCAATTTGTTTTTGATGAGCTTGACCATTCAGTGACTCTTTTTGACGCTGTCGGAGGCTACACCGGAGAAAAACGAAAACTCGTTCGCATCGTTATCAATAAATCCGAACAAATGGAATTAGAGAATAAGATAGCGGAATTAGATCCTAACGCCTTCATTTCCTTTACAAAAGCCAACTCCATTCATGGTGATGGTTTCTTGCCTCTTCCTAAGAAAAACAAAGGAAAAAAAGATGAGTGACGCATCCCATCCATTCAAACTTGTTTCGCCTTATAAGCCAACCGGAGATCAGCCCAATGCTATCGCCGAAGTTTTAAAAGGTGTGGAAGAGGGCAAACAATTTCAAGTCATTAAAGGTGCTACCGGCACAGGGAAAACCTTTACAGACGCGAATATCGTTGCAGCCTTAAATCGTCCCACCCTTGTTTTGGTGCATAATAAAACTCTTGCCTCTCAACTATACGGTGAGTTTAAGGAACTTTTTCCTGAGAACCGTGTTGAATATTTCGTTTCGAACTTTGATTTTTATCAGCCTGAAGCTTATGTGCCAAAGACGGACACATATATTGCTAAAGACGCCATGATGAATGACGAAATTGAGCAACTTAGAACCAGTGCTGTAAACTCCATCCTTGAAAGAAGAGACACGATTGTTGTGGCCTCTGTTGCCGCCATTTATGGATTAAGCGATCCAGAAGAATATAGTGGCCTCGTTTTTGAAGTTCGTGAAGGAGAGACTCTAGACCGAAAGAAGTTTTTCGAACGCTTAGTGGATTCTCAATACACACGAAACAATTTTGATTTGAACCCCGGTAATTTCCGTGTGCATGGCGATGTTATTGACATTTGCCCTATGACTCCAAGCGATTATTACATCCGCATTGATTGTTTTGGCGATGATGTTGAAAAAATCTCGGAAATCAATAAGCTTACCGAAGAATTCCATAAATCGTATTTAACTTATCCAATTTATCCTGCCTACGACCATGCTTCAACGAGAGCAAGAATCAACAAAGCATGCGAGAGCATATCAAAAGAACTAGATGAACGTCTCGCTTATTTTAAAAAAGAAGGAAAACTCCTTGAAGCGGAACGCCTTGAAATGAGAACAAGACAAGATATTGAATCCATGCAAGAATTTGGACGTTGCCCGGGTATTGAAAACTATTCTCGCCACATCGATCAAAGAAAATCAGGTGAGAGGCCATTCTGCTTAATGGATTATTTCCCAGAAGACTACCTTCTTTTAGTCGATGAATCCCATGTTACCTTCCCCCAAGTGAGAGGAATGTATTTTGGAGATCGCTCTCGTAAAGAAACCTTGGTGGAATATGGTTTCCGTTTACCAAGCGCTTTAGATAATAGACCTCTTAATTTTGCTGAATTTGAAGCCCTTATGCCAAAGAATGTCATCTGCACATCAGCAACTCCAGGCGACTATGAATTAGGAAAAACCGATGGCGAAGTGGTGGAACAAGTTATCCGTCCAACCGGTCTGCTTGATCCTATTATCGAGGTCCGTAAGCCTCTTGGACAGATTGACGACATGATGCAAGAAATCAAAACAAGAATCGCTAAGAATGAACGTGTGATGATCGTTACTCTTACCATCAAGATGGCAGAGGATCTTACCTCCTATCTAAAAGGTGAAGGCATTAAAGTCACTTATTTACAAAACGGGACAAAGACCCTCGAAAGAACGGAAATCATTTATCAATTAAGAAAAGGAAAATATGACGTCCTTGTAGGCATTAACCTTCTTCGTGAAGGCCTTGATATTCCAGAGGTCTCCCTTATTTGCATTTTAGACGCGGATAAAGAGGGCTTCCTGCGTTCTAAAACCTCTCTTATCCAGATAACGGGACGTGCGGCTAGAAACGCGAATGGCAAGGTCATCATGTATGCCGATTACATTACGGATTCGATGAGAGGGTGCATCGATGAAACCAATCGTCGAAGAAAAATCCAAGAAACTTATAATGCAGAGCATGACATTATTCCTAAGACCATCGTGAAAGATATAAGACCTCCATTATCTAATACAGATTCGGAAGAAGAGAATTTCGCTAAGAATGTGAAGAAACATCTTTCTAAGAAAGATAGTGAGACTCAAATTAAGAAGTTAGAGAAAGAAATGAGAGAGGCGGCAAAAGTCTATGACTTTGAGCGCGCAGCTCAAATACGTGACATCATCTTTGAATTAAAAGGAGAATTAGCAAAATGAAAGAGTACAATTATTACTATTTCGATTTTGATGGCACATTGGCCAATTCTTTTCCTTCATTGATCCATCCTTTCCAGGTTGCATTTGCCACAGAAGGCGTCTTTCTTTCAGAAGATGACGTAAATGAATTGATGCATATGGCTTTTGTTCAGATGTGTGACAAACTAGGCATTCACGAAGAGAAAAGGATGCTCCATGTTTATGAAGTAATGACCTTAGAAATGAACAAAGACGAAGAGATTTCTAAGATCTCTATCTTTCCTGATGCAAAAGAAATCCTTTTAAAATTAAAGGGAATGGGCAAGAAGATTGCCATCGTTTCCGGAAATCACACGGATTATATCCATCGTGTAATGGAAATTCATCACTTAAGCGAATGTTTTGATTTTTATGTTGGTGGAAATAGCACCAAAGAAGCAAAACCTCACCCAGAGCCATTATTGAAAGCGATGGAATTATCTGGCAATCCTGGCAAAAAAGAATGCATCTACATCGGTGATTCTTTGCAAGATGTAGCTTGTGCGGAAAATGCAGAGATAGATGGTATACTAATAGATAGAAAAGGAGAATACACTGATTATTCAGGGAAGAAAATTCTCTCTTTAAAGGAACTTTATGACTAACCAAACTTCTATCAATTTACTTTTTTGCCTTGATAAGAAATGTTTTGATGGCTTATTAATCACTTTATTATCTGCGGCTAAAAATACGAAACATCCTTTAAATGTGTTTTTAGCAACAGGAAATTTCAAAACAAAGAAGAAAGATTTCTTTGCCTTTACGAAAGAGCAATCTCTCTTTATTGAAAAAACGATTCAAAAATATAATCCTCAAAGCAAAATCACCCTTGTTGATCTTAGTGATGAAGTCATTTCAATTTTCGGAAAAAGCCCTAATTTCAATGGGAAGTTTTCTCCTTTATCCATGATTCGTCTTCTAGCGGATTATCATCCGGAATTTGGTGATAAACTCCTCTATTTAGACGTGGATTTGGTTGTTACAGGCGACTTATATACCGTCTTCTCTGAATCTCTTGGAGACAAGGATATTGGCATGGTAAAAGATGAAGTTGGTTCCTATTGGTTAGGCAAAAACTACTGCAATTCCGGCGTGCTTTTGATGGATTTAACTAAATTAAGAGAGAACCATCATTTCGATTTAGTTCGCCATAAAATCAATCACAACCGTTATTTCATGCCGGATCAAACCGCTTTGAACCGTGGAATGAAAAAATATAAGAAAATTCTTTCTCCCCGTTATAACGATCAACATTATCTTCACCCAGACACCGTCATTCGTCATTATTGCCAATGGATAAAGATTCATAGCAAAGGAATTGGCAATGTTGCGGAAAAACCGTGGAATATTGAGAAATTCCGTAAAATGTACGGGAATGACACTCATAAAGACATATTGGATGAATTTCTTCTTCTTAAAGAAGAATTTGAGAAGGAAAATAATCGAAAATGAGTATTTCTATAAGTAATCTCTCATTGCGAAAAGCTCTTTTCTATACTAAAGTTATAGGGCGTTCTTTTTAGGATGCTTGTTAGGTAATTAAAAATATGCAGTGGTACGATATTGTCTTCATCATTATTTCCTTGATCGTCATCGTCCTTAGCCTTCTCCAAGGTGGTAAATCGGAAGGTGCTTCCGGTGCTATCACTGGTGGTGGCTTGAACGTTTTTGCCAAAACGAAGGAAAGAGGATCGGAAAAAGTCATCTCTTGGTTAACCTTCGGATTTGCTATTCTTTTCTTATTCTTAGCAATCTTAATCATGTTGGTTGGAGGAAAGAGTTCCTCCTCTGACGCTTCTAGCTCAACGGATTCGGCTGCAGCTGCAATGGCATTCTTGCCTTACATCTTCTAATAATTGCCCCATATGGGGCTTTTTTAATACTCTAAAAACAAAAAACGTCCCATCTAATTTGAGATGAGACGCCTTTTAAGTTTAGTGATTATTCAACAATGACTGTTCCGTCTTCTTTAATGGTGATTTTGTCGCCACTCTTAACGGCATCAAGGAAATCATCGCCTAATTCATCTATGGCAATCAATCCCGCATCATTCCAAACGTTAGAAAGAATAATGCCAGAAGCAGCCAATGGATCAATATGATGGGAGAAAAGCCATGCTTTAGGAGCTAAAGAACGAACGGCAATGGTTTGGATGACCATGCCACCGGTTGTTGAGCCGATGGTTTCAGGAAGGCAAAGAGCTTTGCCGGTAATGTTCTTTTTATATAGGTCCTTATTATTTTGATCGGAAACGATGATCTTTTTCGATGTGGCTAACAAGGCGCTTGTTTGGCAAGAAGCCAAAGTGTTGAAACCTTGATGGGAAACGATTGCTTCACCAGTCCAATTTTGCGCTTGGATTACGCGACCGTGGAATTCTTTCATCTTATTTGACCTCCTTTTGGCCAGTAATCATTTCTAAGACATCTTGATCTTTGAAATAACGTGCTTGGGTATACGTTCTTAATTTATTGGAGTTGGTCATTAAAACCTTTTTCCCAGAAATTGGGTTATCCGCATACATCAATGGGCAAATATAAGAGACATGTGCTCCTGTGGCTAAGAGTTTTTGATATCTCTCTTCTTTTTGGAACTCTTTGATGACAGCAGGGGAAGAAGTTAAAACGGTATCGATAACCAATTTCTTCTTTCCGGATTTCTTTAAGCCATTCACAATGTCGTCTGTCCAATTTTCAAGTTGTTTTAAGGTAAGATGAGGGCAACCGATGAAACAACGATGTACCTTTGCGTCCATCTTTTTCCACATGACTGGATAAGATTTATAGATTCTTTCTAATTCGGCATCGTCAATGACATATTCTTTGACGTTGTCTTTCAAAAGCTTTGTTCCTAACTCCTTTGCTTCAGGGGTGATATTTTCAATATGGTAAAGACCAACCGCACCATTGGAGGCTGTAGCAGCGCCAAAGTCCTTCAAATATGCCAATGTGTCTTCATCTGGCAAGTCCTTTAAGTATTTGTCTAAACCGACAACATAAGGGACTTCAGCCATGACTTTAATACCGATTGCAGAGCCAAGAATTTGCGCTTCCGGTTTTTTACTTGTTTTGAGGATGATTTTCCAATCAGCCTTTCTTCCTTCATCGGTGATGAAACCGAAATTAGGGGTCTTGCCTAAGATTGCTCCAAACATATCAAGAATACCGGAGTTACGGTTACATCTTGCGCCTAAGACGGAGTTAGCAAAGACAACGGCTGAAGATTCACTCCATGAGAGGATATCGCCTTTCTTAGGCGTGTTTCCCATCTCTTTTAAATAACAAGTGCAAGAGAAAGCGTCTTCTGGATCTTTTAAACCGATCTTTTGAAGTTGCTCCTCATAAACTTTTTGCTTGTTATACATGAAATTGTTAAAAACAAGTTTCTCAAGAGGGTCACATTTGACGTTTTTATAATCCAAAGGTCTTGGATCCATGCTAAATCCGCCTTCGACTTTGCAACCCGCTGCAATAAGTTCATCCATAAGAGGATAAACGCCTTTTAAAAGACCTAAACCGAAGCTTGTAACAAAATGAGCTTTCTTATGGGTGACAGGGACAAGGCAATCCGCTCCGAAAGCGTCTCCATAACGGACCAAGACTTCCATCATCTTGGCCATTGTTTTGCCTTGTTTACCCGCTAATATATCTTGCTCTTCTTGGTTTAATTTCATTTTCGCTTGATACATATATGCTTTTTCCTTTCTTTATAGTTTCATAACGACATCGTAAGCGCCCCAAATGACACTACGAAGATTTCCGATTTTCTTGCAATCGCCAATAAGATGGATGTGTTTCCCCTCTTTCATTAATGGGGTAGGTTTATATCCGACAGAAAGAATTACGGAATCGCACGGAATCTCAATGTCTCCGGTTTTGCTCTTACAAATAATCTTGCCTTCTTGAATCTCTTTAAGAGAGGTTTCTAGATGGACAGGAATTTGATGCAAGGCAAAATAATCTCTTAGGTATTGGGAATTTGCCATACATATACCCGTTTGTTTGATTAAATCATCTTGGAATTCAATGATGATTGGCTTCTTTCCGGATAAGGCTAATTCGTAGGCTACCTCACATCCAGTTAGGCCTCCGCCAATAACGGCTACGGTGTCGCCTACTTTCTTGCCAGAAAGATAATCAACTGCATCCATGGCTTTTTCAATTCCAGGAACAGGGATCTTCTTTGCTTTGCTTCCGGTTGCGATAATGTATTCGTCTGCTTTCAAATCTTTTAGATTCTTTACTTCCGTATTTAAATGGACAGGGATATTTAATTCCTTCATCTGTAATTCATACCAAGCTAATAATTCTCTCAATTTTCCTTTGAAGGATGCGCTTGAGGCAGGAAGGAATACGCCGCCAAGATGATTGGTCTTTTCATAGATTTCTGGCTCTAATCCACGAAGTTTTGCTATACGTGCCGCTTCCATTCCACCAATGCCACCTCCAATGATGGCGACTTTCTTAGAATGTTTTGCTTTCTTGATGTAGTGGACGGTTGTTTGCATTGTTTCCGCATTTACTGCACAACGTGCCATGTGTAAGGAATCACTTAAGCTTTGATCATTTGACGTCCCTTTGTAGTGGCACATATTGAAACAACCATTATGGCAACAAATACATGGACGGATTTCTTCTGGGTGTCCTTCCTTTAATTTACTTACCCATGCTCCATCGGCTAAGAAAGGTCTAGCAAAACCTAAGGCATCAACTTTTCCTTCTTTTACGGCTTCTGCGCCAACAAGAGGATCGATACGACCTGCAGCAACTACTGGAATGCTGACAAATTTCTTAATGTGTTCCACATCCGCAAGGTTACAGTTTTCAGGCATGTATATAGGTGGATGAGCCCAATACCACGCATCATATGTTCCGTTATCGCAATTGAGCATATCGTATCCAGCATCCTGGAGATATTTGGCTGCTTTCTCGGATTCTTCCATATCTCTTCCGGCTTCTTTGAAGGTTTCATCAGGTAAGGCACCAGAATTAAAGCCTTTGGTTTTAGAAACAACGGAATAACGTAAGGAAACAGGGAAATCTTCTCCACAAGTTTCTTTGATTGCTTTGACAATTTCAACCGGGAAACGATAACGATTTTCAAAAGAACCGCCGTATTCATCTGTACGCTTATTTACATATTGCAAAGTGAATTGATCTAAAAGATAGCCTTCATGAACTGCGTGAATTTCTACGCCATCAACACCTGCATCCTTTAAAAGTTTTGCTGTTTTGGCAAAAGCCATAACGAATTTATGAATTTCTTTGATGGTCATCTCACGGGATGGGACTTTATCTGACCAACGGTTTGGAGATGGGCTTGAGGAAGCGCAAATCTTATCGAAATTCATAATTGGTTTCGACAAAAGACGTAAGAAACGATTGGTATATAATTTTTCCATTGCTGGGGAAATGGTAAAAGAACGTCCGAATCCCGCTGTTAATTGGATAAACATTTTCGCACCATGTTTATGGATCTCTTCCATAAATGGCTTGAGCTTCTTATACATGCCTTTTTTCTTATAAAGCCATTGTCCCAACATAGGGTTATAAACAGGCTGAATCCCTGGCAAGATAAGACCGACATCATGTTCTGCTTTATCGAGAAGGAATTTGGCTGCTTCCTTATCAAAATGGTTAACTTCCATCCATCCAAACAAGGATGTGCCGCCCATCGAAGTCATGACAAAACGATTTTTGATCTCAAGGTCACGAATCTTCCATGGCGTAAAAAGAGGGGTTAATTTTTCATCCATATTTTTCTCCTTTAATTCTCCTGCAATTATTATAGTTTTTTCTATAATATCAGTCGATAATTATCGGTTTCTTTTCCCTTCTTTAGTGAAATGATTTTTCGTAACTATTACAATGGGGGTGTAGGTAATATTATGACAATTAAAGAATACGTTGCTTTTCGTAAAGAAGAATTAAAAAAAGAAATCCAAGGCTTGGACAGGGTTCCTGTCCTTTCTATTATTACAGTAGGAAACGACCCAGCATCGGAAGCCTATGTCCGTGGAAAAAAGAAGGATGCTGCAGAAGTGGGCATCAAGGCTATTCAAACCATTTTTGATGAAAATGTTTCCCAAGAAGAACTTCTTTCTACGATTCGTAAACAAAATCTTGATTCGAATATTGATGGGATTATCGTCCAACTACCCTTACCAAAACATATTTCTGTCGAAATGATTAATCAAACCATATCTCCTAAGAAAGACGTGGATGGTTTTACTCTCGGAAGTGCTTTCGATCCTTGTACCCCAAAAGGCATTATTCAGTATCTTACTCACGAAGGCTTTTCTTTTAAGGGGAAAAACGCCGTTGTATTAGGACGTAGTGAAATTGTCGGGAAACCTATGGCTAGAATGTTATTGGAAAGAGATTGTAACGTCGCTCAACTTCATAGCAAGACTTCTAGGGAAGACAAAGAATTCTATTTCGCCCATGCTGATTTAATTGTTTCAGCGGTGGGTAGAATGTTTAGTTGGGATAATACCTATACGTATAAAGCGGATGCTTATCTTGTTGACGTTGGCATCAATCGTGGAGAAGATGGACATCTTCATGGGGATTTCGTTCCAAATTTACCTGTCAAATTACAAACTCCTGTTCCTGGTGGAGTGGGTTTATTAACTCGTTTAGCTTTGTTGGAAAATCTTTTGGAGGCATATCGTGATTAATGGCATATCTTGATTTTATCGATGAACTTTCAAGGGGAATTAAAATTGTTTTTGCAATCCTATTAAACCCTCTTTTTGTCATTTATCGATTTATCAAAGACATCCGTGCTAAATCTTGGATATTGCTTTTACTAGATTGCTTGTTTTGCCTGGAATTTTTCTTTGTCTTTTGGGTTTTCAACATTATTTGGATTATCCGTACTGGCAAAGTGTTTACCTTTGGAAGCTGGTTTGGCGTAGATGATCCTTCCTCTTGGGCAAAGACCAATCATATTCAATAAGCAATAAAAAAGAGCTGTTTAACGACATTCATTAATACAGCTCTTCGTTATTTTTAGAAATTAGTCGTTATTTTTTTGTTTCGACGATTTCAGTTTCAATGGTATCCTTTGCGGTATTGACCATTGCTTTTGCAACACGGATCTTGTTAATTTCAACGATTGTTAAGATTGCCATCGCAACGCCTGCTAAGACAAGAATAATGCCAAGAATCACAAGGGAAATCATCTTTGTTAAATCTGCATTTCCTGCAAGATAAATAAAGACGACGATGCCTAAGGCAATAAGTGCAGCGCCAAATACGATTTCAATGATAGGCAAATAGAGTTTATAGAGTTTGGAAACGATAAAGCCAACAGCAAATAAAATCAAGCTAGCGCCTGCGACCGTCACCAACGTTCCGATAAAGATGGCTAAGAATTGAGCGATGAAGCTAACCATTTGATCTAAGAGCCCGCCATTATTTGTATAAGAAATGACAAAGGCAATACCGATTGCCAACTCAATCGCGCCACCAACGACTAAGTCATAAGATAATTGAGATTTGATTTTCTCTTTGATGATAGCGTCCGTTACACTTCTTGCAATGACTGGCAAGAAATTAACAACGATCTTAAGAGCCCCACCGAGGATTAAGAAAATACCCCCGATAAATAAGATGACCGAAATGACTTTGTCATAGCTGATATCGCTATTATTTGCAGATGCCTTTGCCGTATAGACAAAGCAAATGATACCCAAGACAAGAATTAATGCCGCTTCTAAAAAATTCCAAATGGACCAAAGAAGGCCGCCTTTTCCAAAATTGATTGATTTTCTTTCCTTCTTTTTAGGAACTTCTTCTTTATTCTCGTTTTCAGGCATTACTTGGTTTTGTGTTTCGTTTTCCATAGTTGTTTCTCCTTTGAACAAAATAATCATATCCCTTTTCGTTTCGAAAAAGATAGAGACTTTATTGCTCATAGGAAAGATTGGTTAATCTCGTAAAAGAAATCTCTACATCTTCCACCTTCAAATATTTATAAATAGAAGATATTTCTGTGATTTTCCCGTGTATGGTGTAAATGTAGCCATCGTGCCAATATTTAGCTACAACAGTCTCATTATGATAATTCGAAACGATTTCGTTGATCTCTTCTGCTTTGTCGGATGATATTTGGGGGCAAGGGATTTTGTTTCTTTCGTATTCCATTCTCGCTAAATAATCCGCCTGCTGCTCCAAAGATTTATAAGGAGCCCATTTTAACATTCCTCTTTCTCTCATTCTCTATGTCCTCCTATTTGCATATGTCTCTGTCTTATTGTTGAATTCTCTAGTAAAGCAGAGCAACGAAAGATGGCATTTCGACCATATGTCTCGCGTATTTTGTCCATAACATCATCAAAACGTTCTTCTTTCTCTTTTTGAAATACGTCTTCAAATAAAGAAAGCTGAATCTGTTTCTTTTTCGATAATTTTCCAAAAGAAATACTTAACCCATATATCTTTTCGTAAGGAATCTTCTCAAAGAAAGCATGTTGAATATCTTGGAATAGTTCCTTTGTAGAATCCGTTGGGTAGGGGATACTCATTTCCTTGCTATAAGAGCCATTCTCCATATTTGCCCAAACTCCAATTTTCCCAGCAAGATAGTTTTCTTTCCTTAGTCTAATAGCAAGTTCATCTGTCATTTCTCTAAGAAGAAGCACACATTCGTTTGGGAATAATGGCTTTCTAAGAGTCTGCCCGTTAGATAAGGACGGATTGAGGGGAACCACTTTTTCTCGGATATTGGAACCATCTCTTCCATTGGCTAGGTTTTTTAATTGAAGACCCATCACTCCGAACTCCCTTTCAAGAAACTTGGAATTCGCCTTCGCAAGACCTTCAAGGCTATTGATACCGATTCTTGCAAGATGGCTTTTTGTTCCTTCGGCAATAGACCATATTTTATCGATGGGCTTAATCTTCCAAAGCTTGGTAGGCACATCTTCATATGTCCAATGAGCAAGAAACGGCTTCTTTTTCTTGCCTTCATTATCTAAAGCAATCTTTGCAAGGAACATATTTGGACCGATGCCTGCTGTTGCAATCAAACCAAGTCGATTAAATATCTCTTGCTGAATCAATTGGATCATTCGTTCTGGGCTGCCGTACATCTTTATATAAGGGCCAAGATTCAAGAAACTTTCATCTACCGAATAAACGTGCAAATCCTCATAGGAAACGTACTTCAAGAAGATGTTAACGACATAGGAAGAAACTTGCAGGTAATAAGACATCCTTGGTACGGCATAAATCATTCCTGGGATGGTTGGCAAATCTCTTTTTCTACAGACATTGCTTACGCCGTATCTTTCTTTTAGATAAGGGGTTACGGACATAACAATTGAAGATTTTGAACGATAAGGATCACAACAAACCAGAGGCGTTTTAAAGATATCGAGATGTCTTACGGCACATTCGCATGAGGCGTAGAAACTTTTTAAATCGATGATCCCAATGACTTTTTCCATACGTATATTTAATGCGCTTAAAAAAGGAAAAAAGAGTCTTGATTTTTAAAGGATAGAAACCATCAAAAGAAAAAAGCAAAAATCTTACAATTGAGGGCAAAAACAGGCTAGACGATGTATAGAAGAGAAGCAAAAACATGGAATAATCGAAGGAATAATTTTTGAAGAAAATCGATGAAAAAACATCCTTTGAATTTTCAGAATGGAAACGTTAGAAAAATCCGAAAGAAAAAGCCTTACTTTACAATTCGTTTTACGATGTTAGGAAAAAATCTTGTTCTTTGCATGGAAAAATTATTGGAATTTCTTAATAAGGAATCCTATTTGGATTTCAAAAAAGAAGCTATGAACGGAACTATTTTGAAATTGTAAAAAGCCTTTGTTTTTCCAAAGATCTTTCCTAACGATTTTCTCGCCTGTTTTTAGAATCATTTATACAAGGATGGATTATGAATATGGATGAGGCAATTCCTCACAAAGTGATTTGATATGTTTGCTCTGGCCTTTCGATTATTGTGGGATTGGCGCTGCTTGTCTTTGGAATCTTGCTTTTATAGCAAGATGATGGGCAATGGTTATCTTGACGAGGACGATAGGGATAGTCGGAAATAAAAAAGAGATTTTCATTTCCCTTTGAGAAAATTATAATATGGACTTGCTGGGACATTAGCTCAGATGGGAGAGCGCCTCGTTCGCAACGAGGAGGTCGACGGTTCGATCCCGTTATGTTCCACCAAATCGAAATCTAAACGAACCTGTAGAATACATCAATTGTAATGGATTCTTGGGTATCGTTCTAAAATGGGGGTGTTCGAAAACCCAAAAGGTGAGTAGGACCCCTTTTATTGTGCCTTTCTGTAGTGA